>NZ_JBAUUO010000122.1:0-29823 GCF_049582745.1 Occallatibacter sp.
TCGACCACCACAACCAAAAACCAAAGCCCTTCATCTGGACCGCAAAGGCAAACGACATCCTGGAAAAGGTCACCCGTGCTCAGACCACGCTCAATAAAAGACGATCTGCATGAGACGCTACACTAGACCGATAAGTCGGTTCTCGGAAAAATAGATATGGGTAGCGAGTCGGATTACCTTCCTCTATCTCTCTGACATCGAAGGTGGCTCTGCAGGATCGGCCTTGCCCTTCATAGGCTGCACCAGGATGTTGCCATACTTCGGCCCGCCTCCTGTGCCCGAAACATGCAACTGCGAGAAGCCGTTCAGGGCGCCGCTCGCCTCCCATCCGGCATTGCCTTCATTATCTCCGTAGTCCGGTCCCGGCTTCGCCATCCCAAAGGGAAGTGTTGGCCCCACGAAAACATTGCCGCCTTTGTCTGCGCCAAGCATCGGATCGACCTCCGACGAATTCTGCGCGTGGACGAGAGCCGCTGTGACCAAAACAAGAAAGCAGGCACCGCGCATCGGGAGAAATTGCATATCAAATCTCCATACTGCCCGGATATCTTCATCGAGACTTTGTCGTCGAAGAACGGGTGGGCTCGGCTTCGTTGAGAATGTCATAAAGAGGTTGCGCAGGAAATAGATCCGGAGTCTCCTCTGCGGCCGAGATTGCGAGAATACGGATCTTATCGTTGTCCGGGAGGGTAAGGGTTCGTTCGCCGGATGACAGCGCAATTGAATAGGCAAATAGATAGGAATAATGGTAAGGCTGATTCAGTCCCTCAGGTGTGTGTTGATGTGAGGCATACCATGCCAGCGCCGCGGTCTTCACATAGCCCGGCTTGAGGCCAACGTAGTCTTCCGGGTAACGAGGCGAAATTGGGCGCTTCTCTCGCTCTTGCTCGTCCGCCGGCGGCCAGGCGGCGTGATTTGCCGAGATTGCCCAGTCACGCTCTGACTGATTCTTCCAAAGACGCGTATCCCACTGTCCGATGAATCCGCTCCAGTCTTGAATATTTAACATGATTTTCCGGTCGCCGATGAGAAAAGCGGCATTTTGGTCACCATCTGCAGAAGCTGCCAACAGGTAAACGCGGTTGTAGCGGCCTGCAGGCAGTTTAATCGTCTGCCCTCTGGCGACAATCGCATTCGGCGCGCCTGTCTTGGAAGGCGCCAGCTTGAACTGTACATCGTGATATTCGATCGTCGTTGGCAGCATCTCCGCTGGAATTGCACTGCCCTTGCCATCAAAGCCGCCGCCATCGCTCTTTGTATCGTCGTTTGTCGCAACGGCGAGATCATAGTGAAGCGCGATGGGGCTCGATTGGGTCGCGGCGAGCTTCGCTTGCGGTGCATTGAGACGCAACGCAAACGTGCGTGGCTGATAAGCCGTAAACGAAGTCACCAATGAGCCATCGTTAACGATTGCCGATCCGATGGGTCGTTCCTGGGCGTCAACCTCCCGGGCGGCTGCAAGAGAACTCGGGAAGGAGACGCGAACGCCCTGTTGTGCCTTCCCATCGAGTTCCACCATGCGCGGGATTAGGTCGTCACCCGCCTCCGCCTTCTTCAGCGCAAGCACGCGAATTCGCGAATTACTCAAATGAACAAGCGAAAAGCTCTTCCCAAGTAATCCAGCATGTTTCGTGGTCTGGAAAGCGATCAAAGGATCGTTAAGCCGATATGCTTGCCAGTCCGTCTGGGCCTGTTGCCAACTGCCCCTATGGCCCGCAAGTCCAAACACAAATTCGTGGTGACCCCAATCCTGATTAGCCTGATCGGTGTATGCCTGCGGGCGTCCGTTGGGCGGAGGCTGCATTCCGGGTGACCGTAGCAACGTCAATCGAAGAGTGTTGTCATTGGGCTTGTCGGAGCCGTTCTTGCAATCGGTGAGAACGGTTGTCCCGAAAGTACCGGTCTTGTCGGTTAGATCAATCCAGCGGTGAGAAGCGACCTCGAACTGTCGCTCCTGAGCATTGGGCCTTTGAATCGTGCCGATATCCCAATTGTATGTAGCATTCTCATTTGAAGCGCTCAGCGGAAACGTTGCCTTCAGATTTGCGGAAAGAGTTTTCCAATCGATAGCGTTGCCAAACTCGACACGATTTCCGGCGTCTCCTGCCGAAAGGCTGACTGTCTGTTCGAACTTCGAACCTTCTGTCTCGCGTGTTACCTCGAGAGAGACTCGAGCCGGACCATTCTCCTTGATCCGAATCTGGGCCGGCCCACCCACATAAGAGCGTGGCGGTGCCTGCTCCTGTTCGAATTCCATATTCCAGGCTGGGTAAACCTTCGGCGCGTCGTTCGAGATAGCGAGCCGGATTGGCGCCGCGAGTAGTTCTTTTTTCAGATCCTTGTCATAAATGCCGGAGACATCCCCCTGTTCATTCAGACGTACCAGATAGCGAGCATTCTCAATCGACGAGTTCGTTGCTTTGAGTGTTGAGTGGCCGCGGGACGCCTCGACAGGCAGCACGCTGTAAACGGCGTATCCAACAGAAGGAGCCTTGGCCAGAAACATGACCTGACCGCCTTCAAGTTGCGACGGTACCTCTCGACCTTCGGGATCATTCACACGAACGGCCTTCGGGGTTCCGTGTGGAAACTCGACGTTGGCTGAAACAACATCTTCGCGCGCGATATTGAGAGGATTGAAGACGACGATAGGCGTTCCCGCGGTTTCGGTATTGAGCCCGGAAGCAACCGCTTCGGTCGCGTCGGTCAAGATACCGGCAAACTGGTTTGCCACAATGATGTCGTCGTTCCAGGCGTATTGATAAGAGCGGGGTGTTGCTGTTCCCGCGCCGGTGTCGTGGAAGTGTCCAGCCAATTCCAGCATCCAGGCTTCATTGAGGCGTTGCTGCGGATAGGTGCGACCTCCCATCCATGCTGCAGCGATCGACGCCTTCTCTGCTGCATCGGCAAGCAACTCATTCTTGATAATCCACCGCTTGTGATACGCCTCGGATGTCAGCGAACCTGCAGAGTGATTGATCAACTCAAGATCACCTCGGTACTTCGGCAACCTCGATGCCATTGCGGGCGTAATGTCGTTGAACATCTGGTCCGCAGCGGATTCGATAACATGCACTGGCCCATCACCGACCCTCACTTCTGATCCGGTCGCCTCCGATTTCGGTGTCTCTCCCATTGCAAGGGCCGATTTAGGAGATGACGGCAGCACGGTCTCGCTCTTCGTAACGATGGCTTCCAAAAGCTTCACGGTTGATTCCTGGGTAGCACCGCCTGTGTCGCCCGTACCGACATAGTGGTAATCGGCAAATATGCCGGTCACCTTGCCATCCAGCTCGATGCGCTTTAACCAGTCCTGCTCCATCGGCCGCCGACGCGCAGCTGCATTTGCCTGCTGTGGCGTGAGCCGCGCTCTTTCCTCGCTGGTCAACTGCGGAGCAGACGCAGACGGGGGCGACGCAGGTTCCTTGCTAAGGTCGGTGTATACATTGCTGCCGTAGCCTTCGGGATTCAGAGCGGCAACTACTCCCTTCCCATCGGGGCCCACCCACACTCCCACATTGAAAGGGATCCCTTCCGGCGTGTGCTCGGGAGAATCGGGGCCGCCAATCTTCGGCGCGGGCTGCCACTGTGCATTGAGTTTTTGCGTTGAGAATCCCTTCAAGCCCGCGTGCGCCAGAATGCTGGGTAGAGACGCAGGAAATCCAAAGCAGTCAGGCAACATGTACTCCGTACTTGCCTTGCCGAAATCTTTTCGAAAGTATTCATTGCCGTAAAGGATTTGACGGAAGATCCCTTCCGCACTCGGAAGGTTGACGTCTCCTTCTTCAATCGATGATCCCGCCGGAAACCAGCGGCCCTCAGCGACGTACTGCTGCATCCGCGCGTAATCGGCTGGAAAATATTCCTTCATGAGCCGATAACGGTTCGCCCCCGTCCAGTTGAAGACGTAGTGCGGATACTTGTCGATGTAATCGAAATTCACCCGCATGGTCTTCAACAGATACTCGCTTATCGTTTGCGGAAATTCCCATCTCCATTGCGTATCGAGATGCGCGTATGGCACTACATACAACGTCGGCGTCTGGGTAATATCCGGCGCCTTCATCGTCTGCGCCGCGACGGGCAACGAACAAGCGGCGACCGCCGCTGCAAAGCTGATGGATCGAAGAAGATGGCAGCCCATTCGGGGTGCAGCCAGCGAGCGTGAAAATCGTGTCATGGGGAGGCCGTCCAGCCACACCGATGTTGCACGGAGGGCGCGGGTTTGAGGTAATTGCCATAAGAACAAACCCCACGCGTGCGGCACACGCATGGGGTTTGCTCTATCTTTGCCAACCTAGAACGAGTACGACAATCCGGCTTGCAATTGACGAGGGTTGCTCGTGGTTTTTGAGGTAACTCTGCCAAATGTGCCGGCCGTCGGGTTCAAGTTCGGACCCGCCCAGTTGGGATGATTGATAAAGTTATACGCATCCACTTTGAACTCGAAGCCGGTTTTCTCGGTAATGGGAAATTTCTTCTTCATATTGAGATTCCAATTCTGGAATCCCGGTTGATATACGGAGTTGCGAACACCTGACTCGTGGACGAAGGTGTCTGCAGGCGGAGCCGTAAAGATGGCTGAGCCATCTGGATTGGTTGTTGCGAACCATTTGCCGGTCTGACCCGCGTATCCAGCAAAGTTCTTCAACAACTTTGGCTTCCCGGTCATCGTCCAGAACTGGCCCTCACTGCCGCAGCCAAAGCTCCCGACCTCTCCAACACCGGCAATGTCATTGCCTGTTCCGATTCCGCACGGTACACCGCTCTGGAATTGAAAGTTCCCGCTCAACTGCCAGCCGCCCATCAGTTTGCCCGCAAGCTGATTCTGGTTCTTGAAGAACGGCAATGCGTACAGGAAGTTGATCACCAGAGCGTTGCGGTTATCGTATTCCGAAGGACCCCACAGACCGGTGGTGTCATAGGAATCGGGAAGGATATCGCGATAGTTCGAGCCGTTGTCCATGCTCTTTGACAGCGTATACGCTACGCCGACCAGGAAACCGTTTGCGAACGGACGGTTCCATCCAAGCTGGAATGAGTTGTACCGCGAACTTCCGTTGCTTTGTTCCTGCTGGATGGCTGCAAACCCAAGATACGGACGCAGGTAGTTCACGTTCTTACCCGGGTTCTGGGCCAAGGCTCCAACTTGCGGTTGATTGATGTCAAAGACCCGCCAGTTATAAAGACCGCGGCCACCGACATAGGCAAGCGACAGCATCGATTTCCATATGGTCTGGCGTTCCACCGTGAAGTTCCAGTTCCAACGTTGCGGGGACTTCAACTTCCGATTCAGGGTGCTGATCTGGAGAGGGGCAGCAAGACCGGTGGCCAGGCTGCTTCCCGGGTTGTCGACCATGTCGTTTACGCCGGACGCTGGATTGACCGTCACGGATGGCTGAAAGGGCGAGTTACCGCCCGGGAAGACGTTGTCCAGCAGACCCATGCGTGTCGCAAAATTGCCGACTCCTGCGCGAACCACAGTGTTCGCCGTCAGTTGATAGGCAATACCAATGCGCGGTTGATAGTTATGCGAGGTGTTGACATAGCCCTTATGCAGGTTAGGAGCAAACAGGGCGCTGCATGAAGAACCGTCGCAATCTGTGGGGTTGGGTTCAGCGCCAAGCACACCGTGCTTCGCCGCTGAACTCGGGAACGAGGCGTAGCCGGGGATCACGATGCCGTTGTAGGGATTGCCGGTCCCAAGCGTCACGGTACCCGTGGCCGGATTCACGATGGGCGCGTTGTTTGCGCTGTAGGATGCAGGGTCAAAGTAATCTGCATTTCCCCACGCCGGTGTGTAAGGATTCAGGATGGAAATACGCACGCCGTAATCGAGATGAAGCTTGCTGTTTACCTTCCACGAATCCTGGACAAAGAACTCGTCCATTAGGCCACGCCAATAGGTATAGGACCTCTGGCCGATTTCGGTATAGTTGTCGGCGATGCCCATCGCCAGATTGGCCATGCTGACGCCAGTCGTAGCGCCTAATCCGTTGCGGTTATCCGTAAAGACAAACGTGCCGTTCTGGTTGCTTGCGCCTCCAGGAACGGTGGCAACGTTGATTTGGTCGTTGTCTTTCTCTCCGGAGATATTCAGGTAGTAGCCGCCCTTGAGCGTGTGATTCCCCCACACCTTCGTCAAACTATCCGACGCCGTTAAGATGGGACCATCCGAGTGCGAGGGGTAGGGACCGCCAGCCAGGCTGTAGAAGCTGTCTTGCACTGAAGCGGTGGGTATCTTGTCAGGCTGGGCCTTTTGTGCTGCCGGGAATATATACGGAAAGGTGATTCCCAGCGATGTCCGGTTGAATCCCGCAAGGGCCGTGTTCACGGGAATATAGACGTTATCGAGGCTGAGCGTCGCACGAGCCTCGTTAATCATCGTCCGCGAAATCGTCCAGGTCCATGACAATACGTTGGTCTGGTTCGGACGGATGAAGTACTTCCCGGTCAAACCTGAACCTTGATCGAACGGCTGATACTCGTTGTAGGTCGCGTTTTGACGGACGAACTCCAACTTGTGCCGGTCGTTGACAATCCAATCGACATTGATGACTTGCTTTCGCTGGTTGATGGGATGCGCAGCCTGGGCAATCCAGTTCTGAGTTCCCGAAAGATATCCGGGCGTAGGCGCCGGATACGCATTCAATATTGCCAGGCCGTTCGCGCTGAGCCTGCCAGGGGGAATGATATTGCCGTCAAAAGGCACGCAGCCGGCATTTCCAACCGCCGTGCACGTCGCCGGATCGTAAATCTGGTGCACGCCGGAGAGCCACGGATTGGGACTCAAGAATTCACTGAAGTCGCCGGTGCGCATTTTTACGGTAGGAACGGCCTGCGTCTGCGAATCGGTGAAGCGGTAGCGAATCCAGTCTTCGTTCACAAAGAAAAAGAACTTGTTCCGGAACCTGTCCATCCCCATCTTCGGAATCCAGACTGGTCCGCCAAATGTGAATCCAAAGTTGTTGTATCGGTAGGGCGGAGCGAATTTTGTCGAAGGAGACTGATTGCGAACCCAGGTATTGGCATTCATTGCCGAGTTGCGCAGATATTCATACGCCGAACCGTGGAAGTCCCTGGTTCCACTCTTCGTCACAACGCGAATCTGGCCACCCGCCGCGTCGCCATACTCCGCCTGATAGTCCGTAGTGATGATCTGCATCTCCTGGGTCGCATCGACGCTCGCGACGCCGATGATGGCGCCGTTGCCACGGGTGCGAACGGCCGGAGCTCCGTCAAAGGTCACCATCGTATCCTGCACGCGAGAACCGTTGATCTGGAACGGATTTCCACCGCCAACCGCGAAGTTAAAGTCGCCCAGCGTCGAGCCGCTGCGCAAACCCGGAACCAGTGCCCCCATGTAGAGCGGATTGCGCCCGTTGAGTTCCTGATCGCTGACCTGCTTGCCCGTAATCTCAGCCTGTACCGCGGCTGACTCTGTCTGCAACACCTCGGCGGTTGCTGATACAGTCACCTCTTCACTCATTGCGCCGATGGTCAGGGGTGCGTCCAAAGACAGCGTAGTATTCGCGCCCAGCGTGTTGTGGTTGCTGACATATTTCTTGAAGCCCTTTACTGTCGCAGACAGGGTGTAGCTCCCCGCGGTCAAATTGGTAACGGTGTAATGGCCCTGCGAATCCGCGGTCGCCTGATGAGTTTCACCCGTTGCCTCGTTGGTCAGGACAATCGTTGCACCCGGCACCACAGCCCCCGAGGAGTCTTTGACAAACCCCCCGATTGTTCCCTTGTCTGACTGGGCCAATGCCCATGCCGAGAACAGGACGAAGATCAATACTGCACAGAGAGTTTTAGAAACTAACCTTCGCATCCACCAATGTTTCAACATTTGGCCTCCTCTTTTGAAAATGTTCCTTTGTTAGCCGTCCCGTGTCAGACGACTCCGGCCCTGGGGAATTCAGACCTGCTCGCAATATGAGTGCGCTATCATACTGGTTGCGTAATCATAGCGCCAAAGACTATTCGGGTTAGTGCTAACTCGTCAAGAAATATTGTTAATTTTGTGTTAGCAAACGGACATTCATTAGGAATAAAATGTCCCCTCCGAATCGCTGGAATCCAATGTTGGCTCCTATCACCAGTAATCGCGGGCGCACCAAGGCCCGTAAAGTTAATTCGACACGTCCAAAACGGGCAACTCTCGTAGACGTCGCACGGGCAGCCGGAGTTGGACCGATGACCGTCTCGAGGACGATTAACGGACATCCCTATGTCTCCGAAGCGACCTCCAAGAAAGTGCGGGCTGCGATTCGCAAGCTCGACTACCGCCCCAATCACGCAGCGCGCATGCTCACCGGCCAGTTATCCCGATCGATCGGACTCATCGTTCCTGACATAGCGGACACCTTCTTCTCAGTGGTTATCCACGCTGTACAGGAGACCGCCAGAGAGAGTGGCTATCTTGTATGGTTGGCAGCTTCAGATGGAGATCCGTCTCTCGAAGCCGCGCAAGTGGAGATGATGACTCATCAACCCGTTGATGGCATCCTGTTGGTTCCGGTGGACGCCCAAAACAGGTATCTGAAGCCGCTGGCTGCGGGATCTCTTCCCATCGTTACGATTGATCGCCCAATTGAAGTCGCCACGACAGACTCAGTCCGGGTTGAAAACAAAGTCGGCGCAATGATGGCGGTCGAACATCTCATCCAGCACGGATATAAGAGGATCACTTGCCTTGCTGCTAATTCGCATTTGCTGACTATGAAAGAACGAATCGCCGGCTATCGGGAATCGATGCATCGGGCGAAACTGCCGCGCGAGAAAGAGGTTCCGCTATCCAGCCAGGGGTCTGCCAGAACCGCTCTATCGGAGTTGTTCTCATCCCGCAATCGCCCTGAAGCGTTGTTCACCGCTAACAATGCCTCCACGATCTGGGTTATTGAAGCCCTCAAAGAAATGAAGATTGAAATGAGCAAAGATATCGCTCTCGTGGGCTTCGACGATGTTGATTTTTACACTTTGGTGACGCCTCCAATCACCACGATCCGTCAGCCCGCCGCGGAACTGGGAAACATATCAGCCAGGCTGCTCTTGCAAAGAATCAATGGCGAATTCAACGGCCCCTGTCTCCGGACTGTCCTTCCGGTCTCGCTGATTCTCCGCGAATCCTGCGGATGCAGGAGACGACTGCAGTAAACCATCGGCAATCTGTGAAGCGACTGCATTCCCACTCTATTGCGGCTTTTCGCAGCGACTTTGGTCATTCGGAGTTCTATGAAGTGAAAACCCGCAATATTATTTCCGCCGGAATCGAAATTCAGTCCCGATCGCGAAGATCGCACGGCTGTCGAGCACCTGGCTCGCGCGAGTAAAGACAACTGTCTCTTCTACCTGAATATGGTCGGAATAAAGCTTCTTAAGGCGCGCGGTTTCGGAAAGCAATTCCTGTGTTTCCGTCGATCCTAATCCGCCGGATTCTATCCAGATTGAATATAGTCGCTCGACCGATCCATGCAGATCGTTCGCCTCACGATGGTCATGCTCAAGCCGATCGATTTCCTCGAACGCCTTCGCATCGGATTTGCGCAGTCTGGGAAAGAGGGATTCTTCTTCATCCGCGGTGTGCCGCTGCCCGCCGGTTCTGAAGTACTGCAGTGCAGCCTGTACCGCGTTGCGCTCCTCGTCGGTTAGTGATCTGCCCTGTGCGCGATTAACCGCAACGCATAGAATGCCGAGGAAGCTCTCGATTCTTCTGTGGCAGTCTTTGAGCATGCCGATCGGGTCATCGAAACCGCGGTCGGGCTTTGCGCCAATCTGAATCGCCATGGCTTTCTCCTCATTTCTTCCCGCACTTGTAATTGTCGCCCATTTCGCGGCGATTTGCGCCCACAAGCCGCACTTTCCCTCGAGCTTGGGCGTGTCGCGCAAATTGCGAAACAGCGGAGAGTCACGATAGATCGCTGCCAATTCTTGCTCGTACGCGCCCTTTCCGTTTGACGACAAAACCAGCCTCCCTTTAAGCCCTCCCGTAGTATCATTCGTACTCAGTTTTACCTACTCTTTGAATCGCCGTGCGTTCGCGCGCAAGGTCATTCCCGCTGTTCCCGCCGTCAAACATATTTCGGGTGGATAGAACAATGAAGAGTCCATTTGCCAACTGGAGTTTCGCAAGAATCTTCCCAGTCCTCATCGCGTTGATTTCAGCCTCAACTTCAATCGCGCACGCAGCCGACGCCGCGCCCATCCATCGCGGCTATTACACCTACCCGGCGGTTCGCGGCGAAAGCATCGTCTTCACATCCGAGGGCGATCTGTGGGTTGTCGGTGTGTCCGGTGGCGTTGCTCGGCGCCTCACTTCCGATCCCGGCGTGGAATCGCACGCCTTTCTTTCGGCAGATGGCAAAACCGTCGCGTTCAGCGCTGACTTCGAGGGTCCAACCGAGGTCTACACCATGCCCGTTGATGGCGGACTCCCCGAACGCCGCACCTGGGATGGCGGCTCCGTGCCCGCTGGATTCGCGCCCGACGGCCGTCTCATGATCACCACATCGCGCTACGCAACTTTGCCCGGAAGCGAACTCGTCCTGGTGAATGGCGTTGGCGCAAGAGAAATCGTTCCCCTGGCCGAAGCTGCTGAAGCCGCCTATTCGCCCGATGACCACAACATCTTCTTCACACGCTGGTTCAAGCAGCCCAGCGAAACCAAGCGCTACAAGGGCGGCACCGCCGAAAACATCTGGAAGTTCGACGGCCACGATGAAGCAGTTTCCCTCACCTCCGACTGGCCAGGCGCTTCCTCTCACCCAATGTTCTGGAACGGCCGCGTCTACTTCCTTTCCGATCGCGATGGCATCATGAACCTCTTCTCCATGGACGAAGAGGGACACAACCTCAAGCAGGAAAGTCACCAGCGCATCTTCGACATCTCGGCGGCCTCCATCGATGAGGGGCGCATCGTCTACGCATGCGGCGCCGATTTGTGGCTCCTCGATTTGAAGTCCGGCCATGAAGAGATCATTCCCATCACCCTCACCTCCGATTTCGACCAGCTTCGCGAGCATTGGGTAAAGAAACCGATCGACTACCTCACGGCCGTCCACATCTCTCCCGATGGCGCGAGCGCCGTTTTTACCGCGCGCGGCGAGGTATTCACTCTTCCCGTCAGAAGCGGCCGCATCGTTAAGGTCGCCGCCAACTCCGCCATCCGTTTTCGCGAAGCGCGCTTCCTGCCCGACGGCAAAAGCATCCTGGCCCTCTCCACCGAGACTGGCGAAACCGAGTTCTGGAAATTCCCGGCAAACGCCGAAGGCAAACCCGAGCAATGGACCAACGATGCACACGTCCTCCGCCTGGACGGTGTTGTCTCGCCGGATGGCAACTGGCTCGCCCACCACGACAAGGATGAACATCTCTGGCTTTTCAACACCAAAACCAAAAAGGAAAAGCTGATCGCACAATCCATGATGGGCGATTTCGGCGACCTTCAGTGGTCTCCTGACAGCAAGTGGCTCGCCTTCGTTCAAGGGGCCGACAACCAGTTTCTCCAGATCAAGGTCTTCAACGTCGATTCCGGCGAAACCAGGGAAATCACCTCCGACCGTTACAACAGCGTGAGCCCCACATGGAGTTCCGATGGCAAATGGCTCTACTTCCTCTCCGATCGCATGCTCAAGACAACCGTCGAGTCGCCCTGGGGATCGCGCCAGCCCGATCCTTTCTTCGATCACCAGGTAAAGATCTACCAGTTGGCGCTCGTTCCCGATCTGCGCTCCCCGTTCCTGCCTGCCGACGAATTGCATCCCGACGGTGCTGATAAGCCGGACGAAAAGAAACCGGAAGAAAAGAAGCCGGAAGAAAAATCAAAAGACGACAAGCCGAGCGATGCCGCGAAGCCCACAGATGCGGCAAAGAAATCCGGCGACGAAAAGAAAGATCGGAAGAAAGACGAAAAGAGCATTCCGGAAGTCAAGATCGACTTCACTGACATGGCGCTCAGGCTCAGCGAGGTTTCCGCGCCTCCCGGCAACTATGGCAACCTTCAGGCCACCGAAAAACGTCTCTGCTGGCTCAGCGATCCTGACAACACCCAAAAGCATCTCGCTGTGCAGTGCCTTGACGTGGCAAACAAGGGCGATGACGTCGACACCGTGATGTCGGACGTGAAGAATTTTGAGATCTCAGAGAATCGCAAGAAGTTGCTGGTCCGCAAAGCAGATGACTTCTTCATCTTCGATTCAGACGTAAAGCCCGCCGCGCTGGCCGATCCAAAAGCCCTCGCAAAATCCTCCATCAATTTGGCTGGCTGGTCCTTCTCCACCAAGCCCGTTGACGAGTATCGCGGATTATTCATCGATGCGTGGCGTCTCGAGCGCGACTTCTTTTACGATCGCAACATGCACGGCGTCGACTGGGTCGCCATGCGCGACCGCTACCTTCCGCTGGTGGACCGCGTCGCAAGTCGCGATGAATTGAATCTCGTGATAGCCCAGATGGTCGGCGAACTCTCCGTACTGCACACGTTCGTTGTCGGCGGTGACGCACGAAAGCCGGCTGACCAGGTGGAAATCGCTTCCCTCGGCGCGCGGCTTCGCCGTGATGAGAAAGCCGGCGGCTTTCTTGTGGACCATATCTATCTGCATGATCCCGACCTGCCCAATCAGGCTCCTCCTTTCGCCCGCCCTGAATCACTTGTCCGCGAAGGCGAGGTTATCGTTTCGATCGACGGCGAAGACCTGCTTGGCGTAACCGACGAGCGCGCCTTGTTGCGCGGAAAGGCCGGAGCCCAGGTCCTGCTTCGCGTCAAGTCCAGCTCAGGCGCCATACGTGACGTGCTCGTTGTCCCCATCAAGGAACAGGATGATGCGCGCCTGCGCTACGCGGAGTGGGAATACTCCCGCCGTCTCACGGTCGACTCGGCTTCGAACCACACCATCGGCTATGTCCACCTCCAGGCCATGGGCTCCGGCGATATCGATCAATGGGCGCGCGAATTCTATCCCGTCTTCGACCGCCAGGGGTTGATCATCGACGTTCGCCATAACGATGGCGGCAACATCGATTCGTGGCTGCTCGCCAAGCTACTGCGCCAGGCGTGGTTCTACTTTCAGCCTCGCGTTGGCAACCCCTCCTGGAACATGCAGGACGCATTTCGCGGACACATTGTTGTACTCTGCGACCAGCAGACCGCTTCCGACGGCGAAGCGTTCACTGAAGGCTTCAAACGTCTCAAACTCGGCAAAGTCATCGGCATGCGGACGTGGGGTGGTGAGGTCTGGCTCAGTTTCGACAACACCCAGGCTGACAACGGAATCGCATCTGCCGCCGAACTGGGCGTGTACGGGCCCGACGGCAAATGGCTCATCGAAGGACACGGCACTGACCCCGATATCCTGGTCGATAACCTGCCTCACTCCACATTCAGCGGCAATGACGACCAACTCCAGGCGGCGATCAAATTGCTGAAAGAGGAGATCAAAGCGGATCCACGGCCCGTGCCACAGCACCCGCCCTACCCCGACAAGTCATTCCGATTCAGCGGAACAGGAAACTAATACAGATTGCATTCTTTCGTAACGGTCGAATTTCAACGATTCGGCCGTTTCCCCCGATTGGTCTCGCCAATGACCCATCGGTACCATTGAGCCTTCCACAGACCGGTGTCACTATTCCCGCATGCGAGTGAATCTTATTACCCGGCCCGTCGACCATTTCCAGCCAGGCCCTGGAACGATTCCCCTTTCGCTGACCATCCGCCCAGCTTGCGGATTGCCAGGCGACTACGAGTGTCCAACCGATAGCGCAGCCCTGTTGCGGTTGCTCCGGCGGCAAACCGATCTGCCCGCCTATGTCCTGCAGAACTTCGAAAAGGACCTCGGAACCCCCTTCGGCGCCAAGCTGCTGGGCGTCGATCTGAACGACACCGTCCTCACCGACATCGGCTATTTCATCGACTAGGCGTCTGACCGCGGCTGGATCATCGCGCACTCACCGTCGGTCGGCGCTGCCCGGCGCCGTCTTCAACTACGGAACAATGCGAAACTCCGCATGCTCCGTTGCCAGCGAACTTCCCCCGACCCACACCGTATAGTCCGTCTTCTCGATTACTGCCTCTCCCGCATTGTTATAAAAAGACAGCTCCGGAAACCCCAGTTTGAACCTCACCTGCCTTGACCCGCCCGGCTTCAGCGTTACCCTCTCAAATCCTTCCAGACTGCGCACCGGCTCCTCCAGGCTTGCCCCCAGGTTGCGCACATAGCACTGCACCACTTCGGTACCAGCACGGTTCCCGGTGTTGCGAACCGTCGCCGTTACCGTCACAAGATCGCGCATTCCGCTCCGGGCGGCCTCTGCATACGGCACCGATCCGCGCGAAACCGCAACATCCGAATACGCATACTGCGTGTAGCTCAGCCCGTACCCAAACGGAAACAGCGCATCGTTCGGAACGTCAATGTACCGCGAGAAGAAACGCGAGTCCCCGCCCGGCGGCTGCGAAAGATCAAGCCCCACTGGAGGGCGCCCCGTCGGAAAGTGATTGTAATAGAGCGGTTCCTGCCCCACAGCACGCGGAAAACTCATCGGAAGTTTTCCGCTCGGCGCCGCATCCCCATACAACAAATCGGCAATCGCGTTTCCCGCCTCTGTGCCCGGAAACCACGCTTCCATGATTGCCGGAACATGCTGTGCCGCCCAGTCAAGCACCAGCGGACGGCCTGAAAAAACCAGCAGAACAATCGGCCGTCCCGTTGCCGCCACGGCCTCCAGAAGCTTCTCCTGGTTGCCCGGCAAATTCAAATGCGCGCGTGATCCCGCTTCGCCGCTCATCTCGCTCGATTCACCCAGCGCCAGCACAGCTACATCCGCTTCCTTCGCCGCCTCCACTGCCCCGGCAAACCCTGCCTCGGAATCGCCCAGAATCTCGGTGCCCTTCGCATACGTGACCGATCCGCCCGTCTGACGTGCCCGTGCCTCCAGCGCGTCTTTCACCGTAACAACATCCGGATCGCGTCGGCCGCCGCCCCACGATCCCGTCATCTCCGTGCTGTTATCGGCAAGCGGCCCTATCAGCGCAATTTTCTTCACACTCTCCGCCAAAGGCAGCAGCGGCAATCCGCCTTCGATCGCCCTGTTCTGCAACAGCACGATCGCTTCTTCGGCAGCTTTTCTCACCAGCGGCCTGTGCTCTGCGACCGCTGAGGTAACTTCCTTCCCCTCCGCATACGGATGTTCGAACAGTCCCATCGCGAACTTGACGCGCAGCACGCGCCGCACTGCCTCATCCACAACACTTATCGGAACCTGTCCCGACTTGACCAGGACCGGCAGCTCCGCATCGTAGTAGTGCGACATCATGTCGATGTCCACTCCCGCCGTAATCGCTTTGCGCGCAGCCGTTGCCGCATCCAGCGCAATGCCATGATTCCGCAACTCCATCACCGCCGTGTAATCGCTCACCACAAACCCATTGAATCCCCAGCGATCACGCAATATATTCTGCAGCAGGTATCGGTTCGCCGATGCTGGAACCCCATTGAGCGCATTGAACGCACTCATGATCGTCGCAGCGCCCGCCTCCACCGCAGCCTTGTACGGAGGAAGATAGTCCTGCTGCAATCGGCTCTCCGACATATCGGTTGTGTTGTATTCCCGCCCGGCTTCCGCCGCACCGTACGCCGCAAAGTGCTTCACGCACGCCGCCACGCTGGTCGGCGAGGATAGATCGTCGCCCTGGTAACCGCGGATATACGCCCGCGCCATGGCTGCTCCCAGATAGGCATCTTCGCCCGCGCCTTCCTGCGTCCTCCCCCACCGCGGATCGCGCGAAATATCCACCATCGGCGAATAAAACCAGTCCACCCCGCCGGTCCGCGCTTCCGATGCCGAAATATGCGCAAGTGCCGTCACCAGCTCCGGATCAAACGTCGCCGCGAGACCAAGCGGAATCGGATACACCGTCTTGTACCCATGAATGATGTCCGCGCCAAACATCAGCGGGATATGCAGCCTGCTCTTCTCCACCGCCGCGTGCTGCAATGCGTTTGTGCGCGCCTGTCCCACTGTGTTCAACATCGACCCCAGTCGCCCTGTCGACACCAGGTCCATGGCATCCACCTTGTCGTGTGGCGAAGGATTTTTCCCCGGCGCGGCAGCCGACTCTGCCGCCGTCTGTGCCTCACCGTCATAACCGCTGTCGCTGTACTGCACCAGTTGCCCCAGCTTCTCTTCCAGCGTCATCTGCTTCAAAAGCGCATCCACTCGCCTCTCAATCGCAGGCGAAGCCAGTTGCGCATTCGATGGCGGGGCATGTCCCGCCGCAGCGACGCGCTCCTGGCCAAATGCCGCACAGACCAAAAGTGCGAAGGCCAATGCAAACACGCCGCACACTGCCGGTGAATTCGCTCTGGCGCCCTTCCATTGCCGGAATCTCTTTGTTTTCTCTGGGTTTTTCATCGTGTCTTGCGGCTCCTCGTCAAAGTGCTTCAGTGTGAATCCCTAATTTCAATCAGCGCCAGCCCGTTCACCGGCAACGTCAAATCCATCTGTCCATCAGTCAGCGTCGTCTTCTCCGGCGCCGGCAATGCCGAAGCCTCATTCAACGCGGTAACCTGCTTCAACGTTGGATATCGCGGGCTTCCCATTGCCCTGTACAGCGTCATCGGGTTCCCGTGTTCCTCGTCCACACGCGCAATTGAAACCTCGGCCGGCGACGACACGCCCTTGAAATGCAGGTGAAGCGTCAGCGTTGATCCCTGCGCCAGCTTGTCCATATCCACCAGGTTCCAGGCCGCAACCACGAGCGTCCCATCCGCGCGTCTCGTCACCAGCAGGTTGTCCGCGGCGTTTGCGAGCCGCACATCCCCAAGCCGATGCAGAAGCGCGAAATCGTAAAAGCTTGGCTTCTTGATCCGTCCCGGTGCAATCAAGCCGAATCCGCCATCGAACGGCGTTGTCTTCACGCCGCTCTCTTCGAAAACATCGTCAAATGTCCAATACGACATCATCGTCACCAGCCCGTCGCACTGGATGATGTCGCGCGCCAGCGCCGGACCCACATACCAGTTGTCGCGCGCATTCAACTCCCCATAGGAAGGCACATTCCATTCCGTCCACATCAGTGGAAGTTTCGGAGATGCCGATGCCCCGATCTCTCCGTGCACCTTCGCAATCGCCCGGCACACCCGGTCGCGCATCGGAATGTCTTCGTGCGTGCCGAACATATCCTCGACCGAATCATCCGCATATCCATGTGTCGAAACGAAGTCCACCGGCACATGCTGTTCGCTCGCATGCTTCAGAAACTCCGGCACCCAATGGGCCGCCGCCGTTGCCGGTCCACCCACGCGAAGCCGTGGATTCACTGCCTTCAGCGCTCGCGCCGTGTGGTCATACAACTCGAAATACGTAACCTGCTTCGGGTCGCCCGCCCAGAAATCGATATTCGGCTCGTTCCACACTTCGAAGTACCACTGCGCCACCTCGTCGATCCCATACCGAGCCACAAGATGCTGCGCAAATGCGCGCATCAGCGCATCCCACCTGCCATAGTCCTTGGGCGGCGAAACGTTCTGCTTGTACCAGAACGGGTGAATTGCCTTTGGATTCGATGCCAGCTTGCGCGGCATAAAGCTGATTTCTACAAACGGCCTTACCCCGCGCTCCAGCAGCCCATCGTAAATCTGGTCGACATAGGTGAAGTTGTAGACAGGATTCCCCGCATCGTCCTCGTCGTAAACCCCAACTTCGTCATGCAGTATGGCGTGAAATCGTACATACCGCATTCCGATTTCGTCATGCACATCCGCCAGATCCTTGCGATAGTTATCACGCAGCGCTAGAATCGCGCGTCCCGAACCAAACGTCTGCTCCCAGAAGTGCGGAAACGGATGGCCTGCCGCTCTCGCCTCAATCGTCACCTGCTGCGAAACCGACTGCGCGCCTGCCGGCAAGCAGGCCGCCGCCACCATCAATCCTAAAAATACAGCCAGGCTTTTAATCGTCATCCCCTCTTCTCTTTCTTTCCATCTGGGATTCCGCACGCGATCGTTCTATAACAGTAGTGGGGTGTCTGTGATCGAGCCGTCCGGCTGCACCGTATGCATCGGAGACTGCTCTCTCGCCGCGAGCATGTTGACTTCGTCATCACCCAGCAGTCCCGCACCTGCGCATGGCCGATAATCCGATCTCGAGTCTTCAACGCCGCCGCCTCATCCAGGCCATTGGCGCCGTCACCGCCTCCGCACTTGTGCCGCATCGCCTCTCGTCTCTCCCGGCGCAGGCGGCGGCATCGCCTGCTTTCCTCGGCATCCGCTTCGAGGAGATTGCGCAACAGGCCGGTCTTCATTTCGTCACCCGCAACTGCGCCACACCCAACAAAAATCAACCGGAAACCATGGTTGCCGGCATCGCACTGTTCGACTACAACAACGACGGATTCCTCGACATCTACTGCGTCAACGGCGCCGAGATTCCGTCGCTCACGAAAACTTCGCCCTCCTACTGGAATCGCCTCTTCCGCAACAACCACGACGGCACCTTCACCGACGTGACCGAAAAAGCGGGTGTAGCCGGCGCGGGCTACGGCATGGGCGTCGCCATTGGCGACTACGACAACGACGGTAACGCCGACATTTTCCTCGCCAACGTCACAGGCAACCAGCTCTTCCACAACAACGGCGACGGCACGTTTACCGACGTCACGACGAAAGCCGGCGTAGCCGGGGAGCACGCTCATGGCAAAAAGATGTGGTCGGTCGGCGCCGGCTGGTTCGACTACAACAACGACGGGCTGCTCGATCTCTTTGTCGTCAACTACTGTCACTGGGAGGTCAACAAGGACCCCTACTGCGCGCTCAAGGAAGGCCTGCGCGCCTACTGCCATCCCAATCTCTACCTGCCGCTCCACAACACGCTCTATCGCAATAACGGTGACGGCTCGTTCACTGATGTTTCGCATGAAACCGGCATCGACGCCTCCTTCGGCAAGGGCATGAGCGTGACCTTCGCCGACATCGACGGCAACGGCTTTCTCTCCGCATTCGTCACCAACGACACCATGCCCAACTTCCTTTTCCGCAATGTTGGGGGAAAGAAGTTCGAAGAAATCGCGGTGTCTGCCGGCGTCGCCTACTCGCCCGACGGCAACGCTCTCTCCGGCATGGGCGCTGACTTCGTCGACATCAACAACGACGGCCTTCCCGACATCTGGCACACTGCCGTCGAGCACGAAGGCTTCCCACTCTACATCAACCAGGGCGGCGGCATCTTCGTCGATGCCAACGTTGCCAGCGGCCTCGGCCCGCTCACCAACCGCATGACCGGCTGGAGCGCCGGCGTTTTCGACTTCGACAACGACGGCTGGAAAGATCTCTTTGTCGCCCGCGCCAACGTCATGGACAACATCCAGCAGGCCATCCCCGCCCAGGCCTACCCCGAACCCAACTCCGTCTTTCGCAATCTCGGCAACGGCAAATTTCAAGACGCCAGTTCCGACGCCGGTCCCAGCTTCCAGATTCCCGGCGCCCATCGCGGAGCGGCCTTCGGCGACATCTTCAACACCGGCCGCATCGATGCCGTCGTCTCCAGCCTCAACGAGCCCATTAAGCTCTTCCGCAATATTGGCGCATCCGGTCAGCACTGGCTTCTCCTGCGCCTCGTAGGCGCCCGCAGCAACCGCATGGGTCTTGGCGCGCAGATCAAGATCACCACGCCTGACGGCCACTCGCAGTGGAACGATGCGACAACCGCCGTCGGCTACGCCTGCTCCAGCGATCCACGCGTCCACTTCGGCCTCGGCTCGAATACCATCGTCAAGGAAATCCAAATCACCTGGCCCAGCCGCGCCGTTCAGCGACTCGCCAGCGTCGCTGCGGACCAGATCCTCACGATCGAAGAGCCGAAGTCTTAGCATTCTCATTTCACTGCTTCGATCTCGCATCCATCGCGTCTGTAATCTCCACCGTACCTTCGGCCGCCTTCTGTTCCGCCTGCTTCTTGCGCGCAAACTCTTCACGCGCTCGCGCTGCGTCCTGCGTTCGACCCGCGTGCGCGTATGCCGTTGCCAGCGAGAGGTCGATTCTCCCTTCATGCGGGAACGCCTTGCGCGCAATCTCCAACTCCGGCACGGCCCGTTCGTACGCGCCCGTATCCAGCAGCAGCAGCCCGAACAGGTAGTGCGCCAGCGGCAGATTCGGCTCCAGTTGTACCGCCTCCTCCGCATACTTGAGCCCTGCCGCGGAATCCACCTTGTACTCCGCCACCGCGATGTGCAGCCGCGGCAGCACGCTCTTTGGCTGTTCCGCTATCTCCGCTTCGAACTCCTTGATCGCTCCGGGAATGTCGCGCGCATCCACCAGTTCGCAACCAAACGCATAGTGCACCAGCGGGTAATGCGGCGTTCGCGCGATCACCTGTTCGAATTCCGTTTTCGCCGCCTCGTAGTCCTTGGCTCCGCTCAGGCAGGCGCCGCGGCCAATGTGCTGCACCACCTGGCCCGCTTCCGTGCCCGGATCGGGCGGTGCAGCATCGCGCATGCGCAGCGCAACCATACCGAACGTTCCCGCCAATTCGCCGCTGCGCACGCCATTCAGGCACAAAAACGTAAGCGCAGCCTTAGCCGCCTCAAACTGTCCGGCCCTCTGCAGCAGCACGCCATCGTGAAACATCACAACATCCCGCAACTGCTTGTCTTCGAGCACTCCGAGCGTCTTGCTTGCCTCGATATCCTTCAACGCGCGCTCCGGCTGCCCCAGCTCAAACTCGCATAGCCCCAGCATTGCGCGCGCCGTTCCCTGCTTGGGATCGAGTGCCACAACTTTTCCGAATGCGATATCCGCCTCGGCGTACCGGTCGCCGTCGTAGTAGAGCGTTCCCAGCGACCACCAACCTTCAGCCCACCTCGAATTGAGCGCCAGCCCTCGGCGATAGAGTTTGGTCGCCACGTCGAGGCGTCCTGCGTCGCGGGCTTCATCGGCGCTCTTGGCCACCGCTTGAAATGTCTTCGATCCTGTTCTGGAAGCATCCGCAGACGATGCGCTGGATTGCGCGTGCACGCGATTGCACTCAAACGCGAAGATTGTGGCGATCAGGAATGCTGCCGCTGCAACAATCGCCCGTGCTGCACGAGCTGAGCCCGATCCCCGCATCTAACCTCGGTAGCCAATATCAATTCTGAAAGTCGCTGATGGCAACCTGAAAAAGGAGCCGCCGCCAAGCGTCCGAAACTGCGGCGCATCGTCGACGGCTTCAGGTTTCAAATCTCCCCGCCCGGTAAGAGCGGGGAGAAAATGGAGAGGCCAGAATCAGAACTTGAAGTGGAATTCGCCTTCAATCGTCCTCGAACCAAGTGCGCTGTTGGCGCGCCCAAAGGTCGAATCCGGAATGTTAGCGTCAACGCTTGCCAGGTTCACCTTGTTGAAGAGGTTGAATGCGTTGGCGCGGATTTCGATGCGAGCGCCCTCGCCCAGGATCTTCATCGTCGGCAACCCGAAGGCCTTCGTCGCTGCCAGGTCCAGATCGGAGTAGCGCGGCCCGATGAACGCATTGCGGCCAAGTCCCGGGACGCCCGGAAGCGCCGTGGGCGTTGGAACCGTGGATGTCGTGCTCCACCCGGGCTGCGTATTGTTCACGACAGCTGGCGCCGAAAAGTAACTCGTGCCGCCGTTCGGGTAGTGGCCGGCAGCCGTCTTGAATGAATCCGTGGACTGGCTGTTGTTGGCGCTATTGTTGTAGGTCGCCGGACGCAGACTGCAATCGCCGTTGTTGGGATAGAACGCGTTGCACGAAATCCCACCATAGGTCGGGTTATACGGGAAGCCCGAGTGGTAGTTGAAGATCGGGCTGAACGTCCACCCGCCCGCCACCTTCTCCAACATGCTGTTGCCATGGAAGAGCAGCGGAGTCCAAACCGCGAACATCTTGATCATGTTCCGCGAATCGAAGTCCGACGATCCCCAATTGTAGCCTGGCAGGAACTGGTAATCCGATTCAGTGTACGGGCCGGACCCTGCATCCAGCGAGTGTGCCCAGCGATACTGTAAATCGGCTTCAAACGTGTGGGCGAATTGATGACGCACTTCGGCCAGCATCGAATTGAAGCTCGACGTACCCGTGTCTTCATACCAGTCGATCGAGTTCACAGCGGGATTGAAGGCCATCTGCCCGGAGAGAATCTGCGCTGCGTACTTGTCGTACAGGTTGTACTGCAGGGGCAAGTGACGACCCGAACTGCCGGTGTAACCCAGCGTCGCTACCCAATCGTGGCCGAGGTCATACTGTGCCTCGAGTGAATAACGGTAGACGTAGCTCGTCTTCAATTTGGGATCGATTCCGGTTATGCCAAGCGCAACGCCGCCTGTCGGCAGGTTGGCCGAGTTGAAGCCTGACTTCAGCAGAGGATTCGGCGGTAACGCACCGTACTGATAGATATTGGCCGCGGTGCCGTAAACGATCTCGTTGCCCGTCAGAGTATTGCTGTTCGTCAGGAACGGGGGATCGAAGCGCGTATTTGTCGTGATCGCCTCTTCCAGCCCGTTGAAGCTCAAGCCGAAGCCTCCCCGCAGCACCAGTTTGCCTTCATCCCGAATCGGGCTCCAGGCAAAGCCGACCTCCGGACCGAAGTTGCTCTTTTGCGCATCGACCTGCGGTTGCTTCAACACGATCGCCAGGTTGGTGAAGCTGCTCGATCCACTCCCAAGATTCAACCGGGGATTGTTGCCGTTCTTCTCCGTCATGCCCGCGAAGTATTCCCAGCGCAGACCAAGATTGAGGGTGAGATTCGGCCGGACTTTCCAGTCGTCCTGCGCGAAGACTGCCGGAATGTATTGCCGGTCATCCTTGCGCGACATGGTTGGTGAGCCTGTCAGTGGGTCGGCGCCCGAAACAGACTCGGTCGTCGGCGCATCGTTCAGGAAGTCCCAGTAGTTGTTGAAGTAGAAGTTCTCGCTCGCCGCCCATGTCGCGGAATCGAGCTGGGCCAGCCGCGTATACTGGCCGCCAAACTTCAGGTTGTGGCTCTTGTACACCTTGGTAAGCACATCCTTGAAGTTGAGCGTCCACTGGTCGAAGATACTGCCGATGCTCGGACCGAATTGTTCCGGATTCTGGTTGGAAAACGACTTCGTGCCGTTTTGCTCCACGATAAAGTCGTTGGGCAGGCCCAGTGGAGATTGCGGGTTGTCCGTCAGTTCGTTCCACTTCCACCCCGCCATGTCCGCACGCGCTTCGTTCAGCAGCGTTGGAGAGAACGTATGGTTGTACAACAGCCCCGTCGAGTAGTTCAGAGCGTTATGGTGGAAGAGGTTCGACGCGCGCTGCGGGCCGTTGTAGTTGGTGTTGTTCACCGGCACGTAGTAGATGTCGTACGCGATCAGGTCCTTCTCCGTCATCTGGTAGTCCAGGCGCCCGTTGTATTGCACGTTGATATTGTTGTTCGGACCCACCGTTTCGATGTACATCATGTCGGCATTGCCATCCATGTTGGTGGCATAGCTCCCAGTGCCGTCGCCGCCGAGGCCCGGAGTGTACACAGTGCCGCCAGTCGTTGTCACAGGATTTGCATACGACGGATCATGAAGGCCAACGCCAATCGTCAGCGGCTTGCCGAGATCGAGCCCCTGCCCCTGGATCCAGTTACAATTCACACCCTGGACGAGGCCCACAAAGGCGCAATCGTGGCCATCTGAGGCGCCTTCCAGAATCTTGCTGTAGACCGCTTGCGCACCCTTGATGGTGAGGAACTTGTTGGCGATGGTTCCGGAGGCTGACTCGCCGTCAAGGCTCGCCGTGTCGTACCATCCCTGGCCATTGACTGTGCCGGTATTGCGGATGGTGTCATAGCCAAAGAAGAAGAAGACCCGGTTGTGCAGAATTGGGCCACCCACCGTACCGCCGAATTCGTTGTACTTGGCTGTGTCGCGCTGTGCTGCGTGCGGTCCCCCGGGATTGTAACGCTGGTACGCGTTCAGACCGGGACGATCCAGCTTGAAAAGTGCAGTCCCGTGGAACTGGTTGGTGCCGTTTTGCGAGATCATCTGGATCTGTGCGCCGCTAAACCGGCCCAACTCCGCGTCATACGGGTTCGCAACAACCTTCATTTCCTTGATCGTGTCGGGATTGGGAGTGATGACTGCGGCCGAACCCCACGTCACACTACTGATCGCGACGCCGTCAAGCGTAACGCTGTTCGTATCGTTGCGGCCGCCATTGCCGAAGACCTGCGGCTTGTTCTCGGTCTGATACGGACCCGAGCTTGCGCCCACGCTACCATCCCCCTGGTTGCCGGGCAGAGCTTGCGCACCGCCGCCGCCATTCTGTGAGCCGTCCCCGAACATGCCGGGAGCTAATTGAGCCAGTTGCAGCGGGTCGCGCCCGAAGTCCGGCATCTTCGCAAAATCTTCCTGGCTGATCGTGCCGCCGACACTTCCAGTTGCAGTATCGATCACAGGCGAATCCGCGGCATTCACGGTCACCGTCTCCGCCTTGCCGCCGATCTCCATCACCACGTTCAGTGAGTTCGCCTGCTCCGCCAGGATGTGGACTCCGTTCAGAGTTTTCGTCTTGAACCCATCGCGGGACACAGCCAGGTTGTACGTGCTTGGCGGAAGTTGATTGAACGTGAAGTTTCCTGCCGCGTCGCTTGTGGTGGTGATTGCGTGATTGGTTTCCTGATCGGTGAGGGTAAGCTGCGCTCCAGGAATCATCGCTCCCGTGGAGTCCGCAACCGTTCCCTGCAAACTTGCTCTGTATTGGGCCTGAACGGGTAAAACACACAGGGCAAGCAGCAGGACCGTCAGCGTCCACCACCCTTTCCTGATGTGCACAAAACCTCTGGATTCCCAGCGGCTCACCGGGGAGCGAAGTACAACGTCTCTTGGCATCACGATCTCCTGAAAATCAGTTACAGGGAAACATCCAATCAAAACAGGGGCTAAGTTGCGCAAACGATTGCGCAACGGATTAAATAGGTACCACCGTCTCTATATCGCTGTCAATAATGAAGTTTTTCCTGTGATGAGGATCACCAAAATGCACGACCGGCAATGCTCTTTCCACCCTCAACTAATTCGTTTTTGCGCACGATCTGACGTGTCGAATTCCTGGCCAAATTCCAACCTCCGCCGATTTGTCTTTTTCAAAACTTCAGGCACTCTGACCGCCGCCCGAAAGTTCCCGCGTGTATGCTTGTCGGCGGGAATGGCAAACCTAATCTGTCTCAAGAGAGCGAAACACCGTGAACCCCGCAACTCCGCACTTATCGAACGGACTCCCCGGTAAAAAACTCGCCTTATCCGCAATTCTCTTTTGCGCGTTCCTGGGAGTTGTCCCTGCCTTTGCCGCCGCACCGCGAACGCCAATCACAGTCCAGCCCGACGACGTTCTCCCCACCGGCAATCAATGGATCTCGCTCCCCGACATCAGCGCCGCCGATGGCTCGCTTCACACCTTCAACGTCCTCTCCATGCGCCACCGCGGCCTGCTTCAAGTCAGCGGTGAACACGGCGGTCCCGTGCTGCAGCCTTACTTCGCAGCAGGCGGAAAACCTCTCGCCTTTCGCAATCCGTCCTGGGACCTCGTCGCCTACTGGATTCCCACGGCCCACCTCACCATCGACGGCCTCGATGCAACCCTCACCTGGTGCGCTCCCCCCGAATCCCGCGCTGCATTTCTCCGCATGACCCTCACCAATCGCCGCTCTGCTCCTGTCGAAATCACTCTCGGCCTCAAAGCATCCTTCGGCTCCATTGAGCGCGTCACCTACGTGCCCGTCGAATTGCGCGGTGAACGCACCGTCGGTCCCGCGCCCTGGGTCGATCCCGCTGAAGTCTTCAGCTACATCACCACCGACACCGATTTCGCCTGGACACTGCTCCATCCCGGCTCCAAAGCCAACATCACCACGCCTCCCACTACGCCGGCGCCCGCCGTCGACGCCAGCCAGACCAAAACCCTCGCTCCCGGCGAATCCGTCCAATCCATCTTCGTCCTCGCCGCTGGAATCGAAGAGTTCAGCGCCGCCCACAACGCCCGCGCCCTCAGAGAACAAATTGATCGCGACGGCGCCGAAGCCATGATCGACCAAACCGCCGCATGGCTCTCAAAACGCACGCGCACCACCGGCCGGCCCGACCTCGATCTGCTGATGAACCGCAACTTCCTCTTCACCGAGCTCTACGCCTGGGGCCGCACCATCGACACCGAACAACTCGTCGGCGTCACTTCGCGCAGTCCCCGGTACTACGTCTCCGCTGCCTACTGGGACCGCGACGCCATGCTCTGGAGCTTCCCCGCCCTGCTCGACATCGATCCCCCCATGGCCCGCGATGCGCTCGAATACGCGCTCACCACGCAGCTTCGCAATACCGGCACGCACAGCCGCTTCATCGACGGAGTTGTCCTCGAAGACGGCTTCCAGCTCGATGAAGCGACAGCCCCTATCCTCGCCCTCGCCGCCTACGTCAAGCGCACCAACGACACCGCGTTCCTGGCCAAACATCGGCCCGCACTCACCCTGCTCCGCGATCGTCTCATCGACCGCTTCGATTCCGCCACCGGCCTTTACTCTTCCCTGCAGGATTCACAGGATGAATTCCAGAAGCTCCCTT
Organism: Occallatibacter sp.; assembly: GCF_049582745.1. Classification (GTDB taxonomy): domain Bacteria; phylum Acidobacteriota; class Terriglobia; order Terriglobales; family Acidobacteriaceae; genus Telmatobacter. The sequence goes on from NZ_JBAUUO010000122.1 coordinate 26,559, forward strand.
TCATCACCTACGACAACGCCCTCGTCTGGCGCGCTTTCACCGATTTCGCCGCGCTCTATAACCGCCTCAACGATCCCGCCGACGCGCAGGAAATCACAAAACGCGCCGACGCGCTGCACGCAGCCATCCTCGCCCACTGTGTCTCCTCCTCCGCACCCAACGCCGGCGGCCCCATCTTCGCTTCCGCTACCGACGGGAAAAACTTCGTCTTCACTGAAATCCCACCCGGCTCGCTCTTTAAACTGCCAGCCCTCGGCGTCATTCCCGAATCCGACCCGACCTTCGTACGCACCTGGCAGTGGCTTCACTCCAACAACTACCAGTACTCCTACGCCGACCAGCCTTACGGCCTCCCCGGCAGCTACCGCCTGCCCTTTACCACTTCGTGGAGCATCGCCGACAGTCTTCTCCTCAACGCCGGCCGCGATAAGGCTCTCAAGATTCTCCGCGCCAGCAACTGGGACGGCGGCATCATTACCGAAGGCGTCGATCCCGCCACCGCTCGCATGGACCAGGCAGGCCGCGCCTTCGCCACCGCTGCCGGCTATGTTGCGCACGCCATCTGCCAGATGTCGTGTACTGACAATCCCAAATGAATTCGAGTTTTACGTCAACGATTCAACCACCACACATCGACCCGCATACGTGCAGAAGCTATGAAAAACACATCTCGCCTTTCCTTCATATGCAACCTGATGGTTGCAACTCCGCTGGGCGGCCTCGCTCTGGCCGCACTCCTGCTCGCTCCACAAATCCGCGCCGACGACTACTACCGCCACGTCATCTTCGATAACAGCCTCACCCATGACACCTACTACTTCAGCCACGCCTACGCCAACGGCCAGAGTTTCGTCGAGCAGCTCGATGGCCGCCTTCCGGTCGAGGCCAGGACGTTTCGCACCCCGCCAAACGCAATCCGCCTTCAGTGGCAGTCCGCTCCCAACGGCGGCTGGAATGCACAGATTTCCATGCTCGACTTCCGCAATCGTCGCCCCGGCGTCGACGGCCGCAATCTCTATTTCTGGATATACGCTCCGCAAGCGATTGCCGCCGCCGATATGCCCCAACTCGTGCTCTCCACTTCGAGCGAAGGCCTGCAGGTCGCCGAATTCCCTGCCAGCTTCAGCGCGCCTCTCCACCTCGGCAAATACACCGGCAATGTGCCGGCCGCCCGCTGGATCGAAGTCCGCATCCCCCTTGCCGACATTGCATCCGCATCCATCTACACCTTTCGCCCCGAGTACATTCAGAGCCTCACCTTCGCGCAGGGCATCGCCGACAACCTCCGCCACACCCTCATCGTCGATGAGATCCGCGTGGCCGACGAGCCGACTTCGCGAGTATCCCTGCCCGCACCCACCGATCTCCACGCCACCGGCTACGACCGCCACATCGAACTCGAATGGAACGCAGTCGAACCCGCCAACCTTGCACGCTACGTTATCTACCGGTCTGTAAACGGCGGAAACTTCACCCCCATCGGCATCCAGATCCCCGGCATTCATCGCTACGAAGACTTCCTCGGCAAAAGCGGCGTTCAAGCCCGCTACAAAATCACCGCCGCCGACTGGAGCTATCGCGAATCCCCGCAATCGAACGAAGCAGGCGCCTCAACGCGCGCACTCAGCGACGACGAACTGCTCACCATGATGCAGCGCGCCTGCTTCCACTACTACTGGGAAGGCGCCGATCCCCATTCCGGCATGGCCCGCGAAAACATTCCCGGCGATGAACGCATCGTCGCTACCGGCGCCAGCGGCTTCGGCATCATGTCCCTCATCGTCGGTGTCGATCGCCACTTCATCGCGCGCGCCCAAGGCGTCGAGCGACTTACCAGAATCGTCAACTTTCTCGAACACGCCGATCGTTATCACGGTGTCTGGTCGCACTACATGAACGGCAACACCGGCCACACCATGCCCGTCTTCGGCATGTACGACAACGGAGGCGACCTGGTTGAAACTTCATTCCTCATGCAGGGCCTGCTCGCCGCCCGCCAGTATTTCCATGGCTCCGACCCCGCCGAGCAATCTCTCTACCGCCGCATCACCCAGCTCTGGAACACCGTCGAATGGGACTGGTATCGCCAGACGCCGCAGAGTGACTTCCTTTACTGGCACTGGTCGCCGCAGTGGGCCTTTCAAATCCACCACCCCCTCATTGGATTCAACGAGGTGATGATCACCTACCTGCTCTCCATCGCCTCGCCCACACACGCAGTCCCAGCTTCCATGTACTACTCCGGCTGGTCCTCGCAATCGGAGATGGCGCAACACTACCGGGAGGGCTGGTCCGGCCAGAAAGACGGCAATCACTACTCGAACGGCAACACCTACTACGGCATCAAGCTCGACGTCGGCGTTGGCCACGGAGGCCCGCTTTTCTTCACCCACTACTCCTTCATGGGCTTCGACCCGCACAGCCTGCACGATCGCTTCACCGCTTCGTACTTCGAAAACAATCGCAACATCGCTCTCATCAACCGCGCCTACTCCATCGCCGATCCCAAGCATTACGCCGGCTACGGCCCTGATGCCTGGGGACTCACCGCCAGCGACGGACCTCACGGGTACGCCGCCCAGGCTCCCGACGAACGAGACGACATCGGCAACATCACCCCCACCGGCGCGCTCGCATCCTTCCCCTACACGCCCGAGGCCTCCATGGCCGCACTCAAGCACTACTATCGCGGCCTCGGCGATTCCATGTGGGGCGTCTACGGCCTCCGCGACGCCATCAATCCCACCGATCACTGGGTCTCACCCATCTACATGGGATTGAATCAGGCGCCTATCGTCGTGATGATCGAAAACTACCGCACCGGACTCGTCTGGAAAAACTTCATGTCCAACCCCGAAATCACCGAGATGCTCAAGAACCTCGACGACGCGACTGTCGAGCAACACCGACCCTGAGCAACAAAGATGCGGCAGTGCATGTCATCGCACCGCCGCACTAGCTGACACCCGGACGCGATTCTGACTCCATTGCGAATAATCGCTGCTTCATCCTGAGCGCCGCAAGCTTGGGGCTCCGCACAGTGGGATGGCGAAGCCGGTGTGCGCGAAGGATCCGCTCTTTCCCCTCTTTCCACCTCCACGAACCCCGTCATCCTGAACTCCCCAGAACAAAGTTTTAGTTCAGTTCAGGGCTCATCACGGCCTCCGAGGGAGTCATATCGGAGGTCATATTGTTTGTTTCTATAACGTTTAAGACGGCGAGCGTAGGCTCGCCGTTTTTCGCGTTAGGGAGGAAGACGATGAGG
>NZ_JBAUUO010000123.1:0-3706 GCF_049582745.1 Occallatibacter sp.
ACCTCATCGCGAATGGCTGCACTTGGCTCCCCCATAGTGAGTCGCCCGCTAAGGTCGATGATGATAATGTCTTTCACTTCTCGCGTGCCCATCTTTAGGCTCATAGTCATTCTCCTTGTGGGACCAGCGGTGCTACCGACTTCAGTCAAGCTCACCGTGGTATGAACTATACCTCTAGTCAATCGTTCCTTGTCCTCGTGCAACACAAAGCCAGCACGAGTTCTCGTCGCCTGAGCGGTTCCGAACCCGGGTTCGCCGGGCCTACTACTCCGCCCGCAGCGCATTTACCGGATTCACCACTGCGGCTTTGCGGGAAGGGAGGTAACACGCCACCGAGGCTATCCCGATGACGCATAAAGTCGCAATGCCGTAACTCCACGGATCCGACGGGCTCACATTGAACAAAAGCGAGGCCATGAGGCGCATGGAGACAAACGCGGTGGCAAGGCCAATAACGATGCCAATGGCCGTGAGCCACAGACCCTGGCGCACAAACATGGCGATCAGCGCCTGCCGCTCCGCTCCGAGCGCCATGCGAATGCCGATTTCGCGCGTGCGTTGCGACACTGCGCAGGAAATGACTCCATAGATTCCGACGATGCCGAGCAGCAGGGCCATGCTTCCGGCAACGCAAAGCATGATGAGTGTGAACGAGGTGCGGGCCAACGACTTGGTATACATGGCACCGAGGGTGCTCGCATCGGCTAGAGGGAGATCGGAATCGATCGACCAGACCGCCCGTTGCACTTCATTCATGAAGGTCGCGGAGCCCGCGCGGCTGGAGCGAATCACGAACCCGACATTCCGTTCCACCTGCTCGGGCTGGCCCTCGAAGTGATTTCGGAAGAGCGGCCAGTAGACGGATGAGGGCGCGGGATTGTTGACGCCATCATCATGAATATCTTTCACTACGCCCACGACTTCACGCCAGTCGTCTATAGTGCCCACGCGAATCTGTGCACCAATCGCGGCGGCCGGGTCGTGCCAGTATTCTCTGGCCAGGTTCTCCGAGAGGATAGCGACAGGTCTCTTCTGGTAGGTGTCCGCCCAGGTGAGATCGCGGCCCCCCAGGAGTGTCGTTCCCATAGTGGCGAAAAACCCTGGCGATACGAACTTGAAGCGGCGAATCGGCGGAAGCTCGCCGGGCTTGTAGATGCGGTCTTTCACGAAAACCGGATCGTTGGAACCATATCCCTGAAAAGGAATGTTGGTGCCAAAACTAACCGAGGAGACGCCTGGAATGGCGGCAAGTTTGTTCGCGATCTCCTGTTGGAGGCGGACCACCTGTTCGCGCTGCGTGTCGGGAACGCGCGACTCGGGAATGTACAGATGAAACGTCTGCACGGTTTGCGGATCGGCAAAGCCGGGGGACACGTGCATCAAGGCCCGGAAGGTGTGGATCATCAAGCCGGAACAAATCAGCAAGACCAGGGCGAGAGCCACCTGCACTACGACAAGCGCCTTCCGTGTCCGCTGGCGTTCCCTGCCTTGGCTCAAAGCCCGTCCCCCTTCGCGGAGTTCTTTGTGCAGGGTGGGGCCGGCATACTTGATGGCAGGAATGGAACCAATGACCAGGCTGACAGACAGCGCCAGCAGGAGGGCGAAGAGCAGCACAGGGCCATCGATGCCAATCTCATTCAGGCGCGGAAGGCCGACTGGCTTGAGTGCGATCAGGGCGCGAAGGGCCGCGTAAGCAATAGCCAAGCCGATGACACTGCCGGCGAATCCCAGTACCAGGCTCTCGAATAACAATCCGCCCGTGATGCGCCCGCGGCCGGCGCCCAGCGCGGTGCGAATCGCCAATTCCTGGCGGCGGCCTTCCACGCGCACCAGCAACAGGTTGGCCACATTGGCGCAGGCTACCAGCAGCACCACGCCGATGGAGCCCATTAAGACCCACAAGATGTTGCCGATGTCGCCGATGACGTCCTGCTTCAAGGGGCGTGGAACCGGCTGCATCTGTATTTTCTCAAACAGACTGAGAGGGAACCCTTCGGGCGCGGGAAAACTGCGGACGCCGATGGGGATGAGGCGAGACATATCCGCCTGGACTTGCGCCAGGGTCACACCAGGCTTCAAGCGGGCGATGCCCTGGTAACTGAAGTTTCCCAACTTTATCTTGCTGCGGTCCCACTGCATGGGCACGTAGAGCGCCGCGTCTTCGCTGTCGAGGAAGTGAAAATCCCGAGGCAGGACGCCGATGATTTCGCGCGTTTTTCCGTCAATTCTGATGGTGCGGCCAATCACAGAATTGCTGCCAGCAAATTTCTTCTGCCAGTATGCATAGGAAAGAATGACGGTTTGGGGAGCGCCGGCGGTGTCGTCGCGCCGTGTGAACAGGCGGCCCAACACCGGCTTTGCTCCGAGGAGGGGTAGCGTGCCGTCGGTAACATCGAATCCCAGTACGTGTTCGGGTTCGCCCGCACCGGTCACATTCAAGCCGTCGTAGTTATATACGCCGATATCCTGGAAGGTCGTGCCTTGCTCACGCTCCATGAAATAGAGGAACGGAGCCATGGGCAGCTTGTCGATGGGAATCCCCGCCACGTGGTACCACACGCCTACCAGTTGCTCCGAATGAGGGTAACTCAGCGGCTTCAGCAACACGCCTTCCACTACGCTGAACACAACCGTGTTGGCCCCGATGCCGACCGCCAGCGTGAGGAGAGTAATGGCGGTGAAGAGAGGGGCCCGGGCCAGTCTCCTGACAACTTGCTTGAATTGCTCGCCAAACTGTGCCATGCGGAGCCCCTTCCTACGACTGCTTTCCCGTCGATTGCAGGTGCGTAATTATGGGTACGCAGGGGAGCCCCTGTAAGTTCGTCGGAGATGCGGAAGACATAATACTCCGGGGCGCGATTCCTGCGATGTGACTAGAGCAGGTTTAGGTCTCGTTCCAGCGTTCCGGCCGTATTGCGTTGGCGGGCTTGTCTGAGTAGGAATCGCACTAAAGACAACCAGGACGCGGCCGCGAGGTGAGTGCGCGGCAGTGAATGCAAACACCCACCTGGATAGCACCGTTTTATGTTCCGGCCGCAGAAAGCGAACCGGACTGAAGCTCCGCGTCCCTCAACAAAGGCTCTAAGCACAGTCACTCATCTCTGTGCCGAAGGGAGCTTGGAACGCAACAACTCCTCGCTACGTTACCGTAGCCCTCGACAACTGCCTCCGGGGGGAATCGAGATCAAGACTAGGCTGGAAAGCCGCCGCGTATAAAAGGCCGCTCCGGTCGTCTCAATTCACCGACGATCATGCTCTCCGACAACCGATTCCATGCGTTATCAACTTGGGTTCAGTCTTCATGGCCCAAACAAAGGTAACGTTGCATGGAGTCTCGAACTAACGAGTGAATGAATTGCTTCTCGCAGGCCATCTACCGAGTTGAAGATTGCTTCCTATCGAGGACGGCGAGATCCCAAGATATTACAGAGAATATGTCCACTCTCCGAGAACCTGCGATTCTCGAGTTACACGTTCTCGAAAAGGTATGGTCCGAAAGACAGTCCAAGTACGCGCTCATAACTCGATTCCTTCGAGACGGTGCGCAGGCCAATCAAACTGGTCAGAGGCGTACAGGTTCTAGTGTAGTGTCTCATTATTAACATCAGTTATATATCGAGACTCATCTTATGATGAGGAGACCTCGATATGCGTGTTGCGCAGCCAATCGTTCTGAGCGAAGAAGTCCGTCGAAAGCTGGAGCAAC
>NZ_JBAUUO010000124.1:0-71874 GCF_049582745.1 Occallatibacter sp.
GAAATATATCGTGCAATGCTCCGGCCGTAACCCTCTGAAAACATCGAACTTCCTCCCAGAGATGGGGGGAGGGGGGAGGGGGGTAGCACTGCTAATCGCATCGTCACAGACTGATGGCTACTGACCACTGACAACTGAGGACTAACAACGGGAGACTTTCCTCAACGCACATCCACCGACCGGTCGCCCTCGTACTCCGTGATGTGGAAGTAGGCCTCCCACCCGCTCCACGCCACCGGAGCCGGCAACTTCGCCATCGGATCGCGCAGGTGATCGCCATACGCCTGCACCAGCTCGCGCGTCCGATACACACCGGTGAGCCAGTCGCCGCGATACCAGCTTTTCCATTTGCCGTACTCCGCCAAGGCCATTGAAGCCTCAACCGTGTCGAGCGCCTGCAGTGCCTCGCCGGCCTCGTTTCGCGCCTTCTCCGTATCTCCCGCGGCATCATCCTGCAAGGCCCGCGCCACCAGCAGCAGCGCCCGATTGCTTTCGCGGTTGATCGTGATCATCGTCAGCACCGCCGCCTGGTAATACTGCTCGCGGTCGGGATCCACCAGCGTCTTTGCCGCCACCGTATGCTGCCACACCGCATCCCAACGCGGCTGCGCATCTTCACAGTCGCGGATGTCCCGCTCCAGCCGCGCGGCCCGCTGCTCCGTCGTGAACTCCGGCATCAACCGCGGCGGCGTCCACTTCGGCGACTGGCTCGGTACCGCCGCCACCTGGTGCTCGCTCAACCGGTCCAGCAGCAGCAGCCGCATCTCCGAGTGGTAATGCTGATCGCCCTCCTCCCGCGGAACGTTGCTCAACCGCGGCGGCGCAGGCGGGGCATTCCCCGCCGACGTCAGCCCCACAGGCGGCATCGCACTCCGCAGCGATGGCGCCGCAAAGTACTCCTTGTAAATGCCGGTCACTGCATCCGCCGACTTCGCCCCAAATTCCTCCGCAGCCCATCGGCGGTAAAACGCTTCGTCCGCATCTGGATTTTCTGCGGGCACGCCACCCCAGGCCACCTCCATCAGCGCCCGTGTCGTCATCGCGACCGGCCGAATGTCGCTCGTGTTTACAAGAATGTACGAAGTCGCCCCGGCCTTGATGTACCGCCCCAGCTCCTCCTGGATCACCGCCACCGGCACCATTTCCGAAAGTTGATTAGCATTCCCATTCATCATTGCCACGTGAAAATAAGCGCCCTGCCCCGCCGCCACTTTCCCGCCATCCTGCATATCGCCGTAGCCAGTGTCTGCCCAAACCAGCGTCACCTCCGGCGGAATCTGAATGAGGCCTTTCTGCATCAATCGCGCGCCCTCTTGCCACAAATCCGTTACGAACTCTGCCTTCGGATATTTCGCTCGCACGATCTTCATCTGCTCTGCGATCGCATTGCTGATGCGCTTGCCCAGCAGCGGATCGTTATCGCGCACACTCGGATCGAGCGAAGCATAGCTCGAGTCCGACAACCCGCGCAGCCCAACACTCCACAAGATCTCCTCATCCGGCTTGTACATCGCCACCGCGTTTGTCCACGCTCGCTCCAGAATTTCCGGATGCGTCGAGAAGTTGTACGGCACATCCTTCGGCCATCGCGCCACATTCACGCCCAGCGGGATCGCATGGTGCTGATTCACGATCAGTCCGCGCTTCGCCGCCGCTTCCACCTGCGCGTCATCAGGAAAGATCCACGTTCCCGGCACAATCATGTTTCCCTTCAGCCGCAGCGTCGTTTCGAAGATGTTGTCCCACACCTTCAGCGAGATGCCGGTGTGCTCGCCCTTCGCCGCCGGAATCCAGCCCGTCAGCAGGTCCTCGTCATTGGGGAAGAATCCGCGATACTTGAACACCGGCTTCGGATAGACATGCGCAAAATCCGCCGGCAGCGTAATCGAACTGCGCTTCTCCGGCTCCTTGTCTGTCCACAGATACATCGGATCAACACCGAGAACCGCCTGCGAGAACTGGTAAATCCCATAGATAGTTCCCCGCATATCCGCGCCCGTCAGGCAGACCACATCCCGTACAGGACCTCCCGCCAAGTGAACCACCGAGAACGCAAACGACTCCGCGCCGCCCGTCGGCTCCGCGCATTTGATCCCCGCGTACGGCCTCTGTGGCCCCGAGATCAGGATCGCCACCTGCCCCGACCCCTCCATGTGATTCGCCAGGCTTGGCGTCTGCCCAAACACCTTGCCAAAGTCGCTCAACAGATCTTCCGTCGCGCGGCGGACCGGCGCTGGCTCGTCCGCGCTCTCCACTATCGTCACCGAGCTATCAATCGCCACGTTCGATCGACGTGCGGCCGGTGCTGAAATCGCAGACACAACGATCATTCCCCATGCCACAAGGAACGCAAATGGATGTTGCCTGTTTCGAAGCACAGCGCGCTGGAACATGACGTCTCCTTGGTAAAGAGAGTCTTGCTTGCAACCGAACACGTAGGAGTAGAAATCGCGAGGATCTGAAATCCGGGATCACATTTCGTTCGCGTCCCGAAGTATACCGGACACTTCGCCACCGCGCACCCGTGACTGTCATTACTCCAGCCTCAGCAGCCGCAGTGCTACAGTGGATTGGTCTTCACTTCTCTTCAGGTTCTTGCTTCTTGCGTGCTCTAGGTGTGTTTCTGGCGGCTCTGCTCGCGCTCTCCTGCGTGGTCCTCGCCGCCCCGCGCGTTCAGCCTGTCCCCGTTCCGCCGGAACTGCGCTCCACCGCCTTCACTGTTACAGTCAACAACCTGGCTGTCGACGTAGCCCACGCTGCGGCCAGCTATGACTTCGTCAATTTCGACATCACTGGTCCGGTCACCATCGCTATCACCGCCTCCCAACCGGGCTTTTGGGATAAAGGCGTCGACATCGAACCGTGGCGGCTCGGCATCCGGCCCGTGCGCGACGGCCAGACCATCCGCTTCAAGATTGCGGGACCGCAGAAGCTATCCATCTCACGTCCCGGCGACTTTCTCAATCACGCCACCATGCTCTTCGTTTTTGCGGGTGAACCCCCTGCGCCCGCACCGCCCGCCGATCCTTCGGTCCATGTCTTCGCGCCGGGCATTTATCACCAGAGCCTGAATCCACAAAGCGGCGACACTTACTATCTCGCTCCCGGCTCCTACTTCTACGGCAGCCTGAATCTCTGGAAAGTCACCGGCGTCAAAGTGCTTGGCCGCGGCACCATCGTTTATGAGGGCACCCAGGATCCAAACTCCGACCAGGGCTGGATGCAGAAACCCGACTGGCACTGCATCTGCGCGCTCGAGGCCCACAACGTCGAGATTGACGGCGTTACCTGCATCGTCCGCGCGCGCACCTGGTCCATCCAGATGAAAGACACCAGCGGTTTCGTCTACAACGACATCCGTGTGATTGGCGGCAATCCAGGCAACGCCAACCAGGACGGCATGGACTGGCTCGGCGGTGGCGACGCTCTGGTCCGCGATGCCTTCCTGCGAGCGTCGGACGATGATTTGGCGATGGAAGGCAACTGGGATGGCTACACCGACGCCGACATGCTGCGTCCCGGCCACGATGTGCAGAACATCACCGTCGAGAATAGCGAACTCTCCACCAGCATCTCCAACATCGTGCGCGCCGCGTGGCCGCGTAAAGTCTTCAACTCTCGCAATTTCACCCTGCGCGACTCCGACATTCTTCACGGCGGCATCGGCGCCTGCGGCCAGACCTTCGGCATTCTTGGCCTCTGGGGCGCAAACAATGCCAAAGGCGACCATTCCAACTACACGTTCCAGAATCTCTGGATCGACAACTGGTACTCGCTCGTGCAGATCGAGCATGAAGAGCCTGCCGTGCACGGCGTTCTCTTCAAGAACATCTGGGCTCTCGATCAACCTCCGCTCGCCACCTCCACCATTACCGGCAACGTCTCCGGCGTTACCTTCGACAACGTGAAGTACGACCAGAACCGCGCCACCAACGACGCCGAACTCCAGCTCGTCACCACCGGCGGCGCCGAGCAGCCGAAATTTCCCGTGCCCATCGGTCCGGTTGCGCACTTCACCATCACCCCGCCCGTCTTCGGCCCCGGCGATCAGGTCACGTTCACTGCCGACCCGTCACCGCACGCAAGATTCACCTGGCTCTTCGGCGACGGATCAGAAGCGCACGGCAGAAAAGTGAAGCACAAATTTCCCGACGCCCTCGGTACCGCGCTCGACGGCTCCAACGGCGCAGGCCGCTTCCGCATTCTGCTCAAAGCCGAAGACACGCACGACCGACAGGACTGGTCTGCGCAGGGAATTGTCTCCGTCGGCAAATGGCATGACCCCGATCCCATCGCTGGACCCACTGTTCCCGGCCTCCATTGGCAGATCTATCCGGGCACCTGGACCGAGTTGCCCGATCTCACCGTCCAGTCTCCGGTCTTCAAAGGCGACTCACCCAACCTTCACGCCGATCCGCAAGGCTTCACCCGCTATGTGGCCGCGTGGGACGGCTTCATCGACATCCCCGCCGACGGTGGCTACACGTTTCACCTGATCGCAAGAGATGGCGCGCGTCTCGTTATCGACGGCCTGCAGATCGCCAAGACAGGGCCGCCTTTCGCCCAGGTTTGCGGATCGCCCGGCAATGCTGTGCGTTACGACCACGGATCCATCGGCTTGCGTGCGGGCCCGCACGCGCTGCACGTCGAAGGTCTTCACTCCGTCAGCCAGGGCGCGCCCCGCATCCTCTGGGAAGGCCCGTCGCTTCCCCTGACCGACGTGCCACCCGACGCTTACACTCACCTGCGCGTTGATACTGTGACCAATACGAAATAGAGTCCAAGCAAGAGGCCTCCGGGAGAGGCGGCGAGCCTCGGTTCTAATGAGGCATTTGTGTCGTATCCCATCCGCCACCGAGCGCGCGCACAAGGCCCACGCTCGCCACAAACTGGCGCGTAACCAGGTCGGTGGATGTGCGCTGGTTTGTCAGCAGCGTGCTGTCGGCAATCAGCACTTCCAGATAGCTCGTCGCTCCCCCTTTGTAACGCTGGTTCGACAAGTCCAGTGAGTGCTGTGCCGCTGCAACGGCGCGCTGCTCCGCGGTAGATTCTTCGTTCAATACGCGCAAATCCGACAACCGGTCTTCAACCTCGTTGAAGGCTCCAAGGACTGACGCGCGATAGGTCGATGCCTGCGCCTCGTAGTTGTGTCTCGCCTGGTCGGTAATCGCGTGCCGCTTGCCGGCATCGAACAGCAACTCGGTCGCCTGCGCTCCCAGGCTCCACAGTGCGCTTGGCCCCTGGATCAGCGTTCCGGCGTTCGTGCTTTCAAATCCACCACCGCCTCCAAGAACCACGTTCGGATAAAAAGCACTGATCGCGATCCCGATCTGCGCATTGGCCGCAGCCGCGCGCCGCTCCGCCGCTGCAATATCCGGCCGTCGCTCGATCAGTTGCGACGGTACACCCAAAGGAATCTTCGGCAGCGCAAGGTCCAGCGGCGCCGGGGCCAGCGACACATCGCGCGCCTCCTTGTTGATCAGCGTCGCGATCGCATGTTCGTACTCACTTCGCGCCTCATTCACATCCACCAGATGCGCGCGCGTCGTTTCCAGCTGGGTCAGCGCCTGGGCTACCACGACTTCCGTTGCCAATCCGCCTTTGACCAGTTCTTGATTCAGATCCAGCTGGTGCTGATAATCACTCACCGCCTTTGCCAACAGTCGTGCGTCCGAGTCCAACCCCCGCAATTCGAAATAGTCCAGTGCCAGCTCCGCATGCAGGCTCAGGCCCAGATTCGCTAGGTCTGCCGCGCTTGCCTGGGCACTTTCATGCGCAGCTTCCACGTTCCGCCGTACACGGCCCCACAAATCCGGCTCCCAGCTTGCCTGGCCTTCCAGTTGAAAGTCGCTGTAGCCGGTCTTTGTGCTGTTCGTGATCAGGGGCCGATGCGACGATACCTGGGTGCGGTTGACGGCAGGCGTAACCGAAAGCGTCGGGTAGAAGTCCGCCCGCGCCACCCGTACCTGGCCGCGGGCTGAGAGATACGCTTCCAGCGCTGCCCGCAGGTTCTGGTTCTCGGGAGCAATCTGTTCTTCCAGTGCATTCAATTGCGGATCCTGGTAAACCTCCCACCACTTTCCGCGTAGCATGCCGTCCGACGGAGAAGCAGGTGTCCACGTTCCCCCGGCAGGATTCATCGGTGGCAGAACCGCGCCCGCCGCTCCAGTCTCGGCAGTCCTGGCCTCCTTGTAATCGGGAGGCGCCAACGTATCCGGACGTTGATAGTTGGGCCCCACCTTGCACCCCGTCAGCAAGGTCACCAATCCCAGCAGGCACACGACCAGGGAGCGCCCGTTCTGCGCCCGCCTATCGCGCATCCTCGACTGGGATGGAGCCAAATCACCTCGATCTGCAACCGCACCCATCGCTATTCGCTCCCCGGTCCCGGCTGCCCACCCTCACCCTGGCTCGCAGGGTTCTCAGGGTTCACCTTCTCCCCCTCGATCAGCGAGTCCGGCGGATCCTGGATCACGCGATCCCCATCCTTCAATCCGTTCACGATCTGCACGGTTGCTCCATCATCCTGGCCGATCGTCACGGAAATAAGGTGCGCGATATTATCGCTGCCCACCGTGCCTACCTGCGTTCCTTCGCGCCTGAAGATGATCGCTGCAACCGGAATGATGAACGTCTGCATCGACGACGTCTTGAAGTGCACTTGCGCCAGCGACCCCGGCAGCAGCTCGCCCTTGCGATTCTCCACGTCGACTTCGACCAGCAAAGTCCGGCTGGCTGGGTCGATCGCGTCCGCAGTCCGCACCAGCTTTCCTTGAAAAGTTCTCCCTGGATATTCAGGGAACGTAAGGTCGATCTTCGAACCACGTTTCAGGCTCGTTGAGTACATCTGCGGAACGTTAGTGTAGACGCGCAGCGTGTTCAGCGCCTGCATATGAAACAGCTCATTTGCTGCTCCTGTATCAACCAGCTGCCCGATATCGATTGACCGCGCCGTTACCACTCCATCAAACGGCGCATAGATCTTTTCGAACGATTGCAGCTCCTTCAACCGATCGACATTGGCCCGAGCCGACTTCACCGCCGACGCCGTAGCCGCAGCCTGGTTCGTAAAGGTTTCTGTATCCTGCTGCGAAACCGCGTTCGATGGAGCCAGATCCTGATAGCGTTGCGCCTGCGAATGCGCATTCTTAGCATTCGCTTCTGAGGTGCCTAGGTCGGCCTCTGCCTGCACCAGTTGCTGATCCAGTTCAGGAGTTGCAATTTCCGCCAGCAGCGCGCCCTTCTTCACGTGTGAGCCAATGTCGTAATACCACTTCGTCAGGTAACCTGACGTACGCGCGTAAATCGGCGAATCGGTATATGCAGTTACATTGCCCGGTAGCGTGAACATGTCAACAGGCGCGCCCGGTTTCGGCGGCAGAGCGATCACCGCCGGAGCGACTGTTTCCCGGGTCGTTTTCGCCAGCATGTTGTCGTGGTGAATGCGGCTGAGAATTCCGAACGCCGCCAGCGCTGCAAACAGCAGCAGCACAATCACCACTCCCATAACGGCAATTCCCGGCGCAAACGGTTTCTGCGCGGGCGCATGCTGCGTATCGTGCCCTTCGTGAGGAACCGGCTTCTGGCTCGGGTTGGATGTATCGCTCATATCGTTACTCCGAAATCTCGCGGGAAACCCGTCTATCTAGTCAAACTCATCGAACGTTGCAGCCTGCGTCTCGTGCCGTCTTGACCGGCTGCGTTTCTCGATCCAGCCGTGTACGACCGAGAAAAACGCCGGCACAAAAAACAGCGTAGCCACCGTGGCTAGCAGCAGTCCGCCGATAACGGCGCGGCCCAGCGGCGCATTCTGCTCGCCGCCTTCGCCCAGACCCAGCGCCATCGGCATCATGCCCAGGATCATAGCCAGCGCCGTCATCAGCACGGGCCGCAGACGAACAAAGCCTGCATTCAGCGCAGCCTGCCGCGCATTACCCACCAACTCTTCCAGTTGTTCGCGCGCAAAGCTCACGATAAGGATCGAATTCGATGTTGCCACGCCCATACACATAATCGCGCCCGTGAGTGCCGGCACGCTGAGCCGGGTCTCGGTCGCGAACAGGAACCATGCAATCCCGGCCAGCGCTGCAGGCAACGCCGAGATGATCAGGAACGGATCGAGCCAGGACTGAAAATTCACCACGATCAGCAAGTAGATCAACAAAATCGAAAACGCCAGCCCGCTCAGCAGGCCGATATACGACTTCTGCATGGTCTCACTCTGCCCGCGCAGAATAATATGCGAGCCGCGCGGCAGTTGCTTCTCGTACTTTGCCTTGATCCTTTCCATCTCTCGCGTTACGGTCCCCAGGTCAGTGCCCGCCACATTCGCATAAACGTCCAGCACAGGCTGCACGTCGTAGTGGCTCACCGTACCCAGTTCCGCACCCGGCCTCAACTGTGCGAGATTGCCGAGTATCTGCAATGGCTGTTGCGCGGAACCTGGTGCATTCGTCTCCATGGGCGCAGCACTCATGCCCGTATTGGTTCGGGATGAACCGTTACCGCCGGTTCCACTCTTGCTCGACGAGGTTACCGGCAGGCTCTTCAACGCGGAGATCGAGTCGAGCTGGTACTGCGGTGTCTGCACCACCACGTTGTAGCTGACTCCATTCCGGGGATCAAGATAGAAGCTCGGCGTCGTCTGAAAGCTGCCGCTGAGGGCAACCAGGATACTCTGTGCGACATCAAGCTGCGTTAACCCGATTGCCTTGGCGCGCGTCCGGTCCACATCGACCGTGAAATTCGGATAATCAAAGGGCTGTTGAATACGGGCATCCGCCGCACCCGGCACATAACGGACCTCGTTCAGCAGCTTTTCTGCAACCGCTCGGTTGCCATACAGATTTGGTCCCACGATCTGAATGTCGATTGGCGCAGACAGGCCGAAGTTCAAAATCTGCGTTACAATGTCCACTGGCAGCACGTAGAACGTCACACCCGGATACTCCCGCGCCAGAACACCGCGCAATTCATCCACGTACTCTTCTGTCGGATGATGCTTCGCCGTTAGCTGTACCTGTATGTCGGCATCCTCCGGTCCGATCGGCGCCGATGTCGAATAAGAAAGGTTCAGGCCGGAATAGGGAATGCCTATATTGTCGACGATCGTCGTCATCTCGTTCGCGGGGATGTGCTGGCGAATGGTTGCGTCGATGTGATCGCATAGCGCCGCCGTCTCCTCGATGCGCGTGCCGGTCCGTGCGCGCACATGAATCTTGAACTGCCCGGCATCGACTGTGGGGAAGAAGTCCTGCCCCAGCCAGGGCACCAGCAACGCCACCGAGCCGACCACGAAAATCAGGAAAGCAATCAGAAAGCCCCCTGCGTAATCCAGGCACAACGTCAGTAGCCTCACGTAGCCATTGCGGAACCGGCTGAACCCAGCCTCAAATCCGCTCTGGAACCGAACGAACGGATTCCGGCTGATCTGTTTGCGCGCCGTCAGTGCGTCATCATGCTCGTGCAGCAAATACTTCGCCATCGTCGGCACTACAGTGCGCGACAGCAGATAGCTCGCGAGCATCGCAAACACTACGGCTTCCGCCAGCGGTACAAACAGGTAGCGCGCCACTCCGCTCAGCAGGAACATCGGCACAAACACGATGCAGATCGCCAGCGTCGACACGAGCGCCGGTGTGGCAATCTGCGCGGCGCCATCCAGAATCGCCTGCTCAATCTCCTTGCCCTGCTCCAGGTTGCGGTTGATGTTTTCGATCTCCACAGTCGCATCGTCGACAAGAATGCCAACCGCCAGAGCCAACCCGCCCAGCGTCATGATATTGATGGTTTCGTGCAGCAGCGCCAGCACGGTGATCGAGCACAGTATCGAAAGCGGAATCGAAACCGCGATGATCAGCGTCGATCGCCAACTCCCCAGGAATACCAGGATCATCACCGCCGTCAGGCAGGCGGCAATAATAGCCTCGCGCACCACCCCGTTGATCGATGCGCGAACAAAGATGGACTGGTCAGAAAGAGCATTGATCCGCAGTTGCGGTGGCAGTTGGCTCTTGACGTATTCGATCCTGTCGCGGACATCCTTGATGATCTGCAGCGTCGAGGCCGAACCCGTCTTCATGATCGCCATCATGATGGCGCGCTTCCCGTCCACGCGTACGATATTCGTCTGCGGCGGGTTGCCGTCGCGCACGTGCGCAACGTCGCGCACGTAAATCACGGCCCCATTTACAGACTTGATCGGGAGATTGTTCAGCTGCTCCACCATCGTAGGCGCGGAGTTCGTCTCGATCGCGTACTCATAACGGTCCATCTTCATGGTGCCGGAGGGAGCAATCAGATTCTGCGCCGAGACCGCATTCACCACGTCGGCCGGCGATAGCCCATTGGCCTGCAGAGCCTTCGGATCGATGTCCACCATGATCTCGCGCTGTTTCCCGCCATAAGGGTAAGGCGTCTGCGCTCCTTCGATTGTGGCCAGCTGGGTGCGAATATTGTTGGTCCCGAGGTCGTTCAGCTGCTGCTCAGTGAGCCCGGTTCCCGAGAGACCCAGCATCAGCACCGGCACGCTCGATGCGTTGTACTGAATGATGAACGGGGGCGTAGCTCCCGGCGGAAGTTGCCTCAATTGCACTTGGCAGATCGCCGTCACCTGCGCCACAGCATTGCCGACATCCACATGTGGCTGAAAGAAGATCTTGATGATGCCGATTCCATTCAGCGATTGTGACTCAATGTGCTCAATGTCGCTTACCGTCGTGGTCATGCCGCGCTCACTGTTGAAGATGATGCGCGTTGACATCTCCTCTGCCGAAAGACCGGAGTAGTGCCAGACCACCGTGACCACAGGAATGTCGATGTTCGGAAAAATATCCGTGGGCATCGACGCAATGCTGTATGCGCCGAGGATCAAGATCAAGAGCGCAAAGACGGCAAACGTGTACGGCCGCCGAAGTGCAAGCCGAACAATCCACATCATAGGGCTGCTACTCGCTCCTGAGGCGATTTGCCCGTCAACAGCGTGACGTTTGAGAGATAGGTCGCCGGCGGCATTGCGGGCGATCCGGTCAAGGCAAACAGCGGCTCAATGGAATCCGGGTTTGAGCGGAAATCCAGCCGCCCTTTCCCATGGTATGAATCAGAAAGTCAATGTTAGACGATGACACGCGGTCAAGTACGGCACGCCTTGGCCTTCAACCATTTTTATGCACGTTAATAGGACGTGCACATGACCGTCCAGGCTTCAGTACCGGGCGCCCCTATCTCATTATGCGGGCTCTTTCGAGTTGCTCTAATGCCCCTCAACGCCAGCCCCGAAGCAGTCGCCGCACGGAACTGCGCCCGCCTCTCAATTCCAGCGGTCCGCGCCATCCGCGCCCCTTTCATCGGCAAAGGTCTTTCGCACCCGCTTCCGCGCCGGATCCCGTCTTCGGTTAGCTACAATTATCTGCTTACTTGGCTTGCTTTCTCAAATGGCTCTTTTGCGTTCGGAAACACCGGTCCGCAGGAAACCTTTCAGAATCCAAGTTCGTCCCTAAGAGGAGTGTTGCCGCGGCAATAACACTGCACGACCATGCCTCATCGAAGAGCACAAGCCGCCGGGATTTTATCTCGAATTACACGTGATTGACGGGAAGCCTGAATATGCCGATTCAAAACGCCACCGAGCCTTCTTTGCAGAAAACCGGCGAATCACAACCCCCCGGCCACAAGAACACCTGGGTTCGGGTCGTTGTATACCTCGTCCTCGCCGTTGCCGTCGGGCTCATCGTTTGGCGCGTCTATCAGAACAAGCAAAAGACCGCGGCGAATACCGCCATCCAGGCCGCCGCTCTGCTGTCGCGCCCCGTGCCGGTGCAGGTCGTTGCTGCCGAACAAAAGCCGATGCCCATTTTCCTCACCGGCCTCGGTACCGTCACCCCGTACAACAGCGTTACAGTCAAGGCGCGCGTCAGCGGCGAGCTGCTCCCCGTCAAGTTCACTGAAGGCCAGGAAGTCAAACAGGGCGAGACCATTATGGTCATAGACCCAAGGCCCTACCAGGCCGCACTTGACCAGGCCAAAGGCACGCTGGCCCACGACCAGGCCCTTCTCAAGAATGCGCAGGCCGAGTTTAACCGCTATAAGGCCCTCTACGCAGCCGGCGTCGTTTCTAAAGAGACCCTCGATGCCGACCAGGCCCAGCAGGGCCAGTACGAAGGCGTCATCCAGTCCGACAATGCCGCCATTGAAACTGCCCAGCTGCAGTTGAGCTGGTGTTATATCCAGTCACCTATCAACGGCAAAATTGGCCTTCGCCTCGTCGATCCCGGCAACATCATCTCCGCCAATTCAACCAACCTCGTCGTCATCAACCAGCTCAAGCCCATCGCCGTCTATTTCACTCTGCCTGAGAACCAGTT
This sequence comes from Occallatibacter sp., assembly GCF_049582745.1. Lineage (GTDB taxonomy): Bacteria > Acidobacteriota > Terriglobia > Terriglobales > Acidobacteriaceae > Telmatobacter. Next base: position 12,363 of record NZ_JBAUUO010000124.1, read on the forward strand.
GCCCCAGGTGCTCAAACGTCTCGCGACCGACAAACGCGTCCCGGTCGACGCCTACGATCGCAGCGACACACAATTACTGACCAGCGGCAATCTCCTCACCGCCGACAACCAGATCGATACCACCACCGGCACCGACAAACTTAAAGCTGTTTTCGACAACAAGGACTCGGTCCTCTTTCCCAACCAGTTCGTCAACGTTCATCTCGTGCTTGAAAACCGGCCCAACGCCCTCGTCGTCCCCTCCGCCGCCATCCAGACCGGCCTCAACGGCTCTCTCTTCGTGTGGGTCATCAACGACGATGGCAAAGGCGGTCGGGTCGCGCAGATGCAGCCCGTGAAAGTTGCGCTCGCCGAGGGCCAGAACACTATTCTCGACAGCGGCCCCCAGCCCGGTGCCAAGGTCGTCATCGACGGAGCCGATCGCCTGCGCCCGGGCCAGCCGGTGAGCGTTGCTGGTGCGTATCAGGGTCAGGCCGCGCCGGCTTCCGGTCACGCAGCTGCTCAACCCGCAGGATCCGGTACCGGCCAGCCCGGCAAGGCTAGTGCGGGTCAAACCCCGCAGAACCCCAGCTCCAATAAAAGGCAGCACCAGTGAGCCTCAGTCCATCCCGTCCGTTCATTCTGCGCCCCATCGCCACATCGCTGCTGATGGCGGCCATCATGATTGCGGGTGGCATCGCATTCCTGCAGCTGCCTGTCTCCGCCTTGCCCGAGGTGGATTACCCCATCATCCAGGTCCTAACCTTCTATCCGGGCGCCGGACCTGAGGTCATGTCCTCATCCGTCACCGCTCCCCTTGAGCGCCAGTTCGGGCAGATGCCCGGACTCAAGCAGATGACTTCGGTCAGCTCCGGCGGCGGCTCCGTCATCACCCTCGAATTCAACCTCGACGAAGACATCGATGTGGCCGAACAGGAAGTGCAGGCCGCCATCAACGCCGCCAACAGCTTCCTGCCCTCCGACCTGCCCAATCCGCCCGTCTACAGCAAGGTCAACCCCGCAGATGCGCCCATCATGACGTTGGCGCTCACCTCCGATTCGCTGCCCCTCGACAAGGTCGAAGATTCCGCCGATACCAACCTTGCCCAGAAGATCTCCCAGGTCACCGGGGTCGGCCTCGTCTCCATCGCCGGCGGACAGAAACCCTCCGTCCGCGTGCGGGCTAACCCCGCACAGCTCGCCGCCTACAATCTCAGCCTTGAAGACCTGCGCACCGCTCTCGCCGCCGCCAATGTCGATCAGGCCAAGGGCACGCTGAACGGATCGCGGCTCTCCTACACCATCAACGACAACGACCAGCTCGTCTCCAGCGCCGACTATCTCCCCGTCATCGTTGCATATCGAAATGGCGCTCCCGTCCGCACATCCGATGTCGCGAGCGTCGTCGACGCCCCCGAGAACTCGCAGCAGGCCGCATGGATGAACCGCCAGCCGGCCGTCATCGTCAACGTGCAGCGCCAGCCCGGCGCCAACATCATCGCCGTCGTCGACCGCATCAACAAGTTGCTTCCCCAACTCCAGACCAGCCTCCCAGCGAGTGTTCAGGTCCACGTCCTCACAGACCGCACCACCACGATCCGCGCCTCCGTGAAAGATGTCGAATTCGAGCTGATGCTCACCGTGGCGTTGGTCGTCATGGTCATCTTTCTCTTCCTGCGCAATCTCGCTGCCACCGTCATTCCATCCGTCGCTGTGCCTCTCTCCATCGTCGGCACTTTTGGTGTGATGTACCTGCTGGGCTACAGCCTCAACAACCTCACGCTGATGGCGCTCACCATCTCCACCGGCTTCGTCGTTGACGACGCCATCGTCATGATCGAGAACATCTCGCGCTTCATTGAAGAAGGCGATTCACCGATGCGCGCAGCTCTCAAAGGCAGCGAGCAAATCGGCTTCACCATCATGTCGCTCACGGTCTCGCTGATCGCCGTGCTCATCCCCCTGCTGTTCATGAGCGACGTGGTCGGCCGCCTCTTCCGCGAGTTCGCCATTACCCTCGCCGTCACCATCCTCGTCTCCGCGGTCGTCTCCCTGACGCTGACGCCGATGATGTGCTCGCGCATTCTTCACGACAAGGCCCACGCCAAGGAGACCCGCTTCTATTACTGGTCTGAGAAGGTCTTCAACTCCATCATCGCCTCCTACGGCCGCGGCTTGAAGAAGGTCCTTGAGTACCGCTTCATCACCCTGCTGGTCACCATTTCAACGTTTGTCGCCACCGTTCTGCTCTTTATCGTGATTCCCAAGGGCTTCTTCCCCGTGCAGGACACCGGCGTGATTCTGGGCATCAGCGAAGCACCTGAAACCGTCAGCTTCGCCAACATGGCGCTCCGCCAGCAGAAGCTCGTTGACATCGTTCTCAAGGACCCCGCCGTTGACAATGTCTCGTCCTTCATCGGAGTCGACGGCACCAACACCACCCTGAACTCCGGCCGCATCCAGATCACCCTCAAGCCGCTCGATCAGCGCAAGATTTCTGCCACGGAAGTTATTCGCCGCCTTCAGCCCAAGGTCGCCGACGTCGATGGCATCCAACTCTTCCTCCAGCCGCTGCAGGACCTGAGCGTGGAAGACCGCGTCAGCCGCACAGAATTCCAGTACTCTCTTGAAGATCCGAACTCTGCCGAGCTCGCCACATACACTCGCAAAATGGTGCAGGAGTTAAGCAAGGAGCCGGCCGTCACCGACGTCGCCAGCGATCTGCAGGACCAGGGCCTCGGCGCAATGCTTGTCATCGATCGTGATACGGCGGCGCGTCTCGGCATTTCCATGGCCGACGTCGATAACACGCTTTACGACGCCTTCGGACAGCGCCAGATCTCCACCATATTTACCCAGCTCAACCAGTACCACGTGGTCATGGAAGTGGGCCAGAGCTTCCAGACCAATCCCTCCGTCTTGAACAATCTGTATGTAAAGTCAAGCAACGGAATGCAGGTGCCGCTCAGCACGCTCGCTCACTGGGAGCAGACAAAAGCACAACTCGCCATCGGACACGAAGGCCAGTTTCCATCCACCATCATCAGCTTCAACCTCGCGCCCGGCAAAGCTCTGGGCGATGCCGTTAAGGCGGTCAATGCGGTGGAGCAGCGCATCGGCATGCCCAACAGCATCAATGCCAGCTTCCAGGGCACAGCCGCGGCCTTCCAGACTTCGCTGGCCAACGAGCCGCTGCTCATCCTCGCAGCACTGGTCACTGTCTACATCGTGCTTGGCGTGCTCTACGAGAGCTATATCCATCCCATCACCATCATCTCCACCTTGCCGTCGGCCGGCGTCGGCGCTCTGCTCGCGCTCATGATCACGCAGATGGAATTCAGTGTTATTGCACTGATCGGCATCATTCTTCTCATCGGTATTGTGCAGAAAAACGCCATCATGATGATTGACTTCGCGCTGCAGGCCGAGCGCGAGGAAGGGAAATCGGCCGAAGACGCCATCTTCCAGGCCTGTCTTTTGCGCTTCCGGCCAATTCTGATGACCACGTTGGCAGCGCTCCTCGGCGGTCTTCCCCTCGCGCTCGGCGGCGGGGTAGGCGCCGAACTCCGCATGCCTCTAGGCGTCAGCATCGTCGGCGGACTCATCTTCTCGCAGGTGCTCACCCTCTTCACAACTCCCGTGGTGTATCTCTACTTCGACCGGCTGGCGCAGCGCCTGAAACCGCGCGACCTTGCGATTGGCTCTGAACATCACTTGGCTTCGGCGGACTGAGGCAGGCGACAATGCATATATCCGCACCCTTCATCAAGCGGCCCGTTGCCACCTCGCTCTTGAGCGTTGCCCTCCTGCTCGCCGGTTCCGTGGCCTATTCGGTCCTGCCCGTTGCCTCGCTCCCAGATGTTGACTTCCCCGTGATCGGCATAGGTGCAGGACTCCCCGGCGCCAGCCCCGAAACCATGGCCTCGGCCGTCGCCACTCCGCTCGAGCGCCAGTTCGGACGTATCGCCGGCGTCAACCAGATGACGTCAAGCAGTTCGCTTGGTTCGGCCTCCGTGACGCTTCAGTTCGATCTCAACCGCGATATCGACGCCGCATCCCGCGATGTCCAGGCCGCCATCAACGGCGCGCGGAGCCAGCTTCCCTCGTACCTCCCGCAAAACCCGAGCTATCGCAAAGCTAATCCGGCCGACGCACCCATCCTCATTCTCACCCTTACTTCCGACGTCATTCCCAAGCCCCAGATCTACGACATGGCCGACTCCATCCTCGCCCAGAAGATCGCGCAGATCCAGGGCGTCGGCCAAGTATTCGTCTGGGGCAGTGCACAGCCCGCGGTTCGCGTCGAGCTGAATCCGATGCAGCTTGCGAATAACGGCATCGGGCTGGAGGCGGTGCGAACCGCACTTTCAAATGCAAACGCGAATCGCCCCAAGGGCGCGTTCAGCGATGGGCAGCACCGGTGGCAGATCGACGACAACGATCAAATCTTCAAGGCCTCAGAATATGCACCCATTGTCGTCGGCTACAACAGGCAGACGGGCGCGTCGGTGCGCCTCGGCGATCTGGGCACGGTGATCGATTCCGTTTCAGACATCCATAATGCGGGCTTTGCGGGCAATAACAACGCCGGCCATAGTGGCGTACTGAAAGATGCGATTCTCCTCGCAATCTTCAAGATTCCTGGCGCCAATGTCATGGACACTGTCGACGCGGTTCTCAAGGAGATGCCCCGCCTGCAGACCGAGATTCCGCCCACTATCACAATCAACGTGGCAAGCGATCGAACCACGACTATCCGCTCCAGCGTTCACGACGTCGAGATTTCGCTCATGATCAGCGTCCTTCTCGTCGTCCTGGTCGTCTTCCTTTTCCTGCGTGAGATCTGGGCCACCATCATCCCGTCCATTGCGGTTCCGCTCTCGCTCGTCGGCACCTTCGGCGTGATGTATCTGCTCGGCTACACCATCGACAATCTCTCGCTGATGGCGCTCACCATCTCCACAGGCTTCGTTGTCGACGACGCCATCGTGGTCATCGAAAACATCACGCGTTATCTCGAAGAGGGCATGAAGCCCTATGAAGCTGCAATGAAGGGCTCCAAGGAAATCGGCTTCACCGTCCTTTCCATGAGTACGTCGCTCATCGCCGTCTTCCTTCCCATCCTGCTCATGGGCGGCATCATCGGCAAGCTCTTCCGCGAATTCGCCGTCACTCTCAGCGTTGCCATCGCCGTCTCCCTGCTCGTCTCCCTCACCACGACACCCATGCTCTGCGCCAGGTTTCTCAAAGCGCGCGACGAGAGCAGGCATGGTCGTCTTTACCGCATCTTTGAGAACGCCTTCGACTGGGTTCACCACGAGTACAACTCCGCCTTACGCTGGGTTCTGCGCCACCAGTGGATCACTCTCGGCGTCGCGGTCGGCTGCGCCTTCCTGAATGTCTATCTCTTCAAGATTGTTCCCAAGGGGTTCTTCCCGCAGCAGGACACAGGCAGGATGGGCGGACAGACCATCGCCTCCCAGGACATCAGCTTTCCAGCTTTGAAGGAGAAGCAGCATCAGCTTGCGCAGATGGTGCTGGATGATCCTGCCATCGCAACCGTCACCGCTTTTGCCGGGGGCGGCCGCGGCGGCGGCAACTCTGGCTTCATGTTCGTCGCCCTCAAGCCTCCGAATCAGCGCCCCGGTCATGTAACTGCGGATCAGGTCGTGAACCGCCTCCGCGGCAAACTCTCCAGCGTTCCCGGCGCCCGTCTCTTTCTTCAGGCCCAGCAGGACATCCAGGTCGGCGGTCGCGGCAGCGCCGCTCAATATCAGTACACGCTCTCTGATCCCAATGTCGAAGAGCTGAACACCTGGGCGCCTCGCCTCGAGGCCCGTGCGCGCGCCATGCCGGAACTCCGCGACGTCTCCACCGATCAACAGGATCAGGGTTTGTCTGAAAGCCTGGTCATCAATCGCGACACCGCCACGCGCCTCGGCATCACCATGTCAGCCATTGATCAGGTCCTCTACGATGCGTTCGGCCAGCGCCAGGTCTCCACCATGTATACCGGCCTCAACCAATACTTCGTGGTCATGGAGGTCGATCCCAAATACCAGCTGAGTCCCGACTCGCTCAACAACATCTACATCAAGACAGGCACAACCGGCGCACCTCCATCCGTGCCCAATCTCGGCTCCACAACCGCATCCGCACCGGCCGCGACCACTTCCGCTGCCGCGCCGCCCGCTGCGGCTGCGAGAACGGCCTCCGCAGCGCAGGCATCCTTCGTGACCGCCGGCGGAGCACTCATTTCCACCAGCACCGCTTCGAGCACGGGTACCTCTGCGTCATCCGGCACAAGCTCGGTGGCCTCGAATATCGCTGCCATCGCCGCATCCAACGATGAATCAACCAATGCGGCGGCGATTCAGTCCGGCACTCTCTCCGGCACGAGCGCCCCGTCTTCGTCCTCTACGGCAGCTTCCAGCGCTGCTGCTGCCGCACCTGCCGCCGGCACCACTGCCACGCCCGCAACTACCGGCGCCATGGTGCCGCTTTCAACCATCGCCCACTGGGAAGAAAAACGCACCTCCCTAACCGTGAATCACCAGGGCCAATATCCGGCGGTGACGCTCACGTTCAATCTTGCCCCCAACATCGCGCTCGGCGATGCCGTCACTGCGCTCGAAAAGGTGGAGAGTGATATGGGCATGCCTGCCTCCATTCACGCCACCTTCCAGGGCACTGCACAGGTCTTTCAGGAGTCGCTCAAGAACGAGCCCTACCTCATCCTCGCCGCTCTCGTCGCGGTCTACATCGTTCTCGGCATCCTCTACGAGAGCCTGATCCACCCGCTCACCATTCTCTCCACGCTGCCCCCCGCCGGCGTCGGCGCTATCCTCGCCCTTCTCATCACCGGCACTGACCTCAGCATCATGGCGCTGATCGGCATCCTCCTCCTCATTGGCATCGTGAAGAAGAACGCCATCATGATGATCGACTTTGCCCTCCAGGCCGAGCGCGAACAGGGCCTTCCTCCTGTCGAGGCCATCTACCAGGCATGCCTGATGCGCTTCCGCCCCATCATGATGACCACCCTCGCTGCCATGTTCGGCGGACTCCCGCTCGCCATTGGCATGGGTGTCGGTTCCGAACTGCGCAAGCCCCTCGGCATCACCATCGTCGGCGGCCTGCTGGTATCGCAGTTGTTAACACTCTTCACCACCCCCGTCGTCTACCTCTTCTTCGACAGACTCCAGTGGCGCGTCATGAAACTCCACCGCATCGGCTCCGAACTGGAAGAAGCTCCCGGCGACTGAGGAATGACTCCCTTAGGCATGTATCCAACTCATCGATTCTGCACTCTTTATCTCTTAGGAAGGACGGAAGTATGTGCCTTATTGGATGAAAGGTCCATCGAGATGAGTGGGACTCGAAGCCATGCCGCTTCGTCACAGCGCCCCCGCAAACTTTAGCGCTATACTCCCCCCGGCAATCCAATGCCGGAGGTAAACCATGCTAACCATGGAAAAACTCGACCTCAAAAAACAATGGAGAAATCTCTACCAGCCACCCGCCGGTGAAATCACCATCGTGAACGTCCCAGCTCTCACCTACCTCATGGTTGACGGCGAAGGCGACCCCAACACCTCGAAATCCTTCGAGAATGCCGTCGAAGCCCTCTACTCGCTCTCCTACACGCTCAAGTTCTCTCTGAAAAAAAGTCCCCGCGCCATCGACTACGGAGTCATGCCCCTCGAAGGCCTCTGGTGGGCCGACGATCCGCGCGTCTTCTTCCAGACCGACAAATCCGCATGGAAGTGGACCGCCATGATCCTTCAGCCCGAGTTCATCTCGCGCGCAAATGTCGATGCCGCCTTCAGTGAAGTCCGCAGAAAGAAAAATCCCCCAGCCCTCGATCGCGTTCGCTTCGATACCCTCGAAGAAGGGGAATCCGTACAGACTCTCTACCTCGGTCCGTTCTCTGAAGAAGGCCCCGTCATTCAACGCATGCACGACGCCATTCACGCCGCCGGCAAAAAGCTTTACGGCAAACATCACGAAATCTACCTGAGCGACCCGCGCCGCACCGCGCCCGCCAGACTCAGAACCATCCTGCGTCAGCCCATGCGTTGACCGCGGGCCACCGCATTATCCGCGCCACCGCGCTTGTAGTGTGTCCATGCACCGCAAACAGTGCAGAACACGTTTCGATCCGATCCCACTCGGCGCCTCCATTGGCGAAGACGCTCGCACAAGTGGTATCGTCAGAACAATTCAGATTCATGCGCGACGTTTTCTTCAGCCATTTTTCTCAGACTTTTGCATTCTTTCTGAACCACATTTCGCCCTCCGGCCTAACGCGCTGACACCGTCTTCACTCGCATATCCGTGTTTCCAAGCGGCGATTCAACAAGAGGCGGAGGTATCTCGATGAGTATTTCTCATGAAGCGATGGACGAAAACCTGGTTTTGACCCTTGATGAAATCACCAGCCTTACGAAGGACGGCGGCAAACCCTCCGACACGCTGATGAACGTCGTCGCCCTTATCGCCTCACGTTTTCGCACCGACGTCTGCTCCGCCTATTTACTTGAGCCGGACCGTTCCAATCTCGTACTCGCAGCCTCGCTCGGCCTTCATGCCCGCTGCATCGGCGCTCTCCGCATGCCTCTCCACGAAGGGCTCGCCGGCCTCGTCGCTGAACATGTTCGCCCCGTTGCCGTCGACGACGCCAGCCGCCACCCTCGCTACAAGTACTTCAAGGAGTCCGGAGAAGAGGAATACCACTCTTTCCTCGGCGTCCCTCTCATCGATCGTGGCATCCTCCAGGGGGTCCTGGTTGTCCAGACCAAGGAGCCCCGCATCTTCCGCGACAATGAAATACGTATGCTCGCTGAAGCCGCCGACCAGGTCGCCCCCATCGTCAGCGAAGCCCGCACCCTTGACCGCTTCGTCGCCCCTGCACAGGAACGCCTCTGGTCGCTCGCCCGCAATGTCTGGTGGAGCTGGGATCATGACTGCATCAACCTTTTCCGCGACCTGAATCCCGTCCGCTGGCGCGAGCTCAACCAGAACCCCATCGCCCTGCTTAACGAAATGCCGCTCAGCGAGATCGAGCGCCGCGCCACTGAATTGGTTCTCCACAGCCGCATCAACTACGTCTACCGTCGCCGGCAGGAGTATCTGCAGGGAGACCGCACCTGGGGTGCAGCCAATGCCGGCATTCTTCGCCCCCGCCCTGTCGCCTACTTCTCGGCGGAATTCGGCCTCCACGAATCGCTCCCCATTTACTCTGGCGGCCTCGGCGTCCTCTCCGGCGATCACATCAAGAGCGCATCCGATCTCGACATCCCCCTCGTCGGTGTGGGCCTCTTCTACGGCCAGGGTTACTTCCTCCAGCGCCTCGATGAAAAAGGCTGGCAGCGCGAAGAGTACCTCCAGACCGATATCAAGCAGCTCCCCATGCAGCCCGCCATCGGACTCGACGGCCAGCCCGTGATTGTTGAAATCGCCACTCGTGGCGCCGCCATTCGCGCAAAGGTCTGGCAAGTTAAAGTCGGCCGCTGCGATCTCTTCCTCCTCGACTCCAACGTTCCCGGCAACGCTCCCGAAGACCTCGAAACCACCTCGCGGCTTTACGGAGGTGACTCCCGCACGCGCATTCGTCAGGAGCTTCTCCTCGGTGTCGGTGGATTCCGTGCGCTCAAGGCAATGGGCATCTCTCCCGGCGTCCTTCACCTCAACGAAGGTCACAGCGGTTTCGCCGTCTTTGAAGCCATTCGCTCCCGCATGGAAGACGAGGGCCTCGACTTCTACGCCGCCGCCAGCCACATTCCGCGCGAAGTCGTCTTCACCACCCACACCCCCGTCCCCGCCGGCCACGACCGCTTCAGTCCGGAACTTATCGAAGAACACCTCGGACCGCTACGCGATCAACTCGGCATCTCCCAGGAAAACCTCATGGGCTTCGGCCGCGAACACCCCACCGATCATGGCGAAACGTTCTGCATGACCGTCCTCGGTCTAAAACTTGCCCGCCGCGTCAACGCCGTTTCCTCGCTCCACGGCGAAGTCTCGCGCGCCATGTGGAAGGGCCTCTATCCCGGTCGCTCTGAAGACGCGGTCCCCATCGGCCACATCACGAATGGTGTCCACGTGCCGTCATGGTTGGCTCCGCAGATGTTTCGCCTGTACGATCGTCACCTCGGCGTGGACTGGCAGAAGCGCAGCGGCTCCAAAAGCACCTGGGAAGCCATCGAGACCGTCGACGATGGCGAACTCTGGGAGACGCATCTCGCCCTCAAAGCGCGCCTCCTCGACTTCGCACGCAACCGCGCCGTGGAGCAGGCCGAACGCCGCACCGAGTCGCCGGAATCGATTCGCCGTTTGCGCAAGACCCTCTCACCCGATGCCCTCACCATCGGCTTCGCCCGTCGCTTCGCTACCTACAAGCGCGCCAACCTTCTCCTCAAAGACATCGAGCGCCTGGCCTCCATGGTCAACGATCCCAAGCGCCCCGTGCAGTTCCTCTTCTCCGGCAAAGCCCACCCTCATGACGAGCCCGGAAAGCGCGTCCTCCAGCAGATCGCCGAAATGATGCGCGATTCACAATTTGCTGAGAAGTTTCTCTTCATCGAGGACTACGACATCAACGTCGGCCGTCATTTCGTCCAGGGCGTCGACGTGTGGCTCAACAACCCCCGCCGCCCCCTCGAAGCTTCCGGCACCAGCGGCCAGAAAGTCGTCCTCAACGGCGGTCTCAACCTCTCCGTGCTCGACGGATGGTGGGCCGAAGCCTTCGACGGTCTCAACGGCTTCGCCATCGGCAAAGGCCGAACTCACTCCAACATGGACGTCCACGACACGCGCGACGGCGAAGATCTCTACCGCGTTCTCTCCGGCGAACTCATCCCGCTCTTCTACGATCGCGACCGGGACGGTCTGCCCCGTGGCTGGATCAAGCGTATGAAACGTACCATTCGTACCCTGGGCTGGCGCTTCAACGCCGACCGCATGGTGATGGATTACACGCAGAAATGCTACGTCCCCGCAGCCGGCGGCACCTCCAGCGACATTCGGCCTCTCTGCTGATATCACCAGCATTATGGGACGTTTGCGGCCTTGCGCGGCTTTCTCCCCGCCCCCATCCCGCGGGATAGTTACCTCGTCCGGACTTGAGATCAATTAATTTCAGTCACTTACACGGATGCTCTTGTCACGAAAGTATCCTCAACTACACAATTCGGGTAATGTATCGGGTGGTGACCTGAGTCTAAACTTCCGTCCATAGCATTTTTCGAGACGGTTTCTCCTCCGCATTTCCAGACCGGCATCAATTGAGTATCACGGTCCCTGCCGAGCGGTTGGATCCTCGAAAGCTGCTGGAGGAGAATCTCATGGGCTTACAGGTCTATCGCGAAAATTACTTGGCGGCTCTTGAAGTCGCGCATTCCCAACTCGACCACATCATTAGGGAGTTTGATAGCCTTCAGCTTCGAAAGGAACAGATCGAGGACGTCGTGGGCGCTCTGGAACCCTTCCTTCGCTCCACTTCGCAAGCCAGTCACGAGGTCCGTCAGCTCGAGCCAGTCCATTACGAACTCCGTCAGCCCGAGCCGATTCACGTCGAACCCGTTCGCGAAGCATTGGAGCCCGAGATCGTTCAGCCGGTTCTCTACGCCGCGCCAGTGCCCGCTCCCGAACCGGTCAGACCCGCGGCATTCTCACCGATGCCCGAGGCGATCCTGGATCCGATCCAGAACCGCATCAATCGTGCCCTTGGCCTCGCCGTCGCCTAAGCGCACCGCTCCGCCCTCCAGCAGTCAAAAGCCCCATGCTCTGCTCAAGCATGGGGCTTTCATTTTCATCTTTCGAAACAGAAAACGCAAAATCCTTTCGCCTACTTCATCGCGTACGACGGCGACGTCTCCTCTGCCTTGGTGATGGTCTCAATCAGCGTCACCGGGTAGTACGCATTTCGCGTGTACTGCTTCACCATGCGGTTGGTGTTGAAGAACGACCCATTGAAAGCCAGGGTCGCCCGCATCATCCGCGCCCAATGCTGCGGCTCGCCGCAATACAGCGGCACCACCGCCTTCTCGAGCTTCCTGTAGAGATTCTCGGCTTCTTCTGCATCGTTGGCGCCGTCTTCGATGGCCCATCCGGTCACGCCTTCGATGCAGCCCTCAATCCACCATCCATCTAGAATTGACAGGCTCGGCACGCCGTTCAGCGCTGCCTTCATCCCGCTGGTGCCTGAAGCCTCATACGGACGCCGCGGCGTGTTCACCCACACATCCACGCCCGCCGTCAGCAGCGCTCCGAGGTCCCACGCATAATTTTCGAGATACACAACGCGCAGCATGTCATTCGATAACTTGCTTGCCGTTTCAATCACGTGGTGAATGAGCGCCTTCCCCGGATCGTCTGCCGGATGCGCCTTGCCCGCGTACAGTATCTGCAGCCCGCCTGCCTGCATTGCAATCTTCAACAGGCGTTCCGGATCTGCAAACAGCAGGTTTGCGCGCTTGTACGTTGCGGCACGACGCGCAAATCCCAGTGTCAGCACATGCGGATTCAGCACCAGGCCGGTCCGCGTCGCCACTTCTGTCAGTAATGCTTCCTTCGCCCGGTGATGCGCATCTTTTAGCTCTTGCTCCGGCAGATCGATCGCATTGCGCAGCGTCAGATTGTCCCGCCGCCACGACGGAATCTGCACATCCAGCATCTGCTGCACCGGCTCTGAGATCCACGTCGGAGCATGCACACCGTTCGTAATCGAATCGATCTGGTACTGCGGAAACATTGCGCGCGACACCTTGCCGTGCTGCAGTGCCACACCGTTCGCATAACGCGAAAAACGCATCGCCAGCATCGTCATGTTCAGCAACCCGCCCTCGAACACGCCCAACTTTTCCAGCCGCGCCGTCCGGTCGCTTCCGAGAATTCTGATCGTCTGCTCCGTCGAGAAGCGATCATGTCCCGCCGGTACCGGCGTATGTGTCGTGAACACGCACTTGTCGCGCACCTGCAGAATGTCGGCCTCGGTCGGCGAGTTCAATGGACCGCCGCCCATCTCGCTCTCCAGCAGCGCGAGCGCCAACAGCGCTGCATGGCCTTCATTCATGTGATACACATTCACCTTCAGGCTCAGTGCATTGGCCATGCGCACGCCACCGAGGCCCAGCACAATCTCCTGCTGCAAACGGTAGTTTGTGTCGCCGCCGTAGAGATGATCCGTCAACCCACGATCCCATCCAGAATTGCCATCGAGATCCGTGTCGAGCAGATAAATCGGAACCACATGCCCGTAACGTCCTCGCAGATCGTAGCGCCACGCCCGGACCATTACATCGCGACCCTCGACTGACACCCGTATGCGCGCCGCTTCTTCCGTGCAGAAATCTGAAGGATTCCATGGCTGCACTTCTTCCGTCTGGTCGCCTGCAGGGCTCAGGTGCTGCTGAAAATATCCCTTGCGGTGCGCCAGTGAGAACGCCACCAGCGGAATGCCAAGATCGGCGGCCGAGCGCAGTGTGTCCCCGGCCAGCATTCCCAAGCCGCCGGAGTACGTGGGCATTGCGCGGTCGATCGCAATCTCCATGGAGAAGTACGCGACCAGTCCACTCGTAGGGGTTGTTTCGTATGAGAAGGGTCTAGTTGAATTCAGTTGCATCCTCTACATCTCTCTGCGGCGCTCGCTACAGCGATTCTCCGGTTGCTGTTTCCGGAAGCCGATGCCTTCAAGTCGACGCGACCATCAGGGAGTCGGCGACCCGAGGTTAAACTTCAACAGCGTATGCTTCCCCGAGAATCGCTCTAAATGCCAACAATCTGAAATCGAAAATCTCAACATGCCGCCCGGGCAATGCAAATTTCCAGTGCGGTCTTGTATGCATGAACCGAATGAAAACCTGTCAAAGATTCTAGCAAGGAAAACCGATTTGGTTATAGAGCTTAAAACGGTATGGGGGTAACTTCGGAGAGCCGGTTTTCCACCACATGGTAATGAGATGCAGTCGATCTGGATCGGGAAAAACCCGATGTCTTTCAACGCGAGAGACTCGCGATCACCTTGTGCGCTCCGTTTGAAGCATGGCAAATATATATTTGTGGAACGATTCCTGTTTCAGTGGCGTAACTTGCAGCCAGTCCATCTCGGAACTCATGGGCCTTTCCTTGCTGCACAAGGTTGATGGTGCATCCGCCAAATCCGCCGCCCGTCAGCCGCGCGCCAATCAGCCCCGGCTGATGATGCGCCAGCATGACCATCGTGTCCGCCTCAGCACAGCTCGCCTCGAAATCCTGGCTGTAGCTCAGGTGCGCCTCTGCCATAAGTCTCCCCAACTCTTTCAGATCATGATGGATCAAGGCCTCCGCCGCAGCCACCGTGCGCGTGTTTTCCGTAATCACGTGGCGAGCGCGCTTCAGTGCATTCGGGCTCATCTCCGCGCCCCACTTATGCAAGTCCTCGACCGTTGCATCGCGCAGAAACCGCACCTCCGGCCTGTGCCGCGCAATCACCGCCGCGGCTTCTTCCACCTCCGCACGCCGCGTTGTGTATTCATCGCCCGCCACCGAATGCTTCACCATCGTGTTCGCAATCACCAGCGCGACGCTCGGCGGAATCGGCGCAAGCTTGAAACTCAGATCGCGGCAGTCCAGCAGCAGCGCGTGATTTTCCGCGCCGTTCGCCGAAATGAACTGGTCCATGATGCCGCAGTTCGCGCCCACAAACTCGTTCTCAGCGCGCTGGCACAACCGCGCCAACCGCGGTCGCGGATAGTTAACGCCCAAAAGGGAAGTTACAGCCAGCGCCGTAGCAACCTCAACCGCCGCCGAGCTGGACAGCCCCGATCCCAGCGGCACATCGCCCAGCAGGCTCAAACTCAATCCCGGAATCCGAAGTCCCTCGCCCGCCAGAATCACGATCACGCCCAGCGGATAATCGCTCCAGTCCTTGCTCCCGCCCTTCGGCAGAGATGTTGCATCGAATACACGTTCTTCCTTGAAGTTCTCCGAGTAGATAACGATCTTCCCGTCATCGCGTGGCGAAATCGCTGCCAGCGTCGCGAAATCAATCGCAGCCGGCATCACGAAACCTTCGGCATAATCCGTGTGCTCGCCAATCAGGTTCACACGCCCCGGAGCAGCAAAAATCTCCGGTTCACTCTTGGTGCGGCTCACATGCAATGAACGCAAAACTTCAGGGTCATACATCGTTGTTCATCTCTCGATTCGTTCAATCTCAACTTCCATGGGCCAGCTGAAACAGTCGCCGGGCCCAAGCATGCGCGACCATGGCCCCGTTACAGCCAGTGAATCTACCGGCGCCGTGGAAGGTTCCATCGCCACGCACATCTGCTTCGGACCCGGCCTCTCCGGCCATCCGCCATAACAGATCCACAAACCTAAATAAGGCGTTGCTTCCGCATCAAACGTGACGCGGATACGCAAGCCCGCCGAAAGCCTTTCCAGCGCGCACCAGTT
The DNA here is from genome assembly GCF_049582745.1 of Occallatibacter sp. Taxonomy (GTDB): domain Bacteria; phylum Acidobacteriota; class Terriglobia; order Terriglobales; family Acidobacteriaceae; genus Telmatobacter. The sequence goes on from NZ_JBAUUO010000124.1 coordinate 27,780, forward strand.
TTCAGGTGCTCGCAGCGGTCCTGCAAACAGCTTGTCCCCGACGCCTGAGTCCGGCGCGTCAGCTACGCGCAAATCAACGCGACTTCCATCCGGCAACCTCGCCATCGGCCACGCCACCGAATCGCCGCCCTTGCCCAGCCGTCCCCCGCCCGAACCCTCCAGCCGCAATGAAGTGATCGACTCCGGCAACTCAATCCGATCTCCCTCTTCCACCGCGAACGAGGGATGCGCCGCCCACGACCAAGGCACTCGCTCCGAACTAAGATTTGTAACCGAATAATCGAGACTCAAAGTCCAACCAGAGCTTTGCTCGGCCAGCATCAGCGTGCGCTCCAGCCGGAGAGGCAACGAAAAACATTCTCCTCGATACGTCATTGAATGGGCTTCTCTGGCCATCGGCTGCCATTCCACGCGCCACAAATCCCCATGGTCCGGAATCTCCGCCGCACCCGCTTCTGTCATGACCGTGCAAGCGCTCACTGACGGCAAACACTCATCCCAACCGCTCGCATCGCCCGCATCGAATCTCATGGTCCGCGTACGCGTCGCAATCGGCGCCAACGGCCGCTGCAGAAGTTCCCGCTCTCCTACTCGAATCGAGGCGATCTTCCCGCCAATCTGGGGAAGCACCGTCACCGCGCATTCACCGGCCCGAATGAGAACGTTTTCAATCTTGGCGACAGTCGCTGCTGATTCCACCATCCTCATTCCTTCTCCACGTCCGCACACGCCGCGCTCATCTCATTCCAGATGCGCTCCAGCCACGCTTCGTGTTCCGGCTTCATCAGCACCGAACGCAGGCAGGTTACATGCCCTTTAACCGTACTCGAATCTCCCGCCGAGCCAAACCAGAATTGCGGCAATTGTACTAGCGCCAGATGCAGGTTGCGCTTCGCACATGCCGAAAAAATCGACTGTGCCAGCTCTGAAGCTTTTGCCTCCACCGCCGTCATCTTCCAGACCACGATGTCCAGCTCTGGCCCCCCAGCCGTCAGCGCCTCAAAGCGTTCATCGCTCCGCAACCGCCGATCCAGCTCCAGCGCCGCTCTTCTACCGGCCGCCAATCCCCGTGCGAACTCCCCGCCCGGCTTCAGCGGCAATAGCCTCTGCGTCGCCCACAAAGCCACCGCTGCCGCACCGGCCCGCGAACACTCCAGGCTGATCTCCCCCAGGTGCAACTCCTTCGAAGTAAAGTACGTATACGGCGAATCGTGCTTGTAGAACCGCCCCACCCGCGGGTCCCGAAACAGCACGCACCCGCACCCATACGGCTGCAGTCCATGCTTGTGAGGATCGATCACAATCGAGTCCGCCTGCCCGATCGCCTCAAACGCCCGCCGCGCCGGCTCATCCAACGCGTCTTCAATCAGCTTGAAATACCCGCCATACGCCGCGTCCACATGCACCCGGAATCCATACCGCTCCCTCAGCGCCAGGATCTCCGGCAGCGGGTCCACCGCGCCAACCGCCGTCGTCCCCAGCGTTACCACCACCGTGCCCACATCGCCCTTGCGCAGCTGATCTTCCAGCGCATCCAGCCGCATCCTGCCTCGCGCATCCGGCGCTACCGATCCATACTCCAGCCTCAGCACGCCCGAAATCCGGTAGTGCGTGTAGTGCGCCTGCTCCGATCCCAGAATTCGGCGCCCTGGCGCAATCTGCCCGGCCACCCACAGCGCCTCCAGGTTCGCCATCGTGCCGCCTGAGGTCAGATGTCCAAGGTATTCCGTCCATCCGAACATCGCTCCAATCTCCGCCACCGCCTCGATCTCCATGGCGGAGCTGGCCCGCCCTCCATCGCGCGCGTGGTTGTTCGGATTGATCGTCATCGCCAGCGCATATGCCGCTCGCGCCACCGGATGCGGCGGCTTCAGCATTTGCCCGGCATACAAAGGATGAAAGTAGGGATAGTTGTTCCCCAGCCGATGCGTCGTCTCCTCCAGCACCGCCGCCATCGGCCCGGCGACGCTGTCGCTCGTGCGCGCTGGTTCAAACTGCGGCAGCGCGCCAAACTCGCGCTCCAACTCTTCCGTGGCGCGGGCCAGCAATTCGGGGACAAGATCTTTGGCCATAGCGACCCTCCACCCTATCACAGCCAACCCACCACCGTAACCCTCTCAGTTTCAGCAGCATCGCGCGCCCCGAAAAAGCGGCCCTGCTCCGAATCTCCCCCTGGTAACCTCGAAAATTTGGGAGCGAATGTTACACTTGGGATAGCGTTAGAGTCGAACCGGGCGTGTGCAGTAGCTCGCCCAACCAAGCAAGATTCTGCCAGTGGTCGCTCCGATTCATCCAGCGCAATTCAATACCAGGAAATACGAGCACAATGGAACAAGGTACTGTGAAGTGGTTCAATGACGCGAAGGGCTTCGGCTTCATCTCGCGCCAGAACGGCGAGGACGTCTTCGTGCACTATTCTGCAATCAACTCGAGTGGTTTCAAGAGCCTGCAGGAAGGCCAAGCCGTCCAGTTCAACGTGGTAAAGGGACCCAAAGGCTGGCAGGCCGCGGACGTTCAGCCTCTGTAAGCCACCGGATTTCGGCAGAATCTAGCAGACAGAAGCAAGGGCTGGGAGCAATCTCAGCTCTTGGCTTTTTCGGTGCTGTCTCTTCATCGAACCCTACGCCAGTTTCGCCAGCGCCTTCAGATCCCCCCACGCATACGCGACCTCCATCAGCTTCGCGCCCCCAATCTCAATCACCTTCGACATCGCCATGTGCGCTCCCGTCTTCTCATAGAAGCCGCGCGAACGGTTCTGCTCCAGCACCCACACCGCCATACTCCTGAAATTCCGCTCCAGCAGCGCGGACGCCATCATCCGCAAAAGCGCCTCACCGATCCCTCGCTTTTGCGCATCCTTCAGCAGATAGATCGCGTAGAGCTCCGCATCGCACTGCTCCAGCGGCTCCCGATTCTCTCCGCCGTGCGCGAATCCCACTACGCGACCATCCCACTCGGCAACAAACACCAGCGCCTGACTCTCCAGCCACTCACGCCACAACCGTGCCCGCAATATCTCGTCCAGCCCCGCCAGGTACGCATCGGGCACAATCCCCGCATAGGTCGTCCGCCAGCTCTCCACATGCACATGCGCGATCGCACCCGCATCGGCGATCCCCGCCGCCCGAATCGCGAACGTCATCCGCGCACCTTCATTCCGTACCGAACCGTTTCCGCAAACTTCCGTCACGCCTCGCGGCGTAAAGTCTCCGCTTTTCCGCCGGGAACTCCGGGTAGTATGAATCAACCCGCCAGGGAACACAGCGGTAAAGTTGCTCAGGTGTCTAGCCGGCACGACCCGGAAAGCTCAAAGGGGGGTGGCTAGCGGCACGGGCTGTGGTGAGATGATTCCACCCCAGCCCGTGATTCATACCCTGCTTTGAGTTCAACTTCCGGCATCTCCAGCCGCACGGCGATTCCTGAAATATCACCCATTACTTTAGGATGGTTAACCCCGCCGTACCTTTGATTTTCTGCGGTTTTCCGATGCTACACTTCGCCAAGTGGAGAAGATAAACATGGATCCCTATCGCGTCGCATACGAACAGGCAATGACAGAGCTGAACGAGATCACCCGGAAGTTCGATCTCCTTCGCCTCCAAAAAGCTCAGGTCGAAAATCTCATCAACGCGTTCCGCCCGCTGATCGAGAGCAACGACCAGACCGCCAACGCCATCGCCGGCTAATCCCGTCCGTGGTTGTCGCAACGTATGCCGGCGCAAGCCGGCATCTCAGTCTGCTTCCTGTTAACCCTTCCCGCAATTTGCATTCTTGCAAGGCGCAAGGCTACTCGCGTACCTGGCATCTTCGTCACGGCGCGCTCACTCCTGCGCGTGCCCCTTCGCATCGCCGAACGCGTCACCAATGCTGCTTGATGGCGGCCCTCAGAGGGTATACTCCGGGAACCGAAGAATAATCCCAGGAGGTCGTTCCCCATATGCCGCATCGCGCTCGCACTCGCTGGCTCGCCGCGCTCTCGCTTGGCCTTGTTGCCGCCTCTCTCGCATTTGCGCAGAACAACGCCGCGTCCTCTGCCGCAAAACCTGAATCCAAAGCCATCCCCACCCCCGATGTTCCCCCCGACTCGATTACCGAAGGCTCTGTCAAAGTCGGCGGCGAGACCATTGACTACCGCGCCGTTGCCGGAACCCTTACCGTCGGCTCTACCGATCCGCAAGACGCCATGATCGGCTTCGACGGCAAATACCTGCCCGACGCCTCGGTCGACATGACCGCCAAGCCTGAAGATCGTCCTGCGACTGCGCGCATCTTCTACACCGCCTACTTCCAGAAGAATCCCACGAAGAACCGCCCCATCACTTTCCTCTACAACGGCGGTCCCGGCAGCGCCACCATGTATCTCCACATGGGCGCGTTCGGCCCCCAGCGCCTGGTCCTCCCGCAGGATTCCGCCCACCAGGAAGGCGCGCCCTACCAAATTGTTTCCAATGAATACAGCCTCCTCGATGCCAGCGACCTTGTCTTCATCGATGCTCCCGGCACCGGCTTCAGCCGCGTCTACGGCAAAGATGCCGGCAAGGCCTTCTACGGAACCGATCCCGACGCTCACGCCTTCGACCGCTTCATCCGCCGCTTCCTGTCGAAATACGATCGCTGGAATTCGCCTAAATATCTCTTTGGCGAGAGCTACGGGACGACACGCACAGCCGTCCTCACCAACCTGCTGCAGCGTAACCTCGATCTCAACGGATCCATCTTCCTCTCGCAGATCCTCAGCTTCGACTCGAGCGCCGACGGCCCGCAAGGAAATCCCGGCACCGACAACGGATACTTCCTTGCCCTGCCCTCGATGGCCGCAACCGCCTGGTACCACCACCGCGTTCCCAGCAAGCCCGCCGATCTTGAACCGTTCCTCAAGGAAGTGGAGCAGTTCTCGCTCGGTGCCTATGCCACAGCTCTTCTTCAAGGCGCTGAGCTTCCCGAAGCGCAGAAGAAAGAAGTCGCCGCAAAACTCGAAAGCTATACCGGCGTTCCCGCGGCCTATTGGATCAAGGCAGACCTCCGCGTCAGCGGCGGCGAATTTTCAAAGGAGCTCCAGTCCGAGATGGGCGTCACCACCGGCCGCCTCGATACGCGCTATGAAGGTCCGGATATCGATCCCCTCAGCCAAGAAGCCGAATACGATCCTTTCGGTTCCGCCACTTCCTCCGCGTACAACACTGCCATCAATCAGTACGCCCGCACCGTGCTGAAATACGGTGAGAACATGACCTACAAGCCATCGGCGCACGAACCCGGCGCCTTCAATTGGAATCTGCACCACACGCCCCCGGGCGGCCAGGGCTGGGACGACTCCAGCGTCAACGTCATGCCCGATCTCGCAATGGCCATGAAGCGCAACCCCAAGCTCAAAGTGCTGCTCATGGGCGGCTATTACGATCTCGGCTGCACCTACTTCGGCGCGACCTATGAGGACAAGCACCTGCAGATTCCGCAGTCGCTTCAAAGCAACATCAACTACAAATTCTTCCAGACCGGCCACATGGTCTACATCACCACGCCCGCTCTCAAACAACTCCACGACGCCACCGCCGACTTCATCAAAAACACCGAAGACGGCACAAAGTAGTCCAATCGCCGGCGGCCCTCTCAGAAGGGGCCGCCTTCACCTCAATGGATGAAGTGTTATTCTGAGCGCCGCACGCTCGGGGCCCCGCGGACAAAGTCCGTGGGGTAAGCGGCGCGAAGACCCTGCTTTTGTCTTTGCCTGCATCTCGATCTGCATCAGCCCTCCTCTACGGAGGACTGGCGCAAATTGGCGTCGCAATTTCCCAATCCCGCGTTAGAATCCGGAACGAGCTTATGCCTTGGAATAGATTGGCGACGGTAACAGGCCTGGCTTTCATGGCCAGCGGAGTTCTCGCGCAGAACAGCTCCAGTGCTGCTGCGATCGACGCCTACATCCAGCCATATGTTCGCAGCGCAAACTTTGCAGGCCAGGTTCTCGTTGAGAAAGATGGCAAAATCATTTTCGGGAAAGCGTATGGCTTCGCCGACCGGGAACACCGCGTTGCAAACACCAATGCGACCCAGTTCCACATCGCTTCAATGTCCATGCAGTTCACAGCTGCGGCAATCCTGCGCCTCGTGGACACAGGCTCGATCAGCCTGAACGAGCACATAGGGGATTTCATTCCCGACATTGAAGGAGCCGACAAGATCACCATTCGCGATCTTCTTACGGAGCGTTCCGGGTTGCCGGATATCAACGCACTCCCTGGCTACAATGATGTTCTGCAACATCATCAAACACCTGCAAGTCTAGTGGCGAACATTCAAGGACGACCTCTGCTCTTTGAACCGGGATCGAAGTTCTTGCATGAGGAGCATTCTGCCTACAATCTTCTCGCTCTCATCGTAGAAGAAAAGACCGGCCTCCCATTTGCAGCCGCCGTCAAGCGACTGGTATTCGGGCCGATGCATTTGACTGCATCCGGCATCGATGACGACTCTCGACCCGACTCGACACGCATGGCCCACGGCTATGAACCGGAAGGAGAATCCGGATTGAAGCCCGCAGCCTCGATCCATTGGTCGGCAAAAACAGGAAATGCCTCGGTATACGCAACCGCAGCCGACGAGGCCCGATGGGTAGATGCGTTGTTCAGAGGCCGTCAGATAAGCGCGTCATCACGTGCAGCGGCGCTCGATACTTCCGTGAGGGTGGGTTACGGCTGGTTCAAGGGTACAAACAAGCGGTACGGCCAGACCGCCTACTCTATGAACGGCAGAGCGCCCGGCTTTGCGTCATTCGTCCTCTATCTGCCGGAAACTCAAACGACGGTCGTACTTCTGAGTAACATTTATTCCTCAGCGACCACGACAATCGGCTATGACATCGCCGCCCTGTCACTCGGTCTGACTTACGAACCCTTTCGCTTTCGAGAGCTTGATCCAGGCGAATTGAAGAACTCGACAGGCATATTTCGATTTGGCTCGGACTTTTACCAGCCCAATGCGAAGGTGGTTCTCACCGTGGATGACGAAGGCCTATTCATGCACTGGCCCTCTGGCGAAGCGTCCGCGTTGATTCCCATGGCAAAGGATCACTTCGTCGATCGAGCCTACTGGGAAGAAGTCAGTATCCAACGCGACCCATCCGGGAATCCCAATGCGCTTCTCTATGGCGAATTCCGCGGGCAAGTGATGAGCGGAGAAAAGTGACCACGCAGGGATCACGCTAATTACCCTTGGCCCTGTCTGGCTAATTTTAGGCACGCACGACCGACAACTGAGCTCTGAACTCGTAACACCGGCCTTAGCCGGTGTTCCTTAGCCCCGCCGAAATCCCGCTGATGGTCGCCGCAATCGCCCGATTTACCTCCGGCGTATCCTCGCCCGCCCGTTTCCGCCGCAGCATGTCCACCTGGATCAAATGCATCGGATCGACATACGGATTCCGCAACCGGATCGAATGCGCCAGCACGCGATTCGTTTCGAGCAATTCCTTCTGCTTCGTAATCGCCAGCACTGCCCGCACGGTCCGACGAAACTCCCCCTCCAGCATGTCGAAGATCCGCTCGCGCAGCTTCGTATCCGTCACCAGTTCTGAGTAGAGCCTCGCCGTAGCCAGGTCCACCTTGCCCGACGCCATCTCCACGTTGCGCAGCAAGTCGATAAACAGCGGAAACTCTCGCGCCATCTCCTGCAGGAGTTCTAATGCGCTAGCCTTCTTCGTGAACTCCTCAATCGCAAATCCCACACCAAACCATGCCGGCACCAGCAGCCGCGACTGCGTCCACCCGAACACCCACGGAATTGCTCGCAGGTCTGCCAACTTCGGCGATTTGTTCCGACGCGCCGGACGCGATCCGATCTTCGCGTGCTCCAACTCGCCCACCGGGGTTGACTGCTCGAAGTACGTCACCACATCCGCGTCATCGAGAATGTGCTTCCGATAAAACCCGAACGAAATCTCCGACAATTCATCGAGCGCCGCCTCCCACTCCGGCTCCAGCACTCCCGTAAAGTGACCTTCGGGATCGCGCGCATTCGGCCTGGCCAGCGCATCCAATGAAGCCGCAATCATCAGTTCCAGGTTCCGCTCCGCCAGCACCTCATCCGCGTATTTGAAATTCAGCACTTCCCCTTGCTCGGTGATGCGCAATTGCCCTTCGAAGGCGTCCATTGGCTGCGCGAAGATCGCGCGATGCGTCGGGCCGCCGCCGCGTCCCACCGTTCCGCCACGCCCGTGAAACAGCCGCAACTTCACGCCGCACTCGCGCGCCACCACGTGAAGGTCGCGATGCGCGCGGAAAATCTCCCAGGTGCTGGTCAGCATCCCGCCGTCTTTATTTGAATCGGAATACCCCAGCATCACTTCCTGCCAGTTATCCCACGAAGCCAGCAGCTTGCGATAGTCCGCGCGGCTCCAAAGCTCCCGGCAAATCGCGGGAGCCCGTCGCAAATCCTCAATCGACTCAAACAGCGGCACTGGCATCAATCCAGGGTCACGGCCAGTGCCTTCCACGGTCACGCCGCCCAGCCGTGCCAGCCGTACTACCGCCAGCACATCTTCAACACTCGATGCCCCGCTGATTACGTAGTGGCGAATCCCCTCTGGCGAGCAGCCCTGCTTTGTCTCCGCCACTACCCGAAACGTCTCCAGCACCGACGTCGTCTCCGCCGACATCCCCGACGGCAACTGCGGCGCAATCGTATCGCTGATCGCCTCCTGCAGCGCCGCCGCGTGTACACGCGCATGTTGCCGAATATCCAGCGTGTGCAGATGCAGCCCGAACGTCCGCACCTGCAGAATCAGCGGATCAATCAGCGTGCGCGCAATCCGCAGTCCCGCATTCGCAGCCAGCGAACGCCGCAGCGTCTCCAGGTCATCCTGGAATTCTTCCACGGAGCAATACGCCGGGAGTACCTGCGCAAGTTTGGCCTGTCCCTGCGCCAGCGTGTACGGCATCACGGGCATCGCGGCGCCAAGCCTACCCGTCTGCTCCAGCGTCCGCTGAATGCGCGCCTTCACGCAGATGATGAACCGCCGATAGTATTCAAATTCATATTGCGCGCCAAACACCTGCGCCTCCGGCGTATGCACCAGCGCCACATACGCATCCAGACGAATCCGCAGCTCATCGCTTACCGGCCGCTGCTGTGCGCTCGTCGTGAGCAGATCGATAATGTCGTCGAGCCGCGCCTGGTAGTAGAGCAGCAGATGTCCGCGCGCCAGTTGAATCGCATCGCGCGTTACATCCGGCGTCACAAACGGATTGCCGTCCCGATCACCGCCGATCCACGACCCGAACCGCAGCACCTGCGGCAGCTCGTGCGGCTCAATCTCCAGGTCGTAGGCCGCCCGCAGCGCCTCCGAAATTTCCTGGTACAGCACCCACAGCGTTTCAAAGATCGAGACATCGTAGTAATCCAGCCCCATCTTCACTTCGTCGTACACTGTCGGTCGCCGCGACCGCACTTCATCGGTCTGCCAAAGGCTCGTGATCTCCGCGCGAATCGCTTCTTCCAATCGCGCAAGATCCTGCTCGGGCATCGGAATCCGATCGAGCGTTGCCAGAAATTCGCCGATCCGTCGCCGCTTGAACATCACCGATCGCCGCGCCACCTCCGTCGGATGCGCCGTAAACACCGGCACAACCAGGATGCGCCGCAGCCAGTCCATCGCCTCGTCCGCGCCAATGCCCACGCGCCGCATCTCGCACAAAGTCCCAACCAGGCTTCCGCGTTGCCGACCCGACCCGCCGCTGAGCTGAATTGCGATCCGTCGCCGCTTGCGATGATTCGTCTCAGCCAGGTTGATCAGTTCGAAATAGAACGCAAACGCCCGAGTCAGCAGAATCGCCCGCTCCGCCGGCAGCGAGTGCACCAGCTCCAGCGCCTTCGCTCCCTGCCGCTCCGCCTCTTTCGTGTCGCCACGTGCTTCCGCGTCCCGCCGCCGGATCGTCCCCTGCCGCAACGCTTCCACATGCGCAAAAAGATCGTCGCCCGCCTGCTCCCGCAGCACCTCGCCCAGCAGCGTCCCCAGCGACCGCACATCGCGCCGCAGAGGAGCCTCCTTCAGTTCGCCCGAACGCGCCTCAAGCTCTGCCAGCCGTTGCGACCAGCTCTCCGGATTCCACAAAAGCCCCATCGTGTCTTGATTATGCACGACGCCAACTCAAGACTGTCTCAGGAGGGCAATACCACCGTGTCATCCTGGTCAGCCTCAACGGGATCGCAAACCGGAAGCGGCCAGCGTCACGTATCTCGCGAGCAGAGAATACGACCGCGAGTAAGGCGATATGCAACCGAATGGTTGCGCGAAATAATTTTGGCGGCCTTTTGAGCAAAGTCTTCTTGTCAAAGAGGTTACGGAGGGGCCTCTCCTTTAAGTCCTCTATCGATTGAACTTAACATGCAAAGTGTTCTTGGAAAATGACTTAGGGGTTACTTTTCGTCCCTGGCTGCGGGTTTTGTACCGCATCCCGGGATCGACGCGCGCGCGTTCCACATTGCCTGCATGCGGAATACATTCGACCTTGAATTCATTATGCGCCGAGGATGGTTAATTACCGGCAAAACCCCGGGGAAGAATTGTGTTTTTAAAATCAACCGGTTAGCGTGGAACGAGGTCGCGAGGAGCTTGACATCGGCTCAGTGCTTCGTCCAGCCGTGCATACCGGCCTCGAAACTGCGGCGGTCGAGGCGGGGCAAGGCGCGCGCCACCTTATCAGGGAAGAGCGGGAAGTGCCGGGTGGCGATGAGGAGTTCTGGAACGCACCAGACGTCTTCGTCGCTGGTCATCCAGTGCCGGTTATCGAGGCGCGCAAGATTCACCGGGGCCGAGTAGGAACGCAACGTGCGTTCGCCGCGCAGGTTGTAATAGTGATCGACGTAGCTGAGCGCGAGTTCGCGCAGGGTGCGGTAAACGGGCGCGCGGAAACGCAGTCCTGCGAAGTTTGACTTGGCGATACTTCCCCACAGGCCGTGCTGGCGGTAGATGGCCAATACGTGGTCGTCGTCGCGCACGGCTTCGAGATCCATCAGCAGCGGGGGATGGCCGTTGACACGCAAAGCCGCGGCGGCCAGAACGGCTCCCTCGAGACAGTGGCCTTTGCGTTCGCGCAACACGCGCTGGGGAGACAACGCCGTGTCTGCGTATTGGTATTCGAGGGCGTCAATAAACTTCTGGATTTGCGAGGGCGTCTTGAGCGCGCGCAGCGTGCGCAGATTCCGAGGCGATAGTCCGATGCTCTCGCGCCCGTTTGGCCGGATTCCGTTTGTGGACAGGTGTCCCCCTCGAAACGCAAAGGATCCATCAGCAGCTTGAGTTGAATATCATCTTACCGAAGATGGACTGCATGGAGAGTGCCCGGGGGAAGGAATCGCTGCGCGTGCCTCGCCGAGATCGTCGCGACCAAATACTGAAGAGCAATTGACACGTAAGCGGGAATTCGACCGCAGCTCGCAATTGGTTGCGATTGTCAGTAGAGAATTCCGAGTTGACCGGTGATCTGACGGAGGCTGGAAATCCGCGCTACATCGGCGTTTGAACTAATCCGGAGCTCACTTCCCGACCTGAGTTCGGTGAGCGGGTCTGCGCCGCATTTGAGCACCCTCAGGAAGAGTTGCGGAGCCGGCGCCAATCCTGCTGGATCGGAGCGTTGAGCACGCAGAACGTGACCGGCGCGCCCTGTTCCATGCCCTGAACGCCGTACGGAACAGTCAGGTGCCCCACGAGAGTCGCGGATAAACACATCCAGGCGACGTCCGAGGGCTGGTAGTCGATCATCAGCGCGTTCGTCGCCACCAGATCTTTGGGAAGCCAATACCAGTCGCTCAACTGAGGGCTAACGACCGCGGGGAGCGATCTCGAGTCGCCGTAGATCTGCAGCGCCCCTGGAACACCGTAATAGGCCGAGATGATGATCGTTCCATTTCGCTCCGGGCTGGGGAGATGGCCGTATATCGACTCGACCTCGTGGGCGACGCCCTCCCATCCCACGCTGTCCGCGAAGAGCTCGTTCTTGGCGTCGAGGCCGAGCGAATGAATCCGGTCCGGCGGCGTGATGGGTAGCGTCAGCTTGGCAAACGTGAGCAACTGGAGCAGGCAGGCAACTGCGACCGCGATCTGGAAGCCGGTGCGCAGCCTCGGCCGCTTGACGCGAGCGATCGCCATGAGCCCTTGAGCAAGGGCCATCGGCACGGTGCCCACGGAGTAGTACGACTTGCCCACGAACATGAAAACGATGAGAGGAAGAAGACACGCGATCCCAATGGGCCGCAGGGTGGCACTGCGAAGCAGCGACACTAATCCCGCCACCCAGAGTGGAATCAGAAAGAAGAGATAGACCACGATCAGGAGCAGGTTGGCGACAACACCTCCGCCGGAGCCCTGATGGTTGACTATATAGAGAAGTGAAGGAAAACCGTTCGCAACCTGCCATGCAAGGTTCGGCGCGCAGATGAGCAGCGCGATCCCGGCAGCGATCCACGGATACGGCGTCCGCAGGTCCGAACGCAGGGCTCGAGTAAGCAGGATGGCAATCCCGATGGCAGCCACCAGGCCTGCGATCGTGTACTTGACCTCCAGGCCTATGCCGAGGGAGAGGCCGAGGTAGATCCAGTTCCTGGGCCGGTGCTCCAGGACCAAGGACAGAAAGCAGTAGAACGCGATCATCCAGGTCGCTTCATCGAACGTCACGGTCTGATAGACCCAGTTCGCGCCGAGGAAGTAGGGCGCCGTGACGGCGATGAGCAGCGCGAGCGCCTGCAGGCGGAGCGAGCCGCCAAGCCGCCGCACGTACAGACCCGAGAGAGCAACCATGAACGCGCCGAGCATGGTCGGGAGTAGGCGGAGGCTCCACGGCGTGGCTCCCAGGATGCCGGTTTCAAGACCTGCAAGTAGCGGGACTATCGGCGGAAAATCGACATATCCGAGGGCCGGGTGACGGCCGCAATCGATGTAGTAGAACTCGTCGGTATGGAAGCCGAGGTTCCCGTTAGTGGCGAGATGCACGGCAAGGACGATCACCGCCGCGCCGCCGTAGAGAAGCGGCGCCACATAAGGCGGCGGATGTCGGGCGGCGGCGTCTTTCATCGGGACCTCCCATAATTTTCAAAAACAGATCAATCGTACATTGGCTCGCTGTCCGGGATGTTAAGTGCATCCTTGATGAGCACATCTCCGCCATGGCACTCGCCGACGCGGATTACTCCTTGAAAAGTCGGCCAGGGGCCGGCCATGGGAACAATTCCAATAGGTTCAGTGGACTTTGGCGGAATGCTCGAGGACCTGCTGAATGTGCACTTCCACTTGTCTGAGCACTGCGGGCGCTACAGCGCAGGCGTCCGTTTCATAGGTGAGCAAGGGCATGCCCTGCTGAATGGCGAGAGGCTTGAGGATCGCCTCTGAGATTCGGAATGGGAGGCAGTTGAACGGCCCGATCAAAATGATTCCGTCGTAGCCCTCGTATTCGGCGTTCAAGCTCCTGCCTACGGTTGGGGTGATTTCACCGAAGATCTGTGGCGAGATGTGTTTGGAGCTCTTCTCGAACGCGGCGACAACATCATTCGGCCTGGATACCAGAAGTCCGGTCTTCATGAAGATCTCACGGTAGTGTTGTTCGGATTTTCGTCCGGACTGATATCCCCACCATTGCTGCAAGTACAGTTGTCCGTCGGGCTCGAGCACCCGTGTGCAGGCTTTGGCCAGGGCGAAACCTCCGGGTTTCATGCCCCAGTTGTTCGCCGTGCCCCTCAGTCCATCGTAGGTGACATAGAGGAAGAGGTCAGTCAGATCCACGGGCTTGAGGATGATTCCACGGTTCGCATACAGGTCGCGGGCTCCATCCATGAAGAACGGGCTGAAGCGCGCGAAGAAGTCGCCGGTGACAAGGACTCGGGGGCAGGACATGGGTTCCCGGCTTCGCGGCAGTGCGGCTAGATGCTGCACAAATCCCGGCAGTTCAAGATTGAACTCGTCGAGACTTTTCGCCTTAGCACGGAGTCGTTTCCATTCCCGTTGGAACCGCTCCATACTGCCGGATATCCCCACGACGCGCAACACATAGTCGATCTCGACAAGGATGTCCGCCAGGTGAATGGCCGGAGAGAGATGTTTCATCAAGATGTACGGATTGAATCCCAGATAGTCGTTTTCCGGCGTGGGGTTGACCATGAACACGTCGGCCAACCGACGTTCGTTGATGAATCGTTCGAAATAGTTCATGTAGGCTTCGCTGACGCAAGGCGCTCCACCGCGCATCATGATGAAGCCGACGACTTCACCGGGCTGACGATCCCGATCGATTTGGAGGAGTTGTCCGATGGAAAGGGGCAGGGGGAGGCATTCGCGTCCGGAGGTTGACTGCAGGCCGAGGTCGAGTTGGCTTCGATCGATGGGAATGACCGGGCCCGGGTGCAAACCAAGCCAGCCGAGGGCCATGGCCGTGGACTCGGCGTGATACTGCGAGAAATTGAGAGGATGTAGTTTGACTCGCGGGTCGGTGAGGGGCATCCGCTCGCCATTCGACGAGACCACAACTCCGCCTTTGACCAACCGGCACGGAGTGAAAGGCTTGGCTAAGCCGGGTTGAACGACGCGATAGTTTTGCACGATATCAAGAAAAGCTTCGAGGCGCGTTTGCACGCCGGCGTCCGCGGTGTGAGCGTCGATTTCGAGGGTCAGATATGGCTTGGATCCCAGTTCGGAGGCAAGTAGCGATTGCGTGAAGGCATCGATCGTGCAACTGAAATTACTGACAGTGAGGAGAAACAGGTTGTGATGCTGCTTTGCGAGCGCGGCCGCATTCAAGATCTGATTCGCGAAATGCCAAACCGTGGGCCCGGCACCGACCGGCATAAGGCAATCCGCGGGAATCACCTGCACTCCCATACTGGAGAGCTTTTTGCCGATGGACTGCGAAGCTTCAGGCGTGTAAGCGTTATAGCTGTGCCCGGCCAACAAGATGGCCGGCTTGTCCGCTGCCAGCGCATTGGCGAGCGCCTGGCGGCCGATCTCAATCAGGGCGCAATCGGCTCTTGTCTGCTCGCCGACGGCTGCGGCCCAGGCTTCGTTGGCCAACTCGCGCGAAACGCCCAACTCGCGCACAGCCATTTCGGTCATCGCCGCATTGGCCGCGTATCCATTGGTAAAATCCAGAACCGGCGCAAGGAATTGGATGTCGGGAAATGCCTTGGCCAGAAAATAGGGACCGGCTTGTGTGATCGGGCACAGATACGAATCCTTGCCGGAGTCGCGTTGAGGCATGCGCGCAACCTGCGGCAGAAAGACCATGTGCACATCATGGTGTGCCAGATCCAAGACTGCACCGTGCGCAATCTGCGCCGGCAGACAGAAGCCTGAATGCGACCTAAGATCGCCCCGCGGATCCACGCCGGACAACACCACCTCCATTCCGAGCACCGAGAAGAAGGTCGAATAAAGAGGGAACAACGAGTGCGTCGTCAACGCGCGAGGAATGCCAATGCGCTTTTCAAGGACTGCGGCCGTCGTAGCATTGGTGTGATTGAACGATTCTTCGATGAAAGATTTCGCGGCTTCAAGTGCCGGTCCAACGTCCCAATAAGAACGCGCCCTGGGCAGAATTCCTGGCTCTGGATGCTTGTATTTGGGGGCGCCATAGATGATCGCTGAGCGTCTTTCCACCAGGTCAGGGGCAGATGCGATACGGGCCTTTCTCTTCCACACATTCTCGTACAGGCTGCAACGTCCGCCGAACGGAAAGCGGCGGCCGGCCACTTCGAAACGCTCAATGCCGCAGCACATCTTGCACGCCCGGCATACAAATCGGCCAACGGGTTTCATCTCTGCAGCCGCCAGAGTTTCGATATCGGTAGTCGCCTCCAATACATCGCTTGACCGGTCGAGCGCGAGCAGTGCCACGCCCAGAGCGCCGAGTAGCTCGGGGTTAGGCGGGATCACCACGGGGCGCCCAACGCGATGCGCAAATGCGTATGCAACCGCCCGGTTCAGAGCTACCCCTCCCTGCAGAAGCACCTTCTGCCCGACCGGGCGCTGCCCTTTGACTTTGGTCAGGTAGTTTTCGGCGATTGCATATACCAGGCCGGCAAGAATGTTGTCCCGCTCCTGGCGTTGTTGTTGAGCGATGCGGATGTCGGAGTTGATGAATGCCGCGCACGTCGTCTTGAATTTCACCGGCGCCGGCGCAGTCAATGCGATGTCTGCGATATCGGAGACATGAACCCCAAGATCGCTTTGTGCGCTCTCCTCGAGAAAAGAGCCAGTGCCCGCGGAGCAAGCGTTGTTCATGGCATAGCCGATGGGCACACCGTTGCGCAGATAAATGTACTTCGCATCCTGACCACCGATTTCAAAAATCGTGTCAGCGTCCGCGGCAAAGTGCGTTGCGCCGGCGGCATGAGCCGAAATTTCGTTGTAGACCTGCTCAGTGCCCAGCCAGGCGCCGATGAGTTCGCGGGCCGAACCTGTTGTGCTGACAAGGCTCACCGGCCGATTGCCCACCTGGTCGATTAGGGCTCTGAGGCACTCACGCACCGCTGCCACGGGGTCATCGCGCGTACGGGCGTAGTGGGAGGCGACAAGATCGCGCGTCGCCGGATTGAGCAGGATCGCCTTGGTGGTCGTCGAGCCCGCATCCACTCCCAAAACCAAAGGACCATCGGGCGGCGCCTGAAGCGGAGGGGCGACCATGACCTGCACCTGGTCTTTGTAGCGATACAAAGGCGGAAGCGTTTCGAAGACAGGCGGATGTGCAATGTGCGGGGATTTATGCAGCGGATTGTCGCGCGTGAGCAGTGCGGTGCCCCATGCTTCGAACCAGGGACTCTCTGGAAGCACAATGAGATCGGCATCAGGCAACTTTTCACGAAGTGTCTGCACCAGGGCTTCGTTGCGGGTGACGCCTCCGATCAACAACACGCGCCGCAGAGAGTTCTGGCTTTTCTCAAGGAGCGCAACCACTTTATTGGCCATGCTGTCGTGGAGCGTGGTCAGGATGTCGGCGGGCGTAGCCTCGTGGCGATTCAGTTTATGCGTCACGTCGGATTTGCAATGCACGGTGCAGCGTGAAGCCAGCGGTACGACTTTTCCGGAAGCCGAGAGCTGAATTGCTGCGTCGATCTCGAGTCCCATGCGGCCGATCAATTGCACGAAGAATTCGCCGCTGCCCGCCGCGCACTTGTTGTGGGACAGCACATTGGTGACTCTTCCATCAGTAAGCGCATAGACCAGAAATGATTCGCCGCCCAGCGAAGCGACCGCGTCAAACTCGCTCCCTACTTCGCGCAATGCGCGTTGGATGGCGGCAAATTCCGAAATGTGGCCGAGATGGCCAGATACCCCGAAATACTCCGCTCCGGCAAACTCGGGCCGTGCGAGCAACTGCTCAAGAACTTCCAGAGGACGTCCCTGATGTGCCATCACTTTGGCATTTTTGACTTGGGACTGGATCGAGGCCACCTTGACCGTCAGTGCGCCGATGTTAATGCCAACGTAGGACATGGCGACTCGGTACTGAGGAAACCAGGTGAAAGAGCTTCGCGGACAGGCGAAAACTGTGAATCCGATCGATTCCAAAATGCATGCGAGGAGCTGTGCGTCCCAAGAGAGGGAAAGGACAGTTCGATCGGAAAATCGAAGAACGACCGCTGTGATGATGCTCGGTATGGGGAATGGGGGAAGTGATCCTGATCACGGTTATGCGCTGAAATGGGCCTAAGATCGACTCCTCCATCCATGATCATCAGCCTGGTGCCCAAGAACCACCTGCGTCCCCATTTCCAGCCGCACTCAAATCGGCATCGCATTTGGAGCTTCACGACTGAGTTTCAGCGAGAGATGACGGATTCGTTGGACATATCTCGGGATTGGTCATCGTATGTCGGCCAGCGCCCATCGATCTGCCTGCAAAGCACTTGGGTTGGGGACATCCGGCCGAAGCACGCATCGAGATGGGAGAAGAGTTCGTTTCAGAGGACGGCCTATCGTTAACCCGCCCAATATTGAGCTCAATCGATAGTATTTCAGGATGGGCAAGGTGCCAATGCGCGCGTGGCTGGTGTTTTGCATTTTTGTGCTCAGCGCCATTGCCTTTCTGGATCGCACCAATATCTCGATTGCCGGACCGCAGATCAGCAGTGAGTTCGGGCTTGGGAACGTGCGGCTGGGTTGGGTGATTAGCGCATTTCTGGTGGGATATGCGGCGTCGCAGGTGCTTGCCGGATGGATCGCTGTCCGGCTGGGGCCGAGGCGTGCGCTGGCGCTGGCAGTGCTATGGTGGGCGGCGTTCACGCTGGGTACTGCGCTGGTTTCTCCGCGATGGAACGAAGCGCTGTGGCTGCTGATCGGGGTGCGGTTCGCGCTCGGAGTCGGCGAGGCGATCATGTATCCGGCGTCGAATCAATTCGTGGCCCAGTGGATTCCAGCGCGCGAGCGAGGCCGCGTGAATGGTGTGATCTTTGCCGGAGTCGGAGCCGGAGCGGGATTGACTCCGCCCTTGCTGGCCGCGATTATTGCCGGGCACGGATGGCGCGCGGCTTTCTGGTTCAGCGCCGCGGTTGGAATAGTTGCAGGCGTGGCATGGTACCTGATTGCGCGCGACACGCCGGAAGGGCATCCGCTTGTGTCGGCCGAAGAATTGAGAGAGATTCGCGCTGGCATGGTCGAGGTTCCGGCGGTAAGGGCCAGCGTTCCGTGGAGTGCGATTCTGCGCAGCCGGACTTTGCTGCTGCTGACGTTTGCATGCTTTTGTTTTGGCTATATCGCCTGGATATTTCTTGGATGGTTTTATCTGTATATGGCGCAGGCACGCGGCGTGGACCTGAAGACAAGCGCGATCTACACGATGATTCCGTTTATCGCCATGACGGTTTTTTGCCTGGCGGGCGGAGTACTGGGGGATTGGATCGCAGCGCGGCATGGACTGCGGACGGGGCGCTGCGTTCCCGGATTCTTTTCGCTGCTGGTAGCGGCGGGTTTGCTCATTCTGGGGTCGCGTGTGGGGAGTGCGCCGGTTGCCGCGGTGACGCTTGCGGCGGGTGCGGGGGTGCTCTATATTTCGCAGAGCTCGTACTGGTCGGTCACGGCGGATATTGCGGGTCAGCATGCGGGGGTGGTGTCAGCTGTGATGAATATGGGAGCGCAGATCGGCGGGGCAGTCACGGCATCGCTGACGCCGTGGATTGCGTTGCGATTCGGATGGACGTCTTCGTTTCTTGTAGCGGCTTTACTGGGGGTGGCGGGTGCGATCGCGTGGATCGGGGTCGATCCGGAAACCAAGATTGGCACGGCTCTGAGTGCAGGGCGAGCCGAGGATCGGAACGCAGCGCGGGCGTGAGAGGCGGTGCATGACGGCTACATTGCATGCGCTACCATGGAACAAGAAGCCGAGGGCGCATGTTTGTGGTGGTGTGGCAGTTTGAGATTGCCGAGGAACAGGTATCTGCCTTTGAGGCAGCCTACGGGCCGGAGGGGAACTGGGCGCAACTGTTTCGCAGTTCAGCGGAATATCTCGGGACGGAGTTGCTGCGCGATGCCTATATTGCGGGATCGTATCTGACGATCGACCGGTGGGCGAGCGAAGAGGCGTTTCGGAGTTTCCGCAAGAAAAACGATGCGGCCTATGAGGCGCTGGACCGGACGTGCGATGCGCTGACTTCGCGGGAGACGCGGGTTGGGGCGTATACGGTCTGAATGCAGAATTTCGGGGCGGGAAAAGCTCGACCGTGATGGCCGCCACAGAGGTGCCAAGATCTTCACCATTTCTTCGCTTTTTATGTATCTATTGGATGTTCCATCCTGCTACAATCCCCTCGAAATCCAAATAGCCGCCGCGTGATTTCGTCGTTTCCACAAGCCGCGCCAAGCGAGCATTTCTAGAGGAGAAATATCTAATGCCTATTGCCGATGAGCGCGCAAAAGCGGTCGAATTAGCCCTCAGCCAGATCGAAAAGCAGTTTGGAAAAGGGTCCATTGTCCGTCTTGGATCGCGGGAAGCGTTGGTTCCGATCTCAGTGATCTCAACCGGATCGATCAGCTTTGACGCTGCGCTGGGCGTGGGCGGCGTGCCGCGCGGAAGAGTGATTGAGGTTTTCGGGCCGGAGTCATCGGGCAAGACGACGATTACGTTGCAGATCATCGCTGAGGCGCAGAGGAACGGCGGGCTGGCGGCGTTTGTGGATGCCGAGCATGCGCTGGATCCGGGATATGCCAAAAAGCTGGGCGTCGATGTGGACAATCTGCTGGTTTCGCAGCCGGATTCGGGCGAGCAGGCACTGGAGATCACGGAAGCGCTGGTCCGCTCGGGCGCCATCGACGTGCTGGTAGTGGACTCAGTAGCGGCGCTGGTGCCGAAGGCGGAACTCGACGGCGAAATGGGCGAGTCGCACATGGGTTTGCAGGCGCGGTTAATGTCGCAGGCGCTGAGGAAGCTGACCGGGACGGTTTCAAAGTCGCGCACGTCTTTGATTTTCATCAACCAGATCCGCGAGAAGATTGGCGTGATGTTCGGCAACCCTGAGACGACGACGGGCGGTCGGGCGTTGAAGTTTTATTCGTCAGTTCGGGTGGACATTCGCCGTATTGCCGCGATCAAAGAGGGCGATGTCGTCACGGGCAACCGGACCAAGGTGAAGATAGTGAAGAACAAGGTTGCCGCGCCGTTCCGCGAGGCCGAGTTCGACATTCTCTATGGCGAAGGCATCAGCCGGGAAGGCGATGTGCTTGACCTGGCAGTGGCCAACAATATCGTCGAGAAATCGGGTGCGTGGTACAGCTATGCCGGCGAACGCATCGGGCAGGGGCGCGAGAATACGCGCAACTTCCTCAAAGAGAACAAGGATATCTTTGCCAGGATGGACGCCGAGGTGCGCAAGGCGCTGAACATCGGCGCGCCCAAGGCGGAGGTGCCCGAGGTTCCGGTGGCTGGGCCGGCCGAGGCCAAGGAAGCGGTACGCGCCCGGCGGGGATAGGAACCGCGGAGCCGAGGTGAAGGCGGTCGAAATGTTGGCCGCCTTTCTCTTGAGCTGACGATGAATGAATGATAATGTATGAATGTATGTATTGAGGGATAAATGACGATAACCGAGATGACAAAAAGGCACGTTATCGTGCGATACGTCGAACCCGCTCGACAGAAGGGCGAGGAACTGCTTCGCATTCGAGTGGGGAGCGTTCAGAAGGAACTTGGTTGGACAAATCGGGCGTCTTCTGTTTTCTCGACCTTGTCGTCGCGCTCTTTTCAGAATGAAGCCGCTTTGGAACTCATCGAGAAGAGCGGGGGTCCAGCTTCTGGAGGGCCAAGCACGACGGTCGAATTCGTCTATCGCATTTTGCCATCGTCGAAGGGGTCAGCGTCTACGATTTCAAACATTCCGGAGAGTTCGGGCTTGATGGATCTTTATGGCATCGGTGCTAATGTGTTCAAGCAGCTAGGCGGGGGCGAAGTGTATTTGAAGCGCGAAAGAGATGAACTTAGATTCCCCGCTGACGGATATCCTCGTTCCGGTGAGAGTGCATGAGCCGTATTTACTGGGACTCAATGCTCTTCATTTATCTGATTGAAGGCAATCCGATGTATGCGCCGCGCGTCAAGGCGATCCACGAAGAAATGATGCGCCGAAGAGATCAGCTGGTAACGAGCGTTTTCACGCTGGGGGAAGTTTTGACGGGACCACGAAAGGTGGGAGCACAGAGCGTCGTTGATCGAATCCGACAGTTTTTCATTAAGAGCGGGAAACTAGAACTCTTGCCCTTTACCGTTGGAACTTCAGATCGATACAGCATGATTCGCGCGAGTACCGCTGTGACTCCTGCCGATGCAATTCACCTGGCTTGTGCGGCGGAGTCCGGCGTGGATCTTTTCATTACGCATGACATGAAGCTCCAAAAACTCGCAATTTCCGGGATTCACTTTATTACCGGGTTGAATACGAATCTGTTTTAGTCTTCTGAGAACACCTTGCAGCCAAGCACAGATCTATGCGAATCGCAGCGCTTCCTGGAACGCGGGACGGATGAAGTTCGTACACCTTTGATAATCGGCGCGCTCGGCTGTTTGCTCTAAACTGAAGGTTCAAATGAAGACCATCTGGGAAACGGTTGCGAAACAATCTGCGCAGATCATTCTCTGGTGGTTGGCGGCCGTTGGTTTGTGCGTGTTGCCGGTGTTAGCGCAGCCTTCTCCTTCTTCGGGAAGTGCTGGAAGCGGGGCGGCCAACGGAGTTCGCGCGGTCACGATTCTGGACGGGCAGTGGCGTTTCCAGACAGGAGACGATCTGCGATGGGCCGATCCGGCATTTGACGATTCAAGCTGGCCGACGGTGAGCCTGAGCTCCGCGCTTGTGGAGCAGGGCATTGATACGTATTCCGGATATGGGTGGTACCGGCTGAAGGTTCAGCCAGGACAGCTCGCGCAGTTCGGCAATCTTGCGTCGGGGCAGCCGTTGTCGCTGCTGGTTTCGAGCAATTCGGTTGGCCAACTCGATGTATTCGTGAACGGTGTGGAAGCGGGCCATACCGAGGGAATGACGAAATCGCCGGCGGAGTACCAGTCGCCGCCGTTTGTGGTGCCGGTGAATCCCGCGGTCTCGGGGCCCACGGTCATTGCGATTCGTACGTGGGCCGGGCCTGGAACGACCATCAGCCGCGGTCTGCTGCGCAAGGTCGAGCTGGGCGCGGCGAGCGATATGGCCGAGCGGCATGCGATGGCCATTGGACGCCAGTGGAATGAGGGCGTGATTTCGCCGCTGATCGTGACATTTCTTTTCCTTTGCGTCGCGATTCTCGGCGGATTTCTCTACCTGGCCCAGCGTCATCATCCTGAATATCTCTGGCTTTCGCTGTTGTGCCTGGCGGTCGCGTTGGAAGGGGCGGCGGCGGCGGCGTTTGGGCTTGCTGCCGTTTCGTCGACGTTCTACCAGATGTTTACCGCGCTCAACGGCCGCGTTTTCATGGCCATTACGCTGGAATTTATTCTTCACTTCACGGGGACGGAATCGCGCAAGTTTGTGCGGGGCGTGCAGATCGGGGTTCTGATCGTCCCCTTTGTGAACTTGATGCACCTGCTGCTGGCGTATCAGTTCCTTTCGGTGGCGGCGGAGGTTTTGTTCTGCGGGCTGGTGACGGTTTTGCTGTTCCGGGCATGGCGCCGGGGGCGTACCGAGGCGGGCGTGATGCTGCTGCCGTTTTTCCTAGCGGCGACGGCTGATTCGGCGGATACGATTCTCGATTTTGCGGCGGGCCGGCATTGGCTGCCGGATCGCTTTGCGTCCCACTATTTCTTTCTGGGCCCGATTGAATTCAGTACCAGCGCGGCGGCCTACACCGTGTTTCTCGGGAGCCTGATCGCGGTGATCCTGTATCGCTTTGTGCGTATCAGCCAGGAAGAGCAGCGTTCGGCGGCGGAGATTTCAGCGGCACGCAGCGTGCAGGCGTTGCTGATTCCGACGCAATTGCCGTCGAATCGCAACTTCATGTTGGAGAGCGCGTATCTGCCGGTGAACGGGGTGGGCGGTGATTTTTTCCAGGTGCTTCCGCTGAAAGATGACTCGCTGCTGATCGTGGTGGGGGACGTGAGCGGGAAGGGGCTGCAGGCGGCGATGAACTCGAGCACGCTGGTGGGCGCGCTGCGGAACGAGCTGTCGCACGATCCGGCGACGGTGTTGAATCACCTGAATCACGTGCTGATCGGGGCCGTGGCTTCGCCGGGAACGGCGGTGAAGGAACTGGATTGCGCGCCGTGTTTTGCGACGTGCCTGTGTGCGCGGGTCTATCCCGATGGGACCACGACGATTGCCAATGCCGGACACCTGAATCCTTATCGCGATGGGCGGGAGATTTCGCTTTCGGGGAGTCTTCCTTTGGGAGTGATCGCGGATGTGGAGTACGAGCAGGCGACGTTTCATCTGAATCGCGGCGACCGGCTTGTGTTTCTTTCCGACGGAGTGGTGGAGGCGACCAACGGGGAGGGCGAGCTGTTTGGGTTCGAGCGCACGCAGCAGGTGAGCAATGAATCGGCGCGGTATATCGCGCAAACGGCGCAGCACTTCGGTCAGACGGACGACATCACAGTTGTCTCGCTCTATTTGTCTTCGCGCACGGCGCAGCCCAGCAACGAAGAGCTGGCTTACCGCAAGTGAGCAGCGAGGTTCCGAACCGGAGCCGGAGGTCGCGGATTAGACCGCCGCGAGTCGCGAATCATTCCGTCCGCAATGCCTGCATAGGTTCAATGGACGCTGCACGGCGCGCGGGCACCAGCGCGGCACCCACTGCGATGGCGGCGACAATTACAAGCGCAGCGATAAAGCTCATCGGGTCGAACTGCGATACCTGATAAAGCATCGCGTGGAGCGCGCGCACCGAAAGGAGAGTGAGCGGAATGCCGACGGCAAGTCCGGCTACCGCGATCCAGAGGCTTTCCCGGATCACCATTGCCAGTACTGAGCTGCGGCTCGCGCCGAGTGCCATGCGCACACCAATCTCCATGGTTCGGCGATTCACGCGGAACGAATGCGTGCCGTAAAGCCCGGTCGCAACCAGCAGTGCAGCCAGCAGACCGAAGAAGCCTCCCATTCCGGCCAGCATGCGCTGCCGCTGATACGATTCTTCGAACTGCGCCTGTTGCGTCATTGGATTTTCCAGCGGAATGTTGGGATTGACGGAAGCAACAACTTTGCTTAACCCCGGGAGCAGGGTCAGGGCATCGCCGCGTGTGCGAACTTCAATGTGCATGGCGGCCAGAGATGGAGCCTGCATCTGCGCGTAGAAGGCAACAGGCATTGGCTCCTCGTCCGCCGAGGTGTACTTGCTGTCCGCTAACACCCCCACAATCGTCGCGCGCCCTTTGTCCCACCCCAGCACATGGCCCAGTGGGTTAGCGTTTGGAAGGTACCTCTTTACGAAGGTTTCGTTGATCAGCACGATCCTCGGCGTGTTCTGAGTGTCAGAGTCAAGGATGTCCCGTCCGGCGAGAAGAGGAATGCCCATGGTGTGAGCGAATCCCGATCCAACGCTGTTATGCCGCAGCAACTCTCCCCTGTGTATGGCGCCGTCC
Organism: Occallatibacter sp.; assembly: GCF_049582745.1. Taxonomy (GTDB): domain Bacteria; phylum Acidobacteriota; class Terriglobia; order Terriglobales; family Acidobacteriaceae; genus Telmatobacter. The sequence goes on from NZ_JBAUUO010000124.1 coordinate 52,802, forward strand.
AGCACAAAACCCAGGTCGTTGTTTGCGTTGCCAGAGCCGGGCCGTATCTGTGCCATCGAAACCGATTCGACGCCGGGCGCCTGACGAAGGCGATCGAGAAGGGTACGGTAGAAGACGTGCGTATCTCCCTGCCCCTGTGGGGTGACTCCGAAGACGAGCAGGCCTTCCATCCTTGCCCCCAGATCTTGAGTTGCGTAGTTTCGGAGAGTGCGCAGCAGCAGGCTGGCTGAAGTCAGCAATACGAGACAAATGGCGACCTGAAATGCGAGCAAGATGTGGCCAACAAGCAAGCGGGTCCGACCTGGGGTCATGTTCGCTGCCGTGGTGCGTAACACGCCTGCAACCGGGGCATGGGTGGCGCCCCACAGCGGAACGAGACCAAAGCCCAACGCAGCGGCGGCGGCAACCAGCACCGTGAACACCAGGACGCTGCGGTCAGGATCGAATGCCGTTCCAGCATGGATCGTCAGAGCCAGCAGGCGCGTGGCCTCGACGGCGAACAGCCAGCCCAGGGTCGCGCCGGAAACTACAAGCAACATGCTTTCGCTTAGCAACTGGCGGAAGATGCTCGCCCTTCTTGCGCCAATCGCCAGCCGCATGCTGAACTCGCGTTGCCGGGATGCATTGCGAGCCTGCACCATCATTCCAACATTGATGCATGCAATCAGCAGGACCAATCCCACCAGGGCCATCATGATCCTTGCCGGTTCGCGGGCTTGATCGGTGTGAACTCCCAGGCCGCGGGCTGGAACAAAATCCAACAGCGGCTTCCACTCGTTGCCGTCGATTTGGCCCATCGTCTGCCTGACGGCTTCGCCGAAACTTCCTGCCAGCGCCTGCTGGGCCCGTAAAGGAGTCACTCCAAGGCGAAGGCGCGCTATCATGCGCAGACACCACCAACGCGGTGAACCATAGAGAGTAAACAAATCAGAAGGCGCGCCCCAGGCATTGAGCGCGGGGCTAGACTGCAGCGGAATCCAGAAGTCGGTTGCGGTGAGCGGTTCGACCCCGCTGAATCCGCGTGCGGCCACACCTACGACGGTCATGGGCACGCCTTTTACATACAGCGTCGTTCCAACCACGTTTGGGTCCTGGGCATAGCTTCGGGTCCAGAAGTCGTAGTTGATCACAACGACAGCGGCGTGGTTCTTTTCGTCGTCGAGCGTAAACCCGCGGCCGCGTTCGATGCGCGCTCCGAGGCCGGAGAAGAAGTTGCCGCTGACCTCTTCGCCCATTGACTCTTCAGGAAACTCCCGGTGTCGGACAGCGACCTTTGAGAAGGCGAGCGGCACATAAGCGATCAACTCCTCGAACACGTCATTACGTTGCCTCATCGCTTCGAATGTCGCTTCGGAGAATGCGACATCATCGCCACCGGTATTCGAACTGTTTCCCGGCGATCCCTGGCCGTTCGCCATGCGTACATAGCTGAGCCCCGCAGCGCGTTGCACCGGCAGCAGCTCGAACAAGACCGCATTCATTACGCTGAAGACCGCGGTGTTGGCGCCGATCGCCAGAGCTAGAGTGATGACTACGATGAAAGTGAAGCCTGGTGTTTTGCGAAGCAGCCGAATGGCAAAACGCAGGTCCTGAAATACAGACCACATGACAATGCCGCCTTGCTTTGATTCTGCTCCTTGATTGAGCACTTTTGCTGCCATAACAGGTGAATCGCAAGCTGCTAATTCAATGAAGCTTAGTCTCGTTGTGAGCTGGATCACTGGCCGAAATCTTCCACAATCGAGATGGCTTGTGCGAATACGTACAGTGCGAACAGATCATTTCTTCTGCCATCTGGCGCCACAGTGCGATCGAAAGACGGTGGTCGCGCCGAGCGCATCAGGCTAGCAAACCCTTCTGGGCGGTTGGCGAGCTGGAAATGCCGTAGAATCAAACCGGAGCAGACTCGATGAGCGTGAAAGCCCTTTATCCCGGCACGTTCGATCCTCCGACGAACGGGCACATCGATCTGATCCAGCGCGGTTCGAAACTGTTTGAACATCTGACCGTCGCCATCCTGAAGAACCCGGTTAAGAATCCGCTGTTCACCGTGGAGGAGCGCGTGGAGATGCTGCGCGAATCAACGGCGGCGCTGGGTAACGTGAGCGTGTCGACGTTCGATGGGTTGATGGTGGATTTTGCGCGGCAGCTTGGCGCGACGGCGGTGTTGAGGGGCATTCGCGCTATTTCCGATTACGAACATGAATTTCAAATGGCCCTGATGAACCGGCGCCTGGCGCCGGAGATCGAGACGGTGTTTCTGCAACCGGCGGGGCGTTATTCGTTTATCAGTTCGCGCATGCTCAAGGAAGTTTTCAGTTTCGGCGGGGAAGTTGCCGGGCTGGTTCCCCCCAACGTTCTCAAGCGCCTGCGCAACCGTATCAGCAGCGCGGGCTGAGTCTTGAATGCTGCGCTTTCGGGCGCAGGAGGTTCAGTTTGTCGGACTTTGTCGCACTCAATCCTTCGTCGATTCACCGCGAGATCCGGAACACGCTTTTCGGGGATGTGGCGCTGGGTGAGCTTGTCCGCGCACATCCGAAGGTGCCTTTGACGGAGCCGTGGGCCTCGTTTCAGCGGGCGCGGAACCTCAAAGACACGGGTGATGAACATGGTGCCAGGGACGCGGTTCGCGGAATCCTGAAGATGCCCGAAATTGAGACGCGGGTTTTTCTGCAAGCTTGTCATACGCTGCGGGAATTAGGCGACAAGCCGCCGCAGGGCCGGGAAAAGGAAGTTCTCGGCGTGGTGGTGGAGATCGGCATGCCGAAAGGGCTCGACCTAGTGGCGGCCTATCGGGATCACCGCGCGCGCTATTTCAATTACAGCGGGGCTGGAGTGCTGTGGGAGCGGCGGGACAATTCGCTGGATGGATTGATTGACGAATTGCTGCAGGCAGGGGCATTGGTCGCGCAGGTAATTGGGCCGTGGACGCAAGCCAGACCGCCGGAGCCAAAGAACGGCACGGCGCGCATCAACCTGCTGACGCCGAGCGGAATCCACCTGGGGCAGGGGCCAGTGGAGGCGCTGAACCAGGATGCGATGGGAGGGCCGATTTTGTCGGCTGCATTCGGGTTAATGAAGCGGCTGGTGGAGTTAACGAAGAGGGAGCCGGAGTAGTTCGCGAACTCGCCTCAACTGACACGCATTGTATGCGTGGCTGACCTTGACCGCTTTTTATCGACGTCCTATTGTGAACTTTTGGTGGTGATGAACGAATAACTTCTGAACTGGCAATGCATGCAGGCGTTTATCTGCCATGACCACCTTGACCGCCGCGCGGGCCGCAACCACCTGAGCCACCGCCTCCATCATTCCCTCCTCCTCCTCCTCCTTTGCCGCCTGAGCCGCAGCCTCCGCCGGGATTTCCGCCCCTTCCGCCGCCTGTTCCGCCGCCTGTTCCGCCGCCTGTTCCGCCGCCTCCGGGGTTTCCGCCGCCACCCGGATTGCCTCCACCGGGATTTCCGCCGCCACCCGGATTGCCTCCACCGGGATTTCCGCCACCACCCGGATTACCGGCATCGGGATTTCCGCCTCTGCCGGGGTTCCCACCGCCATTGCCTGCACCGCCAGGATTGCCGACGCCGGGACTTCCGGCCCCAGGACCGCCACTGCCGCCTTGGTTTCCGAGGGTCGTCTCGAATGATTCATTCGCCGTTGCTGTGATTTGCAGGAATGCTTTGTTAATGTCTGCTGCAAGCATGCGCCCGCCGGCGACTGAAGCGAGGGTCAGCAACATTACGGCCAACAGGTACTCGACGGCGGCTGCCCCCTCGCGGAGTTCCCTTACCTGTCTGACGAAGGAACAGAGTCTGGAGAAAGAGTGCTTCATTATCCCTCCTCGGTCAACAACCGTGGCCGTTGAGTCGATCCATCGAGATCGATCGATTCTTTGTTCTATGTATAAATGTGAGTAAAAGTCAGCTACCGTATCAAAGTGGTCCGTAATCCACAATTCCACAATCCCTCGTCGGGTTACAGAAACCGCACTCGAAAGTAATCATTGTGTAGTTACAGCTCCTGCGATCGTGAGTCCTCAGGCTGCTGATGATTGGCACGAACTAGATTGCCAACGGTACCAGGAGCCAGGAAAACTCACGAGAGGAGATCCAGTTGACGCAAGACAACGGCAGCATCGTCAGGCGCTTTATCGAGGAGAGCATCAACAAGGGGCGGATTGACGAAGCCGCACAATTTGTCTGGGAAGATGTGGTGGAGCAGGTTCCATTTCCTGGGCAGGGTCCAGGCCTGGAGGGACTAAAGGATGTTCTACGTGGGATGCGCACCGCGTTTCCTGATTTGTATTTCGGCGTCGAGGAGCAGATTGCCGAGGGAGACAAAGTGCTCACGCGCTTTGAATGGACCGGTACACATCGAAGTGAGTTTTTAGGCGTACCCGCAACTGGCAGGCCGGTGAAAGTCTGGGGCATGGTCATCGACCGGTTTCAGGAAGGCCGGATTAAAGAAACGCGCATCATTATGGATATCTTCGGGCTGATGATGCAACTCGGTGCGATCGGCCCCAAAGGGTGAATTCACGCGCCAATATTTGAGAGAGCATTGGATGCAAGCAGCAAAATCTGTAAAGATAGAAGCACTATGACAGTTGCTGCTCCTGCGAAAGTTTTTGCCGACCGTATTGGCCGGATTGAGGTTTCTGCAACCATGGCGGTAGCCGCCGAGGCTGCGAAACTGCGCGCGCAAGGCGCGAACCTGGTGGATTTTGGCGCCGGCGAGCCGCATTTTGCCACTCCGCGACACATTAAGGACGCGGCGATCGCGGCAATTGAGGCCAATTTCACGCGCTATACCGTGGTGCCGGGAATTCCGGACGTGCGGAAGGCGATTGTGGAGCGGCATGCGTGCGACTTTGGCTCGAACTATTCAATCGACGAAGCCGTGTTTACGACGGGCGGAAAGCTGGCGCTGTTCAATACCATCCAGGTGCTGGTGGATCACGGCGATGAAGTGATTCTGCCGGTGCCGTACTGGGTGAGCTTCAAGGACATCATCCAATATGCGGGCGGGAAGGTCGTGTTCCTCGAGACGAGCGAGGCGCAGAATTTTCGCATCACGGCGGACGCGATCGAGAAGGCGATTACACCGCGGACGAAGGCGATCATTCTGAATTCGCCGTCGAATCCGGCTGGGTCAGTGATGTCGGCGGAGGACCTGGAACGAATTGTTCACCTGGCGCACGAGCGGGGAATCTACCTGCTGCTGGATGAGTGCTATGTCTACCTGAATTATGCGGGCAAGCCGGTTTCAGGCGGGTCCTATACGTGGGCAAAGGAGCACATCGTCATTCTCGGGTCGCTGTCGAAGACCTACTCGATGACGGGGTGGCGCGCCGGCTATGCGCTGGCTGCGAAGCCAGTGGCGGCAAACCTGAGCAAACTGCAGTCGCAATCGACGTCGAACGCGGCGAGCATGGTGCAAAAGGCGGCCATTGCGGCGCTGGCGGGATCGCAGGAGTGCGTTGCGCAGTTTCGCGCGGAGTTTATCGAGTTGCGGGACTACATGCTGGCGAAGCTGAAGGAGATTCCGGGCGTGACCTGCACCAAGCCGGAGGGCGCGTTTTATGTTTATCCGAACATCGGCGCGTTTATTGGCAAGGGCGGCATCAAGTCGCCGACGGAACTGGCGACGAGGCTGCTGCACGAGGCGCACGTGGTGACGGTGCCGGGCGAGGCGTTTGGGACGAGCGAGCACATTCGGATTTCGTACCCGGTGACGAAGCAGAATATCGACGAAGGAACGCGGCGGATGGGTGAGTTTCTGGGGAATCTGGGGTAGAGCGCGGCGGGAAGCCGAAGGAAAGGCCCGAGAAATCGGGCCTTTTCCTTTTGGGACGACTGGAGGGTTCGCGGTATCCCACTCATGACGCGATAGGACTGCGTAATGAATGGGGCACCCGGCGATCAAGGTCAGCTATCTGGCGGGGATTTCGCTGCTGACGATGCCGACGCCGGCAACGTGGCCGGGCTGCCAATCGGCTATCGGATCGGACTGACGGCAATCGAGGCAGGTGGTTTTTTCGAAGCGGGCCGAGCATTGCGGGCAGACGCCTGCGGTCTCGAAGGTGTCGAACTGAGCTGCGCACTTATTGCAACGCCAGAAGGGGCCGATGGGGGGCGCGGTCCGGCAACTGGGGCAGGCGAATCCCTGGCGGCGGGGGATTTTTTCAAGCTTGCGCAGGGCGCGGGCGGTTTTGAAGCCGTTCCAGCAATTCATGCCGGCGTAGGCCGCGATGAGGCCGGTCCAGATCGACTTTTCAAGGTATGCGAGCACGACAAGCCCGGCGACTCCGAAGAAACCCAAAAATGAAGCGACCAACAAGCTGCGCGCGCGGCCGAGAGGGAACCAGAGCAGGGAACGGAGAATCTGGCCGCCATCGAGGGGATAGATGGGAAGGATGTTGAAAACGAGAAGAACAATGTTGGTGAAGAGGATCGCATAAATCAGCTGGTAAGCATCGGGATTCGATACGCGCCAGTCGAGCGCATCGACTGCCTTCCAGGCGAGGGCCAGAGGAAAGGCAAGCGCGACGTTGACGAGCGGGCCGGCAGCGATGCTCCACAGGGTTGCACCGGGGCGTTGGGGGGGATTGACGTAGGCGACGCCGCCGAGTGGCCAAAGCATGATGTGGTCGGCGGTTCCGCCAACGGAACGGCAGGCCAGGGCATGACCGAACTCGTGCAAAAGGACGATGAGGAAGAGCGCCAGGTATTCAAAGACATTCCACATGACGGAGCTGTAGCTGCCTTTTCGAGCCTGAATCTCGAAGAGGGCGACAAGGAACCATGACCAGTGCAGGTCGACGTCGATTCCCTTGACGCGGAAGAGGTGGATGGAGCTTTGGCCGGCACGGAACATGGAGTTAGCTTACCCGAAGTTGGCGGTTGCGGGCTTACGGAGCAGAATTCGCGCGAATTTAAGGTCCGGCGAAGGGGTCCGGATGAGGGTTTGACCGGTTCGCGTGGTGAGAAATCCGGATTGCCGACGATGCTAACCTTCTTCTACGCAGTTGAGCGTGGCGCTTGCCGGCTCCATAAACCTAGAAAGTATCGACCATCACTGTGCAAACCTAGCTTCTGTCGGGTAGGATGTGTTTTCCATGCCGAAGTCTATTGATTTTCGTCCAGTTATACTCGCCGGTGGCAGCGGAACCCGGTTCTGGCCCCGCTCCCGCCGTGCACGGGCCAAGCAAGTGCTGGCGCTCGATGGCGAGCGCTCGATGATCCAGCAGACGGTGGAGCGGCTAAAGCCGCTGGCCGCACCGGAAAAGACCTGGGTAATCACCAATGAGTTTCTGGCGCAGGAGATCGCCGACCAGCTTACGGGCGTTCCGCGTAACCAGATTATCGAGGAGCCGATCGCGCGGAATACGGCGCCGGCGTGCGGGCTGGCTGCATTCCTGATTGAGCGGGAGAATCCTGACGCGGTATTGGGTGTTTTTCCTTCGGACCACGTGATCGCGGACGAGCCGCGATTCCTGAAGGCGCTGCAGAAGGGAATTGCGCTGGCGGCCTCGGGCGACAACATTGTGGTGCTGGGCATTGAGCCGACGCGTCCTGAAACGGGTTATGGCTATATCGAGACCGGTGAAGACGATGGAGCCGAAGCTGCACTTCGCGTTCGTCGATTCACAGAAAAGCCGAATCTGAACCGGGCACAGGAGTTTGTGGCCTCAGGGAACTACTACTGGAATTCGGGGATGTTTCTGTGGTCGGCAAAGACCCTTGCCAACGCCGTCCGTGAACATCTGCCGGATACAGCTCCGCTGCTCGAGAAGATCGCTTCCCAATTCGGGACGCCCGAATTTGAAAAGGTGTTTCACGAGCTTTACTCGAAGTGCGAGAACATCTCTGTGGATTACGCTGTTCTGGAACCTCGCTCTGCCAAGGGCGAGCACGCGTCGCATCTCTACTGTGTGCCGGCGGAGTTTAGCTGGAACGATCTTGGCTCGTGGGCTTCGCTTTACGAGTACCAGATGGAGACGCGTCTGCGCGGCGATGGGGATGGGAATGTTGCCGAGTCCGATGGACACTTGACGATCGAGGCGGGCAACAATTATATCTACAGCCCCAAGAAGTTCGTCGCGCTGGTGGGCGTTGAAAACCTTGTCATTGTGGATACGGACGATGCGCTGCTGGTTGTGCACCGCGACCACTCCCAGGATGTGGGCAAGGTGGTGAAGGAGCTTGGGCTCTCGGGGCGGGACGAACTTATCTAGGATCCGCAAACTCAGGCGGAACTGGGCACGGCAGAGAGCCGGAATTCATGTAATGATGTTTTCCGTTGTACAGAACGGATTCGTCCGCTAACGCCTTCGTCCAGGTCTCTCTTTGTTCAGCAGAAATTGACTTTGACTTGTAAACTACGCCGTTGATGGAGGTTTTTTTGTTCGCAATTTTGACGGGGAACACGGTGATTCGGCTATAGGGCTCGCATTCTTTCGGCCCCATCCGGAAAGCGATGTAGTCGCTATCGATGAGGCGCAGCGCCGCGTAGGTTCCGCCTTTCGTCGAAAAGATTCTGCCTCTATAGGTGAGAAATCCTCCGTCCGAAGCGGAATTGGTCTTCACGCCTTTTCTGATCGTTACGGGATTTTGATCAAGAATCAGCTCGTTGTTTTCCACGAATAGAGTGTTCTCGTGAAACCAGTTCGTGAGAGGATCCTCCGGACTGAGGCTCTCCATCCTTTCCAATCCAACATAGGTGCCACTCATGGGAGATCTCGGCATTGCGTTGCCGATACTGGGATCAGGCAATTGCGCCCTTGCTGCGCAGAGAGCAAACATGCCGACGCAAAATGACAAAAGAAGGTTCGTGCCTCGCATGCATCTTACCTTTCAGACGTCGCCCATTTTAGACGCAGGCCCGGCGCAAGATTGTCCTGGTCCTTTATGCTTAGTGATTCACGGAGAGTAAGAACACAGATGCCTCACCCACAAATCAAGTTTGGTACTGACGGCTGGCGCGGCGTCATCGCCGACGACTTTACGTTTGCCAATGTGCGCACCGCGGCCGCAGCCATTGCGGCCTATGTTCACGCGCAGGAAGATCCTGCCAAGGGACTGTGCATCGGCTACGACACGCGCTTCGGGTCGAAGGCATTTGCGCGGGCTTGCGCAGAAGTTGTGGCGGCGACCGGCATTCCCGTCGCGCTGGCCAATGACATTACGCCGACACCGGCGCTGAGCTTTGGCGTGCGCGGGCGCGGTGCGGCGGGCGGCATCATGATCACGTCGTCGCACAATCCCGCGCAGTGGAACGGGGTGAAGTACAAGGCGTGGTACGGCGGATCGGGCAAGCCTTCGATTATTGCGGCGATTGAAGGCTATCTCGACAAGCCGGTGGCGCAGGCGGAGAAGGCCGCGGCCATCGAAGAGGTCGATTTTCTGCCGGCATATCTGCAGGCGATCGAGAGCTTCGCGGATCTGGATTTGATTGCGAAGTCGGGTATGAAGTTTGCGATCGATTCGATGTATGGGGCGGGGCGGACGATCTTGTCGGACATCTTTACTCGCATTGGTGTGGATCACGTGCAGATTCGCGGCAATGTCGATCCGCTGTTTCCAGGCATCAATCCGGAGCCGATTGAGCCGCACATCCGCGCGCTGGGCGAGGCTGCGGTGGCGCACAAATGCGATGCGGGGCTATGCACGGACGGGGATGCGGACCGTATCGGCGCGACAGATGAGGACGGGAATTTTGTCGATCCGCACAAGATTTTTTCGGTGCTGCTGAGCTGGGTGTTGCGGCGCAAGGGGTGGCCCGGTGCGGTTACGCGGGCGTTCAACACTACGAAGATGCTTGATCGGATTGGGAAGAAATATGGACGCGAGCTGATTGAACATGGGATCGGATTCAAGTACGTGTGCGACCTGATGCTGGAACGCGAGATCGTGATGGGCGGCGAAGAGTCGGGCGGCATTGGATTTCAGCGGCACCTGCCGGAGCGCGACGGCCTCTTGAATGCGCTGCTACTGGCGAACGTGATGGCCGAGGAGAAGAAGACACTGGGGCAGCTTGTCGCCGATCTCCAGGCCGAGTATGGAGAGCACCAGTACGGCCGCATCGATCTGCATATTCCCGACTACCTGAAGAACGCGGCGATTGCGCGGGCGCATGCGCTGCAGGTGGGCGATGCGTCGATTGCGGGCATGCCGATTTTGCGGCAGGAGACGCTGGACGGGGTGAAATTCTACCTCGACAATCCAGAGGCGAAGACGAAGCCGAATGCGGCGGAGACGTGGATTCTTTTCCGGGCGAGCGGCACGGAGCCGCTGATGCGGATTTATACCGAGTCGACGTCGAAGGAAATGGTGGCGAAGCTGCTTGAAGCGGGACGGGCATTCGCGATGGCGAGCTGAGCAGAAGTTCGTCGTTTTGAGTTTTTAATTCAAAGTCGGCGATTGTGATCGTTCAGGATCAGAAGATTCTGCGATCTCTGGAGGGCGTCCGCAGTGTTTATTCATATCTTCGGATTTCGGTGGAAAGAGCATGCGACAGGCGCCGAGAAAGAGCGTGCAGCGCGAGAGATTTGCGCATTTCAGGGACGAATTCCAGGGCTGATCGATGTTGCCGTCGGTGAAAATCTTTCGCCGCGGGGGCACGGATACACGTTTGCAGGGCTGATGCGCTTTACCGATCATGCGGCCTGCGAGGCTTACGCCAGTCATCCTGCCCATCTGGCGCTACTGGAGTGGCTTGTGCCGCTGATCGATCCGGTTGAGCTGGATTTCGAAGCGTAGATTTTTTCTGCGGCTCGGATTATTTCAGAATCAGCAGTGCGGCGCTGGAGCTGCGGATGCGCAGGTGGGCGACGCCCTTTCTTACTTCAACGGGTTCTTCGACGCGCGGACTCCATTGTGCATGAGGAAGGATTTGCGCGCCGGCTAGCGTCACGTCTTCTGTGGCGTTGAGACCCGGCGCGTGCATTCTCCAGACAGATGCCGAGGTTGCATTCGCCAGGCTGCGAATGGTGAGATCGATTGATGTGAGTTCATCCTTGTTGAAGACGGCGACCCGGGTGCCGTGTTCGCGGCGAGCCGCGTAGACGGTTGCATTGGCATCGTGCAAGTCGCAATCGGAGCGAAGCATTTTGCAGCCAGAGAACTGGTTAGCGAGCATCATCCCATAGAAGACGGGCATGGCTTTGGTTTCATGGCTGGGTTCGCTTTGGATGGGAGTGTAAAAGCCGCTGTGCAGGGTCTGCGGAGTCGTAGCGACGTTCATGCCGGGCGTGTGGCCGCCGAGGCCGGCGGTGAGGAATGCGCTGCGCCCACCGTGGAGATTGACTCCGGCACATCCTAGAGATGCGAGTTCGAGCATGTAGTCCACCGCCCAGAGCGCGGCGGCAAAGGCGTCGCTCATGCCGGGCTTGCCTCCGCGATAGCAGGAGTTGCCTTCGGTCATGCGATAGATGCGCCCGGTGGATTGGGCGGAGGCCATGATCTGAGTTGTTTCGGCCGCGATGCGCGGATTGCCGGCGAGAAGGCGCTCGATGGTGACGCGGGGATTGTCGGGAGGACCTTCGGCATAGTAGTGGCCGGTCAGCGCGACCACGCGCGAGGCCAATTGCGCAGGGACCTCGGCACTGAAGCGCGTGATCCAGTCGGAGGAGGCGGCAACGTCGGGAGCGCCGAAGCGGGCGGCGGGAACCGCGGCGGCGATTGCGCGGGCGAACGCGGACCACTCCTCGATGTAGTCGGGAAAGTCCCAGTGGGGAGGGCGGGTGCCGTTGCTGGCATTGCGGTAGAGGTCGGGTTCGTTGCCGATTTGAAAGAACTCCAAACGGTCGCCGATTTTTCCGGCAACATAGGCGGCCTCGCCGGCGGCTCGTTTCGGAGTGCTGTTGCCGAAGTTGAGGCCATAGATGAGACGCCATCCGGTCGCATTCAGGAATCCGGCGAGAGCATCGATGGCTTCAGGGCGGATTTCGAAAAGCTGGTGCGGCATCCAGTTTGCGTCGAGGTTGCCGGGAGGGACATGGAGCTTTGGCGCGGGGGTGGACGCGCTGGCCTTGAACCAGCAGAACTCGGAGGTATTGCCGCCGAGGCGGAGAACTCCATTGGCGCTGAGGAGGCGGAAGTATGCCACGAGATCGCGATTGGCAGGGGAGAAGAAGGTGGGATCGGTTAGCTGCGCCAGTTCGTAGCTGAGGCCGGCGAAATTGCGGGGGATGAGGGGGGCGGAGGGGTCGTCGCGAAGGGTCAGGTCGGCGGAGACTTCGGGGTTGGATACTCCTTTTGCGGAGCGGCAACAGGATGCGGCGGCGGTGGCCGCGCCGATGAGGAAGTCTCTGCGTTTCATCGAATTACCCTCGGGAACGATTTTAGGTTTTGTGGGTAGTTTGAGGGCTGGTCATTTTGGAACTTGACATAATGTTGTGTATAAGCAATACTATATTTTCCAGATGAACGAGATTAGTCCAAAAGAGCCGGGGGAAAGCGGGCTGTTTAACCGCATCGCGGTGCTGCGGGCGGAGCGGGGGATCAGCCGGCAGGAACTTGCCGATGCGGTTGGGGTGAATTACCAGACGATCGGGTTTCTGGAGCGTGGTGACTACGGGCCGAGTTTGAAGCTGGCGTTTCAGATTGCTGCGTTTTTCGGGTTGCCGGTGGAGGCGGTTTTTTCGATGGAGCCGTTCAAGCCGCTGAGTGAGCAGGTGTATGGGGCGAGATGATTTCTCCCAAAACGTGGATGGATGCTGACGAAGGAGAATCCAAATGAGGGCGGAACTGGTGTTGATGGGGAAGCGGTTGGACATGGCAGCACGGGTTCATCGGCGTGTGCTGGTGGTGTCGATCTATGCGGGGTTGGCGGTGCTGATGGCAGCGCTGTGGTCTGTTGATCGGTGGCGTACATCGGGCGTGTACATGATCTTCGCAACCTTTCTGGTGAACCGGCTTTTTCTGGGTGGGTACAACTTCGGCGGACTGGTCAAGCCGTTCAACGGCAAAGCTCCGCGGCGATCCACGTATCGAGAGACGCCTTTTCTGATGCTGGCGCTGCGGGTTTATCAACCGACGCCGGAGGAGAGTGAGTACCGCAACGATGAACGCGAAATGCATCAGCGAGACCGTGCGCACTTCCAGGCGTACCAGGCGATTACGATTGCGCTGACGGTGCTGTGGCTGCTGGCAAACTGGAAGATGAAGGCGCCGCGATTGCTGGCGTGGATGCCGGTTTCGGCGGACGTGCTGCTGTATGGGTTGGTGCTGATGGCGATTGTGGCGGCGGTGACGTTGCCGCAGGCGATCCTGCTGTGGAGCGAGCCGGATATGGAGGAGGAGTAAGATGCCGCTCGAATTGCAACGCTGGCGCGAACGAAAACGGCAAAAGCGGATCCTTCGTGGCGCTTACCCCAGGATCGTTGCACGATCCTGGGGCCCCAAGCGTGCGCCCCGTCAGGATGACACCTTATCGATGTTGTAAGCATCCGTGCTCTGAACGGAAGCTGGCACTACACTGTTTTGTCGTCGATGCGGTCTTCTTTTGCGTCGGGATAATGGTGGCAGCCGAAGAGGCGGAAGTCGGAGACATTTTTGAGGCGCAACTGGCCGGACTGCTGGCCCTGCGGGAACTTGAGGCGGAAGAAGTCAGCGGTGTCGACGTCGTCGAGGTAGAAGGCGGGGCGGGCGTCGGGGGATTCGGTGGCGATTTCGATGTTGCTGAGTTCGATGTTTTTGGCGTGGCGGATAAACATGCCGGTGGCGGGGAGATCGCCGAACATCGTTGGCTCGGGATACTTCTCAGCGTTTTCGGCGGGCTGAATGGCGGCCATGTCAGCGCCGGCGCCACCGATCTGCTGCAGATAGACGTCGCTGATCTTAAGGTCCTCGATCGGGTGGCCGGTTACGCCAGCGATGATCGACGGCAACTGCGCTGCGCCTGAACTGACGATGTTGCTGAGGATGATCCGCCGCATGGTTCCAACAACAGTTTGCGGTTTGGGTCCGCGGAGGCGGGCGCCGAGGCGGAGGAAGAACGGCGCGCGAACGTCGCGCATGGTGATGCCGGTGAAGGCGATGTTTTCGACGATGGCGCCGTCGACGGATTCGAGCGCGAACCCCTGGCAGCTTTCAAAGACGCAGTTGGAGATGGTGATGTTCTTGAAGCCGCCGTTGGATTCGGTGCCCATCTTGATGCGGCCGGTGCCGACGCGGCCTTTGGGCATGTCCATTTTTTTCCACGTGCCGTCGAGAACGGAGCCGAGTTCGTAGACGCCGGTGACGTAGCAATTGGCGATGGTGAGATTCTCTGTCGCGCGCGCATAGCCAAGGGCGTAGGAGCTTTTGGGACAGATTGCGTCATCCCAGGGCGAGTTGACGGTGCAGTTGGTGACGCGCACGTTGCGGCAGCAGTCGATATCGATGCCGTCGCGGTTGGTGTCGATTTTGAGATTGTCGACGGTGAAGTTGTCGACGCCTGTGGCGAGGATGCCGAACCAGCCACCTTGGAGGATGGAGAAGTCGCTGAGGATAACGTTGCGGCAGTTTTTGAGCGCGATGGCCTTGTTGCCGACGCCGGGCGCGGTGGTGTTGGGGAGCGTCTTTTCATCGTGACCGCGGCTTAGACCTTTGCCCCAGATGAGGCCGGGGCCAAAGATTCCGAAGTCGTGGATATTCTCACCCCAGATCAGGCTGTTGTGCCAGTGATTGTGTCCGTAGTCCTGGTAGGGTTCCCACGCGCCTTGCGGCTCTGCCCTATCGTAGCCGCCGCTGGCGAGGCCATCGTAGGGAGTGGGCGCGGCGAGAATGGTTGCACCCTGCTGAAGAAAGAGCGCGACGTTGCTCTTGAGGTGGATGGAGTAGCAGGCGTAGACGCCAGCGGAAAAGAGGACGGTGCCGCCGCCGGCATTCGCGGCTGCGTCGATGGCTGCGTTGATGGCGAGCGTGTCGATGGAGACGCCGTCACCTTTTGCGCCGAAGGTGCGGACATCGAAATAGACGGGCATTGGGGATGATGCTGCGGACACTGGATGCGGCCGCGCTGTTGCTCGTGAAGGGTTGAGTAGAGTGGTAGCGCCGCCGGCGACGGTAAGTCCGGCCATCTTTAAAAACTCGCGACGAAAATCCTGCACGCAAAATTCTCCGAAGTGTTTCGTTCTGGTTATAAGCCGAAGAAGCAGCGATGAGCAATGCAGCCATCGATTTTAAAGCCTGCAAATGGCGGAACGGCAGGCATGGCGAAGTGGGATTCGATGGAGTGCGCGCGTGCTATGATTAACTTTCTTCGGTGAACCCCTGCACCGTTGAGGTCCCGCAAGAATCCGGCAAATGCATCGCGCGCGCGTCGTTCGATGCGCTGTTTTCCGCGAATAACGGCAACTTCACGCTTCGATGCGTGTCGCATGCGGCGGGTTTTTCATAACCGCTTGCGGTACATGATGTTCACGCCCGTAAACGCATCGATGGCTCTCGCGGAGCACAACGTTTACGAGCGTAAACGCAACAAACGCAAGTCGCTGAAACCGCGCGCGTTCACGAACGTAAACGAAAGTAGCTCTACAGCTACCCCGTTGGGGATGACGTGTCACCACTTCAGCCGCTGCGCAAGCAGCGCCGGACGCTCTTGACCTGACCACGGATGTCGGATGGAAGCCGGACGCGCTCGAACAGGACCGGACACTGTGCGAGCTGCGTTCGATTTTGATTCGAGAACGGGCCGCACAACGGCCCCGCTAAGCCGTCAGGCTTAGGGATGGTGTCTACCTCACAACACACCGCCACGAGCGCCACTGAGGCCCGCTGGCCGCTGCGCACCGCACGCGCATGTTCGTGGAACATGAGAAGAAGACTTTCTTCTCATAGCTGCAAAACAGCCGCAGCGAGGATGGCGGTCAAGGGCGCGCCGCTCTCCAGCGCGTTCATCGAAGCGAAGCGCAGACCCTTGACGGCCACCGCAGCGGAGGCTACGCGCGCCTGCGCGTCTGCGAAGCTCATTGTGCCTCGATGCTTTGTTTTCTTCACGTTGACGCCGCAGCAACCTTGGGTTACCGCGCGGTAACCGCGCACAGAGTGTTTTTCTCTTAGCTGCCTGATTCCACTCGCGTTGACCCGCGTAAACACCTAAACGCCTGTGTTTATGCGGTCGCGCGCTGCATCGCGCTGATTGCATTCACGTTCCCCCACAGTTACCGCATGGTAACTCTGCAGCAACCCGCTGGGGGTGACGTGTCAACATTCAGCCGCTGCGAAGCAGCGTACTTCTTCACGATGTTGGATCAGCTGGCGATGCGCTGTGCAGCTTTCGCCAGCTTTACAACTCGGGCTCTTCCTCGTCCAGGTACTGAATCGAGTGCTTGACTCGTTCGCTAATGTAGCGTTCGCAGTCTTCGGCGAGGTCCTTCCTTGCCGTTTCGATCTCGTATGACGACATTCGAAACGTGGTTAATGACGGTGGTCCTGTCCATTCCTGGAGACAACGAGCCTGCACCGATTGCATTTGCAGCCTATAAGAAAACCGACTTAGCGCCAACGCAAATTCAGACGCTTGAAGATCGACCGTTTCGCCTCCTTTGATCAGGCCAATCAGTTCTCCAATTTGCCGGCGAAGGGATTGCCATACATCCATACATTGAGACAAGTAGGTCACAACCGTTGTGGCATCACCGTGTTCCAAAAAGTCCTGGGCAAGGGCTAAGTTCGGTGCGCGAACCTGACAATTGAGCAATGCGTACTCGTCCACAAGGCAAACCGCTATCGACTTGTCCAGGGCGCGAACGGCTTCTGGTACGGAACCGTCTCTGAAAGCAAAGAGGCCTTCAAGAGCATAAAGGTTATGCGACTCCCATCCCGTCGGAGCAAGCTCCCGCGCCTCTGCAACATATTTCTTCGCACCTGCAATATCCCCGGTTTCTACAGCAAAAAGTGCAAGCTCGACCAAAGGCACTTGGAGGGCCTGCCCTGACAGTCTTCTGCCAACGAGTTCCATCGTGAGCAGTTGCTCATTTGGCGCTGGACAAAGATCGGCCACACCCGCCTCTTCGAAAAGCAAGAGTATTTCGGCTCTACTCTTCGACTCGGCGGAAATAAGTTTTGGCGCGGCAGTCCGAACGCTGCTCAGAGTCGGTAGACCCTGAGGTGCCAGTCGGCTGCTGTGTAGTCCGGTTTCCAACGCCTCGCTTTGTTCACTATTCCACTTCCACAAGCAGGCACGAATTGCGTACGCAGACTTCATCGCGAACAAGATAGCCAGGGCCTGACCTAATGGTTCGCCAGATTGGAAGATGCGCTGACCTTCTTCGATCACGCGCTCAAAATCTTCAACCGAAGCCTGCAAGTGATTTTTCTTCATAGGAACTCAAGTTTCTCAACACCAAAAACTCCATCCCGCCGCTTCTCTGCAAATAACCTAAATGCCAAGGAGAATTTTGCAATATGCTGCTGCCTCGCCGGCAGCTTCTCCTGGGCCGAACATTGAATATTGACTCCAAAGATCCGTGTATACAGCCACGCAAGCTACATACCAGGTCGCCTTAACGATCAAAGCTGACTTACGGATATTCGCGAGGAGCTGGGGAAACGGAAGCTCATATTCTTCTTCTTCTCGCCCAGTTGGGTCCCATCCGTTGACCGGATCTCCGCCAGCATAGAGGTACTTGTGCAGACTCGAAGGAACCTTGATTTGTCCGTTCTCCGGATCACGGCTCATGAACCGGCCGGTCAGCGGGTTGTAGTACCGTGCACGCAAGTAGTACAACCCGAGATCGCTGTCGTAGGCCTCACCTCGGTACAGGAAGTTGTTCGGTGTAGAGCCTGTGGAGTTGATCTTGTTTCCGAAGGCGTCGTAATCGTAGGTATCGGTGATCGCGCGACGGCGCGGAACTTCGTCGATTGCGCAAATCGCAGACACCGTCATAGATGTAGACCTTGCATCGTAACGCTATCCCAGGCCCAAAACTGGGACAAACCTCAGACTACCCGGCTCGACTATCTAGAGGTCCAGACACCTGCCGCCATGAGAATGCGATTAGCCCAAGAACACCGATCCCAAGCATGGCCCAAATTGAACTGGGCAAAGATCGCGAGGAATACAGGGTTCCACAGATGGGGAGCAAAACATATGTCAGACTTGCGGCAATTTCCCAGCCTCTCGTAGAAGGCTTCTCCTTCCAGACGGTCCACCAAGCCACTAAATAGATGGCGGCTAGAACCGGCAAAATCGCGGCGATTAGCAAGCTACGGAGCGATTGAAACGCATCGTGTCGATGAGCTATATACACACCGAGCCGAGTGGCGTTCCAGAGGCACAACACCGCAGATATCGCGAATAGCCAGCAAATGAGCTTTCGAATTGCGTTCATCAGAGAGCTTCCCCCTTTCATAAGTCCGATGTCTGAACCACCTTTTTGCTCGGCGACGGAAAGAGCTGGGCAACTCGCCTTGTGCGTGTTGGGCCGAGTCACACAAGGGCGCGACGCCTCACGGCCCTGACGAGATCGGCGCCGGCTCTGGGTCCTGCTCAGGGCCTCCGGGATCTTTGCTGGGATCGTGGAAATCTGGCCCCAATCCCAGCTCTAGTTCTTCGGTTATCCAACCAAAAGCCTGGGCTAAATAGCGACCAAAGATCGCCAGAATCAAACCACCCCCTCCCACCTTCGTTCCCGTGATTCCCGCCCCCGCGATACCGGGAAAAAGGGGGCCTTTTGTCACGCTCGAAAACAGGAACTGATACTCGACTTCATCATCCCGCCCGGTCGGGTCCTTCCTGTTTACCGGATCAGCAGAAGCGTACAGATACTTATGCAGAGTCTTCGGATCCCATTTACGTCCATCTTCCGGATCTCTGCTCATGAACCTTCCGGTGGTGGGGTTGTAGTATCTGGCGCGGAGGTAGTAGAGGCCGAGGTCGCTGTCGTACTGTTCGCCGCGGTAGAGGTAGTTGTTCGGAGTCGAGCCTGTGGAATTGATCTTGTTTCCGAAGGCGTCGTAATCGTATTTAGTTCGATTTCTAGGCTCGTTGTTGTCGCAGTTCTCATTCATGCTCGAGTCCGACAGGCAATCTTAGCATCGAAAAATGGTGAAGCTCGGACAGAAATAGTCTCTGATTCTGATCATGGA
>NZ_JBAUUO010000125.1:0-22481 GCF_049582745.1 Occallatibacter sp.
CCGGCACTTAGAAATCCATCCAGCGCGAGTCCTCGACCAAACCCGCCACTATCGGCGAGGGAATATCCCCATGTCCTCTGAAATCAGCCCTGTGGATTTACAGAATCGCTGTTTTGGACAAGAGTGATCCCCATGTCCCTATGTCCCTGCTTTTCCCTGTTACAGTAACAGGAAACCCGCGCTTCTCAAACCGCCCCACTCAGGAGCAAAAGCCCTCAATGAACCGCGAGTACCACAAGTGGTATTCCAGCCGCCTCGGCCGCGACATGGAACTGCTCGTCTTCGGACACGCCGGACTTCCCGTCCTCGTCTTTCCCACCTCCGGCGGACGCTACTACGAGTTCGAAGATCGCGACATGGTCGGCGCCGTCGGCGGCCGCGTCGAGCATGGCGACCTGCAATTCTTCTGCGTCGATTCGGTCGACATGGAAAGCTGGTACAACCGCAACGTTCCCCCGCGCTGGCGCATCGCCCGCCACGTCCAATTCGAGGACTACCTCATTCACGAAGTCGTCCCCTTGATCCGCAAAAAGAACGGGGATGCGCATCTCGTTTCGTTGGGCTGCAGCTTCGGTGGCTACCACGCCACCAACATCGCCCTGCGCCACCCCGACATCTTTACCGGCCTGCTCACCATGTCCGGCGCATTCGATCTTTCCAACTTCCTGGGCGGCTATTACGACCAGGATTGCTACTTCAACCTGCCCACGCACTATTTGCCCAATCTTGCTGATCCCTGGTTCTTTGACCACTACCAGCGCAACACGTACATCCTCGCCACCGGCTGGGACGACCAGTGCCTCGGCCAGAACCAGAACCTCGACCGCATCATGAGTTCCAAGGGAATCCCCCACAAGCTCTACACGTGGGATACTTATAACTCCCATGATTGGCCCACTTGGCAGCACATGGTTCAGGAATATCTTTAAGGCGAGGAGCAGGATCGATCAGATATATGCTTCCGAATCGCTATCGACACCCGTATCCAAATCGCCAATTGTCCGAGGCTTTCGCAAAAAGTAGAACTGTATTCGAGAGCTTTCCCATTCACTGTCGCTGAGCCCTGATCCCTGAACCCTGAACAAGGACTTTCCCCCATGACCGAACTCAATCCATACGCCAAGTTTCTCGACGGCCGCCCTCTTGAAGCCGTCCTTTCTGCCACCTCGCATGAGATCGCCAACAAACTCCAGATAATCGGCGCGGACAAGTCGAGCGAACCTCCCGCTCCCGGCAAGTGGTCGCCGGCCGAAATCGTCTGCCATCTCGCCGACTGCGAAATAGCGTTCGCCTTCCGCCTGCGACAAACTCTCGCTGAGGACCACCATGTCCTGCAGCCCTTTGACCAGGAGAAGTGGGCCGCTCCCTATCCCGGCATCGCCGCCAAGGATGCACTGGCAGCGTTCACCGCGCTGCGTAACTGGAACCTCAGGTTAATTGAAAAGAGTCTGCCCGGCTCCGCCTCCAAGCCCGTGACGCATCCCGAGCGCGGCTCCATGACCTTCCAGACCATCGTCGAAACCATGGCCGGCCACGACCTGAACCATCTCGAACAGCTCAAGCGCATCGCCACTATCTGAAGTTTCAAGCCGTGTTCTGCACATAAGCGTTTTGAAAGGGCAGGACTTTAGTCGTGCCATCAAAACGCGCCAAAAGAATGAGGGACTTAGTCCCTGAGGAATCCGAACCGACGCGGTGCTCTAGTGCTTCCGCGCGATGTCGCAGAGCATATCCGAGTGGATGTTCAACCCCAGGTTGGTCATGTTGTAGAAATGCTCGCTTGCAATGAGCCATACGATCTCGCAGATTGCACGCTCGGAATAATGTTTCTGCAATCGCGCGAACGTCTCCGGCACAACGGACTTGTTACGGGTCAGCTCCGTCACGTAATCCAGTGCAGCCCGCTCGGCCTCACTGAACAACGGGCTTGTCTGGTACTCGGAGAGCGCATCGAATTTTGCCTCATTCATCTGCGCCTTGACCACAAACGAGCGACCGATATCCATGCAGAACTCGCAAATGTTGATATGCGCCACCTGCTCGCGAATCAGCATCGCGGTTTCGGGCGGCAATTCCAGCTTCTTGTCGAGCTTCGAGATCTTTCCCACAAACATGCCGAACGCGGCAGGCATGCGCGCATACACTACCTTCACGGGCGTCGGCACCTTGCCGAACTGACGTCGGGCCATGGCGTATGCCATCCGCACAACTGCGCTTTTTGGATGTTCAATGGGGGCGAGAAATGTATCCATGAATTGACCTCATTTGCGAATTCGGGAACAGCCTCTCGTGCGAGCAAGCTCCACCTTTTTTGACGCAGCAGAAATTTCCCGGATTCGCAAATTCGAGTCTATGAAATATCCTCTGCAAGAACTCTCCCGGAGCTCGTTCCAAGACAGATGCGAAGATCCTGGGAACCTTTTCCGGCTCCCCGGGGTCCAACGCAATAGCGCTTCGAAGTTAGCTGTCTCCATTTGTGCCAGTTGTACCCGGGTCCGGGCCTGGACTGCGCAGCCGCGCAGCATCGCTCAGACCCTGAGGAGGATCGATGCGTCTCTGGGTCACCGCACTTTGTCTTGCCGCCTTTAGTCCCAACCTCACCGCTCAACAACTCGTTAAGCCGCCGCACTCCGCGCCGAAGGCGCAGTTGGCCGCACCGCAGGTGCCGCCGAAGGCGCAGTTGGCTGCACCGCAGGTGCTGCAGGGGGCGAAGGAACTCCCGGTGCGCAAGGTCGTCCTCTACAAGAACGGCGTCGGCTACTTCGAACATGCCGGTACGGTCAGCGGCAATCAGCGCGTCACCATCGACTTCACCTCGCCGCAACTCAACGACGTCCTGCAATCCCTCACCGTGCTCGATGAGGGAGGAGGACGCATCGCCGGCGTCAACTACAACTCCACCACGCCGCTGGCCGAGCAGTTGAAGACGCTCTCCCTCGGCATGACCGAAGACCCCACTTCCACCGAGCTCTTCGGTGCACTCCGCGGCCAGCGCGTTGAGGTTACCGGTGCGCCGGGCGGGCCTATCTCCGGCCGCCTCATGTCCATCGAAACGCGTACTGAGAAAATCGGCTCCGACCAGAATGTGTCGTCGGTCGAAAAGTTTTATCTCACCGTCATCGCCGGCTCCGGCGCAGTCCGAGTCATCGAACTCACCCCCACACTCAGCGTGCGCCCAACCGATCCCAGCCTCCAGGGCGAACTCGATCGCTATCTTCAGCTGCTCTCGTCCACCCACTCCACCGGTCTGCGCCACCTCACGCTCGATGCTCTAGGCCAGGGCCAGCGCCAGCTTCGTGTCAGCTACATCAGCGAAGTGCCCGTATGGAAGGTCACCTACCGCATGGTCTTCCCGCGCGAGGCCAACGGCACCACTACCCTGCAAGGCTGGGCGGTGGTCGACAACACCGTCGGCGCCGACTGGGACAACGTCCAGCTCTCCCTCGTCGCCGGCGCCCCGCAAAGTTTCATCCAGCCGCTCTCTCAGCCGCTCTATACCCGCCGTCCAGAAATCCCGATTTCTACTGAAGCGCAGACCACCCCTCAAACGCATGAAGCGGCAGAGAACTCCGGCGCTGGATCAATCTCCGGAACGATTACCGATACAAGTGGGGCCGTCATCTCCAACGCGACAGTTACAGCAACTGCGCTCGGAACAAATGCCACCGTTACTGGCACGACGTCGGGCGATGGTGAGTACACCCTGGGACCCTTGTCACCCGGTCGATACACGCTCACCGCCACCGCCAACGGTTTCCAGCGCTATGTTCGGCGCAATGTTTTAGTCGATGGCGAAACGCCCATTGATGTTCAACTCAATGTTGGGTCGGCGTCTCAGACGGTCATGGTCGAGGCGGAAGACGCGCCGCTTTCGGCTCCTCGTCCGGCCAAGGCCGGTGCGCCCGTCAGGGCATACAGATTCCACGGATCTTCGAGCGGCGTGATGGGTTCGGTCTTCGGTTCTGCCGGTAGCGGCGGAAATATTGGCGGAGGTATGTACCGCCCCAGCGACGCCATCTCCCAGGGCGACGTCTCCACCAACGCCTTCGACGACTTCTTCGAGTACTCCCTCACCCAACCCGTCACCATCCACAAAAACGAATCGGCCATGGTCCCGATTCTCCAGCAGGACCTTCCCGCTGAGCACGTCACCCTGTGGAGCCGCAGCAATCCGCGCCCCCTCCGCGCCGTCTGGCTCGAAAACAAGTCGAAACTCACGCTCGACTCCGGCAGTTTCTCCATCTTCGAGAGCGGCGAATTCGCCGGCGAGGGACTGCTCGATCCCATTCACCCCGGCGAACGTCGACTGCTCTCCTACGCCGCCGACCAGGCCATGCGCGTCAAAATCACCGACCAGCAGTCCCAGCGCACCTTGCATCATCTGCAGGTTCACAAGGGCCTCGTGATTGAGAACTACCTGGACGTCTCGTCCGTGACCTACTCTGCCAACAACACCGGCGACGAAGATCGCGTCGTCCTCATCGAACATCCGCGCCGCACCAACGGCTGGTCGCTCGATGAAGGCCTGAAGGCTGCTGAAACCACGCCCGACACCTACCGCTTCAAGGTCGCCGTCAAACCTCATGCGACAGAAAAACTGGAAGTCCGCGAGCGCGGTCCCGAGTACACAACAGTCTCCATCGATCCCAACCAAAACACCAATGCGTACCTGATCGACCTCGTCAAGCGCGTGCCCAACGCCGAAGCCGAACTCAAGCCCATCATCGACGCGCAGACAAAGCTCGCCGACCTCGACCAGGCCATCGCCGACTCAAAAAAGCAGGAAGAAACCGCCGCCGCCGATGAAGCCCGCGACCGCGAAAACCTCACCGCATTGAAAGGAAACGATGCCGCTCACCGCTTTGTCGACGAGCTCAATCACGCAGAAGACACACTGCAGTCCACGCGCAAGCACACCGCCGACCTGGAGCAGCAGAAAGCCGCCGCAGTCGAGGCGCTCCGCGCCCAAATCAACGCATTAAACTACGACTGGGACGTTACCCCAAAGAGTTAGATATTTTCACGTAAGAAGAATCGGGCGCGATTTCCCGTCTTATTTCGGCCTGTTCGCGCCTTGTTTCTTGACCTGCTGGCCTTTGCCTTGTTCGTTCTGCCCCGGAACTTCACTGTGGCGCTTATTGTGGTGTGCGACCGCTTTGGCAATCTGTTCCGACGTCAGCTTTATTGGATCCTCAGAGTGCAGGATCTCGTTCGCATTCAATGGGCTTTCTTTGCTGGGTTCCATTCAATACCTCCTAGAGATGGGCCGGAGGCTTGTTCTCAACTCTGCTTGGGGGTCCGAGACGAAGTCCCGCCGATTCGCTTACGAGTGCATCGTTGAACTACAGAAACAACTTCCCGAGCTGGTTGAAAGATATTTGGTGTATCTAACCAGCCACCGGGGTGAGGGCCGCCATCAACAGGCTGCCCTGAACCAAGCATAGTCCTTTTGACCGCCGTCCATCAGACCGCCGGACCCCACGTTGCCGCCATCACTGATTGCGACTCAGAGAGCAGATGCTTTCCACATCGCATACTCAATCACCCGCGCCGTCCGCTCCTCATCCTCGCCCGACGAGATCATCAGGTCGTACAGGTGGGGATTGTTCCATTCCTTCCCGAACCGCAGCTTTAAATAGTGCACCCGTTCCGCATCCACATCCCGGATGCGCTGCTCGGCGTCGGCCCCCGGTTCCAGTCGCGCCCGCAACCGCTGAATCCGCACGCGCAACGGAGCATACACAAAGGCATGAAACACGTCGGACTTTGTCTGCAGAATGCATTGCGCCCCGCGCCCCACAATCACACAGTTGCCCGCCTCGTATGCATGTTCGATGATCTGCCGCGTCAGGTCGGTCATCACGTCTTCGTCGAAGCATTTTTCCTGCTGCAGAGCCACGCCCGCCGCCATGGCCGCACCCCGCATCGCCTGCCGGTTGAGGCGACGCAGCCAGCCGTCCACATGCTCATCAAACCGGCTCACCACGCCCGCGTCCACGTGCGCTGCGCACGCAATCTCGTCGATCAGCGCGGCATCCAGCAGCTTCCAGTTCAACCGCCTCGCAATCGACTGCGCTATCCTTCCGCCGCCGCTTCCAAACTCCCGCGATACCGTCAACACCCGATAATCCATCGCGTACCTCCCCATCCTGCTGACGCCTTTAACCTACGCCGCTTCGTCACCTCGAGCAGTGACGCCCCTCACCGACTCCCAACGTCCTTACGATGTAATCGATAACGCCCTCAGGATCACAAGCCTTAATCGGGCCTCTCACCCCGCTGCCGTAAACTGGTCACGAAGCATCGCCCCGGAGGTAAGTTATGAAAAAAATCGGCGTCCTGTTCGGCATGGAAAACAGTTTTCCCGGCGCGCTGGTAGAGCACATCAATGCTCGCAATGTTCCAGGCCTCCACGCCGAGTTCGTTGAAACCGGCGCCGTCCTCCTTGACAAGCCATCGCCCTACGCCGTCATCGTCGATCGCATCTCGCACGATATCCCCTTTTATCGCGCCTACCTCAAGCACGCAGCCCTCAACGGCACCATCATCATCAACAACCCATTCTGGTGGTCGGCCGACGACAAGTTCTTTAACTACTCCCTCGCTGCCAAACTCGGAGTAGCCGTCCCGCCCACCGTCATCCTGCCTCACAAAAAACATCCCGAAGGCACTACCGACCGCTCCATGCGCAACCTCGAATATCCGCTCAACTGGGATACGGTCTTTGCCTACATCGGCGAACACGGATTCATGAAGCCCGTCGACGGCGGCGGATGGCGCGACGTCTACCACATCCACAATCGCCCGGAATTTTTTGCCGCCTACGATCAGTCGCGCGACCTCTGCATGCTCTATCAAAAAGCGGTCGAGTTCAACGAGTACTTCCGCTGCTATGTCGTCGGCCAGAGCAAGGTCCACATCATGCCCTATGACCCGCGCAAACCGCACCACGAACGCTACGTGCAAAACCCGCCCGCCTACGAACCCGCTCTCCTGGCCCGCGTCGAAAAGGATGCGCTCACCCTCTGCCGCGCCCTGGGCTACGATCTCAACACCGTTGAATTCGCTGTGGAAGACGGCATCCCCTACGCCATCGACTTCATGAACCCCGCCCCCGACGCCGACCTCCACTCCGTAGGCCAGGCCAACTTCGATTGGATCATTCGCGAAGTCGCCGATCTCGCCATCGCCAAAGCCGCCCTCGCCCCAGCCCCTCCAAAGGAACTTCGCTGGGCAACATTCCTCTCTGGCAAGTCGGCTCTCGCGCCCGCCAAGAAAGCCGTTGCGAAAAAAGCACCGGCCGGGAAGGCCGCAGCCAGAAAATCGAAGAAGACTGAAGCCTCAAGCTCGATTGAGAGTGCCGGCTAACAAGTCGTGTGCCCCATTCATGTGCGCTGTTTGCGCATGAGTGGGAGAGGATTGCAAAACCTGTCAGTCTCGAACCAGAGGGTCGGGCCCTCACCTCTTTTGTCTATACGTTCGATCCGAACGCCAGCAACCGCCCATCGCAATCCTTCACCACCAACTCGCGCGAACCCCATGGCATATCCCCAAGTCCGCGGGTGAACTCGACACCCTTTGCTGCGAATTCCGTACACAGCGCATCCGCATCCTCCACAAAGATGTACGCGTCCAGCAGTTCGTCGCCATATTTGTTCGGATTGGTGGCAGGCGGCTCCGCGCACCGAAAATGAATCGCATGGTCATCGCGTGCCACGATCGCATAGACCGGCGGATCCAGCCACGTTCCCAAACACTCGAATCCAAGCTTGTCCTTGTAAAAGGCAAGCGTCTTCGGAATATCCCTGGTGAAGAAAACAGGCACGATCTGACGAATCATGGACCAAAGTCTATCGCAGCCTCACCTCAATCGTGTCAACATCGCTTTCGAGCATTCAGCGACTTCTGTTACGCCACTTTCCGAAACGTCAGGTTGTAGCGGTATGGCCCCGTCATCGGGTGATGTCCCGGCTTCAACGGCTGCACCCCGTGAAATCGCATCCGCGAAGGGCCTCCCCAGACAATCACGTCGCCATGCTCCAGCAAAATCCTTTTCGTCTTGTCCGTGCGTTGAAAACCGCCCAGCAGAAAAATGCATTCCAGCCCCAGCGAGATCGACACGATCGGCTGCTGCAAATCGAACTCGTGCCGATCCTGGTGAATTCCAAGCTTGGTGCCCGCCTGGTAACGATTGATGTGACACATGTCCGGCCGAAAATGCGGAAATCCCGACCGCACCGCGCAGCGCAGCGCAAAATCCACCAGCACCCGCGGCATCGGCGGCCACATCCGGCGCACACTCTGGTTCTGCGGATCCCAGCGAGCATCCCCATCGACGAGGACGTGTCGATGGGGGCCCCAGCGCCGCCGGAACGCCTCGGGCGTCCCGCAGTCCGACACCATCACCGACATCGGCAATCCACTGGGTGTCATGGCATGGTGCAGCGGTGCCGCAGCCAGAATGCCCTCCACCGCAGCGAAAAACTCGGCGTCCTGCACGAGCGCCAGACCCCGCATCAATACCGCGCCCGGAAAAATCTCCTCATGCGTAGGCTCCGCCGCAAGCTGGGAAAAGAGATTCATCGCCCAATCTCATGTTACCCCAAAAAGGCGAATAAAAAGCGAAAATACTAACTTGTCCCTTCGTCCCTTTATCCCTTTGTCTCTTTGTCCCTATGTCCCTATGTCCCTATGTCCCTAATCCCTAGCCTCATCAGTGCCATCACTTCCTCATCCGTCGTCGCTCCAAACTCCCTGTAAAACAAGCTCACCGCATCCAGCGGCTCCGGAACCAGCGCACAAACGACGCGGTCTACCTCGTGAGCGAGTTCTTCGCAAGTGCTCTTCGCTCCTACAGGCACGGCCACAATCACCTTTCGAGCCCGCCCGCTCACTGCGCGAATCGCCGCCCGCATGCTCGCTCCCGTGGCCAGCCCGTCGTCAACCAGAATCACAGCCCGCCCGGCAATCTCCACAGCGGGCCGTCCCTTGCGATACAACGCTTCTCGCCGCTCCATCTCTTGCTGCTCGCGCTCGATCACGTGCTCAAGCTTCTTCTCCGAAACATGCCACGACCGCACAATCTGGTCATTCAGCACGACACCTCCGCCGCTCGCGATAGCTCCCATCGCCAACTCTTCCTGCCCCGGCACGCCCAGCTTGCGCACCACCAGGATGTCCAGCGCCAGCCCGCATGTCCGCGCCACTTCAAACGCGACAGGCACGCCCCCGCGCACCAGCCCCAGCACCACCGCATCCTTCAGGTCGGGAAGGGAAGCGACAAGTTCCCCCAACGCTCGCCCCGCCTCCCGCCGATCTTGAAACACCATTTCACTCACGCGCAGGATTGTATGCCCGTCCCCTGCGAACTATGAACTCAGAACTTCGAACTGTCGCATTACAATTGCCACACGCTGTCTCAGGAGCATTCATGCGCCCGTCCTTCTCGCTCGGCATCGAAGAGGAATACCAGACCATCGACCCGGTCACGCGCGATTTGCGCTCTCACATCCAGACCGAGATGCTAGCGCAGGGCAAGCTGCGCCTGCAGGAGCGTGTCAAGGCCGAAATGCACACCTCCGTTGTCGAAGTTGGCACGCGCATTTGCAGGAACATCGACGAAGCCCGCGAAGACATCTACGAGCTGCGCCGCGAAATGATCAAGCTCGCCCGCGAACACAATCTCGAACTCGTTGCCGGAGCCACGCATCCGTTCGCCGACTGGCGCACACAGGAGATCTATCCTGACCCGCGCTATCACCAGGTGGTCAAGGATCTCCAGCTCGTTGCCCGCGCCAACCTCATCTTCGGTCTGCATGTCCACATCGGCATCGAAGACCGCGAAGCCGCTATCCGCATCATGAATGCGATGCGATACTTTCTGCCGCACATTATGGCGCTTGCCACCAACTCGCCTTTCTGGCTCGGCCTGAATACGGGCTACAAGGGCTATCGCGCAAAGGTATTCGAGAACTTCCCGCGCACCGGCATCCCCGACGCCTTCTCCAGCTACTCCGAGTTCGAGAACTATGTCAGCCTGCTGGTCCGCACCAATTGCATCGACAACGCCAAGAAGATCTGGTGGGACATCCGCCCCCATCCCTTCTTCAACACCGTTGAGGTCCGCGCCTGCGACATCCCGCTTCGCGCCGAAGAAACCATAGCCATCGCCGCGCTCATCCAGGCCACCGCGGCCTATCTCTTCAATCTGCACGAGGCAAATCAGGACTTCCGCCAGTACGCGCGCCCACTCTTAATGGAGAACAAATTTCGCGCCGTCCGCTACGGCCTCGACGGCAAGCTCATCGACTTCGGCAAACAACAGGAGGTCCCCGAGCGCGACCTGCTCGAGGAGTACCTCGCCCTCATCGACCCCGTCGTCGACGAACTCGGCAGCAGGGAAGCGATCGACGGGGTTCGCAGGATCATGAAGACCGGCACCGGCGCCGACCGCCAGCTCAAAGTCTTCGAAGAGAGCAAAGGCGACCTCAAAGCCGTAGTCGATTACATGGCCGAAGAAACCCGCGCCGGCCTATAAAGCAACCATCCGGTTGCCTTTACGCGCCGTCATCCTGAGCGACCAACTGGAGTCGAAGGACCTGCTTTTCTTCTTTCTACCTCTGGCGTCTCCGCCGATACAGAGGAGGCCCTCTACTTCACCATCTCCGCCACCACCGAAACCTCCATCCGCTTTCCACTCGCCAACTCCATCGACCCGAGCACAATCGGCTTCCCCATCACGACAGCCGACTCGCCCTGCAGCACCGATTGGTGAAGCAACGGATCCTGTATCCCCACGTTCGACTTTTCCTCGGCCACGTTTGTCTGCTCGATCTTGGTCCGCAATCTCAACCCATCTCCGCTCCCCTCGAGCGACGCCTCCAGATTTATCCCCACATCCTGATACTGCACCTGTGTATTTGTATCGGTGCCGTGTCCATAGCTTCCCGTCACAATCGGCACGCGCGATCCCTCTTTCAGAATCGTCTTGCTCCGCTGCGAGACCAACACCACAAGATGCTGCGCAGGGTGGCCGCTGTCTCCATCGCTGAGGGTGAATGTCAACCGATAGCTCTTCTGCGGCCGATCGATATCCGCCAGAATCTTCTGCGCCTCCGCGATATCTTCAGCACTCCCCTGGACGGAAATCGCATTCGCCGACTCAACGCGATAAATCTTTGCCCTTGGCAACATGTTCCGCAAATCCGTCACCACATCGTTCCCCTCGCTGACCCCGGTCAAATTTGTAAGGTAAAGCGTCGCGTAGTTCTCCGCGGGCTTCTGATCTGCACCCTGCGCCACTGCGCTAGCGGGGCCCAGAGCCATCATTACGGCCCCGGCCAATGTCAGGGCACACGTCCGCACCGTATCAAATCTCATACTCATCGCAAGCCTCTCCAATTGATTGGTCTGAAGCGCGCCGCTCCCAGTTGCTCTCTTTGCGGCGTACTCCTACTTACACAGGACGCCGCGTTTGCCCATTCGCTCAACACATTTTTTGAATGGGAAGCTCGCCCGATGCGCATTCCGCGCGAGGCACGATAATTTCAATTAGGTCAAGTTGAGCGCGAGGCCAATCCATGCATCTCCGAAGAATCGCAGCAAGCCTCTTTGCGATGTCGCTTTTCACCGCCGCGCCGCTCGCGCAGCAGCCCGAAGCCTCCGCCATCATCCACGATCTCGATGTCGCCAACCAGGCCCGCTTCGATAACGTTCTCAGCTTCACCGATGTTGAGCACTACAGCGTTTTCCGCGGCAACAACCAAATCAGCCCCGCCGCCGAGATGACCGTGAAGATGAGTTACAAGAAAGGTGTCGGAAAGGACTACGTCATCCTCAAGCAGTCCGGCTCATCGCTTATCCAGAAGTTCGGCCTGCACCCGCTGCTCGAAAACGAAAAGGCCATCAACAATCCCGCCACCGTCGCGCAATCCTGGTTCACATCTGCGAACTACGAGATGCGTCTCAAACCCGGCGTCAACCGGCCCATCGGCGGCCGGCAATGTCTCGCCATCGCGATCACGCCCCGCCGCAAGGCGCCCAACATGATCGACGGAACCCTCTGGGTCGACGCCGGCGCTCACACCCTGGTCGAGGTTGAAGGCATCGCCTCCAAGAGCCCATCCGTCTTTGCAGGAACCACAAAGATGATGCGTCGCTACACCATCATGCGGGGCTACGCCATGGCCACCCACGCTCGCGCCGAATCAAGCAGCTTGCTTTTTGGCCGCACCGTCATCACCATCGACTACAGCGACTACCACTTCCAGCTTCGCCTCACGCAATAAATAAAGGCCCAGCAATCCAGTACGACATCACGGGATGTACAGATACTGCGCCCACTTCGCGATGATCCGTTCGACATCGTCACGGCCCACCGTCAAAGGCGGAAAATCATTCAACCCATGCTTTTCTCGCAGCCGGAGTAGATTGTTCTGTTCTTTCCGTTCCTCATCGGAATAGAACCGTGCCTTTTCGAATTCGTGATTCGCAATAGAACTAGCCAACCGCTGCTCGATGGACGAGAGCCTCTTCCTCACTTCGATAATTTCCTCCGGCTCATCGCTCACCTGCAGCTTCACCGCCGCCCCAACCGCGTCCAGCAACTCCAGCGCCTTCCCCGGAAGCACTTTCTCTGCCAGATAACCGTCCGCCCGTTGCACCGCGCACTCCAGCGCATCGTCTGCAAACTTCACTTGGTGAAATTTCTCCAGTCCTTCCCTGCGTGCTTTTAGTGCCGCCATCGCTCCGGCCCCATCCAGCGGCTTCACATGCAGTGTTTGAAACACCTTTTCCAGTCCCGAATAGGACTCGCATGCAACTTCGTAGTCCTTCTGCAAGGCAGCGCCGATACAACGCACTTCCGCAACCTGCATCGCAAACTTGAGCACTCCCGCTAGGTCCTGCCCTGGAGTTTTACGTGATGGACCCGCGGCCCCCTGCAGTCCATCAACAAATAGAATCAGGTTCAGCGAGTTTCCTATCGTTCCCAGTAACTGCGCCAAAGTCTCAAATCGTTCTCGAGTCGGTGTCCACGCCGACAAGGCGTCCGTAGTCACCGCCAGCACCCGCATCTGCGCGAGACTTTGCGGCACTCGCCCTTCCGCGATCCGCTGCGCAAGCGCCTCGACAAGCGCCGTCTTCCCCGCGCCATGCTCGCCCAGCAGCATTGGATTTCGTCGCTCTCGTTTGCAAAGCACCTCGATCATTGCGTCCAATTCCCGATCGCGCTCCACCACTGGCTCCAGTTCGCTGTTCTGCGCCTTCTGCGTCAGGTCGATAAACAGGCTCGCGCCATTCTGAAAATTCGCCCCGCTTCCCACAAATGCCCCAAGCGCGCCCGGCGGCGCCATCGGTGTTTTTGCCAGGCCCTCGCGGATCGATTCGAGTTCAATGCCGCGCTCTTTCAACATCTGCGCAGCAAAGCAACCCTCCTCTCGCAGCAGTCCCAGCAACAGATGCTCCGTCCCGATGTGTTTGTGTCCCAGCCTCTCCGCTTCTTCCGCTGCATACGCGAGCACTCGCTTGCACTCGTTCGATAGCGGCAGATCCACGCTCGTTGATACCTTTTCTCGAATCGTTGTATTCTTCTCGATCTGCCGCCTAATCGACTCGACCACGCCGTGTGCGCGCAGAAACCGATTGGTCAGCGCCTTGTCTTCGCGCAGCAGCCCCAGAAGCAGATGCTCTGTCTCGATAAACGGCGACCCGAACTGGCTCGCCTCATACCGCCCAAAAAAGACGACCCGCCGCGCCTTCTCCGTATATCGCTCAAACATTGCTCCGGTCTCCTTTTGACCACTTTCGAAGTCGGGACTTCCTTCACATCCGTTTGAACTCCGCATCCCTCTTCCGCGTTCTGTCCATCGCATCCAGATCCGTCAGATCGTCATACCACGCAAAAAACGCCGCATCGAACACGTAGAACTTTTGAAACCGGATCATTGGAAGCAGGGGATCGCGCGGGACCACCTGCAAATACCGGATATAGCTGCCGTCGAAATTCCGATGCACTGTCTCGCGCCGTCCGCGAATCTCCGCGAAGCGCAGGCTGTCGGTCTTCAACGGCGTCCGCTTCACGATCGTGTCTTCCGACAGCACAATCACCGCGCCAAATACGTAGATCGCCCAGCACAGCGCAAACAGCGCAATCGCCGCCCACTCCACCATCTCCGCCGGATTCCATCCCTGGACGGCTGCATGCCGGCTCCACAGTAGCCCGAACAAACCCAGCAGGCAGAACGCGAGGAAGGCGACCGCGAACATCCGAATCCACGGGCTCAGCCGATAGATTCGCGTGCCACCCTGTGATCTCGTCATCTTAGCTTCCACCTGCGTCAGACGTTCATGTGCTTCTGCAGTGTCTAGATCCATTCCCCGCCGCGCATCAGCGGTTCCAGCGTGCCCGTCGCCGTAACGCCGTCAATGTCGAGCTTGTCCGACCCGATCATCCAGTCCACGTGGATTAGGCTCTCGTTCGCACCCTTCGCCGCCAGCTCTTCCTTGCTCAGCTTGTCGCCATCGCGCATGGTCGATGAGTACGACTGCCCCAGCGCAATATGCGATGCCGCGTTCTCGTCGAACAAGGTATTCAAGAAAAGCTGGCCGCTCGATGCAATGGGCGATGAGTGCGGCACCAGCGCCACTTCGCCGAGCCTACGCGCGCCGTCGTCGGTCTCAATCAGTTTACGCAGCACTTCCTCTCCACGCGAAGCGTGCGCCTCCACAATCCGACCGCCTTCAAACCGCACGTGAATGCCTTCGATCATCGTGCCCTGGTGCGACAGCGGCTTGGTCGCCGTGATGACGCCGTCGGCTCGATCCTTGTGCGGCATGCTGAACACTTCCTCCGTCGGCATGTTCGGAATGCAATAAATCCCATTCCCCGCCGTTGTTCCGCCGGCCATCCACACGTGATCGTCGGCCATACCCAGCGTGAAATCCGTTCCCGGCCCGCGATATTTCAACGCCGAATATCGCTTCGCATTCAGATAATCCGCGCGCTTGTGCAGCCCCGCATCGTGCCGCTTCCAATCGCTCACCGGATCTTCCATGTTGATGCGCGTCGTCTGAAAGATCGCTTCCCACAATCGTGTAAGAGCCACATCCGGCGCATCGTTGGAAAACATCTGCGCCGCCCATGCCGGCGTCGCGCTGGCCACAATGGTCCAGTTGATCTCGTGCCGCGTAATCAGTTCCAGTGCCGGCCGGTACGCCAGCGACACCGCACGATTTGCCCGCCCCACTTTGTTCGGATCCTCATTCGAAAGCAGCGCCGGATTCGCTCCTGTAATCGCCAGCCGCGCCGCGCCGCTCTTGAATGCCGCACCCATCCCGTCATACAGCCAATTCGCCGCCTTGTCGAAGGCCGCATCCGGAGCGTAGTGATACCGCATCAGCGCAGCTTCATCATCGGCATAGAGCGTCGTCACAAGCGAAGCGCCCGCGCGATACGCCTGTTCCGTAATCCGACGTGCCAGCGCCACCGCGTCCAGCGAAGCCGTCATCAATAGCTCCTGGCCTGCTTTCAGTCCCAATCCCACCTTGACTGCTACTTCCGCCAGCAAATCCAGTTTCTGCTCATGCGTCCGTTCCACTGCTGCCACCGCTGATCCCATCGGTTACCTCCTGATTTCTGTGAAACGATCCTGCCGCGTCCTTCACTTTCTATTGAGCCGGACCGCGTTCCTTCATTCTAGGTCCCATCCCGCCGACTGTCGGGCATCCATGGTTGCGGAGAGGGTCCGCTTCACAGTCACGCGTTCCCGGTTGAAAGCGGCAAAACACGGCCCAATTCGCCATTTTCCAGACGATTTTTGGTTTGCCGTCGTGCTAAATTAGCACATCGTTTCCCCCAGGGCCCATACTTCCATTTCCCCGGAGGCGCCCCGTGCCAGATCTTCTCTCCACCCCTGCGTTTACTGAGGAAGCGACCGCACTCGCCGAAGTCCCGTCTGATACCCCGACCAGCATCGCCACTGACCCCGCTGCCACACCGGAACCGGCCCCGCGTCCCGTCAGCCAGCGGGAACGCATCCCCACGATCGATGTCGTCCGCGGTGCCGCTCTCATGGGCATCTTGCTCATGAATATCGCCAGCTTCTCGGGGCCGTGGGAGATGTACATCAACCCGCTTTCAGTCGGAAATCACCGCACCTACAACCTCGTTGCGTGGACACTCCGCTGGGTCCTCTTCGAAGGCAAGATGCGCGCCGCCTTCTCCATGCTCTTCGGCGCCGGAGTCATCCTGCTTACGGAGCGCGCCGAGCGCCGTGGCGCCAAGAATGTCGCCGACATCTTTCTCCGCCGCAATATGTGGCTCATCCTCTTCGGAGTCCTCCACTTCTACTTCATCTGGATGGGCGACATCCTCTTCTGGTATGGGCTTACCGCGCTGCTCTTTCTCTACCCCTGCCGAAAGGTGCGCTTTCGCAACCTCTTTATCGCCGGCCTGCTGGTTCTCGCCCTGGGCGTCAGCGCCGACATTTACATCGCCATGGATGGAGTCCGTGCCCACAAGGAGGCCCAGGCCGCACTTGCCCTTCAGAGCGCCGGCAAGAAACTAACCCAGGCCCAGCAGGATGCAATCAAAAAAATGAAAGATGGCGACGACCGCCGCAAGAAGCTGCACGATGACGATCTCAAAGCTATGCGCGGAAGTTACCTCGATCAACTGAAGTGGCGTGCCCAGTGGGGTCCGCGTTTCCAGGCGACCAGCTACTACAAGTTCGGCTTCCCCGATGTCCTCGGCATGATGCTCATCGGCATGGCCCTCTACCGCATGGGATTCCTCACCGGCGCACTCAGCTACAAAACCTATGGCTGGACGATTGCCATCGGATTCCTAATCAGTATTCCCATCAATGGCTTTGAATCCTGGGGCTTCATCCGCGACAATTTTCAGCCCGACAACCCTTGGTGGGTCCTCTATCAGCTTGGCCGCCTCACCGGAGCCATCGCCAATGTGGCACTTGTTGTCCTCATCGCCAAGGCCGGTCTCTTCCAATGGCTCACGCGCCGCATTGCCGCTGTCGGACAAACCGCGCTCAGCAACTACCTCTTCACCAGCATCAGCTGCAGTCTTCTCTTCAATGGATTTGGCTTCGGCCTCTACGGCAAGCTTGAGTACTATCAGCTCTACGCCGTCGTCGCCTGCGTCTGGGCATGCAATCTCATCCTCAGCCCCATCTGGCTCCGCTACTTCCAGTTCGGTCCCATGGAGTGGGTCTGGCGCTCCCTCACCTACTGGAAGCGACAGCCCATGCGCCGCAGCGCCCTCGAAGAACAAGAAGCACTGGCCGCGTAGTCAGCGCTCTGCATAGAGTTGGTTGCCCCAGGTCTCGATTCTGAGACCTGGGATTCCCACCCAAATAGATTTTCCGACCGCCCTCAATCCATCAGCTTCATCGTCAAATACGTGAACTCCTCTGCCCGCGTCCGAGCCGCCTGCCGGTTGTCTGCGCCCGCTCCGTGCCCGCCCTCCGTGATCTCGTCGTAGTAGAACGGTTCGTGGTACTCCTCCATCTTCGCGGCAAATTTCCGCGCATGCACCGGCCCTACGCGATCGTCCGCCGTCGTCGTAAAGATCAGCGGCTCCGGATAGTGCACATTTGGCTTCAGCTCGTTGTACGGCGATATCAACGCCAGAAACGCCCGCTCTGCCGGCACTTTGACGGATCCGTATTCGCCCACCCACGACGCGCCCGCCGACATGTGCTCATATCCCAGCATGTCCAGCAGCGGCACCTGGATCACCACCGCAGTCCACATCTCCGGATGTTGTGTGAACTCCACGCCCATCAGCAGTCCGCCGTTCGATGCGCCTTGAATCCCAAGTCGTCGTGAAGACGTGAATTTCCGCGTGATCAGGTCCTCGGCAACCGCGTAGAAATCGTCATAAATGCGCTGCCGGTGTGTCTTCAGCCCCGCGTCATGCCACGCCGGACCAAACTCCCCACCGCCGCGGATGTTCGCCAGCACAAACGTTCCCCCGCGTTCCAGCCAGAGCTTGCCCATCACCGGGTTGTAAGCGGGCAAATTCGAAACCTGGAACCCGCCGTACGCCGTGAGCTCCGTTGGCGTGCTTCCGTCCATGGGAATGTCTTTGCGATGCACCACGAAGTACGGCACCTTCATCCCATCTTTTGTGGTTGCCTCCAACTGCTCCACCACATCACGCGAGGCATCAAACAGCGCCTTCTGTGTCTTCCCCGGTTTCAGGGAACCATCCGCCGCATCGCCCAGCAGCACGCTCGACGGCGTCAAAAATCCCGTCTCCGACAGAAAGAATTTGTTGTCCAGCAAACTCGTCGTCGTGATCCCGATCGACTCGTTATCCGGCACCGCGAGTTTGGTCCGCGTCCAACGGCCGTCCTTGCCGCGCGTGTAGACGTACGCCCGCCCCTGCACGTGTTCCAGCGTCGTCAGCAGCACGTGATTCTTCGTCGTCGCTACCTGCTGCGCAAACTCCTGCGACGTGGGGGCAAACAGCACCGTCGGCTTCAGGTGCACCGGATCCGCCTTCACGGCCGCCAAGTCCAGCGAAACC
This sequence comes from Occallatibacter sp., assembly GCF_049582745.1. GTDB lineage: Bacteria > Acidobacteriota > Terriglobia > Terriglobales > Acidobacteriaceae > Telmatobacter. The sequence goes on from NZ_JBAUUO010000125.1 coordinate 18,548, forward strand.
ACGGCGCCCTGCGAATAGCTCTTCGTCTGTCCTTCCGGCGTCCACTGCTCCTCCAGAGAAATCACTAGCTGGTTATCCTGGAGCCCAAGCACGTTCGCTTTCATCGGCAATCCCAGTTTCTTCGGGCCACTCGCCAGAACCAGGTAATATTCGGTTTCAAAAAATGTCTTGCTGTTCTGGATCACCGCAACACTGTGCCCTTGCCCGTCAGTAAGCACAAGTGGCTCTACCCCGGTGCCCTCATCTTTCGCATCTCCGCGAAACACTTCGACTGCGCTGTCGAGCGGCGTCCCTCTCTTCCATCGCTTCACCTCAATGGGGTACCCGGCAACGCTCATCGTTCCTTCGCCCCATTCGCGCGCAATCAGCAGGTTGTCCTTGTCGAGCCACGCTGTCCTCTGTTTCCCGCGCGGAGACACAAAGCCGTTCTCAACGAACTTTCCCTCAGGCAGATCGAACTCGCGCAGCGTCGCAGCATCCTCCCCGCCCGCCGACAGGGAGACAAGACACAGTTTTTCTTTCGGCTGCAGGCACTCCAGCCCATGCCCAACCCAGCTCTGCTTGTCCTGCTTGCCCAGCGCGTCGTAGTCGATCACCGTCTCCCACTTCGGATCATCCGAGAGATAGCTTTCCAGCGACGTCCGCCGCACGATACCGCGCACATGATCCTTGTCGCGCCAGGTGTTGTACACCATCCCGGCTCGAAACTGCGGATACGCGAGCTTGTCTGGAGAATCCAGCACCTTCAGCGCTTCTTCCTCCAGTTCCGCAAACGGCTTCTGCTTCTCCAGCACCTCCGCGGTCCGCGCGTTTTCCGCTTTCACCCACGCCATCGATCTTTCACCGTGGATGTCTTCGAGCCATGTGTACTTGTCCGGCTGCTCCACCGTCGAACCCTGCGCAACCGCCGCAGGCATCGCTCCCACACCAACCATCAGCGCCAGCGCCAGCGCCGGCCCCGCCACACCCCATGCCCAATGCATCTTCACAAACTGCCTCCTTGAAACCCGCACGAGGGCCCGCATTGAATCGCCTCTGCAAGTCTTGTTTTGTAGGAATCTCAATTTCCGGTAAGGAATGCCGTGTCCGCTATCTTAAACGACCGATCCAAGCATCCTCATCCTCGATTTTTGCTACCCTGAATAGATACGCGCTGGGTGCCCCATCCAAGCCCTGCTTGGGTGGGGAAGCGCATCCCATCTGACGGAGCACCATCATCGCAAGCCTTTCCGCCACCGCCTCACACCTGTTGTCGCAAGCCTATCCGGCCGAATTCGTCCACGGCGCCCGTTCCGCCGTCTTCACCTGCCTGCGTATCCAACCCGACGAGAAGGTAACGCTCATCACCGATCGCGTTACTGAGCCCATCGCCGCCTCCATCGCCGCCCAGCTCGCCGAGCGCGGCTGCCCCTTCAACGCCTTCATTCTCGAAGACCTCGCGCCGCGCCCCCTCGCCGATATGCCGGCCGCCGTCCTCGCAGACATGGAAACATCGCAGGTTTCCATCTTCGCCGTCCAGGTGCAGGCGAATGAGCTGAAGTCTCGCATGCAGATGACCGACGTCGTCAACCGCCGCCGCATGCGCCACGCCCACATGGTCAACATCACGCCGCAAATCATGTGCGATGGCATGCGCGCGAATTACGACCAGGTCGACCGCCTCAGTCAACAGGTGCTCGACCGTGTTCGCCGCGCCACTCGCATTCGCGCCACCACCCCAGCAGGCACAACCATCGTCTCTGACATGAACCCCGCCTACAAATGGTTCAAGACTTCCGGCATTATTTCGCCGGAAAAGTGGGGCAATCTTCCCGGCGGGGAATGCTTCACCACGCCCGGCGAAGTCAACGGCACTTTTGTCGTCGATGGTGTCGTCGGCGACTGGCTGTGCGCCCGTTACGGCCTGCTTGCCACAACGCCTCTCACCATTGAGACCGCGAAGAATCGAATCGTCTCTTGCTCCAGCGCCAACAAGCAGCTTGAGCAGGATTTCTGGGCCTACACTCACACCGATGAAAACTCCGATCGCGTCGGCGAATTTGCGATCGGCACCAACATCGGCGTCTCTCGCGTCATCGGCAACATCCTGCAGGACGAAAAATTTCCCGGCATCCACATCGCCTTCGGCAATCCTTACGGCGAACACACAGGGGCGCCCTGGCGCTCCGGCACCCACATCGATGTCGTCGGCCTCGGCTTCAACATCTGGCTGGAATCCCCCGACGGCGAAGAACAAATCATGCGCGACGGGTTATTCCTCATCTCCGCCTGACAGAGTAACGCAAGTCCTCCCGGCTTGATGCTCTCGCGCGGAAGGGTCCTACGCCATTCGATGGATGTCCCAATCCTCCATTAAGCCGATGCTCCTCGTCGTGTACGTCCAGTAGAGTCCGCATAAGCTTCAGCCCCAGACGTCAAATCCCCTGCACCACCGGAGGCTGAATGTCGATGCAGTCGCAACTACGGAGGTCGTTTTGTTTGCATCCAGATTCTGCAAATCAATCTACGTGTCGCTCTTTCTCGCCGTCGTTCTGGTTCTCCCCTCCGGCGCGCAACAGTCTGCAACCGGAGACATCGGCGGCACGGTCATCGATCCCGGCGGCAAGTTCATTGCCCAGGTTGTCGTCACGCTTACCAACGTTGCGCAAGGCACCGTCCGCACGTTTACGACTCGCAATGGCGGTGAATTTAACTTCGCCACACTTGAAGCCGCCAACTACACGATCTCTGTCGCTGCGCCATCCGGCTTCGCGCCGTGGCGGCAGGCAGTCAATCTCGAAGTTGGACAGACCCTGAAGATCCCGGTCAGCCTCAGGCTTTCCGCAAACCATATCGATGTTCAAGTCAATGCTGAAAGCCAGCTAGGTATCAACACCACAAGCTCCGATCTCGGCGGCGTCATCGGATCGCGCCAGATTGATACGCTGCCCCTCAACGGCCGCAACTATCTCGAACTCGCCTATCTCGTTCCCGGCAATGCTCCCGCACCCAATTTCGATCCCACTAAGGAGAACACGGTCGTTATTTCCTCTGCGGGCCAGACCGGCCGCGGCGGCAACGTCATGATCGACGGCGCCGACAACAACGACGATGCCGTCGGCGGCTCACTCGTCAACATCCCTGAGGACGCGGTACAGGAATTTCAAATTGCCAGCAACCGCTTCTCAGCCGGCCTCGGCCGCTCCGGTTCCACGGTCGTTAACGTCGTTACCAAGCAAGGATCGAACAACCTTCATGGTGGTCTCGCCCTCTACGAGCGCGACCGAGCCCTGCAGGGGCTGCCCGCCACCTATCAGCCCATCCCCGGCCTCACGCCAACGTTTCATCGCCAGCAATACGCCGCTGACGCCGGTGGTCCCATCCGCCACGATAAAGCCTGGTGGTTTGTCGCCCTCGAAGACCGCCAGCAGCTCGGCGCCGATCTCGTCGGTCAGCGCGACACTACAAATGATGTGATCAACCGTGTCTTCGCCACCGCTCCTCTGCATGACTTCCTCGCGACCGAAAGGATCGATTGGCAAGTCACCCCGCGTGATCGCTTTGGCTTCCGCCATTCGCTCGAACTCGAAGATGACCTCAGTCAAAGCTCGCTCGACCGTTCCCTCGGCACCGCGGCTTATCGCCAAACCGCCGTGAATCACCTCCAGGGTCTCATCGCCGACTGGGTCCACATCTTTACGCCCAGCGTCATCAATCGGATGAGCTTCGCCGACAACAACTTCATCAACACCACCTCGCCCACCTCCACCGCGCCGCAGATCACCTACCCCGATCTCGACGACGGCGCAACTTACCGTGTCCCCCAGCAGACTCTGCAGTTCCGCCTGCAGGGCGACGACATCGTCAGCTGGACGCGCAACAATCACACCCTCAGCTTCGGTGGGGAAGTGCAATCCATCGACGCCGACTTCAATCTCGGCGTATTCCAGCAAGG
>NZ_JBAUUO010000126.1:0-13857 GCF_049582745.1 Occallatibacter sp.
TAGGTGGACCGGCCTATATTCCTCATGTCTACAACGAGGAAAAGAAGAAGACCTTCTTCTTCTTCAACGAAGAGTGGCGCCGGATTATCCAGGGAAGCTCACCAAATCCGCAAAATGCAATTCCGACGGCTGACCTTCCGACAGCGGGTCAGGATTTTGTGTATACACTGCCGAAGTTCAAGCCCGCGGCACAGACTCAGATCTATGTTCCGGTAGTGGCCGATCTGGCCTTCAACGCAAAGCTATCCGCATTAGGCTTGACGCCCGGCCAGCCGTTCCCGAATAACAAGATCCCCGGCGGCTTGCTCGATCCGAACGCTGTCATGTTCGCGAATCTCGGTGCGGTCCCCGTCGCCAACTCCAGCGGCGATCAGTACTCGCAATCTGTTCCGACTCCTACTTACGTTCGGGAGGAACTGTTTCGCATTGACCATCATGTGAATGACAAGTGGCAGCTGATGGGGCACTTCATCCACGACGCTGTCAGCCAGGATTACGCGGTCGCGATGTGGGGCAATAACAGCTATCCGACAGTCGGAAACACTTTCGTGAATCCGTCGTATAGCTCCGTCATTAAGCTCACGGGTGCGCTCTCCCCCAGCGTGCTGGTCGAGGCCGCGTTTAACTACAACGGGAACAAGATCTCGATCGATAACACGGGCATTTTTGCTCAGCCGTCTGGTTGGAACGCCGGAACCTACTTCCTGAATCAGAATGCCAACAAACGACTGCCCGTCATCAACCTGGGTTCATGGGGCACCTGGTTCGATCAATCCTCCTGGCCGTGGAAGAACGCCGCGGAAGACTATGCGGAGGTATTCGGCCTCTCCGTGACCCGCGGCCAGCATGCCATGAAATTTGGTGGCGGATACAACCGGTACACCAAGAACCAGCAGATCTTCGGCCGCTCACAAGGTCAATATCAGTTTAGTGATTCAGTAGATGCAGCCGGCGTACCTACCGGTGGGCTAGCTGGTGATTCCTACATTGATCTTCTGCTCGGATTTGCAACCAATTATCAGCAGCTTCAAAATCAGGACATTCGTCATTACGTGAACCAGACCCTTTCGTTGTACGCGCAGGATAACTGGCATGTGAATCCGCGGCTGAGCATTCAGTTCGGTCTTCGTTACGATGCGTTGCCTCACGCGTGGGAACGAAACAACCGAATCTCTAACTTTGAGCCCAATCTCTACCAAGCGGGCCTCGTTCCTGTGATCAGCTCGGATGGAGCTCTCGACCCAACCGGACCGGGATTTCAAACCGTGGGGGGTTCCCGCTTTTATATGAACGGAGTTTCTGTGGCGGGCCAGGCAGGTACACCTCGCGGCCTCGTGCAGAACTTCTACCATACCTATCAACCTCGCGTCGGGTTCTCGTACGACCTGTTCGGCACAGGCAAAACAGTGCTTCGCGGCGGCTTCGGCACATTCTTTGAACGCATGCAGGGCAACGACATCTACAACGTTGCCCCGAGCCTTCCGTTCTCAAATACTCCGGCAGCAACGAATGTGGAATTCTCAAACCCGAGCATGAGCTGGGTCACAGGCGGATCGGCCAGCACGCCGACATTCCCGCAGGGAATGACGACACTCGCGAAGTACTATCCTGCCCCGGGTGTGGCGCAATTCAGCCTCGGAGTGCAGCACGAAGTGCTGCCTTCTCTCATCTGGGTAAATCAGTACGTCGGCAACATCGGCTGGCATCAGAACGTCAACATTCCAATCAACGGTTACAGCTTGTCCACATCGATGGATGATCGTTGGCACACTGCACAATCTGGAAACTACGCTGCTGCTCACGGTGGCGCCCCTAAGCTCTCCGCTGGTTACACGGAGCAGCTCGCGAGCTTCCCGGGGTTCGCCGATATCGTTCAGCAGTCAAATGTGGCTACAACGAACTACAACGCGTTCCAAACCGGATTGCGCCAGCAGAACAAGTTTGGCCTGAGCTTTGAAGTCGACTACACGTATTCACATCAGATTGACACCCAAATTCAAAGTGTAGATCTTATTCAGGTAAGTAATCCCTGGAATCTGAAATATGACAAGGGTTCGGGCGCCCTCGATCGGCGTCACATGTTGAACATCAACTACGTCTACAAGCTTCCATTTTTCCAAAGCTCAACGGGACTGATCCACAGTGCTCTCGGCGGCTGGAAGCTGGCCGGCACAGTCATCGCCGAATCGGGACTGCCATGGTTCGGCGTCGGTGCACCGGGTGGCGGATATCCCGACACGGTTGGTCTAGGTGGGACTTACACCATTCGTGCAAATGCGAATGGGAGACCGGTCTATCCGAAAAAGAATAACGCAAATGGAAACTATCAGTGGGTATCGAACTCCGTCTTCTCTGAGCCGGTGCCTTCCTGGCTTGGCGGATCCAATCTTGGGTTCGGCAACGCAGCTCGAGATCTGGTGGTAGGCCCGGGGCGCACAAACTTCTCTACGTCGCTCTACAAGACCTTCGACTTTGGCGACAAGGCAAGTTTCGAGTTTCGGGCAGAGAGCTTCAATACCTTCAATCACACGCAGTTCAATAGCATGCACAACACCGCGAACAACACGAATTTTGGTGAAGTAACCGGTGCATATGACCCAAGAACCTTCGAACTGGGAGCAAAGCTGATCTTTTGAGCCAGCAGTGGGGGCGTGGCTACTTCCCCCCCTTCTTGCCACGCCCCTGCTGTTTACCAAGGTCCCGCGAATCTACACCATCGGATGCAATGCCGGAATTCGCCTCACCATCACGCTCAGCCAGCAAAAGGGGACAATTTGTCGCATGCAGGAATGGAATCACAAGGGCTTTTGGGCTTTTGCTCAGACCAATGTCAGTCATTGCCTGCAGAATGTAGCTGAGGACGGCTTCCGAGCTTCCACAAGAGTGCCGAAAGGACCAGTCGCGCGGCGCGAACTTCTTTGGCAAGAATCTCCAATACCTTGGGGAACAGGCAAGGCTCCGATTGCATCAACTCTTCGAAATCCTTCCGTGCAATAAAGCTCACCTCCGAGCTCTTATATGCCAGCGCGCTCAGACAGTGGCGCTCGTTCGCAACGAGTGCAGGTAAGCCGAGAATGGAGCCAGGGCCGACCGTGAGGTGCGCAACTTCCTTGCCGTTTTCGGTCTTGATCAGGAGTGAGGCAATGCCGCTCTTAAGAACGTAAAGACCGAGCGGAGATTCCCCTTGTTTGAAGAGAATTCGTCCGTTCATACACGATACTGTTATAGAGCATTGCTCTAGAGCCTGAAGCAGGTTACAGTCTGGAACGAACGGATTCTGCATCATCAGCCTCTTCGCAGCTTGGCGTTGCCCGGAGTAGACGGTCCATTTCTGATCGATAAAGAATCTTCGCATTTCGCAGTATGGAAAGTGCGTGATTCAAATCACAGGACTAGGATCAGCTTGCCCACCACTCCCATCAACTACCACTCTCCCTTTGCTACCGGACAAGTGAAAGCAATTTCAAGTTGCAGTGTGGGCGCTCACCGCAATGCCAGCCATAGGGCGGGTTGCACGAAATTGCTCTTGGACAGGACACGTCACTGGTCGATCCCGTGAGCGTACTATTTCTAGGCATGAAAAGACTCTTATCAACAATTCTTACGGCGCTTCTGATCCCTCTCCTGGCGTTGACGGGCACTGCTCAGCAGGTTGCTCCGCTATCAAAGAATGCGGCTGCGGTCAAGCGAAAGGCAGATACACTTCGTCTCCACGCTCCCATCAGTGTTATCCCAATACACGGAGAAGAGGAGTACGGTAACTTCTTATCCAGCGATGCGGAAGAGTTCGCGTTCTACGATGTTGACCGCAAGACGGAAGTGACTTTGAAGTACGCCGATGTCCGAAAGATCAAGGATGGCTATGGCGGTTACAACTCGGTTCGAGGAAGGCACACCGATCGTACGAAAACCATTATCGTCGTCGTGGCGGTCATTGGAGGACTTGGAGCGCTCATAGGTGCGGCTGCCTCGGCAAAGAATTGACCTCAGCTGAGCAGCGATCAGTCCGGAACCAGTGCTAACAGGATGCGGCTCGCATAACGCGCACAAGCGACGGCGGCGGGGGATCGGTAATCCCACTTGGAAGAACCTTGCACCAATCGTCTATGAGTCTAAAAGAGAAGAGGTCGGGGCCGCTTCGGACCGGCCCGAGGAATTCATTGTGAAAACTGATGTTTCAGGAGAGGTCCCTCGTGCGCCGTTTGTAAGGCGCACGAGGGTTCGTTGAGCTATTCGTTCTCGGCTGTAACCGGGAGTTCCAGGCTCTTCTCCAGAAGACTTGCCTTTGTCTTCGCCTCACCGTAGTCGACAAAATCGGAAATCAGCTGATTTGTCCTGCTCATCAGCTCTCGATTCGCCTTGGCGTAATCGCGGTATGGCGGCATTTGCACTCTGTTCTTGTTATCGTTGAAGTGATCGATGGTGGCCTGGAGATGATCGGCCATCTCATGGAGCAGAGGATCGATGCGATCGATTGCTTCTTGTTGCCAGGGGGATCCGTCTGGCCGCATCGACTTGAGCTTATTGAAGTCGTTGATCAAATCGTTTGCATGAACCTTCATTTGGGTTAAGCGGTTTCCATGCGACTGCCACGACATCGTGGAACGTGTGTAGGATTCCAGTGTTACCGCATCCTCTTCGGCAAGCACGGCATGCGACTTCGCTTCCTTGAGCAGGTCTGTGACTGCGCTCGAGTCGGTGCTTTGCGACTTTGCGAACGCGGGCATTAACAACAGCAACCCTAGAAGCGCAGTCTTTTTCAATGTGGCTAGAACCAGTGTGCTACTCATGTTTCCTCCTGGGCGAGGTCAGTTGATTTCCAGAGCCCTGCGGCTCTAGATAGGCTCGCCCGCTCGCAAATGGCCGAATTGAGATTTGAGGTCGAAGCTCCTGCACTCAAATGTTCGGCGTTCATCTGAGCACTCGCACGGTATGCTTGGCGCATCTGAACGGTTGTTCGCAGGCCGCGCGCTCGCTATCTTGATTAGCACCCCGTGTGCCATTCTCTGGCAGATCGATAAGCACTAACCCCTTTGTAAGATCTCGAATCGCGAGCGGTTGTCAAAGAGCTTGAACTCGCTGTGGCAATTTATGAACAGGGCAACCGGGCGTGGGCTGCGATTTCTCAGGTGGCAACACGACGCTCAACACGCTGAGCGTTACAGCCGTAAGCGGAGCCGCCAGTGCCACACCCAAGGCACCTGCGATCGAACCGAGCAGGAGCTGTGCGCTCAAGGTTAGCGATGGCGGAAGCTTGACAATTCCGCGGTCCGCCAAAGGAGAAACAAGGTTTCCCTCGAGAAAGTGTGCCAAGCAAAACAGCAAAATCGCGAGTATGCCTTTCGTGGGGCTAATGGCGAAGGCGAGCAACGCCGCGGGAACTACAGACAGAATTGGCCCAATATTAGGAACGAATGTCAGCAGGGCTGCGATGATGCCCAACGTGCCTGCCAGCGGTACGCCCATTAGGAAAAGCCCACAGGAGATCAACGCTCCAATCGCGGTCATCGATAACGATCTCGCCAGGAGCCAAGCACGGACCGTTTTCGTCACCGAGGTCAGGCAAGCCTCAAAAGTCGACCGAAACGTCGCCGGAACAATCCGGCGGACGCCACGCAAATAGAAATCCGGCTCCGCGCCAAAGTACAAGCTTGAGATGGTGACGAGCAAGATCGCTGCGATCGTAGCCCCAGTCAAGTACATCGCGCCGCCAATGCCGGAAAGCACGAATGATGCTCCACGTGCCAACTGCTCAGAATCTAGTGTTTGTGCAAGCATCCAGCGACCCCAAGTTTCAGATTGCAGACGCATATGGATCTGGCGGATCGCAGAGGGAAAGATTAACTGCAGGTCACCGATCTGTTGCAACAGCAGGCCACCGCGTGCCCAGATCAACAGCGTAATCATCAAACTGATACTTGTAATCACAATTGCGAATGCGAAGCCTCGGCGCATCGGTATCCATGACCTGAGCCACTTAGTGAACGTGGACAGGATCAACGCACCGATGCAAGAAGCAAAGAGCAACAGAAGAACGTAGCGTGCAGCCCATGTTAGCCAGAGAAAGAGGACGGCAACAACACAGATCAACACAACAAAGACCGCACGCTTTCTGAAGTCATCCATGTTGAATCACAGGAGGTGCCTTATGCGTGTCGTCGGCTGTTCGAGGCAATTCTCTTCCAGCCAGCTTCTCGACCGCCGGCACTGCAAAATCACTCAGCGGACCGCTCGGCAGGATCATGCGTAGTGAGTTTAGGATCGCGGCCAGGTCAATGAATTCCTGGAGAATTGCGCCCTCGATCGGAGCAAGGAGGCCAAAGAATCCCGCTCCCATGCCTACAGCGCTAAGGACCATGCCTCCGATCGCACTCGTGAGAGCAATGCGGCGCATCCTATTTCCAATGTGAATGAGTTCATCTACACTGCCCAGCGAGGACTGCAGGACCACGGCTCCGGCCGCTTCCGATGTGACGTCACTGTTGACCCCAAGTGCAATTCCAACGGTTGCGTTCATCATTGCAGGAGCGTCGTTGATGCCATCGCCGATATACAGCGTGTTTTCTTTCTTCGTCAGTTCCTTAACGAGCGCGAGCTTCTCTTCTGGGCTCTTTCCCCCGAAGACCTCAGAAATGTCCATCCCTTCGGCGAAATATTGCACCTCGGCAGGCCGATCTCCGGAGAGAAGTACAACTTTTGAAAAGCCGTGGTGAGACTTTACATGCTTCAGGAATGGTTTGCTCTCAACGCGTGGTTGATCACGGAAGCGCAGCAACCCGGCAAGTTTGTCGTCGATCAGGAGAACGCACTCCATTCCTGTCGGGAGGTCGTCTAGTTGCTTCTTCTGTACAGCCGCCGGCAGCTTCTTACGACTGGTTAGCATTACCAAGTGACCGGCAATATCACCGCGCATGCCGCGCCCTGGCGCTTCTTGAATCATTTGCGGGTTCAGTAACGGAATCTTCTCCTCTTCCGCGGCATGCAGAACTGCGCTTCCCAGGGGATGTTTCGAATACTTTTCGAGGCTCGCCGCCAGCTGGACCAATTCCCGTCTCGGCCAATCGTCAAGGCAAAGAACTTCGGTAAGAATCGGCTTGCCATAGGTAAGCGTTCCCGTTTTGTCGACGATGAGTGTGGCGCACGACTTGATCTTTTCGAGGATGGAAGGATCTTTCACCACGATTCCGCGACGCGCTGCCACGGAGATCGCACCTGTGATTGCGACAGGAATTGCAAGAAGCAAGGGACAGGGGGTGGCAATGACCAGAACGGCCAGGAAGCGCTCTGGATCCCCGCTCACGATCCAGGCCAATGTAGCGACCAACAGCGAAAGCGGGGTATACCAGATTCCAAGTCGGTCGCCGAGTCGTTGAATTCTGGGACGATTCTTCTCCGACGCGTGCAGAACCTCTACGATCTTCGCGTATCTCGAGTCTTTCGCAACTTGCGTGGCCTTGATCGTCAGTGCAGAATCTCCATTGACCGCCCCGGATAGGACGAATGCGCCGGGCGCTTTCTCAATCAGAAACGGTTCTCCGGTCAAATAGGACTCGTCCATCCGGCCCAAGCCGCCCAGGACGACGCCGTCTACGGGGCATAGTTCATGCGGATAAACGCTGAGCACTTCGCCAACCGCGATTTGTTCGACCGAAACGTCTGCGATGATACTTCCGGCACCAAGTCGGTGAGCAATTTGCGGCATTCGTCGTGCGAGGGCCCGCAGCACAGAGGACGCGCGGCGGGTTGCGTATTCCTCCAAAGCTTTTCCGCCTGAAAGCATGAGGATGACGATAGCGGCAACCCAGTACTGATGAAGAAGAACGCCACTCACGATCGAGAGAAACGCGAGGATATCAACACCAAAATTGCCGCGCGCAAGTTGAATGAGAAGTTCGATGCACAGGGGCAAGCTGGCAATGATGACACTGACGAGCAGTATGGTGCTTCGTGAACTCGCGTTGGGAAATGCAATCGGCGCGCTCCATGCGGCGAACATGCTCCCGAGCATGAAGACAGCTACAAGCCCGTGAGACAACGACCCGAACTGCTCGCGAAGCTTGTCCAATAAGGGCTTCATCTCGTTGCTCCTTGGTCACGCTGTTCTTCCAATCACCAGTTGGGGTCCGTGCGCGGCTCGCGTCACCGGCAGACCGATCTCCTGCACCGCTCTCTTGATCGAAGGCCTGTTTGCCCGGCGTTCGAAAATCAGCCCGTCACTGGTCCAGTGTCGAATGCTCAAAACCTCGCAACATTGTTCGCATAGCCAGAAGTAGCGAGACCGAGCAACGCAAATGGGGAACCCCCCGTCGCTCCGTGTTATGCGTTGTTCTGGAGAAACTTCAAGCTCGATCAAACGCAGCACGCCGCTTGTCAGGTCATCCGCTGCCCGACCGCATTCTGGATTTGCGCAATGCATCTTGAGATCCCTTTCTGACACAAGAATCTTGAATAAAAGGTGTCACTATGCGGCGATCTGAGGTTGGAACATGCACAGCCGCCCTATTGAGCCAAGGCACTGGAATTCCCTCGGTCTTCAGAGAAGCAATCCCCGGTCCATATTGGAGGGCGCAATCTGCATCGGGAACCGGGCAAACCGCGAGACAACCCGGCTTACGGCCAGGTTCTGTCAAAACATTGCGACGAAAATGTCAGAATTCTTGTCGGGCCGATCGCATGTCGCACGAAGGACCTATAAAACAGTGGCCCAGGCGCATTCTGAAAGCTCAGAGTTGTTAACGCGCGACATTCGATCAGCCAAGCAGAGGTTGGTGAAGGAGGTGCTACTTTTGCATCTCATCCGATTGACCCGCAATTTGCAGGTAGTTCTTAACACTGAAGACGCCTGGAACGCCATTCGCGCGCATGAAGGCGACGTCTTTATCGGCTCTAGAGTCGACAATGCCGTAAAGTTCCACGTGGCCATTTTGAACCGAGATGCGAATGGGCTTCGCTGGGTCAATAGAGTATCTGTTGAGAGACGGATAACCGTAGATCGCACGTGCCACCGCTATGCGAGTCTGGTCGTCCATTATCGAAACCGGATCCACTTCGATCTCTTCAATCACGTCCTTGACGCCGGGCTGGGTGGACACCAGGGCCAAAGCGGAATCCTTATCCACATCAGTTCGCGCATGACCGCCAAGAGACACGATTCCGGATTCGACGGTCAGATTGATCGCATTGAAGGCGTTGCCATAGCCCACCCGATCATAGGTCAGCTTTTCCTGAAGTTTCGCCTGAAGTTCCCGGTCCGGAATACTTGGGCCGGCAACGTCGACGAGATTACGGACCGCGATGACTCCGCTCGCCTTTCGTACCCGCTTCTCTGCATCTGCTTTGTATTCGTAGAGGTCGACGGTGCCGGTAAGGGTTGCGATTCCATTCTCGACACTCACCTTAACCCCACGGTATTGCTTTTTATCCAGCCTGGCAGAGGCCGCGGTTGTCGCGGGGTTGCTGTCTTGGGCTAAAGCACTGACGCCTGTCTCATTCGTCGCCGCTACGGAGGGTTGGGGAATAGTAAAAATAGAAACCACAACAGCAACCGCAAAAAACGAAATGCTCGCTTTGTTGATCGCCTTCGTCATGTCAGATTCCTTGTCTTCGCGAAGTGTGTTCGCGAGAGTTCGAGTGGCCATACAATCGACGCGCAGCTGCCTGCACTCCTCAGGGAGGATCTCGCCTGAGCAGTTGACTGCTCGGAGCGTGAAGACTGAAACCGCTGCGACTGGAAGGCCCTAACCCACTCTATTGCACTTCGTGCTCCAAAGCCTGCCGTCATCGATACTTTGATTTGCTCGATCCTCATTGGCCCACGTGCCATGGTTCGCTGATGGATCGTTGACTTCACTGGCATGCCAACGAGTTGGGATGCTCTGTTGAAACTCAAGATCAGTCATGTAGGCAACCATTTAGCTAGGCCAGTTCGATCTTGATTCACCGTAGAATTCGCAGCATTACTTTAAACCGCGCTCGCTGCGCCTTTCGGGCCAACTTCATGAACCAGTTCTAACCGGGCTGAAATCGTCGGTCAGATCAAAAAACTCGAACGAGGCGTCAGAATCTTTTGACGCTCTCTCCGTGGTCCGCGGTAAGCGTCGATCTGAATGCTCGATTCTCTGACAACCGCTCTGGCTATCTAAATGCAACGATGCGCAGCATGGAAAGCCTTCTTGGCAATCGTGTTGCTTTGGCAACCGATGAACGGTTAGCGAGGAGATAGGAATGAAAACTGCAAACCATATATGTCGCGCGGGTGTTCTTGTCGTAATGCTTGGGATAATTGCTGGTCTTCCAATGTCTGCGCAGGACGGCAAGCTCAAAGTGAAGGTCCATCCTCCAGAGGCATACGTCTTTGTGGATGGCCAGGCGATGGGACAGGCTTACCATTCGGTCATGCTCAGTCCGGGTAACCATCGCATCGATCTGGTCAATTATGGCTATAAAACAGTCACACGTGACATTTCCATCTCATCCGGTGAGACCCTGCGCCTTGAGGCGCAGCTCGAGCCAATTCCGGAAACGGTGACGGGGCCTTGGGGATGCATCACTATCGAAAACGCCCAACGGGATGCCGTGTTGCTCAACGGGAAGACAGAAGAGTTTTTCGTTGGCCACGGCGATGAATTCAATCACGAGCTTGGGCCTAAACAGGAGTTGGTGGTACCTCCCGGCACTTACCAACTGAACGTCGTGCGAGAGGGGAAGGAAATCTGGTCGGGCTCGGTGGAGGTTCCGGCCAATCAGCGGGTCGTGGTGGATATTCCCAAGGGCGTTCGGAAGACTGTGCCGTGGACGCGTGGAGAACAGATGAGTACATTGCCTCGCTTCCACGCTGGTATTGCCAGCGCCACGGTCGCAGTGGCGAAACCTACTGCCCAGCTTTCGTCGCAGACACAGGAGACCAACTGCGGAGATGCCGCGCAACTCAAATGGAGCACAACCGATGCAGGACGCGTCGAACTCACTCCAATTGGAACCGTGGCTACGTCTGGCGAGCAGTCCGTTCAGCCCCGGCAATCGACCCCCTATGAGTTGAAGGCATTTGGTCCCGGAGGCACTGCAACTGCCAGTACCACTGTCAATGTGAACAACGGAATCGAGGCAAAGCTGGAAGTTTCGCCCGCCGAGATCCGGTACACAAAAGTGGGCGACAAGGCCACGGAGCTGGCCGGTTCAGCATTGACCTGGTCTGTTTCGAATGCAACAACAGTTTCAATCGACCCCTTCGGCTCCGTTGACCCCAGCGGGAACCGACCCGTGCAGGTGGCGCCGCGAAAGTCTGACCCGGGCCCTGTCGACGAAACCGTTACCTATACCTTGACCGCTTCAAATGCATGTGGCGGAACGGAAACAAGAACCGCCACTCTGCACATCACGGGCTCCATCAAACCACCAGAGTTCGCTCTGGCGATGCGAAGTATCTACTTCTCAACTGATAAACCGATGGCAAGAGGGTCAGAAGGCTTGGCGGCCAGCCAACAGCAGACGTTGAAGACGCTTGCGGACGCTTTCAACATTTATATTGCTGACCACCCGGACGCCCGACTCGTGCTGGCCGGACACGCCGATCGGCGCGGGCCCAATCAACACAATCAAGCCCTGTCAGAAAGACGGGTAGCGGTTGTCAAGAATTTCCTGGTCAAGCAAGGCGTTGCTGCGGAGAGGATTGACGCCAAGGCATATGGTGAGAAGCAAAACCTGAAATCTGACGAAGTCAAAGAACTCATTACTCAGAATCCAGATGCGACTTACCAGGACCGGCAGAAAGGGCTGCACCGACTCACTACGATGGTTTATGCGCATAATCGCCGGGTAGATATGAATCTGAGCACAACGGGACAGCAATCAGTTCGCAACTACCCCTTCGCTGCAGAGGATTTTTCAATTCTGGTCAAGCGCGGTGAATTGAAAGAGGGAACGGCAGGATCTGCAGGAAAGGAGCATGTCGGAGACTAAGCAACGAACAGGAGCGATTGCCAGCCAGCTTCAAAATGAGCAGGCTGGAAGTTGCTCCCGACCGTGTTTGGAAACTGCAGATTGGGACTGATCAGACTTCGCGGCGGGACGACGCATGTGCATGCGCGCCCAATGTGGTCGAGATGCTTCGCCGAAAACGCAGGATCGGCGGCCACAAAAGGCTCATCCAGCTCAATTCTTTTCTTAGGAAATGAACCTCACAGTCAAATCCAGAGGCTCTGCCGGAGGACAAATGAAGATCCAAATCAATGGCGACCATACTATTGTTGTGGACACAGGCTTAAAGGATTTTGTTGAACACGAAGTGAGCCGTCTATTGGACAGGTTCGCCATGAGGCTTACGCGGGTCGAAGTCCATCTAAGCGACATCGATAACAAGAAAACCGGTACAGCGGACAAGCGCTGCCTGGTTGAGGTACGCCCAGCGGGCTCCCGGCCTCTAACCGTGAGCGCGCGATCTGCGAACCTACCGTATGCAGTAGACGAGGCGCTGCGCAAAATGCAACGGTCCCTCACTACGTTCTTCGGGCGAAGGAGAAGCCCGGCGGTCAGCAGTCTCTCGATGCATAAATGAATCGAGGGATGGTTTCCACTGAGTGTCCGCTCGCAAGTCAAATATTCTGTGCGGTACAGTTGAGCAGTTTCCGGCTAAGCTGATTCGCTCATTGAACTATCAGTACCGAAAAACCGGCTTCCGTCCACTGAATTTCCGGCGGATCTTCAAGGAGCGTATTATCCGCCGATGCGCCCAACGAGAATGGAACGCGGAGCACATGGCCGTATAGTCGTCTCGGACAAGTGGCCCAGAAAGCTGTTGCGAGGTTGCCAAGCAAATTTGAGTGAATGATAAAGGACCGCTATCGCCACCTGAGCTCGACCGGTCTCCAACAATCTGAAGTTCGTTCCTAAGGTGCGTCTGCATCGGAATAGTCGCGATTTGACAGTTGAGAGCGAAAGGCGGAGACCATTGCACAGGAAGAAGCGATGGGAGCTGAGGCGCCAACGTGCCAGATACTGGGAACAATCAGCCATTCATTGAAAGCCATAGGAGATCGTATGAGCAGATTTCAACAGGGAAGTCTCTTTAAGATGGAGCGCAAAAGCCGCCCGGATGTGTGGGTTTTCAGATGGTATGACAATGCCTCTGGAAAGCGAATCTACAGGAAGCAGATCATTGGGTGCGTAGGTCAGATTCGGACTAGACGAGAAGCGGAAAAGGCTGTCGTTGCACTTCGTAGTTCCATTAATGTCGACATTGGAACGCCCCAAAACATCTGTGACCTTGCGGCCCATTATCGAGCGAACGAACTGACGCAGGATCGAAAATCATTTTCAACCATTGACAACCATCGACTGCTGTTCAAGCATTACATCGAACCCCGTTGGGGAAGCCATCGACTCGGTGCAGTTCGCACTATGGGTAAGCGTCCTGAGTTCCCCACTTGACTTGGCTGAGGAGTGATCCATGAGGTGTCCACTACCTTTTTGGTGGACACCTGATGAGTGTGACTAAGCGGCTTGGAAGGATTGTGTCTGTATTGACGGGGCGAGGTTCCAGGGCAGGAGCTCTTCGATGCGGCTGATGGGATGTTCGGCGATCTGAGACAAGACAATGCGAAGGTAGAGCTCTGGATCGAGGCCGTTCAGCTTGGCCGATCCGATCAGGCTATACATGGCGGCGGCACGTTCACCGCCGCAATCGGAACCTGCAAACAGGTAGTTCTTCCGTTTATGCAAATCTTCGCATAAACGGAATTATGTCCAGTTCCCGATTATGCGCAGCGTATTGGGGCGTGGACGTTGGATGGGCGGACCTATAGGGGCGGTTTCTGTTCAAGGAAAGCGGACTTCACATAATCGGTGGTCTCCTGATGTCGG
>NZ_JBAUUO010000127.1:0-84385 GCF_049582745.1 Occallatibacter sp.
GCTCGCGTATAACGCAGCCGCCGTATTGCCTTCCTCCTACTCACCAGGGAGTCGGCATCCTGATCCGCGGTTTTTCGAAGCTCAATCACCCGGCCCACCGATGCCTCGATCTACGCTTCGCCACACACCTCACGATGTGCCACGCAAGACTAGAGGTCAGGATGGATTCGCTATTTCCTTTCCTGCAGGGACTTGCACCCCTGCAACACGTCGGTTTATCCCGGCGCACGGTGTGTAACCGCCGATCCTGACATTACCAATTCTGGTGCAAAATGAGTTGGGAAAGTGTAGACCACAATGCGCTCGGAACTCGAACTAAACTGTTGTTCATGGCTGAAATGACGCCCTTCACATACGGCGGGTTCTACGATGTGCCCCGATGTATTTCACTTCGCTACCGGGGAAGGCGGTTTCTACTCCAGAGCGCCTTTGATGACGACCTTGATGAGTATCCAACGGACTATTCCGTTTATCTGGTCCTGAGACGGCTGACGATTCACGACCGCTGTGTTCAACGATGGAAGGAGCAGGCCAGCGTAGCGGACAGACTGTGACCCTGGCGTGGCATGCGCCCATGATTCGAACGCTCGCTAAATTCAAAAAGGAGAGACGATGAGTGCAGACAGACAGACTACCGGAATGGATATCAAAGTAAAACTGTCGACACTGTGGATATTTGTGCTGTTTAACATGATTTATGCGGACATCATTTCTTTGATGGACCCTGCGTCACCAATCCGTGAAGTAATGAAGGGCGCTCCCCTGCCTCCCGGAGGTTTGTTGGCAGGCGCATTATTAATGGAGACGCCGATTGCTCTGGTCCTTCTGTCCCGGGTATTGAAGCGTAAGGCAAATCGCTGGGCAAACATCATCGTAGGCGTAATAAATATGGTGGCCGTCATAGCAGGGGGACAGCCGCGTCCATACTACATAGTCTTCGCAACCATCGAAATTATGTGTATGTCATTTATTGTCTGGTATGCATGGAAGTGGCCTAACCCTGATGTTCGGGACCAAATGTAGTGCGGAGTGCCCATTCGTTAGCTGGCAATGAAACGACAACCAGCACTATTGACGAGTCGCAGCGGAAAGCTGCAATAGGGTGAGGACGGACCACAATTCTCCAATCGCGGTCGAATAACCGCCAACTCGTCCCCAACCCAGCCGTCTCGCCGGTACTGGGGGCGAAGAGACGGCATTGGGACGAGTTGGCCAAGACTCGACCGCTGAACAATTCCTGCGTCCTGATTGGATGAGCCACGAGCTTGAACTTCACCCTCGTTGTGTATAGGGTGCTGAGGATGAGGGTATAAGGACTATGGAACTGCGGTACGGCTGGCGCTTGTTGGCGATTGCGTGTGGCGTATTCTGTTTCGGCACTCTCGGCAGCTTGGGGCAGGAATGCCGGGTGACCACGACAGTGCGCGTGCGGAGCGATCCCTGGAGGTCTGCGGTGAGTCTAACGCCAGAACAGTTGACCGCGAAGATTGGCACTAGCCCTGCGAGGGTCATTTCGGTCACACATGCGCCGAAGCCAGTGACAATCGTACTGATTGACTTTAGCAGCAGCATGAAAGCAGAGTGGCAGCAGTCCCTAGAAGCTGCGAAGCAACTAACAGGAGGTGCCGGCGATAGGGTCGGTGTGGTTGTGTTTAACTACCAGGTCTTCGATCTCGCCAGTGGTCGAGAACCCACAGACAAATTGCTTGAGCGATTGGCTACTCTTAAACCCCGCATGGACGGAACTGCGCTTTACGATACGCTGATCGAGGTAGCGAATGCGGCGAAAAATCCGAACACCGTGTTGATTTTTCTCAGCGACGGCAAGGATAACGAAAGCCACCACTCGCCTGAACAAACGATAGATCTGTTTCTGAAGAATCGGTGGCCTCCGGTTTTTGGTCTCGTACTCGATTATTCGGATGACGAGAAACGGCGGGGATACTTCAAAAAGGTTGTGACCGAAACCGGAGGAATCCTTGCGCATCCGTCGTCAGCGTCCGGAGTTGCGGAAGCTGCAAGTCAGTTGTGGTCCGCCATAAACGCGCCCTTCACGGTTGTACTGCAAGCATCGCAGCCCGTGCTGAAGCCTCAGAAGCTAAAGATTGAGATGATAGGGCCGAATGGGAAGCCGGGGCATCGGACGGAAATTGTTCACGTTTCTGAGATTTCCGGTTGTGATGCGCCAGCACCTGCTGTGACAAACTGAAGCCAGTTAGCCGCCGCAAGATCGCATGTGACAACTCGGGGTCTTGTCATCGGAGGTTCCCTCGTCGGGGGTTGCGGTCAAGTCACCGCCCACTCGGACCTTTGCTGAACCTTCGCCACTTCGGAGTCTCAACCTCCAAACTGCCGGAGCCCCCCTCGGCCGATCGGTGACGACCTTGAATAGCCGCCCCCGAAGATCCCACCCAACCCGATGTCAATATCCCCCCGCGCCAAATCCGCCCCATGTCTCTCATTCCGTTGCAAAAATAAATCTTCTGAACTTTGCAGGTTATTTCTCCCACTTCCCTACACTTGTCTGTGTGGACAAAAAGGGCCGCCAGCATGAGGACTCGAGCCGGCGGGCGAGAATCCACACCCGGACAGTCTCTCGTGATCCGATCCGTCCGCCCTGGTGAGTCAGCGTACCACAATCCGATATAAGCACGCCCAAAAACAGTGCAAATCCGGCTAAGCCGCAATTCAGGAGGACTTTAGATATTAAGCTATTTGTTTACCATAGCTTACAAGCCCCCCTCGCCAGTCAACTCAAATCAAATCAGGACTTTGACTAAAACGGCTTTTTCTGAAGACGCACAGACATGCAACCTTTCGGTTGCACATCATGGCCGGCTGTCCCATGCGGCCCGCACACCCCAAGCCGCGCCGCGCACCTTAAGGATTGACCGGACCAATCTCTTTCTACGGCTTGGGTGGAAATTCACGACTCGGGAACCCCGCCAGGCCAGTTTGTGCCTGCCACCAGCGGCAACTATGATGTTCGCTTATGCAAGATGACCATCGCCGCAGCGCCGCGAAGGGGCTATGACCTTTCCTGCGCCTCCGCCGCAAGATACCAAGTCCCAGCTCCGCAAGACCATGGGCTTCTGGGATGTGCTGCTGTTTAACATCGCCACGGTGCTCGGGCCGCGATGGATTGCAGCCGCCGGGCACAACGGAACATCGTCGATCAGCTTGTGGGTGATTGCCGCGGTCTTCTTCTTTGTCCCCGGTGCGCTCGTCATCAATGAGCTTTCGTCGCGCTTTCCAGAGGAGGGCGGCCTCTACGCCTGGTCCAAGGAAGCCTTCGGCGACTTCCACGGCTTCGTCGCGGGCTGGACGTACTGGATCTACACCGTCTTCTATTTTCCTGGACTGTTGCTTGCCAGTGCGTCGATGGCTGCGTACATCCTGGGTGGGCGCGGCGCTCAGTTGGCGCAGGACCGCACGTTCCTGCTGAGCGTCTCGCTGGGATTACTTCTGGTTGCGGTGGTTCTGAATATCATTGGCCTGAATATCGGCAAGTGGCTGCAAAATGCTGGAGGCGTCGGCACCTACCTGCCGCTCTTGATCCTTGCGGTTGTGGCGCTGATCGTCGTTTTCAAACACGGGTCGGCGACGCACTTTACATTGCAGAACATGATGCCGGCGTGGAACTGGGACACGGTGAATTTCTGGTCGCAGATTGCGTTTGCGTTCACGGGGCTTGAGTTGGTTTCAGCGATGAGTGAAGAGGTGCGTGATCCGCGGCGGACGCTGCCGCGCGCGGTTTTTGGCGCTGGGGCGCTGATTGCGCTCATGTACATCGGCGGCACTTTTGCGATTCTTGCGCTATTGCCCGCGGCAAGCATTGACCCGCAGAGCGGAGTGTTCAGTGCGATCACAGTTGGATCTGTGGCCTTGAAAATCGGCTTGCTCGGTGTGCTGGCGGCAATGCTGGTGACGGTAGGCAATGCGGGCGGCGTGGGCAGTACGGTTGCGGGCATTGCGCGGGTGCCGTTCGTGGTGGGGATCGATCGCTACCTGCCGGCGGCATTCGGCAAGATTCATCCGAAGTGGAAGACGCCCTATATTTCGATATTGGTCCAGGCGGTCCTTTCCGGCACGATCCTGGTTCTAAGTCAGATCAGGCAGAAGAGCGTTATTGTTGGTTACCAACTTGTTGTCAGCGCCGCGATCATTCTCTATTTCATTCCATTTCTCTACATGTTTGCTGCTGTGATCCGGCTTGCGACGCGGAAGGATCGCAAGGAGAATCCGCACGCCGTCCTGGTGCCCGGTGGCGTTGCAGGCGTGTGGATTTGCGGCGCCCTTGGATTTCTTGTCGTCCTGATTGGAATCATCTTGTCCTTTGTGCCGCCCGGAGGGTCGAGCGCAGTCAGCTTCGAGTTGCAACTGGTGGGTGGCACGTCCGTCTCTATCCTCATCGGTCTGCTTCTCTATTGGAGGGGAGCCCGTTCAAAAAGGGCAGCGTGATTCGGGTGAAGTTCAACGTGCCGCGTGACGTTGTGGACGCCGGTACCATCCAAGGTGCTATAGTCTGCGAGTTTGTGTGAGTGAGGAATGGCCGAAAGCTCGAAGCTTCAGAATGTGATCGATTCCGGCTTTGATCCGCAATCGCCGCGCGCGAAGGCGAACCGGACCGCGCTGCTCGAATTACTTGCTACGATTCGATCGCAGGAAGAGACCATTCGTCTTGGCGGCGGAGCGAAGGCGGCAGCCGCCCAGCACGCGAAGAATCGCCTGACGGTAAGGGAACGTCTGAAGCTGCTGCTGGATGAAGGCAGCGAATTCCTCGAACTGGGGCTGTGGGCGGCGTTCGAAATGTATGCGGAGTACGGCGGCGCGCCGGGGGCAGGCGTTGTCACGGGACTGGGCCGCGTATGCGGTCGGCTCTGCATGATCATTGCGAACGATGCGACGGTGAAAGCCGGCGCTTTTTTCCCGATGACGGCGAAGAAAGTGTTGCGCGCGCAAAATATTGCGCTCGAAAATCGGATTCCTACGCTCTACCTCGTCGACTCCGCCGGTGTCTTTCTGCCCTTGCAGGAGGATGTTTTCCCGGATACGGACGATTTTGGCCGGGTGTTTCGCAACAACGCGGTGATGAGTGCGCTGGGCATTCCGCAGATCACAGCAATTATGGGCATGTGCGTTGCCGGCGGCGCTTATCTACCGGTAATGACGGATACGGTGCTGATGACCGAGGGCTCAGGACTCTTTCTCGCGGGCCCCTCGCTGGTACAGGCGGCCATCGGACAGAAGACCGATCCTGAAGAACTGGGTGGCGCCGCTATGCACGCGGAGATTTCAGGCACGGTCGATTTCAAGGAGCCGGATGATCACCATTGCCTCGCACGGATGCGGTCGCTGGTGGACAAGCTGGGCAGCAGGAAGCCGGCGGAGGGAGCGGAACAGCGATTCAGCCGCACGGCCTGCGATGCGAAGCATGACGCGCCGAAGTATTCGATCGAGGATTTCTATGGGCTGCTGAATCCTGCACCCGGCACGAGCAATATTTATGACATGCGCGACGTGATCGCGCGCATCTCCGACCGCAGCGAATTTGACGAATACAAAGCGGAATTTGGACGGACGGTTCTGTGCGGATATGCGCGGATTGGCGGTTACGCCGTAGGCATTGTCGCGAATCAGAAGACCAACCAGAATCAAACCGTCGCAATGGGTCCGCAGGCAGGCGCGAAGCGGATTGAAGTGGGCGGCGTGATCTACACCGAGGGCGCGCAGAAGGCTGCGCGCTTCATCATGGATTGCAATCAGAACCTGGTGCCGCTAGTGTTTCTGCATGACGTGAACGGGTTCATGGTCGGCAAGGATGCGGAGTGGTCGGGCATTATCCGGGCTGGCGCGAAGATGGTTTCAGCGGTCAGCACCAGCGTGGTTCCGAAGATTACGGTGATCATCGGCGGCAGCTTTGGCGCGGGCCACTATGCCATGTGCGGCAAGGCCTACGATCCGCGATTCCTGTTTGCTTGGCCCACGGCTCGCTATGCAGTGATGAGTGGTGCGTCGGCAGCGGGTACGCTGGCTGAGGTTCGCGCCAGGCAGGTGGAGCGCGGCGGCAAGGTACTCTCGGAAGCAGAGAGAGCGGCGCTCTATGAAGAAATCAAGTCAACCTACGATGCGCAAGCCGACCCGCGTTATGGGGCGGCACGGCTCTGGATCGACGCGATTATCGATCCTGCAAAGACGAGAGGCGTGCTGATCACCGCCCTTGAGGCATGCGCGATGAATCCCGATATACCAAAGTTCAACCCAGGAGTGCTGCAGACCTGAGGAGCATCCCGGGCCAGAATCTGACATTCATAAACCGGCATCTTAACCAGTCAGCAGCGTAGGCTGGCGTCAACCCCCGGACGTAAAGGAGCCAAACAGCATGAGCGTCGCGCGCGAAACAAATGAAAGCCTGTATCCCTTCGTATTGACCGAGGAGCAGGAGGCACTTCGCCGCGAGATTCGCGAATTTGCAGCGCGCGAAATCGCTCCCAACGTGATGAAGTGGGACGAGGCCAGCGAATTTCCGCTCGACGTGGTGAAGAAGCTCGGCCAGATGGGTTTGCTGGGCATTATTTTCCCGCCGGAGTATGGCGGCGCGGGGCTCGCCTATGTCGATTATGTTCTCGCGATCGAGGAACTGGCGTCCGTGGATGGATCGATTGGGATTATCGTCGCCGCACACAATTCGCTGGGCACAAACCACATTTTCCTCGCGGGAAATGATGCACAGAAGAAAAAGTATGTCCCAAAGTTGGCGAGCGGCGAGTGGCTCGCTGCGTGGGGATTGACCGAGCCGGGTGCGGGATCGGACGCGAGCAATTCGCGCACGACGGCTGTGAAGAAGGGCGATCGCTACATCCTCAACGGGAACAAGACCTTCATCACGAACGGCCATTATGCCGATGTGGCCGTGGTGATTGCTTCGACCGATAAGAGCAAAGGCACGCATGGTCTCTCGGCATTTGTTGTGGAGAAGGGGACGAAGGGATTTCGTCCGGGCAAGAAGGAGAACAAGCTGGGCCTGCGCGCCAGCGACACGAGCGAGCTGATTTTCGAGGACTGCGAGATTCCTGAGGAGAATTTGCTGGGGGCGGAAGGCGAGGGCTTTATCGATGCGATGCGGGTGCTGGATGGCGGCCGTATCTCGATTGCCGCACTGGCGCTCGGGATTGGTCGCGGTGCGTTGGATGCCGCCCTGAAATATGTGAAAGAACGCAGGCAATTCGGCAAGGCGATTGCGGAGTTCCAGGGAATCCAGTGGAAGCTGGCCGATATGGCGACGGAACTCGATGCGGCGCGACTGCTCACCCAGCGGGCTGCGATTCTGAAAGACGCCGGACGCAAGGTGACGCGTGAGTCGTCGATGGCCAAGCTATTTTCGAGCGAAGTGGCAGTGCGCATCTGCGACGATGCGGTGCAGTTGTTTGGAGGGTACGGCTTTATCAAGGACTATCCGGCCGAGAAGTATTATCGTGACGTGAAGCTGTGCACCATCGGCGAGGGCACGAGCGAGATTCAGCGCATGGTGATTGCGAGGGAAATTCTCAAGGTTTATCCGTCGCGCGGGTAGCTGGCGGAGAAGCAGCATTGGGTGCCGGCTGCTGCAAGGATTGCGAATTGAATGGGTAATGAGGTCAAAATTGTCGAGTGCCCGCGGGATGCGTGGCAGGGCCTGCCGGGAGTGATTCCGGCGGAGGCGAAGGCGGATTACCTTCGCAAGCTGATCGATACGGGATTCAAGCACATCGATGCGGTGAGTTTCGTGTCGCCGCTGGCAGTGCCACAGATGGCAGATTCGGAGCAGGTCTTGTTGGGGCTTTCATTGCCGGCTGATGTAGAAATTATCGGCATCGTGGTCAATGAGAAGGGCGCGCAGCGAGCGGTCGGCGCTGAAGGTGTGAAGACTCTGGGGTTTCCGTATTCGATCTCACCGGAGTTCCTCCGCCGCAACCAGCATCAGACGCTGGAGCAATCGATCGATACGCTGCAGTCAATCTATACGCTGGCGGGAGACGAAGGCAGGAATGTGGTCGCGTACGTGTCGATGGCCTTCGGGAACCCGTATGGCGACGCATGGGACATCGACGAAGTTTTGCAGGCCTGCGATCTGATTGCCGAATGTGGAGTGACGCAGGTTTCGCTGGCGGACACGGTTGGTGTCGCCAGCGCCGCTCAGATCGAGGAGGTACTTTTGGCCGCGATCGGTGAGTATGGGAGCCTAGAGATTGGAGTGCATCTGCATGCCCGGCCTCTGGATGCCGCGGAACGGATCAGGGCTGCATTCAAGGCGGGTTGCCGGCGGTTTGACGCTGCAATCGGCGGGCTGGGTGGATGTCCTTTTGCGCAGGATGTGCTGGTCGGTAATATTCCGACGGAGATCCTGATTGCCGAGTTGCGCCAGTGCGGCGCGCAATTGCCGGCGTTCAAATCTCTCAACGGTTTGATCGATGCAAGCAATCAGATTTCGAGCCGGTTTGGATCGCTTGTTCAATAGGGCTCCCATTCGCTGGAGGGCGGGATTTTGAACTACAAGACAATCCTGATCACGAACGAACCTTCGATTCGGACGATTACCCTGAATCGTCCTGAGCGCCGCAACGCGATGACGCACGAGATGCAGACGGAGTTGATCAGCGCGATGGAAGAGGCCGTCGCGAGTGGGTGCCGCGTACTGATCTTCACCGGCGCGGGGGAAGCGTTCTGTTCCGGGCTGGACCTTTCAGAGCTTCAGGCGATGCGGGACAAGAGCGCGGCAGAGTATCGCATCGATGCGGAACGGATCGCACGGCTGTTTGTCACGCTTAGCGAGTTGCCCATTCCGACGATCTCGGCAGTGCATGGACCGGCAATCGCCGGCGGCACAGGCCTCGCGACGATCTGCGATTTCACATTGGCGACGCCTGATGCGAAATTCGGCTTTACTGAGGCGCGCATCGGTTTTGTTCCGGCTCTCGTATCGGCGTTTCTTGCGCTGCAGGTGGGAGACAGGCAATGCCGGGATTTGCTGCTGACCGCCAGAATCTTTGGAGCAGAAGAGGCTCAGCGACTGGGACTCGTCAATGAAGTTGTTGCGCACGGGGATCTGATGACGCGCGTTCAGGCGTTGGCTGCATCCTTGATTGCCAACAGTCCTGAATCCCAACGAGCAACCAAGCGGTTGCTGGCGAGTCAGAACCGCGCGTGGCTGGATGCAGCGATCATGGCGGCCCTCGAAGCCAATGCGGAATCACGGGAAACCGCGGATTTTCGCGAAGGCGTGTCGGCGTTTCTGGAGAAGAGAAAGCCTGTCTGGAAGCAGTGACGACGCATTCTCCGATTTAACTGAAATGCACTGGCGCCCCGCTCCGCTGCTCGACAATTTCACGGTTAACGCCATCGGCAAACTCGAAGACCTCGAAGCCGGAAGGCGTTACGTCGAGGACGCAGAGATCCGTGATCACGCGATGTACGACGGCGCTGCCGGTGAGAGGCAGCGTGCATGCGCGCAGCAGTTTGTGACCTCCGTCCGGGGTGGTGTGTTCCATCAGGACGATGACGCGGCGGACACCGGAGACGAGGTCCATCGCACCGCCCATGCCCTTGACGCGCTTGCCGGGAATCATCCAGTTGGCAAGATCGCCATGCTCAGACACCTGCATGGCGCCAAGAATCGCGAGGTCGATGTGACCGCCGCGAATCATTGCGAAGGAATCGGCGCTCGAAAACGTTGCCGCCCCCGGAACAAATGTCACCGTCTCTTTTCCGGCGTTGATCAAGTCGGGATCGATCTCGGATTCGCGCGGATATGGGCCCATGCCGAGCAGGCCGTTCTCCGATTGCAGAGTTACGGTAATGTTTTTGGGGATGAAATTGGCGACGAGCGTCGGAATGCCGATGCCGAGGTTGACGTAGTAGCCGTCCTGCAGCTCCTTCGCCGCTCGTGCAGCCATCTGGTTGCGTGTCCATGGCATCGCCTCAGCCCTCCCTCGTGGTTTTTTTCTCGACCCGCTTGATGGGATGAGGAATATGAACCAGGCGATGAACGAAGATTCCCGGCGTGTGAATCTCGTCGGGATCGAGTTCGCCGGGCTGGACGATTTCTTCCACTTCGGCGATCGTGATTTTGCCGCAGGTGGCCGCATTGGGATTGAAGTTCCGCGCGGTGCGTCGATACATGAGGTTGCCGTGCAGGTCGGCCTTCCAGGCTTTTACAAGGGACAGATCTGCAACGAAACCGCGTTCGAGGATGTAGGTCTTGCCGTCGAAGTCCTTGTGCTCCTTGCCTTCGGCAATGATGGTGCCAATGCCGGTGCGGGTGTAGAAGCCGGGAATGCCTGCACCGCCGGCGCGCATACGTTCGGCGAGGGTTCCCTGGGGACAGAACTCGACTTCAATTTCGCTCGACAGAAACTGCCGCTCGAATTCGGCATTTTCGCCCACATAGCTGGAGAGCATCTTTTTGATCTGGCGGGTGGCGAGAAGAAGGCCGAGCCCGGCGCCATCGACTCCGGCGTTGTTGCTGGCGATAGTGAGATTGCGGACGCCGGTATCGCGCAGAGCAAGAATGAGTTCTTCGGGAATGCCGCAAAGGCCGAACCCGCCAATGGCCATGAGCATACCGTCGTGGACCACGCCTTCGAGGGCGGCTTTCGGGTTGGGGAAGAGCTTGTTCACGGAGGCGTTGTGGATCGGAGGGAATCTCGGCTCCCGTCGCTTGTTTTACATGAGTGGCCTCACTCCCGCCAAGAGGAAGAGAGTTATTGTCCGAGGCCGAGGCCGCAGTCAGGACAACGCCGATCTGTCGGCGGGCATCCAATTGAGAAGACTCCCGCTTAGAATTCAGCGCCCGAAGTCTCGGCTATGGAAAGTTTGATCTATGTTCAACCTATTCAATTCTCGCGTCCTTTCCGGAAGAAGCAAGTTTCGTTCGACAATTGGCGGCTTTGTGATCGTGTTTCTGCTGCTGAGCGGCAGCAGACCATCACACGCCTATTCCGTGCTGACACATGAAGAGATTATCGATCTGTTGTGGAACGACCATCTGCGGCCGATGATCCTGGCGCGCTATCCGGGGCTGACCGACGACCAGATGCGCGAGGCCCATGCCTACGCTTATGGCGGAGCGGTGATCCAGGACATGGGCTACTATCCGTTCGGGAACAAGGAGTTCAGCGACCTGGTGCACTATGTGCGCAGTGGCGACTTTGTGATGGAGCTCATTAAGGAGAGCCAGACCGCGGATGAGTACGCTTTTGCGCTCGGCGCTTTGTCTCACTACGCTTCAGACATCTCGGGCCATCCTGCGGTGAACCAGGCTGTCGCGATCGCGTATCCCAAGCTTCGCGCGAAATTTGGTCCCATTGTTCTTTACGCACAAGACACGACCGCTCACATTCGCACGGAGTTCGGCTTTGACATGGCGCAGGTGGCGAAGGAGCGGTACGCACCGCAGCAGTACCACGACTTCATCGGTTTCGAGGTATCGAAAGAATTGCTCGAGCGGGTGTTCCCCGTGGTATATGGAGTGCAGTTGAAGGATGTGCTGCCGCATGAAGACCTATCCATCGGATCGTTTCGGTATTCAGTGAGCACGTTGATTCCGCACATGACCCAGGTGGCGCTTCGCACGCACAAGAAAGAGATCATGCGCGAAATACCGAACTTCCAGAAGCAGAATTTCCTCTACCGGCTTTCGCGAGCGGACTACGAGAAGCAATGGGGCAAGAACTACCATCGCGCCGGATTCGGCGAGCGCTTGCTGGCGGTTCTCTTGAAGATTTTGCCGAAAATCGGCCCGCTAAAGGCACTCGACTTCAATATTCCGACGGCGAAAACAGAGAGCATGTATTTCGCGAGCATCAACCTGACGGCTGAGAACTACGGTTCTCTTCTGGACGAAGTGCGCGCCCGGAGGGCGAAACTGCCGGACGACGATCTGGACAGCGGGAAGCCGACGGCCGCCGGAGAGTACACGCTCGCCGACGACACCTATGCGAAACTTTTGTCGCAACTGGCCGACAAGAAGTTCGATGCGACGACGCCTGCGCTCCAGACGAACATTCTCGGTTTCTATGCAAATGCGTCGGCGCCGAACGAGACGAAGAAGGATCCGGGGAAATGGCAGAAGGTGCAGGCCAATCTTGAGGCGTTGAAGAGCTTCACTCCAGGCCCCACACAACCGGCCGCATCCGCGGCGCCGGCGCCGACGGGCGACCTGCAGTAGCGATCCTTCTGCGAAAATGAGAGAGGAATGCTCTCTCTTCAAAATGCCGGCAAGCGGTTTGGCCCTCGCACGCTGTTTCTCGAGGCGAACTGGCTGATTCGCAGCAAGGAAAAGACTGCGCTCGTGGGCGCGAACGGGACCGGCAAATCCACGTTGATGAAGGTGCTGGCGGGGCTTGAATCGCTCGATTACGGGACGATGCAGCTTACGCGCGGCATGAGCATCGGATACCTGCCGCAGGAAGGGCTGCGGCTGAGCGGGCGCAAGGTGTTTGACGAGTGCCTGAGCGTCTTTGATGAGCTGCGGGCGATGGAAGGCGAGATCGAGCGGACAGCGGCGCAGTTGTCGGAGCTGGACCATGCGAGCGCTGAGTACGAGGCCGCTGCCGAGCGCTACTCGATGGTGCAGGAACGGTTTCATGCGCTGGACGGATATGCGCTGGATGCGCAGGTGGGAACGGTTCTGACCGGTCTGGGATTCGGCAAAGAGGACTGGACGCGGCAGGTGGACGAGTTCTCGGGCGGGTGGCAGATGCGCATCGCGCTGGCCAAGCTGCTGCTGGCGAAACCCAACCTGCTGCTGCTGGATGAGCCGACGAATCATCTGGATCTCGAGACGCGCAACTGGCTCGAGGACTATCTGCATAGTTATCCTTTCGGGTACATCCTCATCTCCCACGACCGCTACTTTCTCGACGTGACGATCGATCGCACCGTCGAGATCTGGAACAAGCGGCTCACCATCTTCCAGGGCAACTACACGAAGTACCTTTCGCAGAAGGATGAGCGGCGTGCGCAGTTGACGGCTGCGTACAAGAATCAGCGCGATCAGATCGAACATCTCGAAGCGTTCATCAACCGGTTCCGCGCGCAGGCCACGAAGGCGAAGCAAGTGCAGTCGAGGATCAAGGAACTGGAAAAGATCGAGCGCATCGAGATTCTGGAAGAAGAGCCGGCGATTCATTTCAGGTTTCCGCAGCCCCCGCCATCGGGGCGCACGGTGGTGGAGGCCGAAGGACTGGCGAAGAGCTACGGGGCGAAGCTGGTGTTCAGCAATGCACGATTCACGATTGAGCGCGGCGATCGCGTGGCGCTGGTGGGCGTAAACGGCGCTGGCAAATCGACGCTCATCAAGCTGCTAAGTGAAGCGGAGACGCCGACGGCCGGTACGGTCAAGATGGGCCACAACGTGGTCAGCGAGTACTTTGCGCAGGATCAGTACAAGGTGCTTGACCCCGAGGCGCGGATGCTGGACGACATCAGCCGCGCCGCGCTGAAGGTGCCTGAATCGGAGTTGCGGTCGCTGCTGGGATGTTTCCTGTTTTCGGGCGATGACGTGTTCAAGCCGCTGGGCGTGCTTTCGGGTGGAGAGCGGAACCGGTTTGCGCTGGCGCGGATCCTGGTGTCGCCTTCGAATTTTCTGTTGCTGGATGAGCCGACGAATCACCTGGATATGCGGGCCAAGGACGTGCTGCTGGATGCGATTGCCGCGTTTTCAGGCACGGTGGTTTTTGTTTCGCACGACCGGTACTTCATCGATCGGCTGGCGACGAGGGTGATCGAGGTGGAGAACGGCGTGATCACCAGCTACCCGGGGAATTACGAGGACTATCTGCGGAAGAAGGAAGAGCTTGCCGTTCAGGCAGCTAGTCCTGAGTTCGTTGTTCTGAGTGAGAGCAGTTCCCAGGCCTCAAAGGCGAGACCCGGGGCACCCACCTCCTCGAATGATGGACATGTGGCGCCCAGCCCTCTGGCAGCCGGTGCGACGATCGTGATTGAGGGCGGGCCGGAAAACATTCGCTCGCGGCGCCTGAATCCGATCAAGCAGAAGCAGATGGAGGAGCGGTGCGGGTTTCTGGAAGAGGAGATTCCGCGGGTTGAGGCTTCGATCGCGCATACTGAGGAGCAGTTGGGCGTGTACGTTTCGGCGGCGGAGACGCAGCGGCTGACGGAACTGGCGGCGGGGTTGCGCGAGGAATTGAAGCGACTCACTGCCGAATGGGAAGAGCTGATGGTGCACCTCGAAGGAGCTTAAACCGGAAAGTGGTTGGCGGCTTCCCGGGTGGTTTGCCGGAGTAGGTTTCTTTACAGTCACGATGGCCAAGAATTAGCCTGCGTTGGGTGGCAAACGTTTACCAAATCAGCAGGCAACAGGAGATCTACATGACAACTCATTCGCGTCGCGAGTTTCTGAAAATGAGCGCGGCGGGCGCGGCTTTGCGCTTCGCGCCGCCGTTGGCTTACACGAGTTCGTTGCTGGCGGGCGCGGACCAGCACGGCGACGAGCGGATTGTTCCCTTCCCGCTGAGCGCGGTGCGGCTGGGGCCGGGGATCTTCGCGGAACAGGCGGAGACGAACGCGCGCTATCTCGATTCGCTCACAACCGATCGGCTGCTGCACTCGTTCCGGTTGACGGCAGGGATCACTTCGAGCGCAAAGCCATACGGAGGCTGGGAGAGCCCGACGGTTGAATTGCGCGGGCACTTCAATGGAGGGCATTATCTGTCGGCGGTGGCGCTGGCTTCGGCGACGGCGGGCAACTCGGTTTTGAAAGCGCGCGGCGATGAGGTGGTGGGTGGACTGGCGCAGTGCCAGACGAAGAATGGGAATGGCTATGTGAGCGCGTTTCCAACTGGGCTGTTCGAACACCTGCAAGAGGGAAAGCCGGTGTGGGCGCCCTTCTACACGTACCACAAGATCATGGCCGGACTGCTGGACATGTATGTGCTGACGGGCAACACGGATGCGCTGAAAGTGGCCGAGGGGATGGCGCACTGGGTGGACCGCTATTTCGAAGGCATCGGCGACGAGCAGCGGCAACGGATGCTGCGGACGGAATACGGCGGGATGAACGAGGCGCTGGTGAACCTGGCGGCGCTGACAAAGAAGCAGGAGTATCTCGATACTGCGAAATTGTTTGAGCAGCCGAGCATTCTCGACCCGCTGGCGGGGCGGCGAGATGAACTGACGGGGCTGCATGCGAACACGAACGTGCCGAAGATGATTGGCGCGGCGCGGATGTACGAGGTGACAGGGGACCGGCGCCATCGGCGGATCGCGGAGTACTTCCTCGAGGAGGTGCTGACGGCGCGGAGCTACGCGATTGGGAACACCAGTCTCGATGAGCACTGGACCACTCCCGCAGGAGAATTGAAAGGATCGCTTGGATGGACGAATGCGGAATGTTGCGTGGCCTACAACCTGATGAAGTTGGAGCGCCTGGTGTTTGGCTGGACAGGCGATGTGCGCTGGATGGATGCGTATGAGCGGGCAATGTTCAACTGCAGGCTGGGAACGCAGAATGCGCAGGGATTGAAGCAGTATTTCTTTCCGCTGGCGGCGGGATACTGGCGCGCGTATCACTCGGCGGAGGATTCGTTCTGGTGCTGCACGGGAACGGGCGTGGAGGAGTTTGCGAAATTTACTGACACGATCTATTTCCATCGGGGCGGCGATGTGTATGTGAACCAGTTCATCGCGTCGACGCTGGACTGGAAAGATGAGGGGTTGAAGATCGAGCAGGCAACGACGTTTCCGCGTCAGCAGGGGACGACATTGAAGTTCGCGACGGCGCACCCGAAGATGCGGACGGTGCATGTACGGATTCCTGCGTGGACGACGGATGCGGCAGAGGTGAAAGTGAACGGGCGGCCGCTGGAAGCGGTAGCGGATCCAGGCTCGTATCTCGCTATACGGCGAGTGTGGAAGGATGGCGACACGATCAGCCTGAGTTTGCCGATGGCGTTGCGGACGGAGCTGCTGGCCGGAGATGACTCAGTAGCGGCGTCGCTGTATGGGCCGCTGGTGCTGGCGGCGGACCTGGGAGCGGGACCGACGGATGGACCGGGCAAGATCATTCCCGATGGATCGACGGTGCCGAAGGGGCTGGCGAAGCCGGATGCCCTGCCGAAAGCGGCTGGGGCGGATTGGGTGAGGACGGAGTCGGCGGAGGAGTTGCGATTTAAAGCGGCGGAAGAGAGCGGGAATCTGGATGTGTTGCCGATGTACGCGGTGCGGGATCAAAGGTATGCGGTGTACTGGCAGATGGCGACGGGAACAGCTAAGTCCTGATAGAACTTTGCGCGTATCGGCCCGATACAAATGTTATGGGAGGACTGGTGGTGGGCACTGGATCGCTCGATGAGTTGAGGGCTGGCGTGACGAGCGCGTTGCCAAGTATCGAGCAGACACACTGGCTTACGTTGGAGGAGATCTTTCTGGCAATTTTGGAAACAGATGGTCAACCGGAGCCGACGCAGGAACTTTCATGGATGGCCTAACCGGAGTTGACTTGAACCGGGCAGCCGGAGGAATGCTCGGCCGCGAAGCCCGGACGAAATACGCGGCCATGGCTCAAATGCGTTGGCGGATGTTTATAAATGGTCTCCGCTCTATTCACGGCCTGCTCGATCTGGGCGCCACTGGGATTGCGTGGCTACTTTATTCCATTTATGGGCTGGGTTTGGGAACTTGCCTTTGGGCCGCCGCTTACTCGATAGCATCGCGCGCAACATGGCAGTATTTGCCAATCCTGTTTTGGGCAATCAGCTTTCTCTGGTTGATGTTTCCGATGGTTGTGGTCTCGTTTCAGCAGCAGGCCGATCTAGGAATTCTGCTGCGCTTTCCTGTGCGTTTCGGATCGTACTTCCTTCTCGACTTGATCTCCGGCTTGATGGAAGCCTCCACGATTGTAGGTCTGCTCTGCTGTTTGGGCGTCTGGCTTGGAATCGTCATGGCGCGGCCGGATTTGTATTTGTGGACGATGCTCGGACTGTCGGTGCTCGCGGCCTTCAACATTCTGTTGGTGCGCGCTGTCTTTGCCTGGATTGACCGCTGGCTGGCGCAGCGAAAGACCCGCGAGATTCTGGGCGCAGTGTTCATGATTCTTTTTGTGAGCCTGCTGGTGATCAATTCAGTGCGTAGCCAGAAGCACTTTGAGGGCTCGAAAAGTGACAAAGGAGAGGCAGCGCTTTTGCGCGAGGCCCTGGACCGACATGCGCCGTTGCTGAAGACCGCAAACCTGGTGCAGCAATGGCTGCCGCCTGGGCCGGGTGCACGGACGCTGCAGCAGGTCATCGATCAAAAACCTGTGGCCGGGATCGCTTCACTGAGTATGCTCGGGCTTTGGGCGGTTCTCGCGGGAGGTGCGTTAGCAGACCGCCTCAAGGCGCAGTATCGGGGACAAAACTTGAGTTGGGCTCCGCGCCCGGAGAAAGCTATCGGACGGGGGAGCGGGTGGACCTTGGGCGGCTCTGGCGCCTTTGCCGCAATTGTGGAGAAGGAATTGCGGAGTCTGCTGCGTTCGGCGCCATCACTCTGGGCGGCGAGTGTACCGTTGCTGTTCGTGCTTGTGGTTGCGGGTGCATTTCATCACAGCCCCTCCAGTGACATGAAGTCGTTTCCGTATGCGTTTCCTTTGTGCGTGGCTTACGCACTGCTTGGATTTACGGGTTTGTTTTACAACAATCTGGGCGCTGAAAGGGCCGGGATTCAGTTGTTGTTCCTTTCTCCTACACCGATCAGAACAGTTTTGTTGGCCAAGAATCTGCTTCACTCGATCTTGTTCGTCCTCATAGGGTTCGCTGCGGGCGTCGTGAGCTGTCTTCGGTTGGGAGTTCCGCCGTTCGTGGTGCTGGCGGCTACCGGCTCTTGGCTTGTTTTTGCGCTTCCGTGCAATTTGGCCGTGGGGAACATCTTTTCACTCGCAAAGCCATACCGCATTCATCCCGGCCGAATCACGCGGCCGGCGGGAGCGCAGGCGAACACGTTGCCGGCCGCGTTCATCCAATTGGGAGTGCTTGGAGTCGGGTTGTTGGTGTTTTCGGTCTGCTGGTCTTTGAAGAGCTGGTGGCTGCCTGTGCCCATATTTCTAGCGTTGGCCGTGGGCGCATCATTTGCCTGGATGCGTGTCTTGCACTACTCGGATGACAACGCCAACCAACGCAGGGATTTTCTGATCGCGACGCTGATGAAGACCGAGTAGATATTCCCGCCGACTGATGTTTTGAATCGCGGGGCGCCAGGCGTGCGTCGACGGGATGGCAAATTCCGATGGATGGCTGGAAAGCGCCAGGACTCGATTATAGGAACGAATTGAGAAGTGAAGTGCGCAGGCTTGAGAATGCGACCGGGCAATCCTTAACTACAGATTTCATCCGTGTCGGATTTCGCCCAAAGCGTGAAACAGCAGGTCGACATCGTCAAGGTGATCGAGGGGTATATCCGTCTGCGAAAAGCGGGGGCGCAGAACTACGCGGGACTGTGCCCATTTCACAAGGAGAAGTCTCCGTCGTTCAGCCTGCAGGCAGTGCGGACGTGATGCGGCGCAGGGATTACAGCGCCGCGAGAGCATCGGCCTGGGAGGGGAAAAGGCCTGCGTACTTGGTGATGCCTACCATGGTGAAGACCTTGGTGAAGTGGGGCGAGAGGCCGAAGGCATAGACTCTCTGGCCGGAGTTCGCCGCTTCAATCAGCATCTGGATGACCAGGGCGATGCCGCTGGAGTTGATGTAGTCGACCTTGGTGAAGTCGAGCAGCACGAGCTTGGCGGTCTCCTTGGGCAGCGACTGGTAGCTGCCGAGCACCGCATCCTTCGACGTGCTGGCAATGTCGCCCTCAAAACGGAGGGCTGTGACGTTGTGGCCTGCCGGGGAAGTCAACTGGTCTACGCGCGCTTTGGTTTCACTCTGCACGATCTCGTGTCTCCGTGTTCTTCGTGTTAATCCGCTACTGCATCCAGACGAATGACCAGCCTGACGTAACTGCTTTTGCCGTTGGAGCCCTTGACCCATTCGGCCTCGTCGACCAAAGCCTGGATTAAGAACATACCCATTCCTCGGGGATCTTCCTCACCATGAATTTTCTTGTCGATGTCGGGCTTCGCCGGAACCGTTTTCAAGCCCTTGCCATCATCGATCACTTTTACTTCAAGCGCGTTAATACCTGCTGAAAGGACTACGCCAACGGAAAGGTCGTCGTTCATTTTATTGCCATGTTCAATCGCATTGATGCAGGCCTCAGCCACGGCCGTCTTCAAATCCTCGACGCGGTCTTCGCGAAAACCCATCAGCTTGGCCACAGCGGCCGCGGTGCTCATCGCCACTTTCTCGTAGCCGAGCTGCGAAGGCAGCCGCACCTCCACGCTTGTGGACTTCAGCTTGCTCATGCCGGCATCTCCGTACCCTCAGCGCACCGGCACAGCGCCAATGCGGTCATGTCGTCACTTTGCGGGCCGCCGTCGGCAAAGTCGTCAATTGTTGCCCACAATGCATCGAGAATAACATCGGCCCGTTCGCCCGGGCACTTGGAAAATTCGTCCATAAGTCTTTCCGGGCCAAACTCTTCCTCGCCCCGAAATACCTCCGTGAGGCCGTCGGTGTAGAACAGCAGCCTCGTCCCCGGTGCAAACACGGCTTCTTCGCTGGAGTAGCGCATGCCGGGCAACAATCCGAGGGGCGTACCGGCCGCTTCGAATTGTCGAGACGTGCCGTCGGCTGAAACAAGGAAGCCGGGGTTGTGGCCGGCGTTGACGACTTCGATCTTGCCCAGCTCGGGATGGAGGCGCAGGAAGATGGCGGTGACATAGCGGCGGCGAGCCTCTTCGCCCTCGCGCCAGTGGTGCTCGTTCATGCGCGTGGCCAACTCGCCGAGGGGTGGCCCTGTGATGGCCATGGCGCGAAAAGCCGCGCGGAAGCTGGTGGACATCATGGCTGAGGCCAGGCCTTTTCCGGCAACGTCGGCGACGGCGATCAGGAGGCTGCCATCGGGCTGCTCAACGATATCGAGGTAGTCGCCGCCGACCTCGTAACAGGTGACAGAGCGGAAGGCCAGCGAGTAACCGGCAATGTCGGGCAGCTCTTGTGGCAGCAGGGAGCGCTGGATATTGCGCGCGGCATCGAGATCCTGCTGGACGCGGGCCCACTGCAGGTTGCGCTCGTGGTTGCGGGCGTTTTCAAGTGCGACTGCGGCCTGCAGGACCAGACCCTCGATGAAGTCAGCTTCGTAGATTGTAAGTTCGCGACCTTGCGGCGGAGCGACCACCAGTTCAGCCATGCGCTTGCCTTCGCGATCTTGCAGCAGATAGATGGGGAGCGCGCGGGCCTCGTCGGACTGCGAAGCGAGATCGGGCATTTCGCCGTAGCTGAGGCCGGTGCCGGGGAAGGCAGCGCCCGCCATTTCAAGCTCGCGGACGACGATGCGGAGGACGGCGCCGAGGACGGCTTCTTCGCGGATGGTGGAGTGAACCTGGCGCGAGGCCTCGAGCAGAGCCTGCAGGCGGGCTACCTGCTGCTGCAGATCGATGGTCTCGTCGTTGCCGGACAAATGAAGGCCTGCTGCCATAAACTCACCATACACTTGCGGGGAATCTCAATCTATCACGGAGAGAGGTGGGGGCGTCGATAGGTATCTTGCAACAGCTTTTGCGGGATGAATGACCTGTGTGGTCAGAAAGCGAGTTCGGCTGCGGCGCGGATGTCGCGCGCTTCGAGGATGTGTGCGGGATACCTTTGCGCAGTTTTCTGCTCGTACCGAAACAACGGGCTTCATTGAGCCTGAATCAAATGGAAGAGAGGAAACCTACCATGAATAGATTTTGCAACGCTTTAGCGCTCGGTGTGTTATCGGCAAGCCTGGTTGGCGGGTCGGCTTATGCGCAGGACCACCACGATCAGGACCACCACGACAAGGACAACCATCATTACGTAGAGCACAAGGAATGGAAAAAGGGCCAGCACATCCGGCACGAAGACTGGGACCGCGGCGAGCGCTTCGACTACCACCGGTACCACCTGAACGCACCGCCTCGCGGATATGAGTGGCGGATGATTGACGGCAACTATGTGATGGTGAACATTGGGAACTTCCAGATTCGCGCGGTGGTCGTTCCCCACTAGACCTTTGACTTCTTCGCAGCCAGGCTGTCGAAGTCGCGCACTCGGCGGCCGCTCTGCTTTACGTGCAAGTGTGTGACCCGGCTGGTGATTGATTAGAACCGCAAGCCCAGAGTGTGATGCAGTTTTTCCTGCCCAAGCCCGTTTTTACGGGATATGCTCTTTGCCATGCAACCCAAAGCATTGCTGCCCGCGCGGTCGGGGGCCGGCAGCCTGATTCCCTGCCCGATCCGGATCGCAAGCTGCGTTCTGGTGACTCTTTGTTTGATCCAAGGTGCCTCGCCGAAGGCAACCGCGGAGTCGAGTTCGGCGGCGGCGGCACCGTCGGCTCCTCTGAAGATTGAGGCGCTCGGCAAGGGAGCGGTGCCGCTCGATGGCGCATGGCAGTTTCACGCGGGCGACGACCTGAGTTGGGCCAAGCCGGAGACCGACGACGCGACAGGCCACGATGGATGGGAGCAACTGAAGGCAGATGCGCCTTGGGGCACGCAGTCGCATCCGAACTACGATGGGCCCGGCTGGTATCGCCGCCATATCGATCTGACGATTGCGCCGGGAGCTCCGCAGAATGTAGCCCTGCTGATTCCGGCGATTGACGACATTTATGAGCTTTACTGGAACGGGCAGCCGGTCGGACACCTTGGGTCATTTCCGCCACATCCCGATTATTTGAGTGCGATTCCCGCGCAAACTTATGGGCTGGGTGCGGTGCGCAGCGGGGTTCTTGCCGTGCGTGTGCTGAAGGTGCCGTTCGCCTCGAACGACGATGGCACGGCCGGCGGCTTTGAAGGCGCGCCGATTCTTGGCAGTCCCGACGCGATCGCCGCGATCAAGGATTCGCTGGATTACAAATGGCTGCGTAGCCAGCAATTTCGGTTTGCCCTTACCGGGCTATATGCCCTGGTTTGTATTTTGAGTTTTCTGGCCTGGATGCGCGACCGGCAGCAGCGGCTGCTCTTCTGGATAATGGTGTACACGTTCATGCCGACGCTGGAGTTGATGCTCAACGGCATGCGCCTGCAGTATTCAGCAATCTGGATCACATTTTTCGTCCAGGCCGCTATCCAGATACGCGAAGTGTCGCAATGGTACGTTCTGATTTACCTGCTGCAACTGAAAGCTGCTCCCAGACTCATGCGCTATGTAAAGATTTTTGCCATCGCATCGCTGATCGCGGGAACGGTCGATGGAGCGCTTGGGTTCTTGTACGGGGTTCTTGCGAAGTCGACGTTCCAGATCACCGATGCCGTACTGACGTTTTTCATTCTTCCGGGAGAGGCCATTCCCATTTTTCTGGTTGTCTATGCGGTGCTGCGCCGGCGGCGGCTGGATTCCGCCCGGTGGCTGGTGGCGAGCATCGCCCTGGCCAATGACGTGGTGTATGCCGTTTCGAATACTTCACAGCAGGGAATTCGATTTACGCACTGGCCGTTGGCAGGTTGGATCAACGGGATGCATCTGACGGTTTTCGGAACCATCCTTAACGTGCAAACCATATTGCGTACCGCGCTGTTCCTGGCGATTGTGTATGCGGTGCTGCGCTACGCGGTGGACTATCGCCATCGGCAGACGGCGATGGAGCGCGAGCTCCAGAATGCTCGTGAAGTGCAGCAGGTGCTGGTGCCGGAGGCGCTGCCGGCGATTCCAGGGTTCAACCTGACGAGCGCATACAAACCAGCGCTCGAAGTGGGTGGCGACTTCTTTCAGATACTTTCGGCGGGTGAAGGTGGAGCGCTGATCGTGATTGGCGATGTGAGCGGCAAGGGCATGCCGGCGGCCATGACGGTTTCGTTGCTGGTGGGGACGGTGCGTACCCTGGCGCATTACACGCAGAGCCCCGGCGAAATTCTTACAGCCATGAATCACCGCATGCTGATGCGCAGTGCGGGCGGATTCACAACTTGCCTGGTGGTGCGCGTGGATGGGGACGGCAAGCTCACGGCCGCCAATGCGGGACACCTGGCTCCCTACGGAACGGCCATGAATTGCAATTGAAGAATGGCTTGCCGCTAGGGTTGGAAGCGAAGACGACTTATGCGGAAACAACATTCTCGCTGGGGACCAACGAGCAACTTACCTTGCTGACGGATGGGGTTGTGGAGGCGCGCACCAGGACGGGAGAGCTTTTCGGGTTCCAGCGCACCGCGATGATCGCGAACGGGACGGCCGATGCGATTGCGCAGGCGGCGCGGGATTTCGGGCAGGAAGACGATATCACTGTGCTGACGTTGAGCCGTGCCGCAGTGGTGGCTGAATCTGCCGCGGAAATCGGTTCTCCTGTTTTGTCGCCTTCGCCCGCGTAAGGCTTCAGCTTTCCCTTCGCGGAGAGCCAAGGAGAACCCAGCGCG
This sequence comes from Occallatibacter sp., assembly GCF_049582745.1. Lineage (GTDB taxonomy): Bacteria > Acidobacteriota > Terriglobia > Terriglobales > Acidobacteriaceae > Telmatobacter. The sequence goes on from NZ_JBAUUO010000127.1 coordinate 23,444, forward strand.
ACGTATGCGAACGCCAAGAACAAAGTAGCTTGGAAATTCTTGTACAGACTAAGTTATGATTGAAGTAATCTATTACTTATTCTCGCAAAGTAACCCAACCTTGCTGCATAGTTATTGCAGATAGTAACTCTCTTCCGTAATTTTATCGTAATTAGCCCATTGGTGGAATTTCCAACCGCTTTAAATCCCGGTATTCATCTATACGGTGCTTGGAATTTCTCCCTCGCCAAAGCATCCAGGAGAACCGTCAGCGATAGGGGCGAACACCATGAAATTGCTGCGCGATGAAAACGGATATGTCCTGGTGATGCGGAGACCATCACTCCTTGTGACTGGAAAGACGGCTGAGGAAGAATCAAGTGCCATCCAGCCGGTACAAGCAGATCGCAAAGTTGAAGCTCCCGTATGTTCCGTACCTCACTGCTGTTTCTATTGTGCGTGGTGCGGACAGCCGATTCTACTGCCCAACGACCGAATCGGCTCTCCCTTCGGTCATCCGGATGCGCGCAAGATCGATGTCCGTTCGATTGCGGCTGTTTGCCACAACTGCAAACACATCGGTAACTACTCCATGTTTCGCGCGTGCCGCGGTTTCGATACGCGCCACAAGATCATGCACTCTCCCATCAAGGGCCAGACCGTCTTGCTGCATTGGCTGCAATGCATTGAGCGAACGTGTCCTGACCGGGTTCCCCTGTTTGCAACGCTCGATGGTGACACGCCGACGGGAGAAGCCGAGGCCGGCGAGTGGCTGTGGGCCGAACTGACGTGTGCTTCGGGACATCCCATTCGCAAGATTCAGGTGGATCCCGCGTTTCCGTTGCCGCTTCGATCGCCGGTCGGAAGCCGCTAACGGCGCTCGCGCCGCTCTGAATTGAGCATCTTCGGGCACAGCGCGTTCTTTTCGGTTTCGCGTCGATTCGAGGTTGTGAGAGAATCCAGCCATTCTCAGTTCCCCGCTTCTCCAATCATCCAGAAGGAAGACTCATGCCCGATTCTGCCGCTGCATCCCTGCTGACTCTCGAAGTTGAACGCGCTGGCGACGTAGCCACAGTTAAATGCCACGGCAAGCTGGTGCTGGGTGTATGCGATGTGCTGGTCAGCAAGGTGAAGGCCCTGATTCCCGACACCAAGCGCATCGTGCTGGACCTGACCGATCTGAAGCAGATGGACAGCATGGGGCTGGGCACGATTGTGCGGCTCTACGCCTCGGCCAAATCCGGCGGAAGCTGCCTGGTGCTGGTGAACCTCGGTCCGCGGATAAGGCAGCTGCTGGGGATTACAAATCTGCTCTCGGTGCTGACCGATATGTGCGAGCAGGGTGTGACAATCCGGTTCTAGTTCGCAGTTCGCTGGCTGCGCAAGATGAGAAAGCGCGGAGCGCTGATTTATCCTTCGGGGTGATGCCGACCCAGCGCAAGACACTTTCTGTCGCCATGATCGCCATGAATGAAGAGGTCAACCTGCCTCGTACGCTGGAGAGCGTGAAGTGGGCCGACGAGATCATCGTCGTGGACTCGGGGTCACGCGACAGGACGATTGAGATTGCGCGGTCGTTCGGGGCGAAGACCAGCTATCACGCGTTTGGCGGGCATGGTGAGCAGAAGAATGTCGCACTCGATTTGTGCACGAGCGACTGGATCCTGCTGCTGGATGCCGACGAGGTTCTTACGCCGGAGTTGCAGACGGAGATTCGCGATCTGCTCGCGGGCGATCCGCAGTTCGATGCCTATTGGATCAAGCGGCTAAATCTCTATTTCGGGAAGTGGATCCGGCATGGGGGATTTTATCCGGATCGCAAGCTGCGTCTCTTCAAGCGCGGCGCGGCGCGGCTGAGCGAGGGAGTGGGGCCGCACTCGACACCGCAATTCGCGGGGTCGCGCGGAAAGTTGCGCGGGGATATGCTGCACTACGCCTATCCCACGCTGGGGATCTATCTCGAGCATATGAACCGCTACAGCTCGGAGATCGCAGGACTGCTGCACAAGCGCGGCAAGGTCAGCAGGGCGTTGTTGCCGTTTTTGTGGAATGCGGTGCTGAATCCGACAGCAACGTTTATCTACAACTATTTCTTTCGGCTGGGATTTCTGGATGGGCGCGAGGGATTGATTCTGCACATCAGCCACTCGGTCTATATCCACTGGAAGTACATCAAGGCGTGGCGGCTGGGACAGGGGAAGGAATGAGCGAGTTCTGAGTTCGTAGTTCTTAGTTCACAGTTCTCCGCGCGCCTCGGATGCATCAACTGTGAACTCAGAACTCTCAACTGCGAACTGCTTTTAGATGTGGCAGCTGGCCTGGCCGCGCTTTTCCAGATATTTCTGGTGGTATTCTTCGGCGCGCCAGAAGGTTTGGGCGGGCTCGACCTTGGTGACGGTGCGCTTGGGCGCGAAGTGGCCGGAGGCTGTAAGCTGTTCGATCTTCGCTTTCGCCTGCGCTTCCTGTTCCGGCGAATGGAAGAAGATGGCGGAGCGATACTGCGTACCCCAGTCCGGCCCCTGGCGGTTCAGCGTGGTGGGGTCATGGAGTTCGAAGAAGGCGTCGAGCAACTTTTCGAAGCTGACCTTTTCGGGATCGAAGTCAAGCTCTACGACTTCGGCGTGGCCGGTCTGGTCGGTGCAGACGTCGCGGTAGGTAGGCTTGTCGAGCTGGCCTCCCTCATAACCGACGGCGGTCGCCGTGACGCCGGGGATTGCGGCGAAGGCAGCTTCGACGCCCCAGAAACAACCCGCTCCAAATGTTGCTTTTTCGATGGCCATACCTCTTAGATGCGCGAGCAATTCATTTGGTGACAGAAGCGGTTATGGTTCGGCGACGAGACCTCGCGGGAACGCGGTTTCTTACCTAGGTCGTTTACTTATCCACGTGCGCTTTGAGGCGCGCCAGCGTTTGGTCCCATTGCTTGGAGACGGAGGCCAGGTAGGCCTGGAGGCCTTCGAGCGGCTCGGGATCAAAGTGGAAGAGACGCTCGCGGCCGGCACGAGAGCTGCGGACGATTCCGGCGCGCTCGAGGACGCCGAGGTGCTTGGTGATGGCCTGGCGGGTAAGCTTCGAATCATCAGCAAGCTGCGAGATGGAGCTGGGTTCGCCGGAGCAGAGGCGAGCGACGAGCGCCAGGCGGGTTTTGTCGCCGAGCGCGGCAAAGACGCGTGCCCGGGCCTTGGGTTTGGCGGTAATGCGCTTACGGATTTTGTGTGACATGGCTGTCGATGCTTCCTGGTCTGCCCGGTCGAGAACCGGTTGATTGCGGATTGGGCCGGGTGCGTGCTTTCGTAAGCAACTTCAGGGCCGCATCATAAACCGATTTGCGGAGATACGCAACCTGATGGTTGCGTATCTTTGATTAACCGCGCGTTTTGCCGCCGGGGCGTTTGCCGCTCGTCCGTTTTCCGCCGGGGCGAGGACCGGCCCCGGGCTTTCTTCCGCCGGGCTTGGCTCTGTATCCAGAGGAGGATTTTGAAAACCCTCCAGGCCTTGCGCCGGCGCCGAAGGCGGGTTTCGAGCGACCGGTAGAAGATGGCCGGCCAGCGCCGCCAGGCCGGGGCTTCCAGGCCGGTTTTCCTGCCGCTGGTGGGCCAGAGCGTTTGTTGGAGGGCCTGGCTCCGCCGGCGCGGGGTTTGCCGGTGCTGGTAGTAAAGGGGCGCGAGCGATCACCTTCGGCGCGAAGAGGCCGGCCAGCGCCGAACTCCCGAGCGCCGGTGCGGCCGGGGCCACCGGTTGGGCGTGCACCGCTGGGGCGGTCGAAGGAAGGGCGATCAAAACGTGGGCTGTCTGACCTCGGTCGGTCCAGCCTTGGCCGGTCCGGTCCCGCTCTATCAGGTCGTGGACGATCTGAACCTGGCCTGTCCATCCGCGGCCGGAACTGGCCGGGACGGCTTTGGCCGGTGCGACCTCCAGTTGAGCGGTCAGAACCAGCGCCACGAAACGGTGGACGGCCTGTTGTGGGGCGGCCGGTCGGAGGGCGGCTAGCGCTGGGGCGAATTGGAGATTCGCGTTCGGGCTCTACCGCTTCAATCTGCAACCTGGAGGGTTTGGGAGCCTTGACTTCTTCACGAGCAGGGGCAGCATCGCGACGCGGGCCGGCGTGGGGTTTGAATGCTGGACGGTCTGGACGATTTGAACGAGCGGAATCGGGCTTCTTCCACGGCTTCTTCTCGAACGGGCGAGCGCCATCAGGACGGCGACGCTGGGCAAATCCACCAGTTGGCCGACCTTGACGCGTAGGTGCCGATCCAAACTGTGCCGGACGCTGTTCGGAGCGCGGCGGGCGCTCCCCAAACCGAGCCGGCGGACGGGCGGTACGATCGTCCTTCTTCCAGGCCGGGCGGCCCGTGCCAAATTGTAACGGCCGAGAACTTGGCGGGCCGGATCGCTGTGGACCAGGTCTCGGTGACCCGAAGCGGACCGGACGGGTCTCGGCGCGTTCGGGCCTGGGACGGAAATCTTCGCCAGCGGAACGCTCGGGGCGCGGCGGACGGCCAATTCCAAATTGCTTTTTCGGAGAGGACTCGGGGCGTGGGGGGAATGCGGGGCGCTCGGCTGCCGGCGGAGCAGAGGGCGGGAGACCCTGGCGCGGTTTCAGGGTGGGCAACTGGGCCTGTGAAGCATGGCGGCGCTTTTCTTTGGATTTCGGTTTGCGGAGCTTACCGTCAGCTGCTTTGCGCAGGTCTTCGAGTTCTTCGGGCTCCAGTTCGCGGATCTTGCCGGGTTCGAGGTCGAGCACCAACGGACCGTAGCCCACGCGGCGAATCTTCTCGACGTGATGGCCGATTTCCTCAAACATCTTACGCAGTTCACGATTACGGCCTTCGATGATGACGACTTCGTACCAGGGATTGTCGCCCTGGCGGACCTTGCGAATCTGTGCCGGCGCAGTTTGTACCTTGCCGGAGCCCGGCTTGCCTCGTTCAATTCCTACGCCCGAACGCAGGCGATCCAATGCTTCTTCCGTGGGCTCGCCGCTCACCTTAACCAGGTAAGTCTTCTCCACTCCTGCCGCTGCGCGCGTTAGCTTGTTGGCAAGGTCTCCGTCGTTGGTCACCAGCAGCAGGCCTTCGCTCAGGTAGTCCAGTCGCCCGACGGGGTAGAGGCGCTCGCGCAACTTCGCGAAGAACTGCATCACGGTCGGCCGCTTCTCGGGATCGCTGACCGTGGTGACAAAGCCTTTCGGCTTGTTGAGCATGTAGTAGCGAAGGCGCTCGGAGCCCTGCAGCAGTTTGCCGTCGACGCGAATGTGGTCGCGGGCGGCGTCGGCCTTGGTGCCGAGCTCGGTGACGACTTTGCCATTGACCTGCACGCGGCCTTCGGTGATCAGGTTTTCGGCGTGGCGGCGGCTGGCGACTCCGGCCTGGGCAAGGATCTTCTGCAGGCGTTCGAGCTTGCCTGGCAGTTCCGGCTCGGCGATGAAGTCGATTTTTCTATCATTTCCCGGATCGTTCACTCCGCTCGCGTCGGCATCTTCGGCGATCGACTCCGGCTCTGCGTCACTCGCTTGCTCAAATGTGTCGCTGGCCGCAGCGGCTGTTGCTTCATCGGCCGCAGCCGCCTCATTTTCGGGGCCTTCGAGTTCGGGCCGGTTGGCATCGGGGCGCACATCGTCGCTCATGGGGAAATCTCGGTTCTGCCTGCTGCGTTTGGGGTCACGGCTCGGCAGGCGCGGGCTTGTGCGGAGAAGGGCCGGCTATCCCGCCGATTCCGTTTTCTTGTTGGTTTCGTTCGCCTGAGTCTCGCTGGAGCTCTCGGCGGTCACGGGCGAATCGCTGTCCGGTTCATCACCCCACGGACCAAGACCTGTCCGCGGGGACCCCGGCTCTTCCGGTGCATTCTCGTCCAGTGCTGGGCCGGCATTGCCTTCGGCTTCGTACTCCGCGGTTGCAGCGTCACCCTCGTCGACCGCAGCCGGCTCGACTTCCTCGAGTTCGCTCGCCATCTTTTCGAATTCATCCATTGATGGCAATTCGGCGACGTCTTTGAGGCCAAAGCGCATGAGGAATTCTTTGGTGGTCTTGTAGAGGATAGGACGCCCGATGACCTGCTTGCGGCCCGAGGTGGTGATGAGTTTACGGGCCAGCAGCGAACCGAATACACCCGAGGAGTCGACGCCACGAATCTCGTTGACCTCGGGTGCGGTGACAGGCTGCTTGTAGGCGATGACGGCGAGGGTTTCGAGGGCGGGCAGGGAGAGTTTGAGGGCGGGCTTGAGGCTCTTGATGAACATGCGAACCGCGTCGTGGCACTCGGGCTTGGTGGCCATGCGATAGCCGCCGGCGATTTCGCGAATTTCCACGCCACGGTCATCTGACGCATAGAAAGCGATGAGTTCGTCGATGAGCTGGCGAAGGATGCCCTTGACTTCGCGGTCGCGCTGACGGGCTGCGCGTTTGGCTTCGGCTTCAGGGTCGGGCGTGGACTCTTCGGCGGCTGCGGGCTCGGCGGTCTCCGGCTGTTCTGCGGGGGACGGAGTCGATTCGCTGGATTCTGATGCGATCTCGACCGGACTCACGGCCTCAGAAGGGCTCGCGGACTCGGCCCTGGACAGGTCGGCGAATCCGGCATCGGTGGATTCCGGCTCTCCCAGAAGGCGGCCGTCTTCGGTGCGGAGATCGAGGTATTCCAATCCTTCGTCGATTGCTGATTGCGAAGGGTCGGCTGCGTAGGCAGCGGACTCGGCGACAGCTTTCTGGGCGGCGGCTTCCTGTGCTGCTTTCCACTCAAGGGCTTCAGCGCCAAAGAGAGTTGCGAGCTGGGTCAGGGTGACCGGCTCTTCCGAGGCGTAAATAACGGCTTCCAGCTTGGATTTCAGGCTCATGCGGCAATCAGTACCTTATGTATGGTACTGGACGGGAGGGGCGGTTGCGTACCCAGACGCCAGCTTCTGTGCATTGCGGAAAAAGAGAGGGCATCCGGTGATCTGGAAGCTCCTTGTTCAGGAGGGAGATGAAGACCGCACGCAGAAGTGGGTTCTATGCGATATGCCGGAAAAGCCAGTAGAGCGAACCGGAGAGAAGAGCCGCGACGGGGAGGGTGAACAACCAACCTGCCGCAATGTTACGGACGGTGCTGAAGCGCACGCCGTTTCCGTTCGCCGCCATGGTGCCGGCTACGCCCGAACTGAGAATGTGCGTTGTGCTCACAGGCAGGCCGAATCGATCAGCCACGAAGATTGTCGCCACGGCAACTAGTTCAGCGCTTGCACCTTGCGCGTAACTCAGGTGCTGCTTGCCGATCCGTTCGCCCACCGTGATTACGATGCGCTTCCAGCCAACCATGGTGCCTAGGCCAAGCGCGAGCGCTACGGCCACCTTGACCCAGGAAGGAATGAACTTGGTGGCGTGATCCACCTTTTGTTTATAGCTGGTGAGAGCGGCCTTTTCATTGGCGTCGAAAGCAGGATTTCCGGCCTTGATCATCAGCCTAAGGGCTTCACTGGCCACATACATGTCGTTGCGGACGTTGGCCTGCTCACGCGGAGGCACCGCCTTGAATTCCTTGTAGAGTGCGACTTCGTGGTCAGTATCCTCAACCAATTCGCGCAATGCGAGGATGGTGTCGGGCTGCAACTGCTTCGTACGGATGTAGTCGGTGACGGTGGAGCGGGCATCGGCGCCGAGAATGCCGCTTGGATCGACGTGGCGATCAAAGATTCGACCAGCCTGCTCGGAGGCAACGATAAAGTCCTGCACCTGCGCGGGGCTTACGGCGTGGTTCAGCGCATAGGCCGTAGGCACGGTGCCGATGAGGATAAGCATGATGAGACCCATGCCCTTTTGCCCGTCGTTGGATCCGTGGAAGAAGCTGACGCCGGTGCAGGTGAGCACCATAAGTGCGCGAATGGGCAACGGCGGCGGCGTGCTGTCTTTGGGAGCTTCGTAAAGTTCCGGGAACTTTGCGACCTGCTTCGCGAGCAGGATCAGCATGCCGGCAAAAACAAATCCGATGACGGGCGAGATCAGAAGCGCTTTCAGCACCTTCATGGCTTGTTCCCAGTCAACGCCGGACGTACCGCTGTGCAGGTGCATTAACTGGTTGGCGATGCCGACGCCGATGATGGAGCCGACCATGGTGTGCGAACTTGAAGCGGGAAGGCCAAGCCACCAGGTGCCGAGGTTCCAGAGGATAGCGGCGATGAGCAGCGCGAAGACCATGGCGAAACCGGCGCCGGAACTGACTTGCAGGATCAGTTCGACGGGCAGAAGAGTGATAACGGCGAATGCGACAGTGCCCGAAGAAAAGAGTACGCCGGCGAGGTTGCAGATGCCCGACCACACTACCGCGATGTTGGGTTCGAGCGAGTGGGTATAGATGACGGTAGCGACGGCATTGGCGGTGTCGTGAAATCCATTGACGAATTCGAAGCCCAGCGCGATCAGCAACGCCAGGGCGAGCATGCCGTATGGAGCATAGCTGGTGATGGAGGCGGCATCGAGGTCGTGGGCTACATGGAAGACGATGTAGACCACTCCGGCGGCAAGTGCGGCAAGGAAGGCAAGTATACCGGCTGTGCTCGGCGAGCTCTTCAGCTTGCGGTCGAGCAGCGATGTGTTGGATAGAGCAGTTGCCGTGGTTGCCGCCATCAGATCGCTCCGGCTGCGACAAGCGATTTCCGGACGAGCACGGGGAGAGCAGATGCGGAATCGGCTGGGAATCCTGGATTGGAATGGGGATGGAAGGATCTGAGATCGCTGCAGAAGGGACAATCAAAGCAGGATTGCATAAAACCCCAACAACTGAATACTTGCCACAGTTGTTTGTCGCGGCGCCTCGATGAGGTACCGCACTATTGATTTTACACGGGATAGCAGGGAGGGGTGTGCGAAACAGGTCTGGAGGTGGCGCGGGATCCGAATTCTAAATCTTTTGTCATCATTGGTTTAGACGGCTTACTAGATTTCAGGATTAGGAGGCGAAATTTCGGCCATTTGCACCGTTTTGTCGCCATTTGCGGGAGCAATGCGTGGATACATCGCGATGCGTGAATGCGTGGGAGGTCGGCCCGAAAACATACGCAACCAAAGGGTTGCGCATAAACAGGGAGCCTGGTAATGCAACCGATCAGCTGCGTTTGGTTGAGAGCAGGTTTTTTCTACCGGCGGCCAGCAATGACGGGGCGAATTTCAAGAAGCCACGGAGAGATCGGGTTGCATTTTCATGTGTCGTTATGAGGCAGTATTGCGCGCAAACCAGTCGGCAAGCTTATCTTCGGAAATTTCGCCGGCGGCCAGCGCCAGAAACGTCAGGTAAGCATCTTCCTGTCCCGCTGTCATTTCCAGACCGTTCACTTCGCAGAACGCAAATGAGACAACGAGCGCAGTTCGTTTGTTTCCATCCACGAAAGGATGATTTGCGGAGATTCCAAAGGCGTACGCAGCCGCCAAGCGGTTCAGGGGCGGAGGCGAATCTGCGTAGTTCCAGATGTTTTTCGGGCGCGCAAGTGCGGACTCCAGGAGTCCCGGGTCGCGAACGCCTTCGGAGCCTCCGTGGGCCGTGAGTTCGGCATCGTGCGCCATCACCGCATCCGCAACTTCCATCCAGATGCGCTCTTCCATTTATTTGGCGAGTTTCCGAAGTGCATCGCGATACTTCTTCATGACTTTTTCGGTTGCTTCGACTTTGCGATTGAACTGCTCGTCGTAAGGCGTCAGATGAGCGCCGTAGGGGGTCTCGGAAAGACACACGATATCGCCCTTCTCAAGCTTTAAGCGGGCAAGCGTCTCCTTCGGCAAAACGATTCCGACAGAATTTCCAATCGCGATGATTTTGGCCGTCGTCGGCATGACATCTACCTCAACTTAAGTTATAACAAATGTTATAATGGCCGTCGAGAGTTATCTCCATTCATCGGTGGCGTTGGTGAGGCCTTCATTCACCACCGCGTCGAAGCCGGTGCTCTTCTTGATGAAAATCTCAGAGAAGGCCTTGTCTTGCCGCAGCAGAATCGCCTGGAGACGAACCAACTCCAGCAGCGCGAGGAACATGGCTACGAGCGCGCGCTGGGATTTGCTGTGGCTGAGCAGTTTGCGGAGGGCGAGCGGGCGGTCTTCCATCGAGAGGCGGCGGGTGAGGAACTGGATCATCTGGCCGACGGTGATGGAGTCGTCCTGCACGTCGAAAGTGGGGCGCTTGCGGGCGCGCTCGAGGATGTCGCGGAAGATGCGCACCAGGTCGACGGTGTCGGCGGCGATTTCAGGCTCAGCCGCGGCGTCCTCCTTGAATTCGCGGACGCCTGGGTTGCTCCAGGTGGCGGCTTCGAGCATCTGCTTCTGCTGCAGCATCTGGGCAGCGTTTTTGAAGCGCTCGTGTTCGAGGAGGCGCTCGACCAGTTCGCGGCGCGGATCGTCGGCGTCGTCGTTGGGGCCAGCGGGTGAGCGAGGCAGCAGCATCTTGCTCTTGATATGGATGAGCAGCGAAGCGGTGTAGATGAAGTCGCCGGCCACGTCCATATCGGTCGCCTTTAACTTGTCGACGTAGGCAAGGAACTGTGCGGTGATCTTCGCAATCGGAATGTCGTAGATGTCGATGTCCTGCTTGCGAATGAGTTCGAGCAGTAGGTCGAGCGGGCCGTCGTAAACCTGGCCCACGGTGACGGAGAAGGGAGACTGGTCCTGCTCTTGTTCCGGCTTCTTTGGTTTCGCGGGAGCGGCTTTTGCCGGCATGTCTTCGGGAATCGGTTTGGCGGTGAGCACCAACGGAGGAGCGGTGTGGATGCCGGGCTCTTTTGTGGGCGGATCGCCGTGCGGAGCCTCGGGCCCGGGTCCCGGTGAGCCGGGCTCCGGTTCGGGGCCCGGTTCAGGATCGCTGATGGGGCCGCGATGGCCGGGTTCGGGATCCTCGACGGGAGGTAGGGGCTGATCGGTATCCGGGTTTTTGGGAGCTTCGCTCAAGGAGAATCTCGAATTCGGGGGATTTGCCTGGTTCGCTTACTTCAGAGCCGGCGTCAGTTTCATCGCCGCTCGCACCTCGACCATGGTTTGCTCGGCGCGGGTGCGTGCGCGATCGGAGCCATCTTCGAGAATATCCTCAACTTCGCCGGGGGTGAAGCGGGCACGCCGCTCTTGGATGGGATTGAGGATCTGGACGAGGGCGTCGGCGGCCCAGCCTTTGCACTCGATGCAGCCGATACCGGCGGACCGGCAACCTTCGTAGACCTTGGCCAGCGTATCCGGCGTGGAGAAGACCTTGTGCAGATCGCCGACGGGGCACTTGTCGGGATCGCCGGGATCTTTGCGGCGGATGCGGGCGGGGTCGGTGACCATGGTCTTCAATTTCTGACGAACGACCGGTTCCGGATCGCTGATGAGGATGGTGTTGCCGTAGCTCTTGGACATTTTGCGGCCGTCGGTGCCCGGGAGCCTGGGTGACGGGGTAAGCAGGACGTCGGGCTCTGGCAGGACTTCGCGATCATTCAGTTTGTAGAAGTTGTTAAAGCGGCGAGCCACTTCGCGGGTAAGTTCGACGTGGGCCTGCTGGTCCTGGCCCACGGGGACATATTTGGGTTGATAGAGCAGGATGTCGGATGCCATGAGGACGGGGTAGCCGAGGAACCCGTAAGTCGTCAGGTCCTTGCTTGTCAGGTTTTCCTGCATCTCCTTGTAGCTGGGGACACGCTCGAGCCAGCCGAGAGGCGTGATCATGCCGAGCAGCAGCGGCAACTCGGCGTGCTGAGAGATACGGCTCTGCTGGAAGAGGACGGTCTTCGCCGGATCGAGGCCGGCCGCGAGGTAATCGAGGATCACTTCACGCGAGTTTGGCTCGATGCTTGACGGGTCGGCGTAGTCGGTGGTGAGCGCGTGCCAGTCGGCGATGAAGAAGTAGCACTCGTACTGGCCGCTGTCCTGCAGCTTGACCCAGTTGGCGAGGGCGCCCATGTAGTTGCCCAGATGGAGCTTGCCCGTGGGGCGCATGCCGCTGAGGACGCGGGGGCGGGAGGATGGAGTTGCAGTGTCAGACATTCTTTTTTCGATTCCGGAATCAGGCCGGGATAAGCCGCCCAAGTTCGATCTAAAAGGCCAAAGTGAGGCTGGGTTTATTGTAGCGGCTGAAGGCATGCAGCATGCGCCGCACTTATCCGCGGCTCAGGACGAACAGCACAACTGTGAACGCCGGGGCCAGCAGCAAGCGCATGATGTAGCCGCCGACGAAGATCATCAGCATCCAGCTTATCCATAGAGGAATGCGGTCGTAGGTCTGAACGGCGTTGTAGGGGAGGATGTTGCGGAGCAACTGGCTGCCGTCGAGCGGCGGTATCGGGAGCAGGTTGAAGAACAGAAGCGCCAGATTGATCTCGACAGCAGCGATTCCCAACAGCACGACGGCTTGCACTGCGGACGACGTGTTGGGGAGAAGGATGCCGTGAAGTGCGAAGTTGACGATCTGGCGTCCGCCTGGCGCGGCGTGGATGACGACCAGGAGAATCGCGGTGGCGACGACGGCCAGCAGCAGATTCGACGCGGGGCCGGCGAGGGTGACGAGGTTTTCGTCGCGGCGGATTTTGGCGAAGTTGCGGCTGATGACCGGGGTTGGTTTGGCCCATCCGATCAGAACTCCGCTGAAGAGGGAGAAGCCGATAAACGGGCCGAAGATGATGATGGCGGGCATGATGAGGGTGCCGACGGGATCGATGTGGTAGATGGGGTTGAGGGTGACGCGGCCCTGCATGCGAGCCGTCTGATCGCCGAGACGCGAGGCTACCCAGGCATGGGAGCACTCGTGGACGCTCAGCGAGAAGATGAGCAGAACAAACTCGAAGACTGCGATCGTAAATTGGGCAGACTGCACCAGACACTCCCCGGATGCGGAAAGGTCAGGTTAGCATGGTGCGCTGTGCTGCCGTTTCATCACGGCTAGACCTTGTAGGCCGGGTAATGGCCGACGACTTCGCCGGCGCCGATGTTGGTGCCGCCCATGATGATTTCGTGGCTGCCGATGCGGGCGCCATCGCCGATGGTGGTGGGCTGGAGTTTCACTTCTTCTTCCGCACCGATGTTGGAGTAGCTATGAGAGAAGACGCGGGCAAAGGAGCCGATGATGGCGTTTTTACCGATCTTGATGCCGCCGCGGTCGTGGAGCAGAACGCCCTGGTGGATGACCGCGCCGTCGCCGACGGAGAGCTTGTAGCCGTAAGTGAGATCGACGCCGTTGTGAATCTTGACGCCGGATCCCATGTGGTCAAAGATGTGGCGACCCAGCATGCAGCGGAAGCGCATGCCCAGCCAGAGGTTGAGACCGATCGGGGAGCGGTCAAACATCTTCCAGAACCAGAGAAGCGGCTTGCGAATGGCAAACTCCGCCTCATCGAGGCCGCCGAAGTATTCGGCTTCGAGCGTGACGTTCTCGGGGTCGAGCGACAGGCCCAGCACGTTGACGGGCAGCTCGCTGGAAAGGGTGACGTTGGGTTTGCCTCCGTGGGGGCGGCCCAGATAGAGCTGGTAAAGCTGGTCGCGCACGATCTCAGCGCGGCGCTCGGGGGAGCGGTGACGGTAAAACTCCTCGTCGAGGAAGCGGATCCAGCGGCGAAAGACTTCTTCGGCCTCGGGGGTAGGGTGTGGCTGGTTGGCGGCAACTGGCTGGGGCTTGGGATGGGTAGCCATACGCTTATGGAGACGATAAACCAAGCAGGCAGGATGCAGCGAGCAATGTCGTGGCGGTCAATCCCGGCGGGAATGGCGCGCGTTATCCTAGAAGGTCCGGGAAAGTCCGCCGATACCGCGCCGCATCGAGAGAGTTCAAATTATGCCTGAAGAAACCGCCCCCGTCGTAACCACTGAAACCGCCGTGCCAGCCCCGCCCGTTGCCACCATCGCTACGCTGGGCAAACACGAAGGCCAGTCTGTCCAGATCAAGGGATGGCTTTACAACTCCCGCGAATCGGGCAAGCTGCTGTTCCCGATCTTTCGCGATGGTACAGGGACGGTGCAGGGCGTGGCGCACGTGAAGAGCGTGCGGCCGGATGTATTTGAGGCTTTGAAGGGCCTCACGCAGGAGTCTTCGGTGATCGTGACCGGCAAGGTGCGGGCAGACAAGCGCGCGCCGGGCGGGTTCGAGCTGGATGTGGAAGACATTCAGGTCATTCAGCGCGTGCCGGAGTCGGATCCGTACCCAATCACGCTGAAAGAACACGGCGTCGATTTTCTGATGGAGCACCGGCACCTATGGGTGCGGTCGCCACGGCAGTCGGCCATTCTGCGGATTCGCGCAGAGATCATGCGCGCCGCGGCGGAGTATTTTGACAGCAACGATTTTATCCGCACCGATCCGCCGATTCTGACGCCGGCGGCCTGCGAAGGCACGTCAACGCTGTTTCCGGTGGACTACTTTGGCGACCCGGCATTTCTGACGCAGTCCGGGCAACTTTATATCGAGTCAACCGCATTGGCTTTGGGAAAGGTATACAGCTTCGGGCCGACGTTCCGAGCGGAGAAGTCCAAGACACGGCGGCATCTGACTGAGTTCTGGATGGTGGAACCGGAGGTTGCCTATTGCGATCTCGACGGCCTCATGGAACTGGCGGAGAATTTCCTCTCTCATATCGTGCAGAGCGTGCTGAAAAACCGTGCACCGGAATTGCAGGTGATCGGACGCGATCCTGAGAAACTCAAGAACATCCTTCCCCCGTTTCCTCGGCTGCGCTATGACGAGGCGGCGAAGATGTTGAACGAGGCGCACGCCAAGGGATTGCTGGAGCAGCCGTTTGAGTACGGCAACGACTTTGGCTCGCCGGATGAGACCTGGCTCAGCTCGCAGTTCGATCGCCCGGTGATGGTGCACCGCTATCCGGCTGCGGTGAAGGCCTTCTACATGGAACCCGACCCGAAGGATGCGAACTTTGCGTTGTGCGTGGATGTGCTGGCGCCCGAGGGGTACGGCGAGGTGATCGGTGGATCGCAGCGCGTGTCGAGCTACGAATTGCTGAAGAGCCGCATCGAGCACCACCAGCTTCCGCTCGAATCATTTCAGTGGTATCTCGATCTGCGGCGCTACGGATCGGTGCCTCATGCGGGATTCGGGATGGGCATCGAGCGCGTGGTGGCGTGGGTGTGCGCGCTGGATCACGTGCGGGAGACGATTCCCTTTGCGCGGACGCTGCACCGGATTTATCCATAAATCCAACTAACTAAGGAACCCCTGCACGATTCTCTTCGTATCGAGCCTCAGGCACTGGTGTGCCTGAAAGAAGGCAAGGCAATGAAGCGGATCACAATCGCAATTCTATTTGGACTAGTTGCAGGTTTGATTTGCGCGAGCGGAGCATTTTATGGCCACATCCTCAAATTCAGCGTGGTCGCACTGGTGTGGATTCTGCTGAATCGGGCGGTGATGGGGTTTGTCATTGGCATCTCCGGCCTCAAGGTGCATTGGGCCTGGAATGGCGCGATCATAGGGCTGGTTGTGGGAGCTGTCTCTTCTTATTCGCTCTTGATGAATGCGGGATTGATCCTGCTGCCGGTGGTGAACTTCTTCGTCAATGCACTGTTTGGATTGATGATTGAGTTCTTTACCACCAAGGTATTCAAACAGCCGGCAATGTCAGCACCACCGACAGTGGCAAATATTGCGGTTCACGTCTAACCTCCAGCTGATTTCATCCCGTTCAAGCAAAATCGCGACGCCCTTGAGCGTCGCGATTTTTGTTTGAGGCCTGCACTCAGTTAGAAAGTGAGGCGGAGGGCCATCTGCATCTGGCGCACGTTAAACGCGAAGTTGCTGTTGTCGGTGCTGGTGACGGCGCCGAAAGGTGTGGCCGTGTACTGCACCAGGTTGTTGGTGTGGGTCGCGGTGTTCTCAGAGATGGTGTATGCGGTTGCGCCCACGCCGGTGACGTTCTGGTGGTTGGTAAGGTTGAAGGCCTCGGCCAGGAACTCAAGGGCGTAGTGCTCGCGCACGACGATCTTTTTGGAGGCGCGCATATCGACTCCCCAGGTCTTCGGATACTGGTAGTCGTTGCGATTGAGTCCGGGAATGCGGTTGGCGCCGCCGGTGCCGTTGAATGAACTGGTGCTGATGATCGATTGCTGCGTTGTCGATCCGGTGGGATAGAGCTTCGCCGACGATCCGCTGATGCCGACCGAGTAGGGCAGGCCGCTCTGAGTTTGGAAGGTAGGAGCCAGCTCAAAGTCGTTGAGGACATAGCCGAGCGGTCCGTGAACATGCCACGGGGAATCCGCGACGGTGTAGATCAGCAAGCGATAGGGCACGTTCTGGTTGGAGTTGCCGTAGTCGAGCCCGATGTTGCTGGGGTCGAGCAGCGCGGTGGCAGATGCGCCGGTGGTGTTGTTTTCCCCGAAGTCGAGCGCATGCGACCAGGTGAAGTTTGAGCCAAACGAGACGTGATACGACATCTGGTGCTTGAACTGGGCGACCAGCGCTTCGTAGCTCGAAGTGACACCGCTGAAGATATCGGTGATGGAGCTGAAGTTGGGGTTGGGGCGATGATTAGGATTCGCCGTGTAGAAATAGGCGTTGGCAGTGACGGCGCTTCCCACTGCGAGCGGTCCGGCGCCGGTAACGTTGAAGGTTACGGACGTAGGCGCGGGCAGGTTGGTGTCGACGAAGTCGGGCAGGCGGCGGCCCCACGATCCGAGCCATGAAACGCTGAATACGTCGTTCTTGGTGAGTTGCTGCTCGAGCGTCAGATCTCCCTGATGAATCTCAGGGACCTTGAAGTTCGGATCGATGTAAAAAGATGTCGCGTTGCCGCTGGAACCCTGGAGGCAGCTTGCGTACGAACCGGACGGAATGATCTGCGGGAACTGCGGAGCGCAGGGGGTGCCCGGGTTGAGAGAGGGGTTGACCTGGCCGGCGGAAACACCGGTGCCGATCAGAGCCTGGTAGAGCGTGGAGTTGATAGCGCGGGCGAAGAACATGCCGTAACCGCCACGGAGGATGGTCTTGCCGCCGCCGTAAACGTCATAGGCAAACCCGACGCGGGGTCCGATGTTGTTCGTGTTGTCATGCAGGTAAGAAGTTTGCGGTAACAGAGAGTTGGGCAGCTGCTGGTGCGGGTATTTCTCAAAGTCCCAGCGAAGGCCCATGGTCAGGCTGAGGCGTGGGCTCACCTTCCACTCGTCCTGCGCAAAGAGCGCGTAGTCGCCAGTGGTGAAGTCGAGACCGGCCGCGCCGACGCCCTGGTTGAAGTAGGTGTAGTTTTCGGCAGTCTTGCCGGCAATGGGATTCTGCGACAGGTAAAGGTCAGAGATGTAATTGCCCAGCGGGGTGCTGCCGCTGTAAGTGAATCCGCCGTACTGGTTGTAAAGGTTGGAGATCAAGTCGTCGGTATGGATATAGTCCTCTCCCAACTTGATGGTGTGGTTGCCACGGACCCAGACCACGGTGTCGGACAACTGCCAGCGGCGCTCGTCGGGCAGTGCGGCGCGATTGAGGAATTGCGGAGTGCCGAACTGGAAGAAGCCGCTGAGATAAACATTGGGCGGCAGACCCTGGGGGTTAAGGTAGCCAGTCGGCGTGTTCACGAGGTTGGACTGCTCGTAGGATGTCGGCGTCTGGTTGAATTCGAACTCGAAGTCGCGTCCGTACATGAAACGCGCTTCGTTGCTCCATTTGTTGGTGATGAAGCTGTCGAGCTTGCCGACGATCCAATTGTCGCGCACATAGTCGTTGCCGAAGCTGGCCATGCCGTAGGCAACGGCGGGGCTGGTCTGGATGCCCGCCGGAGAGGACCAGCGCATCTGATTGGCTTCGATGGAGGCGTGGTTGCGCTGGTTGATCTGCCAATCAATCTTGGGAAAATAGATGACCTGTTTGCCGATGCGAGGAACGGTACCTAGCATCGAGGTGAGGCCGGTGATGCCGTTGTCATACACGGTTGTGGCGTCGGAGGAGGAGAGCCCGGTGTTCTTGGCGATCTGCGCGATCTGCGACTGGGCGTAGCTGCCGGTGAGGTTGTAGAAGTTTGCATTGGCACTGGTGCCCGTGATGGTTGCAGCCCCGGGGAAGTCGTGATAGAAGCGGTCAGCCGCGAGGAAGAAGAAGAGCTTGTCGCGGAGGATCGGGCCGCCTACGCCGAATCCGTATTGACGCCGGAGATCGGTGGGTTTGAATGATTGAACTGCATACGTAACCGGGTTGCTCGAAACCTGCACAGGATGGGTGACGTAGCTATTCTGTGCGGCCCACGCACTGTCGCGATCGTAGTAATAACCTTCGCCGTGGAGCGCGTTCGATCCGCTCTTGGTAATCGAGTTGACGATGCCGCCGGCAGAGCGGCCGTATTCCACCGAATAGTTCGAGGTGTTTACCTGGAACTCCTGCACAGCAGCTTTGATCGTCGAGTAACCGGCGCGGGTCCTGCCACGCTCTTCAGAGAAGTACGCCTGGTTGTCGTCGGTGCCGTCAATGGTGACGTTGTTAAGCAATGTGCTCTGGCCGCGGAAGCTCAGCAGGCCATAGCCGTTGCTGTCGTTCACGACGCCGGGGGTGAGCAGCGCAAAGGCCGACCAGCGGTAGTTGTTTTCGGGCAGATCGTGGAGCGAGACCTGGTCTACCACGCCGGCAAAGTCAGGAGTGGTGGTATTCACAAGCGGCGCTTCGCCGGTTACTTCAACGGTCTGGGATGAACTGCCTACCTTGAGGCGTGCCTGGACGTCGGTCAGAGATCCGATCTGGACTGTAAGGCTCGTCGCGTCGTAGGTGTCGAATCCAGAAGCTGCGATTTTGACTTCGTAGACGCCTGGCTGCAGGTGGATGACACGAAAATAGCCGGATGAATCTGTGACAGCCTGCTGTTGGGCGTTGGTGCCGAGGTTGCGCACCGTAACCGAAGCGTTCGGAATAACTGCTCCGGTGCTGTCGAGAACGTTACCGCCCACAGCACCATCGACGGCCGACTGGGCACGGGCTATTGATACAAATGTAAGCAGAATGAAAAGGGCCGCAAAACAAGCCAAGCCCCTACGCAGATTGAAACCGGTCATACTTCCTCCATCAAGTTGTGAAACCGCGATCAAGACCCGCCTGAGGTGCGTCGACTTGTAATCCAGGCCTGACCACATTCCTTCCCTATCCGCAAAAGATTTGCGGCGTTCGTACAGGAGAGCTGCGAGCTTTCCTGGAAATCTGGGAAATTAGAGCTAGGCCATAGTATTCCAGAAAACTGTGAATGCAATGTGACGGCGACCGCGCTTCGTCTCGCAGTCTGGTGTCCGTGGTAGATGCGCGTGGCAAGGCAGGGAAAGCTCGAATTGTGTGCGAATCGCTCCGGATCGGAGTCCGCATCCGCACCCTTCCTTGCACTTGCGCATCCCATTAAGTGCAGAGCTTTTGGCGGAGCGGAGATCGATGCCCCTTACTCTAAATGAAATCAATAAGATGAAGTACGCGCAGCCCTCGACGGAGGGAGTATTGCCTGTCATTCTGGAGCGCTGGAGCCCCCGCGCCTTTGCTGACCAGGATGTGAGTCCCGCCGATCTGAAGACGATCTTCGAAGCCGCACGCTGGGCG
Source organism: Occallatibacter sp. (assembly GCF_049582745.1). Lineage (GTDB taxonomy): Bacteria > Acidobacteriota > Terriglobia > Terriglobales > Acidobacteriaceae > Telmatobacter. The sequence goes on from NZ_JBAUUO010000127.1 coordinate 42,896, forward strand.
CCGTCCTCCTTTAATGAGCAGCCATGGCGGTATTTTGTCGGCCACCGTAATTCCGAGACCTACAAGAAGATATTCAACACACTCGTGCCGTTTAACCAGGCCTGGGTGCGGAGTGCCCCGGTGCTGATCCTGGGTGTCGCCAAAACCCGGTTCAGCCACAACGACTCCCCGAATAACTACGCGATTCACGATCTCGGCGCAGCGGATGGCTTCATCACGCTGCAAGCAGCCGCGATGGGAATCGCGACCCACCAAATGGCCGGCTTTGACCAAGCCAAAGCGCGCGAAACATTTGAAATTCCCGAGACGTACGCGATTGGCTCAGTGATGGCGATGGGCTACCATGGCGACCTGTCTTCACTGAGCGAGCACTACCAGGCGCAGGAGCAGTCGCCGCGCAGCCGTAAACCATTGAGCGAGATTGTCTTGTCGTCCTGGGATCATCCAGCAGAGCTGGCTTGAGACGGCAGAGCGCCCATTCAGTAAATACCTTCGTGCGCCTGCCGCGCGGCTTTCACTCGTAGAGTGAAGGATGGGGGCTCATTGTGGCAATTGCATCCTCATCCCGCCAATCGCGTCGGCGTGCATCGACCCGCCGCCCTCTGCACCGCTACAAGCCAATCAAGCCGGGCAAAAACCGGTGGGCTGTGCGTGCTTTGCTGACCGGGATTCTGGCAGGAATCGTCCTGGTGGGATGGGCTCTGATCGCGCGCCGGCTTGCGCCGACTGCAAATACCAGCCGCGATCGCTTCGATGCAATCATTGTTCTCGGATATCCGGCTGACCAGGACGGCAACCCAACTCCAGAGGAACTGGCGCGCGTCTCCGAAGGGGTGCGGGAGTACGAACGCGGTGTAGCTCCGCGACTTCTGTTTACGGGAGGACCGGCACACAATCAATTCGTCGAGGCAGACGTGATGGCTGGTGCTGCTGCAGCGCAGGGAATTCCCCCCTCGGCTATCTTTGTGGAGACCAGGGCCACGAACACAATCCAGAATGCGTGCTACTCGACGAGAATCATGCAGGCGCACGGCTGGCACTCGGCGGAGGTCGTCTCCAGCGCCTATCATCTGCCGCGGACTGCGATGATCTTCAGCCACATTCCACTCGATTGGCGCCTGCATGCAGCACCACCGCTGCAACCGGGTGCTTCCGGTTCGGAGACGGATTCGGCGCTCGAAATCCTGAAGACCATGCGCTACCTGGTCTATGCCAGGTGGACCGAAACCTGCGCGCCGTGAGGCAAACGCGCGATGCCCTGCTCGCCGCAGTGGGCTGGCTTGCGTCTAACCCTCAGTTCCGATCATTGTCCCTCCAAGGTATGGTCCTGTAAGCTTTGTGTTGATGCGTCTTCCAGTAAGGTTTTCATTGCTTTCGGCAGTCCTGGTTCTCGGACTGTCCGCCGCGGTTTCGTGTGCGTTCAGCCAGGTGCAGCCGTCTGTGCAGACGGGTTCGCAGCCGACCGGCAACGGCACGTATATTGCCGTCGACCCGCTGGCCAATGTGAAGTACGACAACAAGTGGGATGTATCGCTGGGCATGGCCTACGACCACATGAAGGCTGGCCCGACACTTGTGCAGGGGTCGAATCTCGGCGGACTGGACCTATCGGGTTCGTATTGGTTCAGTAAGCACTGGGCCCTCGAAGGAAGCGGCCGGGGATACGTGGGTACAAGCGGCGCGGGAACCGGCGGCAATGTATCGACGCAGCTGATTGAAGGACCCTTTGTCGCGCAGTATCTCTTTGTCGGCGGCCCGGAGCGGCTTGGGCCGCATAACAAGCACGGCGCACTGATTGCACATGCCATGGTGGGCGGTGCTTACGGTGAGTTCGAGAAGGACCTCCGCGGTCTACCTCCCTCCGCGGTTGATTTTTACCCCAACCAGGTGGCGCTGGGAGCAATTGTTGGCGGGCATATTGACCTGAACCGCTCTGCGCGGTGGGTATTCCGCATCACGCCCGACGCGGTTTTTACCCGGTATGGCATCAACTACGGCACGAAGTACACGCAAAACGACGTGAACTTTGCGATTTCTGTCGGCGTGGAGTACCGGTTCAAGGCAAAGCGCAGATAGGCGCGGCCTGACCGGGTAGGTTCAATACGGAAGTCCCCATTAAAAGCCCCTCTCGTTGCGGCCCGGTTTCTTGACAATTTGGGCCCCGTAAATGTGCCGTAACGCGGACAGGCTGCGGATGTTATCTCTGTGTGGTATTCTTCGCCGTTCAGAGGCGAACGGAGGAAGTTCTTCTCTGAAACATGCCGTACCGGATAACGGCACATTGGTCTCGCGCTGAGAACGCTCCGGACAGACAACGCGACAAGGCAGGCTCATACGGACATGAAAGACACTTTGGGTGTTTTGCTTGCAGGCGGCGCCGGGGAAAGGCTCTTTCCGCTTACCCGCGACCGCGCCAAACCGGCCGTGCCTTTCGGCGGTCACTACCGGATCATCGACATCACGCTCTCCAACTGCATAAACTCCGGTCTGCGCCGGGTCTTCATCCTCACTCAGTACAAGGCGCTGTCGCTCAATCGGCACATCCGCGAAGGCTGGACCGGTATCGTGGCGCAGGAACTTGGCGAGTTCTTTGAGCTGTTGCCACCGATGCAGCGCACCGGCACCAACTGGTACATGGGCACGGCCGACGCGGTTTACCAGAATATCTACTCCATCGGCAGCGAACAGCCGAAGCACATGATCATTCTCAGCGGCGACCACATCTACAAGATGGATTACAGCCGCATGCTGGAGTATCACAACCAGACCCAGGCGGACGTGACATTGGCCACACTGCCGGTTGCGCCCGATGAGGTGGCCCGCTTTGGAGTGGTTGACGTCGGCAAAAACGGCGAGTTGCAGGGATTCGAGGAAAAACCGGCAACGACGAAGTTCAGGTCGCCCTTCAATCCCGACAAGGTCGAGGCCTCGATGGGAATATACATCTTCAACACCGAGACCTTGCTCAAGGCGCTGATCGCCGATGCCGAGGATCCTAATTCGAAACACGACTTTGGCCACAACATTCTGCCCAACATGCTGGGTAAGAAAAAGATGATGGCCTACAGCTTCGTCGACGAGAACAAGCAAACGGCGCTCTACTGGCGCGACGTGGGCACGCTCGATTCCTATTACGAAGCCAACATGGACCTGTGCTCGGTGTCGCCGGTGTTCAACCTCTACGACAAAAGCTGGCCGATGCGCACCCGCGTGCGACAGTATCCGCCGGCGAAGTTCGTTTTTGGCGAGCCGGGACGCACGGGCATGGCGATGAACTCGATCATCACGGCGGGCGTCATCATCTCCGGCGCTTCGGTGTCGAATTCGGTGCTGTCGCAGGATGTGCGCGTCAACTCGTATTCCGAAGTCGACTCGAGCATTATCTTTTCCCACGTGCAGATCGGCCGTCACTGTCGGATCCGCCGCGCCATTATCGATCGCGACGTACACATTCCGGAGGGAACGGTCATCGGCTACGACCCGGTGGAGGATAAGCGACGCTATTTCGTTACGCCGTCGGGATTGACGATCGTGACGCGCGACGCATCGCTCTTCGAGAACCCGGTCGAGCCGGAGTTTGGCGACCGGTACTGAAGCGTCGCCGGAGGGTTGACGCGATCGTCAGGCCTCGATGGGAGCTGGTGTTTTCAGCAGCTTCTTGAGGAGATTCGATGCGGATCTAATCTCGATGAGGATGCCCTTTTTCTTGAGCAATTCGATGCGTTTCGGATCGCGGATGGCGATGTAGGTTTCGAAGAACTCCCTGATCTCTTCGAGGCTATGATCGCGTGCAACGAGTCCCAGCATGTAGCGCAGGTAGAAAATGTCGCGCGGCGCGGGGCGCTGCCTGAATTTCAATGCAAAGTAGGCTGCATCGAGCAGATCGAAATGCAGGACGTTGCCGGTCCGGAGGCTGCGGGGCCGCCGTGTAAACGGCTTCCAGCCGTGCGTGGCGAACTGGAAGTCCGCCACGCGATCTGTTCGTATGAAGGACTTATAACTGCTGTATCCCAGGAAATAGGTGCCGGGAATCCTTCGCTTCGTTCCTGGTTCGCGCATCATCCGATGCAGCGCGCCGGCGAAGCGCACCTCGTAGAAGAGCCAGTCGTACCACGCGATGAGCTTGGGAAACCGCGTGACCCGCGCTTTTGAAAACGCCGTGATGCGAGCCAGCGCCGCACGCGAATAGCGCCAGACGGCCTCCGTGGCCGGGAAGCGGTTGAGAAAATAGACGCAATCCGTAAATGGATTCTCAGTTTCGGCCGCGGTGGGAACGGATTCGAGATTGGGTAGCTGCAACTGGTCGATGTCGTCGTGGATTTTTTCTAGATAGCGGGGAATGTGATTCTCGAGCACCTGCTCGCGGCGCGACATCAGGATCAACTCGTCGGGATCGATGCCGACGAGCCATTCGATACCGTCTTTTGCGGCATCCCGCGCCGAGTAGAAGGTGTTGGTGATCTTCCGCACATTGAGGTCGGCTCCCCAGGCAGGCATTATTCGGGAGAGCCAGCTTGGCGGGTTGTGAAGTTCTTCGGGCCGGAATGAATTGCGCGCAATCACCTGCGGATATTTTTGAACGAGCTCGGCTGAATTATCGGTGGTGTTGTCCCAAAAGAGGTAGATGCGGGAGCATCCCGCGGCGAGATGATACTCAATCGCCGACGGCAACAGCCTTGCCTCATTTTTGACGGTATAGGTAAGAGCGAATTTCCCTGACGGCAAGCCTGACCTCATTTTCCCCATGCCGCTTGGGCAGTTGGGGTTTGAATCAGATTACAAGAAAGCGGCCCGGAAAAGTGAGCGGGCGCGGCGGCCGAACAGTCTTGATCGCATGCCGCATTCAAACAGACCGAGTGGCCTCGAACATCAAATAAGCTCGCGCGAAGAATTGCTGGCGCGCTACACTGGCCACCTTCCTGCTTCCCCGGCAAGAGCGCGAGTTGATTTTGATGAAGACTCCGCACCATGGCATCCGTTCGTGCACCTGCGGCGGCGCGCTCTGCTTCGCGCTGCTCCTTGTCGCGCCTTTTATGGTCGCGCCTTTTATGCACGCGCAACCGCAGCGCGGTCTTGAGCCTCTACAGCCGCCGCCCGCAGCCAACGGCGGAATCGGCAACTTCTACGCGCTCGTTATCGGCATCAACGACTACCATGCGCCGCTACCCCGGTTGAAGACGCCGGTGAACGATGCGCAGGCCGTCGGCAAGGTGCTGGAACAGAGCTACGGGTTCAAGGTGCAGTATTTGCTGAACGCGGACGCCACTCGCTTCAATATCCTGGACGCATTGGCAAAACTCGAGGGCACACTGCAACCGGCGGATAATCTGGTGATCTACTTCGCCGGGCACGGCTATCTGGACCCAAAGACGAAGCGCGCTTACTGGATGCCGTACGATACCAACTCCATACTTAGCCCAAACCGCATCATTTCCGACGAACTGATGAACGATGTGAGCGATGCGCCGGCCCGTCACGTGCTGGTGATCTCGGATAGTTGCTACTCGGGAGACCTGGCGAACACGCGCAGCGCGGGCTCGGGAATCGAGGGAGGAACCCCGGCGATGATTGCCCGGATGCTCGGACGCAAGTCGCGCAACCTGATGGCCAGCGGCGGGGAAGAGACGGTGTCCGACGCTGGGGTCGACGGGCACTCGGTGTTTGCAGGCGTGCTGCTGCGCGCGCTGGCCGAGAATGGGAACTCGATGTTCACGGCGAGCAGCCTGTTCTACGGGACCATCAAGGACTCCGTGGTGGGCAATTCGACGCAGACACCGGAATATGCGGTGATTCCCAACTCCACCCACAGTGGCGGCGATTTTGTGTTTGTTCGCAACGGCAAGGCGCCCTTGCCGGTTGCGGGCGGGGCGCGAGGCGCTGCGACGGTCGTTGTGCCGGAAGCTGAGCCTGAAGCGGCGGACTCTTCTCCCGCACCGGATGCGGGAGACTTCCAGCGATCGATCAACCGGCTTCGCATGACGATTCCGAACATTGCAGCGGCACTCAGTTCCGCCGACGTGCGGTTCCTGAAAGACGCCACGGCTGCCGGGGTGAGACCGGCGGAGATTGAGCAGGGGCTGCGACAGAAATCGGCGGACGGCAAATCGACGGTGGCGCAGGAATTCTTTCAAAGCGCCGCCAATGCGCCGGAAGCGCTCGGTTGGTTGGATTCGGCGTTGAAGGCGGGACTCGATCCAAACATGACGGTGCCGAACGACTACTACAAGCAGGAAGGACTGCTGATCGCGGCGATGCGGGCCGGAAATGCCAAGGCGGTTAAGCTGCTGCTGGAAAACGGAGCCAGCCCACATGCGTACCAGGATCTATTTCTCACCCGATTCGAGGACCCGCGATTTCTGTATCCACTGCAGTCGCTGGCCGCAAACGATCAATTCGATTTGAAACAGAAGCAGGATCTGGCGAAGGCTTTTATCGCGGCCGGTGTTGCGATTCCCGACCCTGCGCCGATCAAGCCGGGGGCGCGTCCCATTCCGATTCAGAGCGCGAAAGCCATTCAGGATGAGACAGCAAAGCAACTCGGGATCAGCCTGCCGGTTTCTCCACTGTGCTGCCAGCAGCCGAATCCGATATGCAAGCAGGCCTCGAAGCGCACAGGCGAGGACTGGTGCGCGATTGTTGCGGCGATGCCCAAGACCCTGGACGTCTCAGTCAATACGGGGGCGAGCAGGCCCATCTGGGATATCAGGCTCCGCTACCTGCTGGCCATCGAGAACAACAAGGCGTATTTCATGGGGCTGCGCGACCTGGGGTACTCGTTCACCTCGGTGGATTACGTCCTGGTGGAGGTGTCGAAAGACTCTTCGAGCTGGACGGTGCTGACCTTCATCAGCCCAGAGGCCGGGATGGGTTTATGCAAACGCGACGACAGCAATGACACCGCGGCCCCCGCGGAGTACTGCTGGCGTGAGGTTTCACTTCATCGGGTTCCAGGAGCGGAGGAGATGCGCTTTGATATGGACCAGCTCACCTGGAAGATCGGCAAGTGAAGATGGAAGATCGGCATGTGAAGAAGGCCATCGTCGGAACGCTGGCGGCAGCGTGTTCCGGGCGCTTTCGTCGCCCGGCGTGACGATTGGTCGGCCCCTCTCGCAGGGCAGTTGGAAGCGGCGAAGGAATAAATACAGCCGCGCAATCGGTTTACTGAATGAAAACTTAATGGGAGGCACGGAGATCCGGCGTGCCATGGCCAGATATGGGAACTGTTCAACAAAATCATGCGTATAGGCCTCCATGGCTTGTGCGGGTACATTAAGCTGGAGCGTGGCAGGACTGGTGGCGCCAAAGGTGCCCATCCGGCGCAAGTTGGAGCCCCGGGATGAAGGTGTCCCGCGGAAGCTGGTTCCGGTCCACGGTCAGGAAGCCAAACCCATGACGCCGGACACTCGCCAGACGAGCGGGCCGCTCGAGATCGACTGGTTTGAAGTCGTCCGCCGCTGCATGGACGGCGATTCCGGGGCTTGGGCCGAACTGGTTCGTACCCACCATCGCCGTGTCTACGGACTTTGCTATCGTTTTACGAACAATGCCGCTGACGCCGAAGATCTAACGCAGGACGTCTTTCTAAAGATCTATTCGAATCTTGCCAGCTTTGATATCGCTCGCGGAAGCCTGCAGGTATGGATCACGACCATGACCCGTAACCTGCTTGTGGACAATTTCCGCCGCACCCGGAACCAGCGGAGCACGGATTCGCTCGACGCGGGGTGGGACGAAACCGACGAATTGCGGCCGATTGACAGGCTGACGGCAAGCGGACCTTCACCGCATGAAAAAGCGGCCCAGAAGGAATTGGCCAAGATGGTGCAGGGCGCGCTGGCCAAGGTGTCAGTGGAATTGCGCGAGGCAGTGATATTAAGGGACTTACAGGATATGGATTACAAAGAGATCGCCCAGGTTTTGGGCATACCGGAAGGGACGGTTAAATCCCGCATCAGCAGAGGCCGTGCGGAACTTGCGCGCCTGCTGGAACGTAATAAGCGGGAGGTGATGTGATGGCAGACCGCGGAAACATTCCGAACTCTCCAGCTTGCGGGCTTTGGGAAACACTCCTGGCCGACGCGCTGGATGGGCTGTTGCGGCCAGAGGATGAGGCTACGTTCTCGTCCCACATGGCTGTCTGTCCGTCGTGCACCGCCCTTTTTGAAGAAGCCCGGCGTGGGCGCGAGTGGCTGGAGTTTCTAAGCCCGGAACCAGAGGTCCCGGAGGGTCTGCTGGATAAAATCCTTGCGCAGACTGGGCCGGGACACACGTCGGAGTACAAGCTGGCGACCGCGGGCGACGTGGCTCCCATGGCGATTCCAGCGTGGCAGCGTCCGGGCATGATGGGGCGGATTCGCCGCTTCGCCGAGCCACGGCTGCTGATGACGGCGGCGATGGCCTTCTTTTCAATCGCGCTTACGCTGAATATGACGGGCGTAAAACTTGCAGACCTGCGGCTTTCGAATCTGCGGCCGACGGCGGTGCGTTCGTTCATGGAGCGCAGGCTGACAATGGCGTCGACCCCGATTATCCGGTACTACGATCACCTGCGACTGGTGTACGAGGTTCAGTCGCGGATGCAGGAGATCCGGCGCAGAACCGAGACGCAGCAGCAGCAGACTCGGCCGGTGCAACCGGGGGAGTCAAAACAAAACCCTAACCGGAAAGACGGCGGATCCCGCGTCGATCCTCCGCAGCAATCCGGGGCCCCAGCCTTGAGGGATCCCGACTATTTAGAAACTTCCGTTGACCTTCACGAACAGTCCCCCACCCAGGCGACAGAGACCTGCCGCCTGGGACCCGGGCCCGCGCATCCTGGCGGCTCTGCACTCCAGCAACTTGGATTTGTTGCCGGAGAACCCGAGTTCGAAATGGCAATACGGGAAGGGAGCACAGTATGGACTGCGTAAATCACAGCGGTGTTAGTGCGACGGCCTATTGCCAGAACTGCGGCAAGGCGCTCTGCGCGGCCTGTATTCGCAACGCGGGGAATGGACAGATTCTTTGCGAGCCTTGCTACGTTGCCTGGCAGAACGTGCAGCAACCTTTTATTGCGCCGACCGCGGGCGGACCGAATCCGTCGGTCGCGGCCGTGCTGGGCGTTATACCCGGCGTGGGCGCAATGTACAACGGTCAGTATTTCAAGGGGCTGATCCACGTGGTGATTTTTGTCGTGATCATCAGCATCACGACGCATTACGGGATATTTGGCCTGTTTATTCCAGCGTGGGTTCTGTATCAGTCGTTTGAAGCCTTCCACACGGCGAAGGCGATTCGCGATGGACAGCCGCTGCCTGACCCTCTGGGTCTGAATGAGGTGGGCAACTGGCTGAACCTGGGTGGACCGCAGCATCGGCCGGGCATGCCGTACAGTTCTGTTCCGCCGGGGTCTGGCAGCGTTTCCGGCGCTGGACCTGCGGCGCCCAATCCGGGTGCAGGCGCGTATCAGCAGGCTCCGTACACGCAATATCAGGCACCGTATACGCCACCGGCCGCTGCTGGATTTGTAGATCCGGCTGTACCTCCCGTGCCGCCCGTGTTCTGGCGCCGCAAGGAGCCGATTGGAGCACTGATCCTGATCGGGTTTGGGTTGCTGCTGCTGCTGAATCAGATGGGCTTTCTGGCCGAGCATATTTTGAAGTTCTTGTGGCCGCTTGTCTTTATCGCACTCGGTGTGTGGCTGATTGTTCGTCGCTTTGAAGATACGAAGGGAGGCCCGCAATGAACCGCTACATCCTGATTCGCCGATTGAGAGGGCCAGCGATTCTGCTGCTTCTGGGAACAGTTCTGCTGATGCACGAAGCGGGTCTTCTCGATTTCTGGAGTTTGTTCGTTCCGCTGCTGCTGATTCTGATTGGCGTGCTGAAGCTGGCGGAGCGTGCGGCGCTGGCCGCGGCAGGAGATGAGGCGCCGTATCCGGGCTCTCCGTATCCATATGGCGCTGCCGCGACCCCGGCTCCGGCGGGAGCCGCGCAGCCGCAGCCCGGCACATCCATCGTTCCTGCGGCGCCAGACTACGGGAAGGGTCCCGAGGGAGGTCAGTCATGAGCAGCGCACCTCCAAACATGCCTCCGGGCGGTTACGATCCGCGTACGCAATGGCGCGTGTACCGCGAACAGCAAAGGGCTGCGTGGCGCGCCCAGCGCGATGCATGGAAAGCTCAGCAGTATGCATACAAGGCGAAGTATCAGCACGCGTACGGGCCGCGCGTTCCGTCGGTGGTTGGTCCGCTGATCCTCATTGCGATCGGCATTGTGTGGCTGCTGATCTACTCCGGCCACATTGCTCCCGCGAACTTCTGGACCTGGTACGGCAAATGGTGGCCTCTGCTGCTGATCGCCGCCGGACTGGCGATGCTGGCGGAGTGGGCGCTGGACTTGCGGCGCGAAGCTCCGGTGCGGCGCGGGACCGGATTTGTGGGCATCCTGATCCTGCTCGCTGTGATTGGATTTTTTGCGTCTGGCACTTCGCGTGGAATATGGGGCCCGTGGCGAGGCGATTGGGGTGACCACGACGGGGACAACTTCTTCAACATGTTCGGGCAGCCGGAACACGATCTGGATCAGCAAGTTTTGAACGTGCCGATTCCGTCGGGCGCCGCAATACAGATTGAGAATCCGCGCGGCGATGTAAGCGTTACGGCTGGCGACTCGCCCAATATCGAAGTACAGGCGCACGAGGTGGCGTTTGCCGGCTCGGACGACGAGGCAAAAAAGATCTTCGACGCGGAACAGGCGCACGTGACGGTGAGCGGAGGCGCAGTGCTGGTGAAGTCGGACAGCAATAGTAACGGTCGCCTTAACCTGACCGTAACGGTGCCGAAGAGCGCACACGTGACAGTGCACTCGGGTCACGGAGATGTGACAGCGGCAAACCTCGATAGCGGTCTGAATATCAATTCGACTCACGGAGACGTCCACCTGAGTGTGATCAAGGGATCGGTGGATGTGCATTTCTCCACCGACAAGGGCGACTTCTCAGCCCACCAGGTCGATGGCGACATTACTGCCGAGGGAAACTGCAACGACCTCACATTGTCGGAGATTACGGGCAAGGTCACCATAAACGGCGAACTCTTCGGCGACGTGCACATGGAGAATGTGAGTGGAACGATTCACGTGCATACGTCGGTGACCGACATGGATGTGGCATCGCTGCCGGGCGACCTTACGCTCAATTCCGATAATCTGCGCGTAACCCAGGCAAAAGGTCAGGTGCGCGTTACCACGCACTCGAAGGATGTGGACCTGAGCCAGGTGTACGGCGACAGCTACGTTCAGGACCGCGACGGCCGGATTGCCGTAGAGTCTGCGGGCAATTACGCAGTCGAAGCGAGAAATCTGAAGGGCGATGTGGAATTGACGTTGCCGCCGAATGCGGCGGCCTCTGTAACGGGAAACACGCGGAACGGCGACATTGTTTCGGATTTTCCGCTAACGGTAAACGGAGATGAAAGCAAGTCGGTGAGCGGCAAGATCGGTGCGGGCGGGCCGAAGGTGACTTTAACCGCAGACAACGGCGACATCCACATCAAGCGTGGAGACGAGGAGCCGGGTCCGCCGCCAGCGGTTGCCGGGCCGTCCTCGGGAAGCGGACCGCATCTGAGAGCGCCGAAGGCGCCTCCAGCACCACCGGTGACGCAATGAAACAGGGAATAGGGATTAGGGAATAACAATCCGACTGCTTGTGTGTACGACGTAGGCGCGGGGTGCAAACTCCGCGCCTATTCCGTTCTAAGTGCCTGCATGGGGTCGAGACGCGAGGCACGCCATGCAGGGAGCAGGCAGGCAAGTGCCGCAACTGCGAGCAGAATTGCCGCAACCCCGGAAAAGACAGTTGGATCGAGCGGTTGCGTTTCGTAGAGCATCGTGCGGATCAGGCGAGCTGCTTCAACGCTGACCGCGAGGCCGACGGTGAGGCCGAGAAGTGCCGGCCACATTCCGTCCACCAGCATCAGTCGCAGCACTTGTTCCCGCTGCGCACCGAGAGCGATGCGGATTCCGATCTCGCTGGTGCGCTGCGCGACGATGTAAGAGAGCACGCCGAAGAGGCCGACTGCGGCGAGGATTAGAGAGAGAAGAGCCAAGGCGGCGAGCAGAGTCGCATTGAAGCTGGAATCGAGTGTCGATTTGCCCAGCAACTGGTTCATGGTGAGAATGTCGGATACGGCCAGGTCACGATCCATGTCGGAAACGATGCGCTGCACCGGAAGTGCGAATTGCGCGACGTCCTGATTCGAGCGGATCACGATGGTGACGACGGGAGCCTCTCCTGATTCGAGCGAAAAGTATTTTACAGGCTTCGGATCTTCACCGATTTGGAATCGCGTGGCGCCAACGACGCCGACGATCGCAAAGTCCTTGTCATTGGTGTGGATGTGCTTGCCGATGGGTTCTTCCCCAGGCATGAACTTGTTGACGAAGGTTTGATCGACGATGATTTCGTTTGCCAGCTTCAGTCGAAGCGCAGGATTGAAGGTGCGGCCGCGAAGGATGGGAATTCCCATCGCCTCAAAATAACGGGAGTCGGCCGTTCGATTGAGCGCCCAGATTCCGGAGCCCTGCGGAAGCGGCGGATGCTCGACGATTGTGAAGCTCGTGTCTCCCCAATAGCCCTGTCCTGGCACAGCTTCGACGATGCCCGCAACGGTAATTCCAGGCACGCTGCGAATCCGCTCAAGAAGCACATCGAAGAAGTTGGCGCGCTGAGCCGGGGTTGTGTAGCGTGCATCCGGAAGGCCGGTGCGCAGGGTGAGCATACTCTGAGTGTGGCAGCCCATGTCGGTGGAGCGAAGGCGCTCGTAGCTTTTGAGCAGGAGGCCGGCGGCGGTTAACAAGACGACCGTGAGGCCGACCTGAAGGCAAAGCAAGACACGGCGCAGGCTCGTCTTCGCGCGGCCTCCACTGTGGGCACGCGAAGACTCGTGAAGCGTGCTGAGGATCGTGGCGTCCCTGGCGCTGATTGCTGAGATCAAGCCTGAGAACAAGGCGCAGAGGATGATCACCCCACATGTGAATGCGGCAACTACACCATCGAAGTGAATGCTTTCGACTCGGCTCATGTCGTGCCGCGTCTGCACAAGCCACTGCACCGCGGCGTACGCGAGGAGGATGCCGCACGCGCCGCCGAAGGATGAGAGCAGCAGACTTTCCATCAGGCGTTCGCGGGTGAGGCGAAGCCGGCTGCCGCCGAGTGCGCTCCGAATCGCGAGATCCTTGCGCCGCGCAGCCGCGCGCGCCACCAGCAGATTGGCGACGTTCAGACAGGCAATCAGAAGTACACATGTAGTAGCGGCAAGCAAAACGAAGAGCGCGGGCTTGATGGGTCCCACCATGTGCTCGAGGAGCGGACGGCTGTTGGCTGCCTTGAACACGAAAGGATCGTTGAGATTTGCGTTGTGGAGATGCAGCGAGATCAGACTCAGATCGGCCGCGGCCTGCTCTTCTGAGATTCCTGGCTTGAGGCGACCGACAACACTAAACGTGTGGTTGCTGAGAGTGGTCATTGTTTTCATCGGCCTCTCGTGAGAGACGGGCAACCATAACTGCGTTCCAGGCCGCGGAAAATCGAACCAAGCCGGCATCACGCCGATGACCGTGTAGGGCACAGCGTCAATGAAGATGGACTGATTCACGATGGCAGGATTGCCACCGAAACGCCGCTTCCACAGGCCCCAGCTCAACAGAACTGTGCCATTGGCCGAGGGGCTGTCGTCCGATTCCGCGAAGTTGCGGCCCAGCGCCGGCTTTACGCCGAGAGTCGGCAGGAGGTCCCAGGAAAACTGCGCGCCGGCAACCTTCTCAGGGAGCTGGCCGCTCGTGCCGGACAGTCCAACGCGCGTATTTCCTACCAGTGCAAGATTGCTGAATGTATGGTTCTGCTTTTTCCATTCCTGGTAGATTCCACCTGCGACGACGTTGTAATCCGGTGTACCGGGATTGCGAACACTGTCTTCATAGAGCATGAGGAGACGATCAGGATCTTTGAATGGCAGCGGTTTGAGGATCACGTTGCGCACAACGGTGAACAAAGCAACGTTCGCGCCGATGCCGAGAGCCATGACGACAATCGCAATGGCGGTGAAGCCGGGAGTGCGGTGCAAGGCGCGAAAGGCAAAGCGGAGATCGCGGAGGAGGGATTCGAGACCGTTCCAACTCCAGGTGGCGCGGGATTGTTCGCGCAGCAACGGCGGATTGCCGAAGGTGCGGAGTGCGGAATAGCGCGCTTCGTCCGGCGTCATGCCTGCGGCGATGTTCTCGGCGATCTGGCGGTCGAGGTGGAAGGCCAGTTCCTCATTGAGGCGTGCGGCGGCGCGGCCGCGGCTGAAGAGCATCAGAACCCGCATTCGAAGTTGTTCAAACCAGCGCATGGTGAATTCTCCCGTTATTCCGTTCGGAGTGCTTGCATCGGGTCAAGGCGCGAGGCGCGCCATGCCGGGAGCATGCAGGCAAGGGTGGCCACGGCCAGCAGAAGAGCTGCAACGGCTGTGAAAACCGTGGGGTCGAGCGCCTCTGTTTGATACAGCATCGATTTGATGAGGCGAACGGCAAATGCGCTCGCTCCGAGGCCGATGACGAGACCAAGAAGAGCGGGGCGCAAGCCATCGAAGAGGACTGTACTGAGCAACTGGACGCGCCTCGCGCCGAGGGCCATGCGTATGCCGAGTTCGGACGTGCGCTGCGTGACAAGATACGTGAGCACTCCATAGAGACCGGCGGCAGCGAGGACCAGCGCGATCGCAGCAAAGGCCAGCACAAGCAGGGAGTCGAACTGCGAATCGATGGTGGACTTGTCGATGGTTTCGCGGAGGGTTTTCACGTTAGAGACAGGCAGATCCCGGTCGAGATGACCAATGATATTTTCGATGGGCATGGCGAGTGCTTCGAGGTTGTGAGTGCTGCGGACGAAGATCGTGGCTCCACTAAAATCATTGCCGAAGAGGGGCTCGTAAATGGTCGGCTTAGGCGGTTCGTGAATATCCCATCGCGTATCGGCGACCACTCCGACGATCTCGAACACCTGATGTGAGAAGTTGAAGCGCACGTGCTTGCCGATGGGATCGTCTTTGGGGAAGAGCTGTTGTGCCGCTTGATGCGATATGACTGCGACTTTGCCGCGTGCGAGGCGCTCATCGGAAGTGAAGACGCGTCCACGGAGGAGCGAGATCTGTGCGGCTGCAAAGTAACCGGGATCCGCTGCGCGGGTGTGCAGATCGACGAAGTCCTGTTGGCGAAGCGGGCGCTCAACGACATCTGCCAGGCTATCGCCACCCCAACCCTGCCCGGGTGCGGCGCTGATAAGCCCAGCGCTGGCGACACCCGGCAGAGCGCGGACCTGCGTGATGAGCTGCTCGAAAAAGGTCGCCTGTATGGCCGGTTTATAACGCTGGTCGGGCAGGCTGAGATGCATGGTGAGGGTGTTTTCGATGGGGATGCCGAGGTCCGTTCCGCGCATGCGCTGGTAGCTCTTGAGCAGGAGGCCAGCCCCGGCAAGCAGAACAACGGTCAGGCTGACTTCGATTACGAGCAACGAGCGGCGAAGTGTAGCGCGCCGCTGACTGCCCTGCGTGGATCTTGAAGAATCCTGCAGGGTGCCCAAAAGATGCCTGCTGTTGAAGGTAAATACAGAAAGAGCTCCGGAGAAGACTGCGCATACGGCAATGGCGGCAAGGGTGAAGAGCAAAACGAAACCGTCTATATGGACGGATTCGATGCGGTTCATGTCGGGCTGGAAATGGCCGAGGAACTGCAACGCTGTCCAGGCGAGGCCGATTCCGATCACGCCCGCGGTGAGGCATATGAGGATGCTCTCTGTGAGTTGCTCGCGCATGAGGCGTAGACGACCGCCTAGAGCAGTGCGAATGGCCATCTCTTTGGCGCGTGCGGCGGCGCGAGCGATGAGAAGACCGGCGACGTTCATGCAAGCGATGAAGAGAACGCAGACGGTAGCGGCGAGGAGGACATAAAGCGGGGTTTTGTAATCCTGAACCGTGTCGTCGAGCATGAGGCGGCCGCTTGCGAATGAGTGCACGGATGGCCCCGGATGATCTTTCTTGATCTGCTGCTGGATGCTGTTGATCTGGCTGACGACGCCCTGAAGCGTCGCTCCGGGTTTGAGCCGCGCGGCAATGATCGCCTCGTGATCTTCATAGGTGTTGAGGAGGCTGGGAGGGGCTTCGTGATTGAAGGGTGTCCAGACATCAATATTCTTGCCACCGAAAGATCCGGAGTAGACAAACCATGAAGGAAGAACGCCGATAACGGTGTAGGCGCGGGAGTCGAGCCAGACGGCCCTTCCGATCATGGACGGATCGCCGGCATAGCGGCGTTTCCAGAACGCATTGGTGAGGAGAACGGCAGCTGCGGCGCCGGGCTGATCGTCACTTGCGGCAAAGGTTCGGCCGATTGCCGGTTGAATACCGAGGATGGAGAAGAAGTTCCAGGAGCACCAACCGGCATCGATCCTCTCGGGGAGTTTGCCGCCTTCCGCGGAGACGTTGTAACTCTGGAACGGCGAGACCATTGCCATCTGCTCGACACCGGTCGAAGATTTTTGCCAGTCGAAGAAACTTCCCGGGTCGACAGGCGCGTATTGTGCTCCGGCGGTGGCGGCGTGTTCGCTTTCATAGAGCATGATGAGACGACCGGGGTCCGCGTAGGGCAGCGGTTTGAGGAGTACGCCGCGAACAATGGTGAAGAGAGCAACATTTGCGCCGAGTCCCAGCGCCATTACAAAGATGGCAATGAGTGTAAAACCTGGTGTGCGGTAAAGCGTGCGGCTTCCGATGCGCACATCGCGAAGTATGGATTCGAAGGAAGACCAGGACCAGGTTGCTCGCGCTTGCTCGCGAAGGAGCGCAGGATTGCCGAAGCTGCGGAGGGCGGAGTAGCGCGCTTCCTCCGGCGTCATGCCTGCGTCGATGTTTTCGGCAATCTGGCGGTCGAAGTGGAAACTTAGTTCATCGTCGAGACGCGTGGCGGCGCGGCGGCGGCTGAAGAGCATCAGGGCCCGCATTCGAAGTTGTTCAAACCAGCGCATGGATTCCTTCCTTGGGGAGGGGGAAGTAGATCGATCAGACCTCGCTTACAACCAGGTTGATGGCGGCGGAAAGCCGGTTCCAGTTGGCCGTTTCTTTTTCGAGCTGGGCGCGGCCGGCAGTGGTGAGCGAATAGAACTTTGCTTGGCGGCCAGTCTCGCTCTCGGCCCACTTTGCCTTGATCCAGCCCTGCTGTTCGAGCCGGTGGAGCGCGGGGTAGAGTGAGCCCTGCTGGACCTGGAGCACTTCGCCTGAAAGTTGTTGAATTCTCTTGGCGATAGCCCATCCGTGCATGGCTTCGGGGAGCAAGGTCTTCAGGATCAGAAGATCGAGAGTGCCCTGGACGAGATCGCTTGGTTTACCCATGCCTAGATTATCTACAACATTGATTGTAGATAGTCAAGGTGTTGTTCATTTCATGCAACCGAAGACGTTTTCTATGTGTCTACACGCTTGCGGGGTAAATGCGGTTCCGTTGTATGCTCCCAATGGCGGGGGAATTGCTGATGATGCATGCGCCGATCAGGGTAATTACGGTTGAGCGGGAGTATGGGTCGCGGGGCGGGGAGTTTGCCCACGATCTTGCGGAGCAGTTGGGATGGCGGTTGCTGGATGCGGAACTGGTGAGCGCAGCGGCGAAACGCGCGGGCGTGGCGCCGGAGATGGCTGCGAAGTTCGATGATCGGCTCGATCCCTGGTATTACCGCTATGGCAAAGTGTTCTGGCACGACACGGCCTACCAGATGACCGGCCTCTCGGAGGAGCAGGTTTTCGATTCCGAGCGCATGCTCACGCTGATCCGCGAAGAGATTTTGGAGGCGTCGAAGCAGGGCAACTGTGTGCTGGTAGGACGGGGCGCGGCGTGCGCATTGACGTGCCAGCCGGGATGCTTTCATATTTTTGTGTACGCCACGTTGAAGGCGAAGCGCGACTGGTTCACGCAGGCGTTCCCCAAGCAGGCCCAGCACGCAGAGCAGACGCTGGCGGCATACGACAAGCGGCGTGCCGCTGTGATTCGCAAGTTCTATCAGCAGGAGTGGTGCTCGCGCGGGCTTTATCACATGTTGCTGAACTCGGCGATGGGCACCGAGGCGATGATCGCTTGCGTTGGCGGAGCGGCGGGGCTTGAGATCAGCCAACCTGCAGCGGCTGCAACTTCGATTGGTCCTACGGGCGCTCCCTGCTAGATCACCCCGGCAACAAAGACGAGTTGCCGGAGAACCGATTAGACGGTAATGCGTGGAACGCGCGCGGCGATGCGGGTGAAGATCTCCCAGGGGATGGTGCCGGCGGCTTTCGCGTGATCGAAGGCGGAGATGGTTTCATCACCCTGCTGGCCAATCAACACGACTTCGTCGCCAGTCGCGATGCCGGGAATGTCGGTAACGTCGATGACAGATTGATCCATGCTGATGCGGCCGGCGAGCGGAGCGCGCTGGCCGCGCACGAGCAGGCTGAAGCGATTGCCGAGCTTGCGGTCGAGGCCATCGGCGTATCCCGCCGCAACGAGTGCGAGCCGCATGGGCTCGGTGGCGACAAAGGTGCCGTTGTAGCCGACGACCGCACCGCTAGCGACGGAGCGCACGCTGACGACCTGAGATTTCCAGCTCAGCACGGGATGCAGATCGCGCCGCGCCCGGCCAAGAGAGATCGGCTCGGCAGGCGAGAAATCAGGATCGTATTCCGGGATAAGCCCGTAGAGCGCAAGGCCGGGACGGATCAGGGCTTTCATGCCATGACGATCGGCGAGAGCGGATATCGCCTCGCCCTGCCCGCCGAGCAGTGCGGCAGAATTGCCGATGTTAAGTACACCCGCATTCATGCCCGCCGACTGGATCTGGTTGAGCGCGGACTCCATGCGTTCCAGTTGATCGTCGGTGATTCTCCCATCGGCTTCGTCGGCGGCAAAGAGGTGGGTCATCACTCCTTCGAGCCGCAATGGAGAGCCGCGGTGGAAGCGTTCAAGAAGAGGACCGAGGGAATCGGGTCCGGCACCCTGACGGCTCATCCCGGTATCGATCTCCAGATGAACGGAGATCGAGCGAATATCCGCGGCGTGCGCGACCGCCTCGAGTTCATCGAACTGCCAGGTGTCCCAGACGACAGGAGTGAGGTTGTGGCAGACGACGTCGCGGCCTTGTCCGGGAGAAATGCCGATCACAAGGACGCGCGCTTCGGGGCAGAGGCGACGCGCTTCAATGCCTTCATCAACGCTGGTAACACCGAGCCAGCGAGCCCCAGCGCGAACAGCGGCAGGCGCACAGATCCTGAGCCCGTGGCCATAGGCATTGGCCTTGACGACGGCCAGAAGTTCGGCCTGCGCACCGGCAAGGGTTGAAAGAAAACGATAGTTGTCTTCAAAGGAGCGGGTACTGATTTCGACCCAGCAGGGGCGCGTATGCATCAGACTATCCAATCAACAGTCTAGGGCATCGTTACGGCGCACGCGGTCGCCGGGATTGACGATGCGGGTTCGCTAATCCGCAAATTGCGCGAGCTGAGACGGTTCCGGCGGCGGCGTGAAGAGGCTCACAATAATCAGTGCGGCGACGGCGACGAACAGCGAGGGGAAGATCGCGTCGCGATCGGCGAGGATGGGCGGGAAGAGAGCTTTCACGCTGGGAACATCCCAGGCGAGTGTAACCGCCGTGCCGGCCGCGATGGCCGCAACCGCTCCCCAGGCAGTAACGCGCTTGGAGTAGAACGCGGCCAGCACCACTGGAGTCAGCGCGGCGGAATAGATGGTGTAGGCCCAAAGCATCTTCGCAAGAATACTGGGAGCGTAGATAGCCTGGTAGAGCGCCCAAATGCCCAGAAGAACCACTGCGAGCCGCGAGACGATCAGTACACGCTTGTTTGACGCGCCCGGAGCAATATACCGAACGAAAACGTCGTTGATGAGATTCGTCGCGGGAGAGAAGAGATAATTCGACGCCGTGGAGATGACCTTTGCGAAGACCGCGCCAAGCAGCAGCGCGCCCATCAAAGCGGGAAGACCGTTACGGGCGGTGTAGGGGATGATTTCGTAAGGCTGACGCGACACCTCGCCCGTTGGGTAGAGAGCAGAACCGAAAACGGCGATGGATACGATCAAGGTCTCGAGTAGAATTGTGCCCAGAATCCAGCCGACCACGGAAATGCGCGCGTCACGCTCAGACTTTGCAGAGAAGAACTTCTGATACATCACCTGGTTGCCGAGCATAAGAAGCATCGTGGGCACCATGAATTCCATGGCCCGAGTAAATGTGAGATTGCCAAGCACCTGAAAATGTGTGGCGGGCAGAACGGCATGCAGGCCAGCCCATCCTCCTGCTTTCAGGAAGAGCATTGGGGTCGCAATGATGCAGATAACGGTCACCAGCGAGCCGATGGCGACGTCCATATAGGCCACGGATGACATGCCGGCGAGAGCCGTGGTGACGATGACGAAGACGGCGATGATGTAGGTGCCGAGCTCCGGCGTTACCTGGTCTGGAAAGATGAGATGGAGGAGGTTGCCGCCTCCCTTGAACTGATAACTTGTGATTCCAACATAAGCAAAGAGAATGGCGATGGTGCCGAGCACCCGGGCAGTCTGGTTGTAGCGGGCTTCAAGCAAATCAGGCAGCGTGAATTGAGCAAATTTGCGGGCACGGGGCGCAATGAAGTAGATGAGGAGAAGTCCGACCCAACCACCCGCGGGCAGCCACAGCGCCGCAAACCCGTTGCGATAGGCGTTCTCGGCTCCGGCGAACAGCGAACCGGCGCCAATCCACGACGTGAGCAGGGTCAAAACGAGAACGAAGGCAGGCAAAGAACGGCCGGCTACGAGATAGTCGGCCTTTGTTTTTACGCGCGTTGTCTGGTAGATGGCGACGGTCAGGAGAACGGCCACGATCACGGCCAGCACTGCAACGTAGAGTTGGGACATCCGGTAGGGCTCCTTCAGAGCGGCTGCGTGGATTTTTGCCGGCGGATCTCTTGCGCGTTGCTGTTCGATAAGGGGTTTACGAGCAGAAACGCCGGCTCCAGCGCCGCATCTTTGCGATGTTTCTCAGGCTGCCAGAAGTGTACCCGATGAAATCGCGCCGGGCCGGAAGGCGGGGTCGTTGGCATTTGACCCGCCTGACGGGCGTTGTTAGACTAAGCATGCGGGGTGGAGCAGCCCGGTAGCTCGTTGGGCTCATAACCCAAAGGTCGCTGGTTCAAATCCAGCCCCCGCAACCAACCCAAATTCACCTTAATCAACAACTTAATGATTTCCGGCCGGTCAACTGATCGGCCCAGGGTCCAACTAGGGTCCAAAATCCCCTACATTATGGTTTCTCGTGTCGGCGATAACATCGATCCGATGGCTTCTGCGGCACCGCGATCGTCAGCGTCAACCTTGTGAGTGTAGTGAGCCATGGTGGTCTCAATCCGCGCGTGCCCAAGCCGGTGCTGCCTTGTCTTGAGCGGCGTGCCGATTTCATCCATCACAGTTGCGTTCATGTGCCGGAATGCATAGTTCCCGCATCTCTTGATCCCCATCGCCTTCAGCTTTATGTCGATCTCGAGATGCTTCAGGATAGGGTTGAGTACCCGGTTGCGAAAGTTATCCATGCTCAGCGGATTTCGCCGCTTTGAAGCAAACATCAATCCCAGTTCGTTCCGCGTCCAATGGTCGCGCTGATATTTGCGCAGTCGTTGGACAAGGTTGGAAGAGATGGCAAATGTACGGATTGCTGCGCGGGTCTTCGGCGACTGCAGCTTTCCTTGCCAGACGCTTTGCTCGATGCAGATGGTACCCGCTTGCCAATCAATACCATCCACCTTGAGCCCGGCAAGTTCGCCGGGCCGCATCCCAGTCTCGGCCAGCAGCCAGAAGAACGCCTTCCATTGCTCCGGTGCCGCATCGATGATGGCAAGCGACTCCTCGACTGTGAAATTGTAGGTGTTCTGCTTGGCAGCTTCCGGAAACCGCAGACCCTGAAATGGATCATGAACAACGTATCCCCATGTCCGGGCCGTGTTCCAAACCAGCCTCATGGTGCAAATGAGATTGCGGGCAGTCTTTGGTGACCCCTCTAAAGAGGCAACAAATACCTGCACGGACTCCGCGGTGATGTCTTTCAGGCCTTTGGGTCCAAAATGAGGGACCAAAACGCAGTTGAGATTCGACTTTTCAGAGGATTGCGAGCTTGGTTTGTGCTGCTTCATCACGCTGTCCATCCATCGCTCGGCGAATTCAGCAAAGGTCGCTTGCGGTCTGGGCTTGTAATCCTCCGCGTTCACTTCTTTCAAACGCCGATCAAGCTCGCGTTGGGCCAAACGCTTGGTCGGGTACTCTTTGACGTTTCCGATTGTCTCCTTCCTGCGGACGCGCCGCACCTCTCCGTTACTGGCAATGATGTCTTCACGCCAACGTGCGATCCAATTCCCTTCAATGGAAGAGAGCTGGCCGCGCTGATATCGTCTCCGGGCCATCGATTTTCCGATCTGCCCATTGACTTCAATGCCCTTTGTCGGGATTTTAATCGACGGATTAACCGGACGGGAGTGTGAATTCACCCATTCGATCGTCGTGCCAAAGATGTCTGCTACCTGTTCTATCGAAAGGAGCGGTGGAAACGCCGCAACACCTGTCGCGGCGAGTTGGTTCACAAGTTGTGTCAAGCTTTCCTCAAGCAAGTGCCGGTTGATCCGGTCACCGGAACGGAAGAGATTCCTTCCGCTTCATCGCCTCGAGGAAATAGCCGATAATTTTCATATCAATTGCGATCCTTACACGTACGACCAATCCACCAAACACAGCGTTTGCGGGCGCGCTCTTCGTGTGAAGGAAGAGCGCGCCCCCTAGGATCAAGCGGCCTGTTCCAGGATGCCCACAGCCCAGAGCCGCTTGTGCAGCTCGCCCTCAATCTGCCGGCGCCGCACCAGAGATGGAGCTTTCAGATCCTGCGTCGGCGGAAAAGCCTTGTACTCCCTGCCGTCGAGCTCACATCCGAGCTTGCCCTTGGGGAAGCCGCCCCACTGTTTGAAATAAAACGGAACGTGGGCCGACTTGCACTGATCGCGAATAGAGACGATCCACTCCCTGCGCACCGGACGAGCTCCGGGGCCACTCTCGCCGCCGACGATGACCCAGTTGATGCCATCGAGCCAGACGTTCCCGAGGTCCTCAAGAAGCGGCTCACAGGATAGAAAGCGCATTGCGACGTCACACTTCTGGAGATAATCCAGACGAGGCAGGCCGTGCTTTTTGTTCTCAACGGTCACTCCCCACCAAATGTGAGGCAGCCCGGCCGCAAACTCGAGATCGTTCTTGAGCATCTTTTGCATTCGCTCCGGGCGCTTCGTGAGGATCTGGTAGGTGTGCCAGTTGGCGGCGGCCATCACCTCAAAGGTTGCGACGATGAACTGATCGGGAACGTCGTCGTGGAACAAATCCGACATACTGTTGACGAAGACCCGCTTGGGACTCGTCCACCGAAGCGGCTCAAGCAGCTTCCACGGCGCTAGGCGGACGTCAAATCCCTGCTCGAACGCGTTGCCAGGGACGCCGCGAAACCTCTCGGCGAATGCCTCGGCATAGCAGTGTGCACAACCAGGACTGACTTTTGAACACCCGCGAACCGGGTTCCACGTATTGTCTGTCCACTCAATCAGCGAGTTTGCTGACATAATTAACAACCTTTCTGGAAGGATTTCGAACCTTCCGTTTCACGTTCTCCGGGGTACACATGACGGGGCCTAAAACTGCCGTATTCCAGTCTTGTGCTTCCGGCGGAGATTTCGCCCACAGTCCCAGCATGAGCGCGCACCGTGTAACCGCCATACGCTTGTCAACCTTGCGAAAGCGCGCTCTCAACTTCGTATTTAAGCTGAGCAGCCAAAGATTGAATCTGCAAACATATGAAATAAGGTTAGTTGGCAGCATTCAGCGGGGTCGCAAAAAAAGGAGCATACTGCTTCTATGAAGCGAAAATCGTGCAGTCTGCAATCGATGGTCACCACCGCGCAGGAGTTCCTCGATCTACTTTTCTGGAAACTGCATCGGATCCTTGATCGAGAGGGCGTTTCAGTTTTGCAATGGGCGATTATGCAGCGGGCGCTCGAACATGAGAGCGGAGTGCGGCTTAGCGTGATTCTCAAGGCAACAGCGGACACTAAAGATAACGTGAGGCGTGCTGCGAAATCCCTACAGGATGCCAACGTTGGAAAAGTGATAGTTGATCCAAGAGACGGTCGCGCGCGAATCTTCATTCTCACCAAGCTCGGAAGGAGACGAACACTTCATGTCCAAGAGACGTTTCAGGCAAAATTGTTGGCTTCTATCGGTGCAAGGGAGATCTTCTCAAAGCGGGCGGCACAGTTTACTCGGCACATGCGGAATGCGAGCATCTATCTGGCCTCTGGCGATCTTGCCGATAAGGAACTAGTCAATGACCGCGACTATAACCGCGTCGCAGTACCTGATAACTCATTAAGGTATGTGGAGCTGCCTAAGAGAGCTACGTCTCCTTTTTCAGACTTGGAGAAAGCTATAAATCCGAATGAAGTGCCGTTTTAGATTTCGAACTTCAAGAAGCGGCCTCTGTTTTCGCGTTTCTGTCTCGTCCATTTTGGCAGCTTTGCACAGGCGCCGGCCCATTGCTCAATCCACCCCCAAAGCAATACGTCAGTTGGCCCTAGGACAACTTGTCGCGATGGACCGTCGAGATCAGGATGGTCTGTACTTCTTCTCCATTCCGCGCCTCAAAACCTGTTTAGAGCCTTTTGTCACGCGTTCTAGGCGCCTCGCAGCCGCGAAGTGAAGGAAGAAGTCATCTGCCATATGAACTCGCCGTGGCGCACCCTCTCGGGGTGCGCGGACGGCGAGCGAGTCCCATCGGGCGTCGCTGTTGGGGGAGATTGCGGGCCTCCGAGTTTGCGATGTCGACGCCAAACACGGGTACATTTCGATAGGCGGCGGTCGCTTCGGACGCTCTCGCAGGATTCCAATCGGGCCGGACCTCCGTGCGATCTTGAACTCTTATCTTGGCTCCAGGCATCAAAGCCCGACGAACGACCGCTGTTCGTCACCCGGGATGGTCGCCCGGCCACTGCCGGGAATTTACGCAACAGATTTCAGCGCCTTCGAGTTCTTGCCGGAGTTCAGAGTAGAAACGGCACGAGATGCGAGCCTCGGATGCACGATCTCAGACCCAGTTTCGCCGTTCATCGGATTGCCGCTTGGATAAAGAGCGGATCGGATCTGAATCGGATGCCCCCTGCGCTTGCTGCGTATATGGGCCTTGTTGGCCTGACCGCGACCGAAAGATTCATAGCTCTCACGCCTGAACGCTTCCGCAAAGAACTGAGCAAACTCAGTCCAGGGCAAGCGAAGAGGCACTGGCGCGATGATCCTCAACTGATGAAGTTTCTAGCTGCTCTCTAGGGAGAAAGTTGCGAACTGCACGTGTATATATTCCTACTGGGCCCTACATTCTGAAAAGTGGCAAAGCCTGCCAAGGCCGAGCCAGCTTGCATATCGATTATCTGTCAGAAGTCCATATCCGAGTGAACAAACCCGCGCTTCGCCAGTTCACACCGACGCTCAGAGTAACGAACCTCGGCTGCTTCGAGTGTTGGGAAGAGGTCATTCTCAATCTCATCGAACATGAACTGCCCGTCCACCTCGCTCCAGGTGGCGCGGGACTGCATCACGACAAAGTCCGATGTATACGAGTTCGGATCGTAAATCTGAAGCTCGTAGAACACCTGCTCTTTTAGCGGAACGGTGGGTTGGTCAGGCTTGGATAGGACCTCTTGCATGCATCCATTATCCGCGGAGTCCATTAATCAATCAGCGTGATCCACGGCACACAGCTTCTTGATTTCATCCGGAGTGGTGGCATACCGCCTCTCCGTCTAAAGATTTGCGAGAAACTCCAACAACGACGAACCGGGCCGCCATCTCGTACGCAAGTTCTGCGGGCTTAGCTTATTCAGAGCGCTTTGAAAGCGATGGGGAATCGCTGGGCCTTGCGAAACGTGCCGCGGGTGGTCTGAATGTGGCACTCGAACTTCCTGGTCTCGGGATCGCGACCCTGATAGATGCCGACAAACTTCGTACTCGGTCTGCGCGCAATGTTTGCCAGGCTTAAGGAAAATGATTGACTCATCAACACCTGGAAAGGTCCTGAAAAACGGGCCTCGAGTTCGGCGCTGCGTTCAAGAAGGAATTGCTTGATGATGCCGAAAGTGACGCGGTCTTCTGCCTGATCGATGCGCCCTACAATGGCCTGCAAGAGTCTGATTTGATCTGGCAAACGAGCGATAGCGGTCATTCATGGAGAGGAACTCCGATGCTCGATTAACCGAATTGCGACATCGTTCTCGGCTTATCCTGAGGTAACAACCAAGGCCCGACAAGAAGAAGTGCCGCTTGCTCCCCAGGTAATCAGCATCTCGCTGTTCAAGCAGATACAGTCTCCCGGTTCGAGCACGTCTTGCTGGCCTGCAGAGTCAAGCTGAAGGTTCCCCTCTAGGACATAAATGACACCCGTGAACGCCTTGCCTACGTCCGCCAGTGTCCCAACGAACTTGGGCGGAAAGTCAACCTCCTTTGCAAGAATGGGACAGTCCGCCCTTGCATTCAGCGGGAACTGCTTCATCGTTTCTTGCTTTCTCCCGCGTCCGATCGCACGTAAGTTGCGCGTGATTGATATGGAATGCTTCTGAGCATCGGCAAAAAAGAAGCCGAGGCCGACACCATACACGCGGCAGATTCTCGCCAGCGTCGAAAGGGTGGGAATCATGCGGTAGGTTTCCAGTTTCGATAGGAGAGCTGTGGATAGGCCTGTTTCTGCCGCCAATCGCGAAAGGGTCAGTCCCCTTTCTCCCCGAAGCATACGAAGTTTGAGACCAATGGAATAGATCTCAAGAAACCGTTCTGCCTGGCGGGAGTCACTTTCCATGCCAGCTCTCCTTGATCCTCTGGACGTACATGCGGGGTTACGATGAGTTGCAGTGCCATTCAGGCTGTTCTCGAAAGAAGAGGCGCCAGAATCTTGGAATAAAAATGTACGGCCTCAACGTGCCGAGGTCCTTGCGTTCAATCGGTCGTGCACTATTTGATGACTGTACTGAGTCTTCGCTCCCGCGCGATGTGATGCGGCTCACGTTGCCGCGAGAGAATGATGTGCGATTGGCCCCCAAGGGCCGCAGCATGCGCGAGCGAGTGCGTTTGTTTGCGGGACAATGCAGGCTGATTCAACGCGGATACCGCCAAGGGGGACCAGTTGGCTTTGGATTGCGGAGAATGCTTATTGACAGTGAAGGGCGTCAAAAAGGAATTCTCGAGAAAGGACAGACAAAGTGGCTACAGACCGACCGGGTCGTGCTAGTGCCTGGTCCTGAAGAAGAGCAGAAAATCGTTCAGGAGATATACCTTTCTTTCGTCGAAGAATCAAAGAACCGAACAGAAATTGCAAATAGTTTGAATGCGCGAGGGATCCCGAGCAGGCACCGACGGCCTTGGAGCTTCCATCTTATTCACGAGATTCTTGTAAACCCTAAATACATCGGCGCAAACGTATATAACCGCACATCCGTCAGGTTGAATCAGCGAGTAGTCGATAACGCGGAACAGTTGTGGGTTCGCAGGGATGGTTGTTTTCCCCCGATCGTATCTTCGGATCTCTTTCTCAGAGCTGCGAAGATCATTGAATCGCGCAAGCACAGAAGTTCTCACGCTGACCGTTTGTTCCGCCTATGTCAGGAGAATGCTCGCGAATCCGCATGTCGAGCGTCATTTGTCCCGCAATCATTCAGAACTGCTTGAAGCTGTCAGAGAAGCCATTTCAGATTAGGAAGTGAGCTCGGATTAATCTGTGGGGTTACCAAATTCAGTGACCGCTATTTTTCAGTTGCTTCCCTGACGACCCGCGCGGCAGCTTGGTTCACGTCCTCTTTCTCTTCTTGGACATGGACCAACCGTCTCATGGGAAGCTGGCCATAGATAGCGGCAGCCTCTCTCAATATCCTCGCCTTTGCTTCTTCCCCAGGAGGAAGCGAGTCGGCAAGTTCCTCAAGAACTTCTGCAACAAAGGTAGTGTCTCGAACTATTCGCGTAGTCTTTGCCATATCCAAAGCTTACGCCGCGTCTGATCCCCTTTACTATCCCGTGGAAAACCAAACTGCACCACTACCCGTAGTTGTTCTTCTGATTTGAGCGGACGTATCAAACAAGCAAACTCCAGGCAAGCGCTGCAAGCTCTACCTGGCGTTGAGCGACTATCCTTTGGATTTCTTCGGCGTCTTGGGAGTCTTAGGGGTCTTCGGGGTCTTTGGACTCTTGGCAGGGGGCGCAGGGACAGCTGGGCTCGAAGTGACGGATGCAAGTTCGCCCGCTATCTGCTTATATGCGTTGCTGATGCCGCTTGCCGTTGACGACATTCCTGTCGTCGCGCCGCACGCCACCAGGGCGATGAGAAGCGCATACGAAACCATGTTCTGACCCTCTTCGGATCTCTTTGCTTTCATCATGTATGCGGATAGACTTCTCAATACCCTTTTCATATTCATCTCCTTTTTAGATTCTCCCCAGCGCCGATCTGTCCCTAGCCGACTCATTCGCTGTGCTGTTCAACTCGGTGGGCCGCTCAAGAAGAAGGATCAATCCAAGAGTGGAAAACCGCAATACGTCTTCATGGGCACTCAAGTTGTAGATGGCAATCGAGATTCGCTCCCCTTTTGGGGCACACGGGCCGAAAAGGAGTACGACGCCTTTGTTCGGTGTGCACGTCTACGGCAAGCAGACCATCGATGAGAACATTGCCGGTCTCGGCGGAATTGCCGGCGCTCTCGATGGCCACCGCGCTTCGCCTTCGCAGGAGAGTAGCGGCCCTCAACTTCGCCAGATGCGTCGTAGATTTTGTGCATCTGCGCCCAATCGACGTTTTCCCCGAAAGCAATTTCAGTTGCAGCCATGTAGTGCTTGTGTGCGTCAGTCGTAATCTGGGGACAGCCTACAAATCGCTGGCGAATATCCCAAACGAAATCCGTTGCCCATCCCGCATCGCGGCGACCCACGGGGTAGGAGATGATTGGCTTGGTGTCGGCATCAATGGCCGTCCATACCTCCACTGCACGTGTACGGAAGGTCTCTCCAGCGTCGCTTTCTCGAACGGTATCGTCTGCAATGCGCGTCCTCCGATAAAGCTTCAGTGTCCAGCTGCATGGATTACGGTCGCGCGACCGTTGTAAGGCATCAACCGGTGCCCGTTTGTGCAAATGATCTGTCAGGGTAATTCCGTGGTCGGTCAGTTTTTTGGAATTCGCTTCCATATTGTAGAGTGGGTTTATGCTAGGTAACCTGAGGAATCGGCTTCTTCGCTGGCATCGATTGAAGTCTGGGGAAGAGAAGGAACAGCTCAAGGATCGAATCCGAAGTTTCCAGTTGGGGCCGTTCCAGTTCCTGCAACGGATTCCGGCTTCATTGCTCTTGGCAGCAACCTAAAGGTGCTGTCAATGATTTATATGAGCGACAAATGGGGCCAGCACTGGTAGAAGTTTCTCAAGCAAACAGCGGTCCAATCGCCATTCCCTCCTGTCTCAGTAATGGAAGGCTCTTTTCCAAGATCACCGTTCCGATCGCTCGCTGCGTGATATGCCGCGCGTACTAGTCTCTAGAAGCAGGAGTGAAGCCGATAAGCTCAGCAATGGACCTAAGGCGCTAAAAACCGCCCGGGCCGCGTTGCCTAGCGCGTCATCGTAAGCCCCCATTGCAAGGGCAGCTAGTGCCGCGGACGCCGATCCTATCACCCATGTTCTTGGCATGCGCCCGAGCCGCCACAAGCCTAACGGGAGCAACCATGCGAAGGTGAAAAGGAATTCCCGGGCGACAAGGCATCTGTACAAGCCAGACAGGTAAAAATGACCGCTGCCTGACTCGGCCCATCTGGAAGCGGCGAAACTCAGCGGTGAGTAAGGTGAAGATCCACGCGACATGAGAAGAGTCAGTGCGACGAAACCCAGTGTTACCATTGCTCCCAACCATGCCAGTTGCGAGAGACGGCGCGCGCCTCGTCGAAAAGCCGTCAGCCACCATCCGAACACGAGTACCGCCGCTAAGGGAACGAATGTCTCCTTGGCGATCGCCCCCAAAACTCCCCAAAGTGGCAAGAGCCACCAGCGCTCGGCAAGCATTGTCCAGACCACCGCCATCATCATGCAGTTCACTGCAGAGTCCACATATCCCGAAAGGTTCAGATTGGCCACTGCGAAGCTCGAGAGATAAAGGAGCCCACTGACGAGTGCTGCGGAATCATTCCCGGCAATTCGACGACTAACGCTTACCAGCATGAAAGCGGTAGTGGAGATGAAGAAGGAGTTAACGACTAAGAGCGCGAAGAAAACAGGATTCCAAGTATTGAGATGACCTTTTGCCATCCAATAGACCGGCTTGGCGAGGTATGGAACAAGCACACGGTGCGACTCGTCGCCGGCTTGGTCATCGGCGCCAGTCACAAGTGCATAGTATCCGTTAGAGTCAGAGAGGCCGGGAATCGACCGCGGGTCGTAACGATTGAGCGTCGGGTAGCCTAAGCTCATGCAAATGACGAAGAAGAGTGTCCAGACTATGACTCCGTGCCCAATTGCAGACTTCAATGGGAATCTCCCTTTGGGCTGTAAATCCGTGAAACCACGCATGGTAACCCGGTTGTTCAAGGCACCCCTTCAACTGGATGTTGTAGCGGAGGGCTTCTGCAGATGGTAGTACATGTCGTCACGATTACGCGGCATGGGAAAAACACTCTCACTTTCTACCGTGCTGCTCTCATCGCGATTGCTGCACGCCTAATCAGCTCGTCGATTTGCAGGAGCCAGCTCGCGGAGAAACACAGGCCGTCGAGGACGAAATCGAAGTCGCACGAATTGCATTTGACGCGACTGATTGCCAATCAGTGTAAGGCGGCTTGGTGGCGAAGGCCCACTGTGGCAAGAAGCAGAGATGGCGGCCCTGGTGCGCTTGGAGGAATGCATACACCTGCCGAATCTCCTCCTCGAGGCTCACTTTTTGCCTTCCAGCCAATGGCATGGATTCGGCTGACGTCCAGCGGCTTTTGAGGAGTTCCGTCCCGCTTGCTCGTGTCAAAAACAAGCTGACAATCAAGGTCGAGCACACTGGCCACCAGTTCCGCCAGTTCGCGGATGGTTATGTCTTCACCAATACCAACGTTGACCAGTGGAGCCTCATTCGCACCGAGAAGCGCATGTCTCCAGGTCCATACGACGTTGTTGGCATCGCTGCAAGGTACTTCGTCCCGTACTGCCGGTTGTTCGACGAGCACATTTCAATACCGGCAATTTTGGTCACGTTGTTTTGAGCACAAAGTGACGCTGAAGGTCCTCATATTTTCCAATGACAATCTGGTCCACCACGACTCCATAGACCTCTGTATCCCCGTCCCGTGGATTTTCGATCGTGCCGTGCGCCACATTGAAGATGTACCGCGCTCCATCCAGGTAATCAATAAAAGCAGGCGTCCTATACCGCCCGCGATCCTTGGCCTTGGCATTTGCCGAGTCCACCACTCCATCGATGTCGTCCGCGTCGCAGATATGTTCCCAATCCTTCCAAGCCCCATTCTCAAGTCGCGTTGCAAATATCGTGATCTGCATCGGAATCCTCTGCTTCGCGCACGTTAACGCGGACAGAGTTGAGCGCCCGCGAAAACTGGGGTGGTTCGGATAGTGAAATCCTCGAGATTGCGAATTGCGATTCCACGGCCAACCGGACTCGGGTGAGTAGTTTCCCAACCCAGGTTAGGACGCACTACGCTGAACGACCCGGATGCGTGCTCCGGATCCCTTGGCAAGCTCGCTCAATCGTAGAATTCATCCACAAAGTTGGTTTTGGTAGGGCATTCAAGCATATTAGGGCTCGCTACAGCCGAAATGAGCGCACTTAAGGAACCTGTCGAAAGCCCAAAACCAGCCTAGCTAGGGCGGTGGGTATGCGATCTGTCTGAAAACACCGGGGACGAGCCGGTTGCGGTAATCTGTTCGATATCGATCTTCTTCAGTTCAGGCGCAGACCATTCTTTTCTGGGCTGCAGGGGAGTCCCGACCAAGCTATTCATTCGCAATCTCCTAGGGCTAGAATGTGGAACGTACGAACCCTAATGCTTGAAGCATACGACACCCTCCTGCGCACGTCAACGCTCCTTTCCCCTCATGACCGAACCTGTGCTCTTCTGGCAACACGCGCCGGTGACGCAGTGGTAAGTTGTTGATGGCAGTGCGATGGGGGCAGGGAGCACTGAAGGACGGAGCAGAAATCTCCGGTCGTCAGCGCGCCCGGATTCGTGAAAGATTCCTCCAAGCCCACAGGAAGGGACGCAATGGAACATAGGCCCAGAAAAGTCCGTCTGGCAGACACAGCACTTGATAATCCCCGCGATAGTAGGCAAGTTCGGCGAGAATCTGGCGCCAGGTCTTATGGCGTTGAACCAGCCTGTCGTAGCGGCCGCGGCGAATGCGATCAGAGAGCAGATCCAGTGCGCCATGCGACGCGGGATCTTTGGATGCCCCAAGAGCGCGTAAAGAGCTTTGAACCAGGAACGGCGACAGATTCTCCCAGGCATCACCCTGAAGGCGCGGCAATGGGAGCTCATACAAAATGTGCAGGAGTTGAAGGCTTGCGAGCATGGGCTTCTCCTGACCTGTACTCAGGCCACGGTCCAGGACCGCATTCCAATTCAGCCGCCCTTCGGCATAGATGCGGGCAAGATCTCCGAGCCACTTCGCGCGGAACCAAGCGTGAATTCCCCCGTGACTACACAGGAAAAGCGCCAAGTCGACAGGATCCATGGCCTGGTAAGAACACCCCTTCCAACTCAACGTAACACTCCGGTTCCATTGGGAAGCGGTCTGGTCTGGCCGCTCCCAGTGGTTGCGCCAGTGGAGTTCCAGGACGCAACCTGTCTTCGAGTGTACGAAGCTCAGATCGTGCTCCATTTGCAAGAGTCTTCCCCATTGACGAGGGGTCATGGGAAAGTAGGAGGAATCAAGATGCCAACCGAGTGGGTCGAGGCAATGCTGCGCCCGGCTAATGTCCTCCAGTGAGACTGCCAGGTCCAGATCACGGTACTGGCGCAGTCCCAGGTCTCCATACAGATCGGAGGAAAGAATCGGCCCCTTTAGAACCATGACGGGAATGTCTGCGCGGTTAAAGGCCTTCAGAATCTCCGCCAATAGCATGGCGTGCTGAACTGCCTGGAGCCGGCAGCCATCGCTACGCTGTTGCAGTTCCTGTTTTGTGTTCCTGGGGATCTCCTCTTCACATACCCGTTGGAGCGCGGCCCAACTGAGCGCGGGAATGCGATGACGATCAACCAGGCGGACGTATTCCGTCCAATCCGGACCGACCCTTATGGCGTTTCGGATGCGCTCCTCCTGGTTTTTCTGCCAGGAAACCGGGGCCAGCCAGGAGGTCGCAATCATCAAGCGAAATGCGGGGCTATTGCCCTCCAGCCAGTGAGTCTCATGCATAACCGATGTCCCGCATCTGAGCTGCCCAGGAGCGGGCATACGATCCGCCAAGGGCCACCAATTCCACGTGAGTTCCCGATTCCACCACCCTCCCTCGTTCGAGAACATGAATGATGTCTGCGTGCATGGCGGTCGTAAAGCGGTGGGTGATCATAAGCCCGGTTCTGCCCTCAGTGAGGGTGCGAAAACGCCCCAGCCAGTCCTGCTCCGCCCAGGAATCCATTTCGCTGGTCGGTTCGTCCAAGATCACCAGTGATGCCCTCCGAAAAAAGGCTCGGGCCAGAGCAATCCTCTGCCATTCCCCACCGCTCAGTTCCGCGCCTCCAAACCACTTGCCCAACAGGGCATTCAATCCTTCCGGAAGGTGATCGATTGGCTCATTTGCGCCTGAAGCCAGTGCGGCTTGACGAATCTGAGCATCGTCGCTAGGCCGGTCGATATCTCCAAAGGCAATATTCTCCCGCACGGTTGCGTGAAAGTGGACGGGGTCCTGGAAAAGGACAGCGATCTGGCGCCGCAAGGCTGACAAGTCCAATTCTCGAAGGTCTACGCCATCGAGAAGGACCCGTCCAGCATCGGGGTCGTAGAAGCGGCAGAGCAGCTTGATGAGTGTGCTCTTTCCCGCCCCATTGTGCCCTACCAAGGCGGCAATTTTTCCATGCGGAATTTCCAGATGGAAGCCGTCCAAAGCGGGATAGGACCCTCCAGGATAGGTGAATGCGATGTTCTCGAATCGGATGCAGTCTCTTACAGGAATTCCGGACCGTCCGCCTTGAACGGAAAGGATTGCCGGCTGAAGACTGAGGAATTCATCCAGATTCTCAACAAAGAGCAGACTTCGATAAATCTTGCCCGCACCTTCGAGGAGCGACCGCAGGAGGACCTGGCCTTGCTGAAATGCCTGGAAACAGAGCAGAAGATCTCCCAGCCGAACTTGCCCTGCGATCGTCCTCTGCAGCATCCAGCCGAGGCCCACCAGGCTGCCGGCCCAGGCGAGCAATCCAGCACCCAATTCAGTGACAGCGCCTTCCCGCACCAGGCGCAGCCGCCCCTCACGAAGTATTTCCCGCAGACTCTCGAAGGCCCTGCGATGGTAGGGGCCGAGATCGAAGAGGCGCAACTCGGCGGCGGACTCCTGATCGGTAATCAACCAATCCAGGTAGCGGGTCCGCCGCTCTTCAAAAGTGTGCTCCACGTGCCAGCGATGTTCGGCGAGGATATGTCGGGCAACGAGAAGGAGGCCAGGAATTCCTGTCGAAACCAGCAGCAGCGGCAACCATCCCGCGTAGGTCCAGAGGATTCCGGCCAGAACGAGAAAGCCGAGGCCGTTCTGAACGATTGAACCGAGACTCTCCAACAATGCAAGCGGCTGGGAGATGGCATCAATTCTGGCCCGATGCAGTTGATCGTAGGACTCAGGATGGTCATAGAACGCCAGGTCCACGCGAAGGGCCTGGGTGTGGATCAGGCGTTGGACCTCGTCCTGCACACGTTCGGCCTGCACGGCGCGTATCCAGGAAAGGGCGCTCGAAAAGAGTTGCGCCACGATCCAGAGACCGGCAATCCCGAGGGCAGGGGGCGCGATGGCAAACCACTTTGGGGAGGCTACGAGCCGGTTTACAAGAGTCCTGAGCAGCAGCGCCAAGCCGGCCGGAATCAATCCCTGGCCCACCAGCAGCAAGCCCCAGACGACGGTCCACCTGCCCGCCGCTTTCCAAATCAGGGTGAGGGCGCGGCGCCCCGCCGGCAACTGGCGAAAGAATCGTTTGATCTTGCTGAGCAGCATGAAGTGCAGGAACCTCAGTTTCTAGCGTCAGCCAGACGGCGAAGAAACATCCCAACGCCCATCCCTCGAAGCAAGATCATGGCGGCCCTCCCTGTAGACGCGAGATCGACCTTTGCAACAAGATCTTCTAGGCAGCGGTGCATGAGCGGCATGTCGAGCATCTCCCGAGCTTCTGGCAGTGAATCGAGAGAATTCAAGCATTCGCGGAACGCAGGCAATTCTCGCATAACCCGATGGCCCACATCAGCGGCCTGTATCCCTTTGCGCGTTCCGCTTAGTATGGGTTCGGGCAATATGTTCCGGAAGGCGCGCTTTATCAAAAGGCTGCGTTGGCCGCTCTGGCAGAATTGATCGTCCGGCACCCGCAGAAGAAACTCTATCAGGGAGAGGTTGGAGGTCGGATCCACGGTGGAAATCGAATGCCATGCCGACATCTCCGTCCCAATGCCGTAGCCGACGCCGAAGTCAGGCCGGAAAAATAGGCCCCGACCATCTTCCAGAGGGGAAAAGATGAAGGTTGCATCGTGGCCCGCCGCACGCATGCGGCCATCCAAACCCAACTCAACAGCCATGTGAGGATTGAGCGCGGAATAATCTCGCCAGCACTTGCTTGGAGGTGTCTTGAAGCGTCGAAGAGCGTATAGGCTCGGCTTCACGATGGGCTTCAATACCTGCCGCTTCAAGGTGAGGAAGAGATTTGGCTCCGCATGAAGAAACAATCGCAACGCCACACTTGGGTGACCTTGGAGGAGCGCAAGGAGAGCCGATCCATTCCCCGACCAGGACACCGTTGCGTTGCCCATTTGCCCACTCAATATAACCCCAGCCCCGTCGCGGGTGATCGCTTCCATCATGGCCTGGAGCCAGTATTGGTTGCATGCCGCGTGACTTGGACCATCGTGAAGGTCAAGGAGGTATTCAATGCCGCGGATGACCCCGAAGTTTGCCGCGTCGATCGAGACATGCCGGACATTCGTACCTGCCATCGCAGCCGTAGCCTGGGCCATCTCCCATTCGTTGCCCTGCTGCCTCTCATTGGCCCCGACTGGAGGCAGGCAGGGCACCGAAGTGTATGCGGTAAGGCTGCGGCCCTGAGCGGCAAGCAATGGCGCCGCCAGAACCACCACTGAGCCCGAATCCCGGCCACCGGATAGCTCAGCCGCCACTGGCTTTTGGGTCCGGAGGCCACTCTGAACAGCCCGGGTGTAGTGCTCTAGAAAGGCCTCTGCGTACCCCTCATCTCGGCGAAAGCTGAGCATATCGCGGCCTTCGGGAGACCAATGGCGCCAGATGCGGGTCCGGCCATGGGGGCCGACCGTCATCGCATGAGCCCAGAGAAGGCGGCGGAAGCTCTTGTAGGCGGTCAGCTCCGCGTCATGCTGCCAGGAAACCAGAACCTCGGCGAGGCGAAGCAGATCTGGTTCTTTGACAACACCGGGGAGCGCCAGCAATGCCTTGAGGCTGGAGGCAAAGGCAACAAAGCCATCTCCCATGTAGTAATAGAGGTTAGCGGTTCCACAGGCGTCCCTGGCCAGCAAAAGAAGGCGTTCCCGTTGATCCCACGCAGCCAGCGCCCAGTCTCCTTCAAGGTGTGAGCTGATTTCCTGGCCCCAGCGGTCGAAAGCCAAGCTGACCAAATGCCCGTCGGACAAGTGAGGTGCATCCGCTGAGGACACATCGAATGCGTCCAGAAGTGCTGCCCGGTTATCCAGGCGGGCGGCGCTGACCACCGGACCGCGCTCACCCGACACCGGTTGGCTCTCGAACCTGTCTTCCGGGTTGATCTCAAGCAGCAAGTGACCCATTCCCACGGCGTCAACAATCTTGCTACCGCCGCCGTGAGGACCGTAATAGGCCATGGCCGCTTTCATTTTCTCTAGACACCGAATGTCGACTGGAGCGGCGTCGAATCGGTAGATCCCATAAATTCCGCTCAAGAACGTCTCCTGGCAAAGGTCGTGAAGGTGCGAAAACGCTCATGGTCTGGGCCACCGGTGACCACGTATGAGCCCATGCGCAGCCATGCATGGGCGTCGAAACTGGCCGATTCACCGCTGCGGGCACCTAAACTTACGGTTCCCTCGAGACCCCGGCGCCGCAGCATGCCTGTGGCCGCCAAGGCCTGGGCAAGGCAACGCCCATCCCA
This sequence comes from Occallatibacter sp., assembly GCF_049582745.1. Classification (GTDB taxonomy): domain Bacteria; phylum Acidobacteriota; class Terriglobia; order Terriglobales; family Acidobacteriaceae; genus Telmatobacter. Next base: position 80,363 of record NZ_JBAUUO010000127.1, read on the forward strand.
CGGCACTCGCCGCCCCACAACGCCTACAGCCCACCCGATTTCCTCTGCTATCCGGGTCTCCTCTGCGGTTGCGATGGTCGGACTCTGGGCTCCGGGCGTTCCCAACCAAGCCGCAATGCGTCGAAAGGGCAAACAAGCTATGGCGATCCGCGCAATCGCAAGAGCGGTCAAAGCTTCCCATAGCAGGCGCCTATGAGCGCGGGGGATTCGGACGTAGCGCTTCACGTTATTCCACACGCAAAAGATGTTCCCGTTCCATCTCTCGAAGAAACTCCTGCACGTCCGTTGCACAATCCTCTGGCGATACCTGGTATTCCTCAACCAGTCGAGCTACGAGCTGAGAAAAGCTGACCGGAGTCTCCAAGATCTCCCAAATGCTCCGAGCTGGCCCCTTCAGTCCGTAGTATGCTCCCGCGTCAATGCTCATCAGAGCGATCTCCTGATCGAGCTCCGTTGAGAACAAATCCTCGTGGCGCGACAACCGATCTTCGGGACGGAAGCTACGCATCTGATACTTCTCCTTTATGGGTTTGCGGCAAAGCGCTCCGCCCATGCCAATTCGAGAAACGTGACCAATCCGTCGACGGCCTCTGGGTCGCGACGCCGTGTCAATGCAACCATCGTTGCCTTCTTCGCAATCAGCCCTGCCATTCGCATCAGATCACCTTGGGTATCTTGGCCTTTCAGGAAATGGGGCCGATACAGATTCTCCAGAAGGCGCTGAACCCGGTCAAAGCCATGAAGCACTTCGAATTCTGGGGTGCTACTCTCGTGGTCGCTGAGAATATGAATCGCGCGCAGCGGCGCGGGATCGGGGCAGTAACCCTCTCCCATAGGTACCACAAACTTATCCACGTTGAAGCGCGCGCCTCCACCCCGGTTGGCTCCGAGGCGATCGTAAGCATCGGCGCATAGCCGGAACTGGACCAGAGCGGGCAAAATCCGCAAGCCCTCGGGCGTAGCTTCGACGGCACAGACATCATCGGAAAGCAGACGGTATCCCTTGCGATGAAACTCGGCGGCTAGAGTAGACTTGCCAGCGCCCTGAACTCCAACAAAAATCATCGCGCCCCAGGGTGTCTCCACCGCACTTCCATGAAGCGGAAACAAACCGCGCTGGTAGAGAAGCGCGCCCATAGCTGAACCGAGCAAAAACAGACGCAACTCTTCCGCCGCAGCATTCGGAAACGGCGTAATAAGGATCCGACGTCCATCTTCGACAGTGTATTGCGCCACGTCAGGCACGAGCATGCGGAAAACTCTTGGCTGAACCTCATAGCCGCCTGTTCCCAGCGTTTCCCAATCTTCTGTTGAAGGAGGCAACAAATGGATTGTCACATCGGGATGCTCCATTTCAACGGGAAGAGCGCGAAGTTCGGGACACTCCAGATCGGTATGGATGCAAAGCCCGTAAGCTGAATATCCCTTCAGCGCCATCGGAAATTCCATATTTTCGCATTAGGCGAATCGCCTATGTATCGCTTCTAGTCGCGTCTCGTTGCTGGCATCCGGCGAAAATTGAGCGCGCATTCAACCGCCGGAAAACAAGGCCAGTATAGCAAAAATGGAGGGAACCGAAATCTGATGACAGAGCATACCGCCAACCGCAAAGTTGCACATGCCATTGAGATTCACTCCCGAAGAGCGCTCTCCAGCGCTCCATGTCTTACTCAGACGCCAGAGGTGAAACAGCTCGGAGGGCAGGATTGGTCTAAGGTAACGTTGGCCTAAAACGCGTTCAGCGAGTTTCGTTATAGCATCGAGGGGATATGAGGATAATCCCGAGCCGTCTAATCGGCCCCATCGCACTGATGATTGCGGTGCAGGTGCTGCCTCAGTCAGTTCATAAGCCGAATGACGTGAGTTCGGGCGACCTCGATTTACAGGAAGCCGTCATCCGGTATCAGATCAAATCCTGGCAACAGGAAATGCATACATACTGCGTCGAAATCAACGGTACCGACCCAGACCCAGCTTTGCTGCAACGTCTTCGGCCGCTGAAAGTAAAAGGAGCATCGGCCTGTCACAGGCAAAACGATAGGCAACTCATGATGATTGTGGATGACAAAAAGAAGGACTCCGTAATCTTCAATCTTGTCGCTTTCCGAAAGGTGAGTGAATCTGAAGTCGAGATTGAAGGCGGCTACTTTTGCGGAAACCTGTGCATGGCACAGGGAACCTACCATCTAGTCCGCGGGGCATCCGGTTGGCATGTGGTGAGATTCGAAGCGCGCCTTACGCTGTAGCCGGTGATACAAGAATTCGGAACTAGTGGCGTTGCGAATGGCATGGTTTGAGCTTCCTTATTGAGTATTTGTTTATACATGAGTAACTACCAAATCTTGCTACTTTGCCCTGTTTGCCTATACTAGAGCGGGAGTCGAGGCGAAGATTGAGCGAACCTTAAAGCGAAAAGTGTCAATGCTAGGAGGGAAAAAGGGCATTCTCCCGGTCGCGCGCTGTCAAAACACCAAGAAGAAATGCCTTGCTGTTTTCTGCTTCGCTGCGACGGCTTTTATAACCAGAAAGGCACTCCCTTTTTCGAGGGCCAGCGGGCGAGGATATCCGAGCCGGCGGCGGCAGAGAAAAGGGCTTGATCCATATATAGAGACCAGATCCAGCAAGACCCCTGATCCAGATGATGGATCCGTTCTCGTAATCGAGGAACGGGAATAGAGCGACCACAAAAACTTCCATATATATAGAGAGAGAAGCTGACGAAGTCAGAACGAGGCTGCGGCCCAGATCATGTAGAGCTTCGGTCCGACGCACACGCGCGAGGATTTTGTGTGCGCCAGTATGAAGAGACCATACGATCCCCGCCCCACGCTGATCAGAGCGGAGACTGGTGCGGAAGTGACACGGAATCGAGAGGGCGACTTCGATCGCGCATGCGCGAGGGCTTTTGTGTGCGGCAGGACGGAAAGACCACTTGAGCTTATCTTCCATGATTAGGATGAGCGAGCCAGGAACGGAGAGTCCCGGACTGATGGTTAGGGCTTTCGGCTTGTCGCGCACGCGCGAGGGCTTTTGTTGCCGGCAGGATGAAGACACCTGGTGTTCACCCAGGATCCGCGCCGACATATCGGCGGCGCTGGTCGAGACGGAGGAGAACTGAAAGATCCGGCCTGGATATTCTTTGAGCGAGATGCCGTGGGGAGTGGCTTCTTCGATGGTGCCGGAGATCTCATCGACAGGGGCGGTGAAGTGTCGATCGGTCATTTTGATGACCGATTCACGGGTTTGTTTGACCCGGTTGAGGATCTTCTGGTATTCGATTTCGAGTTCGGTATTTCCCTCGGCTTCTTTACCGACGATCTGGCGATAGGTGTTGTACTCACGTGAGTAGGGAGCTACATCTGCCAGGATGGCCATCTTGTGGATGGTTGGATAATCCTCGGGCTCTTGCCCTTCAGTTGTCCTGACTTTGGTGGGTGGCTCCTGTGAGCGCATAGTCATCATGTCGTTCAAATCAGCGTAATCCTGCAGTTGCTTGACAGGAGCGTCTATAAGGAGTAACACACAAATGTGTATGTACACTCACATCGATCATGATCCCAGTCTTTTCCGCCGGCAGGTCTGGGGGCGCCTTTTTGGCAGCTGCATTGAGGCAACCCGTTTGGCCGGCGGCCGTTCTGCCGAGCAGACAGCTTATTTGGCCGGGATGGAGACATCAGAATGGTTAGCCATCGAGGCTGGCCATGTTCCAGAGACGGCGGCCGAGCTTCGTTCGATGGCCGGCGCCCTGGAGTGCGGTTTCGAGAGGATGGCCAATCTGGCCCGGCTCTGTGGTGGGGCCTGGAAATAGAATCTTGCCGCCGCCGCTCCGGCCTTCCCTGGTGGCGCGTACTCAAACCCGTATACTCACCTCCAGGGGAAGGAGGTGAGCGCAATCAAGAAAGCAGCAGTATCAGGAGTCAAAAGAGTGAACGTGAACGTTGAAACAGGTCTCCACAACGCCTTCAAGGCGGCAACCGCGGCGCAGGGCGTCGACATGACGATCGTGCTTTTACAGTTCATCGA
>NZ_JBAUUO010000128.1:0-76840 GCF_049582745.1 Occallatibacter sp.
GACGGACAGGGCCGTCAGCCCTGAATCGATTCGGAGATGGGGTCGGACCAGGTGTAGCCGCAGGACTCGCAGAGCCAGTTGTTGGAGGGTTCGACGGATTCGAGGATGGGATCTTCGGCTTTGCACTTGGGGCAAAGGGGGATTTCGTAGGCTGGAGTCTCTTCTTCTTGTTTTATCTCATCGACGATGTCCTGCGGGATCGGTTGGGCGACCACCGCCCTGGCTTGCTCGAGCTGGTCTGCGGCGACGTTGATCTGAATGTTGCCCGCGCCGAGTTCATCGTTCCAGGGAATATTGAATTGCGATCCGGCCCGCTGCACCCAGCTCTCGATGCCGGCGCGACTCAACATCTCGCACCGCTGAGCTGCTTCGTCGATTGAGTCGCAACGGTAGAGTGCTGTCTTCCACGTATACGCGCGCGCTGCAACTTGAGCGGCGTTGCTATCCGGGTCGAGATCGCTATCTTCCCTGCCATCCCAGTGGATCAACGAACTGTCAGTGTCGGACGAACCAACATTTTGAGCACGGGGCGTTTCGGAAATCCCGCGCTTCTTCAATTCATCGCGGAGGATTTGCTGCGCGTTCGGCGTAAGGTCGTTGATCTGGGCGACGAGGTCGTGGATTTCGATGTCGCCCATTTCGCTGTAGAGCACGGTGAGGCGACGCCATTCTTCCAAGGGGTCTTGTTGCATGGGGAGCAGTATAGCGGTTGTTGGTGGGCGATTGGTGATCGGCTGCGCGCAAGAAATACACAAGCAGATCCAGAAGGGAAGCGGATTTTGAGTTAGCGGAAGGTGTTCCAGCCGATGTCGGAGAGCATGGCACGGCCCATAACGAGAGCAGTAACGAGGAGGGCGGCGAAGACGCAGGTCCAGAAGCCCATGCGGCTGAAGGTAATGAAGAGAACGCTTTGCTTGCCGGCGAGTTTGATGCCTGCCTGATCGGGCAAGAGGGCTTCGACAGCCACCGCGATCAGAAAACCTGCGGCCCAGACGAGAGCGATTCTGAGAGAGAGCTGCAGGGTCATGTTCATCATCGAATTGGATTGGCTCCTCTCCCAACGGATATTGAAGGGACGGCGCTGGCAGGGTTTTGGCTGCCTCTGCCGCCGGCTTTACCGAATACCGGCGCAACGATACAATCGTGAAGGAGACACGAACCGCTGCGCTTTAGTGTGCCCGTTCATATCCACTCCGCAAACCGGTTTTGCGGGGACCCGTTTCACCGGCCGACGTAGCTCAGTTGGTAGAGCAGCTGATTCGTAATCAGCAGGTCATCGGTTCAAGTCCGATCGTCGGCTCCATCCGATTCGAAACGCAGCAATCCCCCTTCTACAAACTTAGACACCGTGGAACGCGGGTGCGGGCAACGAGGTCGGTCGATGTATTGCCGGGCTCGAAGGGTCCGTGGACACCCACTCATGGTGCGATACCAGCCGACCGGCGAAGACCGTCCGCAGAGACCCCGATGCACTCCAGAAGTAAAAACCGGCCCTTGCAGGCCGGTCATGAGGATTGCTGTTCAGGTTGGCCCTTGGCCGGGCTATTTGATGATCACGACATTCATGCTCCATGGAGCGAGCATAAGAGTCAGCGGGAGATTTTGCGCTCCCATATCCGTAGTGGTGGGATCGGACCAGACATTGGTTTGCGACTGGTCGTAGATCGCCTTGCTGTAAGTCTCGACACTGACATCCGTGCTTGAGTTCTGAGCAGAGAGCGAGACCGTGACCTGTTCGCCTGCGGTTTGGCTGACGTTGAACAGGACCAGTATAGTGCCGCCGCTATGCGTGGCCGCATAAGCGCGCACATTGGTGGTGTCGCCGGTGACGCCTGCAGTGAGGACGCTTTCACCGTTGACAGCAACGTTGCTGAAAAGCTGGAATGCGCGCGCCGTGGGCGACATGGTTCCGATGGGACCTGAGCCCACGCCGCAAGGACCGTCCGTGGGTCCATCGGAAAAAACGTTGTAGGCGCCAAATGTCTGCCACCCATACAACGAAGAGCTCATGTTGCCCGCTGCGGTTCCGCCAGCGCCCTCGTCGCAATTGCCGAAACCGATCCACCAGGTCGCGCGCACAACTCCGTCGTTCATCATTTCGCCGAGCGCTTGGCCTGCATAAAGTCCCTGGGTGATGGACCAGCTCTGCTTGCCGGGACTGCTATATACGGAGCCCATCTCACCGACATAGATTGGCGTGTTGGGCTTGCCGGCTGTGGTCAATTCTGATTTGATCGTGTTGATGTTCTTGGTCAAATCCTGTGATGCCTTTTGCACCAGGTAAGCGTCGCTTTCAGAGCCCGGGGCCTGGGGATAGAAGTGATATTCAACAAAATCGTAGGAGCCCTTTGCGTTGGCGAGGACCGTATCATCCCAGCCTCCGACGACGTTGTCTGCCTCCACATCGACGCCGACGAGCGTGTTCGGACTGGCCGCCTTGATCAAGCTGTAGTAGCCGCCGGCTCCCACGACTGCGCCGGCATACGTGGCGGGGTCATTCGGCTTGGCGTGCAGATCTTCTTCCCAACTGCCGTACTCCTCGTTCCCGACTGTCATGTGGCTCACCGTGATTCCATCAGCCAGAGCCTTCGTGATCCATGAGGAAGCTTCCGTGGGATCGCCGCCGCCGGTGCAGGCTGCGTTGGACCCGTAATTCGCCGTCAACGCTACGTCCAGACCGCCCGGAATTGCGATCTCGCTGACAAAATTTGCGAAGGTGGAGTTGGAATTCGGGGTGCCTCCGCCATTGGGCGGGGCCTGGCAATTGGAGTTGCTTTGCCAGTGATACACGTCCGACCACGATCCACCTGGCCAGCGAACCGCTTTGATACCAGCCACGTTAAAAGCGTTCAGGATCGGTGTGGCGTTGGTGTGGATGTCGTACCAGGCGGCCAGATTCATGCCGAGAAGCTGATCGGTAACGGCAGGCCCGATGCTTGTCTGATCGACTGCCACGGTGGAGACGACCGCAGCGACAGTGACTGCAGCCGAGGTGCCGCTGGCTGTGTTGTAGGTGGAGGAACTCGAGGAATCGGGCGTGTACGCAGCGCTCAGCGTATCTGAACCGACGGCGAGCGAACCTGCGGGGACATTGATGGTGGCACTGCCGCTGGACAACGTCGCCGCGGACGAAGTGTATGTTCCGCTGGACAGGGTGACGGAGCCCGTCGGCACAGGATTGCTGCCGCCTCCGCTGACGGAGACGGCGGCCGACAGAGCCTGCGCCGTGGTGATGGAGAAGGAAGCAGGCGTCACGGTGACGGTGGGCGTCGTCTTGGGCGAGTCAAAGGTCGCGGTGATTGCGGTGTTGGCGCTTATTGTGATGTGACAGGTCACGGTGGCTGCGGTGGTGCATCCTGCCCAGGAAGCGAAGGTGTTGTCGCCGGTCGGGGAGGTCGCTGTGACGGTTACAGCGGTGCCGGAGTTGTATGTCCGAGTGAATGAAGTATTGCCATTTGTTGCGCCGTTGTTGTCGGCTGGAGAAACGGTCATCCCCACGCCGGTTGCCGGATTGACCGAGTTTACGGTGAGGGTGTAGGCGGTGGGGGGCGGGGGGGTGGTGGATCCTCCGCCGCCTCCGCCGCACGCTGTCAATGCTGTTGCGAGACTCACTGCCACCCAAAGCGCTGCAATCTGATGCAAATTCTTCATAGACGTTCTCCCGAGCTGGCGCGTAAAACGTTTTCATTTCCGAAGCCATGCGGATCCGCAGGGCTTTGTGAAAAGCGATTTAGCACGTTTCAAGACGTTGGAAAATTTTCGCGCAATGATACTCCATCCGGCGAACGAAAGGCGAGAGAGAGGGCGGATTCAGAAGTGACTTTCAGACAGAGGGAAAGATGAATCGCGGGTTAGTTGAATGACTGCAGCAGGTTACACCTCATGGGATCCGGAGCTGACGAGTGAGCCGGTGTCATTCGTGAGCGAAGAGGTTCGCTAACGCGGCAAGCAGACTCTGGAGGACGGTGTGCAGGCGGGCTAAGGCGTCAGCCGCTTCGGCGGTGCGATTTTCGCCTTGGAGGGTGAGGATGTCCACGCCGCAGGAATGGAGCTCATGGTGGTGCGACACGACCTGCCGATAAATGGGCGGCCGGGTTTCGAGAGAGAGGGACTGAGAGGCCACCCACGCGCCGAGGCGACATTGTGAGGGATCGATCGAGGGAGGAACGCGACGCTTGCCGTGAAGAAACGCATCGATGGCGCTGACCCACGCGATGTGCTCGGCGCCTGCGTAGAGGAGCGGGCGGTCGGTGGGATCAAGGACGGCGACATTCGACCACCGGGGATGCGGAATCCAGGTAGCCACCCAACCGGGAAGATCGGTTGCCGGCATGGGGCGCGCAATGCAAAAGCCCTGAGCGACCTGGCAACCGAGGCGAAGCAGCAGAATTCCCTGCTCCACGGTTTCGACACCCTCGGCGACGGCCTGACGACGAAAAGCCGTTGCGAGGCCAAGCATCCCCTCGACGATGGTGAGGTCTTCAGGATCGTCGAGCATATCGCGGACGAAGGTCTGATCGATTTTGAGCACATCGACGGGAAGCCGCTTCAGAAAGGCCAGCGAGGAGTAGCCGGTGCCGAAGTCATCCAGAGCAAAAGAAACACCTAGTTTGCCGCAGGTGTGTATGACCTGCGAGACCTGTGCCATGTCGGGCAACGCGCTGCTCTCAAGCACTTCGATTTCGAGGCGGGAAGGATCGACGGAGGGGTGGCCGGTGAGCAACTCATGCAGACGCGCGGGAAAATCGAGCTGCTGCAACTGCTGCGCGGAGATATTGACACTTACCGGAATCTTGAGGCCGCAGGGAGCCCAGGTTTCCATCTGCGTAAGAACCGTGTCGATGACCCATTCTCCAATTTCGAGTGCGACAGGATGTCCTTCGACGATGGGCAAGAACGCTCCGGGAGTGAGGAGGCCTCGTTCAGGGTGCTGCCAGCGGATAAGCGCTTCAGCGCCTACGATGGCGCCGGTGGCCATGTTCATTTTTGGCTGGTAATAGAGCAGGAACTCCTTGCGAGCGAGAGCGGCGCAGACGCGCTCCAGGTCTTCGTGATGTCCGCGTGTAGAGCGGGCGAGCCGGGAGTCAAAGAGGTGGTAGCGATTTTTGCCGCTGATCTTGGACTGATAGAGTGCCTGCGCAGCCTGGCGCAGAAGTTGGTCGGCATCGACATCCTCGGCCTGGGGGTAGCAGGCGATTCCCGCACTGGCGGAGAGTTGAAGCGATGTATCTCCGATCAGAACCGGCTGGGAAGCGGCTTCAAGAAGCTGCCTGACCATCGGGAGACACTGGTCAGGGTCCCCGAAGTCGCGGAGCACGGCGATGAATTCGTCGCCGCCGAGACGGGCGAGGGTGTCATCATGCTGCATCGTGGACTTCATGCGATGGGCAACAGTGGTGAGGAGTTCGTCGCCGACAGTGTGGCCGTGACGATCATTGATCGCCTTGAAGTTGTCAAGATCAAGACAAACGACAGCCAGGATGCTGCCACGGCGCTCGCCCTGGACCATGGCGTGGTGCAGGCGATCGCGGAGGTGCACACGATTGGGAAGACCGGTAAGCAGATCGTAGAGAACCGCGCGCTGCAACTCCTGCTCGTGCTCCTTTGCCGAGGTGATGTCAGAGAAGAGGGCCACATATTGCTGCGTGTTCCCGGCAGAATCGCGCACCGCTGTGATGGTGAGCATCTCGGCAAAAACGCGGCCGTCCTTGCGGCGGTTCCAGATTTCGCCTGACCAGTGTCCGCTCTCGATGAGGTCGCGCCACATGTTGGCGTAGAACTCCTTGTTTTGCCGGCCAGAGCGCAGCAGGTTGGTCCGTAGACCAACCGCTTCATCGCGGCTGTAACCGGTGATCCGGGTGAAAGCGTCGTTGACATCGAGAATGATGCCGGCGGGATCAGAAATGACGATGCCTTCCGAAGCATGTGTAAAGACGCTGGCGGCGAGTTGCAGGCGGGATTCAGAACGCTTGCGGGCGGTGATGTCTTCAGTGAAGATGATGATGCCGCCTAGAGTTCCGGTACCGGTAAGCCAGGGCCGCACCTCCCAGCGCAGATACTGCACCGAACCGTCGGAGCGTTCAAAAGTATCTTCATCGCGTTTGATGGTTTCACCGCCCAGGGCGCGGCGATGAATGGTGAGCCAGCGCGGGGGCATATCGGGAAATATTTCGTAATGGGAACGACCGAGGATGTCTGACCCGCGAAGATTGAAATCATCGCACCAGCGCCGGCTGACGGCGATATAGCGCATATCCCGATCGAACATGGCGAGGGCGGCTGGGGCATGCTGGATAAAGAGCTGAAGCAACTCCTCGCTCTGGCGGAGGTCGGCTTCGGTTCGCTTTCTTTCGGTAATGTCCTGAATAGTGCCGCGCATGAAGACGGGTTCGCCAGAAGGATCGCATTCAATACGGCCGCAGCCATGTACCCAGCGTCCGGCGCGATCATTGTTGCGGATAATTCGGTACTCGTGGTCAAAAAGCTCACCGCGTCCGAGGACCTCTTCGTCGAAATAGGCGGCCATCATGGCGTGATCTTCGGGATGAATGAGGGCGATCCAGCCCTCGATGGAGCGTTTATACTCGGGCCCGATTCCGAAGATTTGATCGAGGACATCGGAGGAGGACCAGTGGTTGGTCTTCAGATCGAGCACGTAGCTGCCAAGACCGGCGATGCGCTGGGCTTCTTGCAACGAGCGCGCCAAGTCACGGAGAGTGCGGTCGGACTGCACGTCGTTGCCAGGCATATCCATAGGGTCCTGGGGACTCAAACTCAGGGGAGTCGGAGGCTTGTTTTGGAAGAGCGGGACAAAAATACCATAACCCAAGGTCAAAACATAGAGGGTTTCCTTACCCCAGAATAAACGAAGGTGCGGACGACAAACGGGCAATCGGCAACTCGGCCAGCGGGAGAACGCGGTGAATTCCGGAAAGGGTCGGCCAGCAGCAATTGGGAAACGCAAAGGGAGTCTGCTAAAAATGGCGCCGTTTTTGTGCAGATGGAATCCGCCATGACACTGGAACCAAATGAGGTACGAGTTATCCACTCACTTTTTCATGCAATCTTGTTTCGTCCCGGCTTATCCACGCTTATTCTTGGCATAATTCAAGCTGTAGTGTGACTTTCGCAAGGTGCGAGCCAAGCCGTCGGCTTATCAAGCTAGTAAATGGTGTCGATTTTCACGAGTTTCAGGACCGAGTTCGAATCCTGCGGACCTGCGGACCACCGGGATGTAACCACCGGAGCATTGAAGAGTGAACAGCTTTAGCCGCCAGGATGTGTTGAGAATTCTGCAGATCAGTTCCCGCCAGCTCCAGGGGTGGGAAAGAGCCGGGCTCATCAGCCAGCGCGAAATCTACACTTTCCAAGACCTCGGACAATTGAGAACGCTACGCTCGCTGCGCGAGGACGACGTGCCGGCAGCGTCGATCCGGCATTCGGTCGCGGCCATGCAGGCTGTGGCGGGGATGTCGAATCCGCTGCAGGAGGCGTCTCTGGTGCGGACGGGGACGCGTCTTGCGTTTCGATGCGATGGCGCGATGGTGGACCCGATCCGCCGGCAGTTGCTGTTTGATTTTGAGCGGATGGAACGGCAGACGGGGATCGCAGCGGTGTGTGCGCTCAGCCGGGTGCAGGACGAACTCCGCGGAGTGCAGGAACTGTTCATGGCCGCGGTGCAGGCGGAAGAAGCTGGCGAGAAGCATCGCGCCATTGCACTCTATGAGGAGATGCTGCAGGTCGATCCCGACTACGCGCCCGGCTACATCAATCTCGGCACCATTCACTTTCATCTCCGGCAGCATGTTCGCGCGGAGGAGTTGTATCGCAAGGCAACCGTGAAGGACCCAGGATACGTGCTGGCGTTCTTTGACCTCGGCAACGTGCTGGACGAACTGGAGCGGTCCGACGAGTCGATCGCAGCCTATCAGCGGGCGGTAGCACTGGCGCCCCGTTACGCCGATGCGCATTACAACCTGGCCCTGGCCTTCGAACGCAAGGGCGAACCGAGGTCGGCCCTCCGCCACTGGCAGGCCTACGTGAAGCTGGATAAATCGGGTCCGTGGAGCGAACACGCACGGGTGCAGATCCGTAAACTGCTGGACGGCGAGACCCTATCGATCTCGTGGAGAGCCGCGGGGTACATCGCTCCGCGCAGGGGAACTGCGGCGCTGAAGGTGCTGCACCGGCCGAACTAGCTGCCTTGGACTTGAAGCCGAAGAATCTGTTATCTGGATGACTTTCAGACCCTTAGAACTGGCGGGATTTCGCGGATTATCGGGCAGAGGCACTTTCCAAAGTAATTACTTTCCACAACTTTATATTTCAAGTTGAGTCTAAAAAATAGGGCTCAATGCTGGACGATGGTTCAGGGGGTGTCCCTTACCTACACCGCGCACAGGTGGCTCGTTCGTCTCCCTTCCTTCACGAGGACGCTAACCGCGCGGCTTGACATTGGCTTGACTCGAGCATGGGCTGGGTGCGGCTCACGTCTGGTCTCAACCGGTTCCGTTTCCAAGGATGGCTATGATTACGAAGCTGCTTCAAGGTCAAGACAGGCTTCGGGTGTGCGGCTGGATTGCTGCGTTTGCCCTGGCATCGACCGCCGTGGCCGCGCAGACGCCGACTCCCCGCATTCGAAGTGAGATTAGCAATGTTGCGGTTTCGCCACTGAGGGCAACGCAGCAGCCTCTCGGTTCAACCCAGTTCGATGCCGGGCGGATGCCTTCCGATGCCAAGCTTAACGGCATGAGCATCGTATTCAACCGTTCGACCGCCCAGGAAGCGCATCTGCAGGCGCTGATTGCAGCGCAGCAGGATCCGCGCTCGCCGCAGTATCACCAGTGGCTGAGCCCGGAACAGTTTGGCGCGCGGTTTGGCATGGCCCAGTCGGACATGGACAAAGTGCAGACGTGGCTTCAGCAGCAGGGCTTTGCGATCGCCTCTGTAGCCAGAGGCCGGAATATGATCCGCTTCTCGGGCACGGCAGGCCAGGTGGAGCAGGCTTTCCAGACCCAGATGCACTACTTCAAGACCAATGGCGAGACACATTTTGCTCCGGCCACGCTGCTTTCGGTGCCTACCGCCATTGCGCCGACCATTGCGGCAGTGCGGGACTTGAGCGACTTCAAGCCGCGACCGATGCACATTTCAACGCACCGCGCGTTCACGTCGGGCCAGTCTGGCAATGTGTTCTTTGCGCCGGGTGACATCGCCGTGACTTACGACATCAATCCGCTCTACAGCCCGGGCGGCATAACCGGCGCGGGTCAGTCGATTGCAATCGTCGGCCAATCGGCAGTACTAGCGAGCGACATCGAGGCGTTTGAGACTGCTGCGGGGCTTCCTGTGAAGGATCCAGTGATGGTGCTGGTACCCGGTTCGGGAGCTTCGAAGGTGGTTGCAGGCGGCGATGAGGGCGAGTCGGACCTGGATATCGAGTGGTCCGGAGCAATTGCGAAGGGCGCAACGATCGACTTTGTGTACACGGGTAACGGCGGAAACTTGAACGCATTCGATTCGATTGCGTATGCGATCGACGAGAAGATTGCGCCGATTATCAGCGTGAGCTATGGCGCATGCGAGACGGCGCTCGGCGGCTTCTCACTGGAAACACAACTGGCCCAGGCTGCGGTGCAGGGACAGACAGTGCTGGCAGCGTCGGGCGACCAGGGATCGACGGCATGCTCGGGCGACACCACAAACAATCTGACAACTGCGCAGCAGTTCGCGCTGGCCGTAAATTACCCCGCGAGCAGCCCGTACGTAACGGGCGTTGGCGGCACGGAGATCAGTGCGGCGAACAGTGTTTCAACAAATTCGACCTACTGGGTCGGCCAGGGAACGAGCGATGCCCTGACGTCGGCGAAGACCTACATCCCGGAGATTGTGTGGAACGACGATTCGACGCAGTTTGGCCTCGGAGCAACCGGTGGCGGCACCAGCGCGCTGTTCGCCAGACCAACCTGGCAGACCGGCGTGACGGGTATTCCGAGTGGCACCAAGCGGCTGGTGCCTGACGTTTCGCTTTATTCCTCGGCCGGGTTCCCCGGCTACCTGTTCTGCAGCAGCGACACGTCAGACTGGGCGCAGGCAAGCGGTACAACGCCAGCGCAGGCAGCGAGTTGTAACAGCGGGTTCCGAGATTCGACCTCTGGCGACCTCACCGTTGCAGGCGGCACCAGTTTTGCAACGCCGATCTTTGCCGGCATGATTGCGCTGATCAACCAGAAGCAGGAGTGGACGGATGGACAAGGCCTGGCGAATCCGACGCTCTACACACTGGCTGCAGGTGCGAATTACTCCACCTTGTTCCATGACGTGACGAGCGGCAACAATAACTGCACCGCGGGATCGACCTATTGCGGCACCACAACGACGGGCTTTTCGGCGGGAACAGGCTACGATCAAGTGACTGGCCTTGGCTCGGTGGATCTGGCGAACATTGCCGGCGCGTGGGCGAAGAATGCGACGCCGCTGGTGGCCACGACGACCGCGGTTTCGGCGGCGAGTGCATCGCCCAACGTAAGCACAGATGATGTCGTTACGATCACGGTGGCGCAGGTGGGCGGAACCGCGACCCCAACGGGCACTGTGAACTTGTCGATTGACGGCAGCGGGACAGCATACGGAGCCACCGGCAGCACGACGACACCTGTGACCCTGACGAACGGCACCGCGACCTACACGGCAAACTTCTCGACGGCCGGTGCACACACGATTGTGGCGCAATATGCGGGTGACGCCGCGAATGCTCCCTCGACGAGCAGCGTAGTGATCACTGTGGGCGGGGCTACCTCAGGAAAGGGGACCTTCGCCATGACGTTCAGCCCGACGACCTTGACCTTGAGCCAGGGATCGCAAGGGACTGAAGCGCTGACGGTCACGCCTTCAGGTGGATATACCGGAACGATAAGCTTTTCTTTCTCGACCTCGAATGACACTGCCCTTGCCAACCTGTGCGTGTTTGCAGGCACGGGTTTCAATACCGACACAACAATGACTGTGCCAGGCACGGCAGCGGTGACGGGGACGGTCACGATCGATACGAATGCGTCGGACTGCGTGAGTTCGACGGGAGGCGCGGTCAAGGGGCGCGGCCTTCGCGTGATTCCGCACACGGGGGGCTCGGTGAAGGCGAGCAACAACACTCCGAAGAGAAACAATCCGGTTCCGGCAGGAATCGCCTTTGCGGGGCTGGTGCTCGCGGGATTCCTGGGACGATCGTCGCGCAAGCTGCGGCAATTGGCTTGCGTGATTGCGCTGGCATCGCTGGGGCTTGCGATCTCGGCTTGCGGCGGCGGCGGAGGCAGCAGCGGTGGCGGCAGTAAGGTTCCGAATCCGGCAAAGGGAACGTATACGATCACTCTCGCAGGGCAGGATTCGGTCACAACCACAATTAAGGCGCAGCAGTCGTTCACGCTGGTAATCAAATAAAGGGAGAAATTTGATTGAAGGACGGTCGGGGCAGACTTCACAAGAAGTCTGCCCTTTTTGTGTTGTGATCGTGGGGCGAGCCATCGCTCAGGCTCCAATGGTCTCCTATCCGCATCGCCTGCACGCAGGCGGGCGCGACATTCTGATACACTCCGATGCCGGAGGCACTGATTTCCTTGTCTGACAAGAGACCTTTCCCTTCCCCGCTGACCTATCTGACCGAAGAAGAACGGATGTTTTTTGCAACGGTGCGGAAGTTTGCGCAGGAGACGATCGCGCCGGCGGTGCGGACGATGGACGACGATCAGCAGTTCGCGCCGGGATTGATAAAGAAGCTATTCGAGCTGGGGTTGATGGGGATTGAAATTCCGGAAGAGTTGGGCGGCGCGGGCGGCAGCTTCTTTGATGCGGTGCTGGCGATCGAGGCGATTGCCACAGTTGATCCGGCTGTAGCGGTGCTGGTGGACGTGCACAATACGCTGGTGGTGAATGCGATTCGGCGATGGGCAAATGAAGAGCAGAAGCAGAAGTGGCTTCCCCGATTGGCCGCGGATACGGCGAGCGCGTATGCGTTGAGCGAGGCCGGCGCAGGGTCGGATGCGTTTGCGCTGCAGACCCGGGCGGAAAAAGTAGATGGCGGCTATCGCTTGAGCGGACGCAAGCTGTGGATCTCGAACGCCAGGGAGGCGGGACTGTTTCTGGTGTTCGCAACGCTCGATCCGGCGGCGGGATATCGAGGGATCACGGCATTCTTTGTGGAGAAAGGTACGCCGGGATTTTCAGTTGGCCGCAAGGAAGACAAGATGGGGATTCGGGCGAGCAGCACGTGCGAACTGGTGCTTGATGGATGCGTGGTTCCAGCGGCGAATCTTCTGGGAGAAGAAGGCAAGGGATACAAGATCGCCATTGAGTCGCTGAACGAGGGGCGCATCGGCATTGGTGCGCAGATGCTGGGGCTGGCCGAGGGCGCGTGGGGACATGCGGCGAAGTACGCGAAGGAGCGGCGGCAGTTTGGCAAACCGATCGCGGAATTCCAGGCAGTGCAGTTTGCGCTGGCGGAGATGGCGACGGAAATTGAAGCGGCAAAGCTGATGGTCTACAACGCCGCTCGTCTGAAGGATGCGGGGCAATCGTATGTGCGCGAGGCGGCGATGACGAAATACTTCACGTCGCAGGTTGCGGAGCGGGTGGCGAGCCAGTGTGTGGAGGTCTTCGGCGGCAATGGATTCGTACGCGACTATCCGGCGGAGAAGTATTATCGCGACGCGAAGGTGGGCAAGATCTACGAAGGCACGTCGAACATGCAGTTGATGACGATTGGGAAGATGGTTTTGTGACAGGGGTCAGGGGTCAGGGGTCAGGGGTCAGGGGTCAGGGAAAAGCGTTGCAGGATGTTCGGCGATCGGTGCAACCTGATCTTCAAGGCTGGCCGTTGGTTCCCTTGGGAACGTGCGAGGTCAGGCCCTTCAGCAGAAACTCCCGGATGAGGTTCGAGACCGCATTCGCGCCTACACCGGTAGCGCCGTTCAGCATAACGAGCGAGACGCCGCGGTCAGATTGCGGATAGTAGAGATTCGATATTGCGCCCGCAGAAAAGTCGCCGAGAACCTCGGAGTAGTTCGGCCGAAGGCGTCCGTCATCGGTGCGGGTCACAACCGCACGAGACATTGCATACAAAGCTCGGGAACCGACGCTTCCCTTCCCTTTGTAGAAATACCTTGGGTCCTGATGAAAGATCGACGGAAAGGCAGCCCGGGAGAGCATGTCGCCCGCGAAACGATTGGCATACGCTGCGCCGAAACGTTTGCCGAATCCACCGATTCCGCTGCCATAGCCGGAGAACAATCCCTGGTATTGCTCCGCGCCTGCAATACCGGCAACGGTGATGATGGAAACCGGATCGATGAGCGATCGGAACGAAAGCTTAAATTTTTGCTTCGCCATCATGGGTGGGGCATCCCAGTCATAGGCACTGTAGAAATTTGGAATGACGCCGCCGATGCGCTGCTGCTCGGCGATGCGTACCTGCTGCTCGGCAAGCTGCTCCTTGTCAGCCGTAACCGTGACGCTGGTGGCCCCACCCGACACGGCGAGCGTGATGGTTGGCGCAATGCGAAATTCGCCGGGCTTCAACTGAAACGTACCGGAAGCGAACATGCTCATGCCATTCCCTGAGACAACGATCTTGTAGGAGCCGGCAGGGACGCCCGCAAAATCGAACTGCCCGTCGGAGCCGGAACTCTTTGTCTGCACAACAGAATGGGAGGGTCCCACAAGCTGAACCTGCGCGCCCTGCACGACGTCTCCGCGCGTATCGAGAACTGTGCCGGAGATATTTCCTGTGCCTGTATTTTCGGATTGCGATTGCGAGGCCTGGCTGCCGGGCTGGATCGGTTGCGGGGCATCCGGCAAGATGCTCTCGTGAGGGGATAATTTGAGACCCTGCGCTGCGCGGGCCTGGGGAAGAAGAAGGCAGAGGAACGCCCCCATAAGAGAAACAAGAAGAACTGAATATCTTGATCTATTCAATCAACACCCTCGCCCACTATCGGAGATCGGACCATCAATTTCTAGACGAAGCACAAACGCGGGCGTAACGGCAGCTGCCGATGACGTCTTCGTCATTTAGCGCGCGAAAAGAAAGATCGCTCAATTGAGGAGATGCAGAGGCGGGGAAAAGCGTTGATCCAAAAGAGCTCAAGCCATGACGAGCAACCAAATTCAACACGGGAAGCAATGGAATCTAACAGGATGTTCATTTTGAACCAGATTCAGCGCATCAGAGCCTGAGCAACCTCGCGAATGTGCGCGGGGCGGGTGCGGCAGCAGCCACCGATGATGTGGGCGCCGGCGGCGAGCCACTCCAAGGCTTTGACCCCGTAGGTTTCTGGATCACTGCTACCGGTCCAGCAGCGAGCCTGCGCATCCCAGCCTTCGCCGGAGTTGGGGTAGACGACGATGGGTTTGTCGGATGCGGCGCGGAGTTCCGCAATCAATGCAGGAATCAGCGTGGGGTGGGTGCAGTTGACGCCGATGGCGACGGTATGGGGAAAGGCCGCGACTGCGGCGGCGCACTGGCGGAGCAGCTCGCCGTGAGCCACGTGCTGCTGGTCGCGGCAGGTGAAGCTGAACCACGTGGCGAGTTCCGGATGCGGAGCGAGGGCCTGACCGACGGCTTCAGCTTCGGCGAGAGAAGGCAGCGTTTCGAAAGCGAGCAGATCGGGGGCCTCTCTCTCGCTCGCCTTGGTCAGTATCTTGATCCGGTCAGCGTGGAATTCGACGAGATCGTTAAAGGTGCAAGTGTAGTTGCCGTGGTATTCGGCGCCGTTGTGGAGGGCGGCGCCGTAGGGTCCGAGCGATGCTGCGATGACGATACGACGGCCTGGAAATGCCGCAGCGGCTTCACGTGCAAGTGCGACGGAACGGAGGAGCGCGGCGTCGGCGCGCGTGGGGTCGAGGCCGACTTCGGCATAGCCCATGCGCGAGACCTGGTAGCTTGCGGTCTCGACGATGTCTGCTCCGGCTTCGATGTAGGCACGATGCACGGCGACAATCTTCTCGGGCGCGTCTTCAAGGACGTGGGCGGACCAGAGCGGGCCATCGATGTGGGCGCCGAGGTATTCGAGTTCGGAGGCCATGCCGCCGTCGAGGACGTGGACGTCACGAAGCAGAGCGTCGCGATTTTGAGTGAAATGACTCACGCGGCAAAAGCCCTTGGCGCTCTTAACTGAATACCTTCCAGAAGAATGTCAGATAGACGGCGATGGCGCAGAACAGTGCGCCGATGAACCACTCGATCCAGAAGAGCCATCGCCAGCGAGGGCGCAGTGCGGCAAGGACCGCGAGGGCGAGGAAGCCGAGCATGAAAGGCAGCGTACGAAGATCGGTGTTGTAGCCCGCCTGTCCGAGTTTGCTGACGCCGTGCGCGAGATCGAAGAGCAAACTGGAACAGAGGGCGGCTGGAAAGAGAACCAGCAGCCAGGTGCCGATCACTCGCCAGCGCGTGAACTCGAGCACGGCGCATGCGACGAGAAGGACGATTGCGAACCAGCAGAAGAGAGTTGCCACAGGGATGCCTCCTTCAACTGCGGTTGCTGCTTGTTGGAATGGTACATGGAAGAGGCAGTTCTTAGTTTTCAGTTGTCAGTTTTCAGTCTTGAGTTTTCTGGTTCAGGATTGAATACTGATTGACGCGAAAGCGCTCAATAAGCAACCGGAGATCCTTCGGCTTCGCTCCTGATGACAATTCGGGGATGGCTCAGAGTGTTAGGGCGAATTACAGCTTTTGTGTGCGCTGGACGGTGCGGACGCCCTGGACGCGGCGGATGCCGAGGACCATGCGGTTCAGGTGGCGGAGGTCTTCGGCTTCGACGACGAATTCGATGACGGCTTCGCCGTTATCGTCGTGGTGGATGTCGACGCCGCGGATGTTGGTGTTGTCGTCGGAGATGACGGCGGTGAGCTCTTTCAGCATTCCTGTGCGGTCGTCGCAGTAGACAGTGATCTTGACCGGGTAGCGTTGGGGACGTCCGCTATCGTCGCCTACGCGCGACCACTCCACGTTGATGCGGCGATCGCTTTCATAAAGCAGGTTCTGCACATTAGGGCAGCTGCGCGCATGGACGGCGACGCCTTTGCCGCGGGTGACGTAGCCGACGATCTCTTCGCCGCGGATAGGATTGCAACATCGCGCGCGATAGACCAGCAGATCATTCTGGCCTTCGACCTGGAGCGAATCGGAGCCGGTGAGATGCAGCTTGCGCACCGCGTCGGTCATGGCCTGCTCGACGGTGCCGGGCGCTTGCGGCTCGGTGGCCTGCGCGCCGTCTGGCGGATTGGCATAGCCGGGCGCGAGTTTGTTGAGGACCTGATGCGCGGAATGCTTGCCGGCGCCGAGAGTGGCGAGCAAGTCGGCGGCGGTGGCAACACCGTATTCGCCGGCGATGCGCGCCAGATCCTGGTCGTCGATCTGGCTCATGGGCACTTTGAATCGGCGGGCTTCGCGCTCGAGTAGCTTGCGGCCGATTTCGACGGCGCGGCGGCGCTGGTCTTCGTTGAGCCAGTGCTTGATCTTGTTGCGGGCGCGCGGGCTCTTGACGAAGGTCAACCAGTCGCGGCTGGGCTTGTGGTCTTTCTGGGTGACGATCTCGACGATGTCGCCGGTGCGAAGCTTGGTGCGCAGAGGCACCATGCGGCCGTTGACCTTGGCGCCGACGCAGGTGTGGCCGACTTCGGTGTGAATGGTGTAAGCGAAGTCGACGGGAGTGGCGTCGGCGGGGACCACGACAACTTTTCCCTTGGGCGTGAAGGTGTAGACCTCGTCGGGGTAGAGATCCATCTTCAGGCTGGAGAGGAATTCGTTGGGATCCGTCATCTCCTTTTGCCACTCGACGAGCTGGCGAATCCAGTTGAGGCGCTCTTCATCGCGCGCGGTGACGACGTCGTCCTTGGTTTTGTATTTCCAGTGCGCGGCGATTCCCTCTTCAGCGATGCGGTGCATTTCTTCAGTGCGGATCTGCACTTCGAACTGATGTCCGCCTTCACCGATGACGGTGGTGTGGAGGGATTGGTAGCGATTGGCGCGGGGAATGGCGATGAAGTCCTTGATACGGCCGGGCACGGGACGCCAGAGGGTGTGGATCAGTCCGAAGACGGCGTAGCAAGCGGCGAGGTCATGCGTGATGACGCGAACGGCGAGCAAGTCGTAGACCTGGTCGAAGGTAACCTTGGAGCGCTGGAGCTTCTGGAAGATGGAGTAGTAACGCTTGATGCGCCACTCGACGCGTGCTTCGATGCCGTTCTCACGAAGTTGCTCGCTCAGTGTGTCCTCAACTCCTCGCAGGAACTGCTCGCCCTCGACGCGCTGGGCTTCGACGGCCTCGGCAACTTTTTCGAAGCTGACGGGATCGGTGTAGCGGAAAGCGAGGTCTTCAAGTTCGCCGCGAACCTTGCCCATGCCGAGGCGATGGGCGAGTGGGGCGTAGATGTCGAGGGTTTCGCGGGCGATGGCTTCGCGGCGATCGGGCTGAAGATGCTGGAGGGTGCGCATGTTGTGCAGCCGGTCAGCGAGCTTGATGAGGACAACGCGGACATCGGTGACCATGGCGAGAAGCATTTTGCGGACGTTTTCGGCCTGGCGGTCTTCGCGGTTGGCGAACTGAATCTTGTCGATCTTGGTGACGCCCTCGACGATGTGGGCGACCTGGTCGCCGAAGTCGGCCTCGATCTGCTCGCTGGTGGCAGGAGTGTCTTCGACTGCGTCATGGAGGAGGCCCGCGGAGATAGCGGTCGCGTCCATCTTCATTTCAGCCAGGACTTCAGCAACTTCCAGCGGATGGATGATGTATGGCTCACCGGAAGCGCGCATCTGGCCCTTGTGATGCTGGACGCAAAACTCCCAGGCTTTGCGGATAAGCCCAATGTCTTCAGTGGGCCGGTTGACCTGAACGAGGCGGAGGAGGGCTTCGAAGCGGCGGTCGATCGCAGCCTGATCGAGGATTGGACGGACTGGCGCAGAGGGCGCTGCTGGTTCTCCAGTGGCGCTGCGAATGTCTGTCGGTGTGGGCTGGCGGACGGTCGCCATGCTTCATTATAGGCCGCAAATGTTGAACATGCCTCAATGCGGGGTCGGCAGCGGCAGCGTGGTTAGGGCAAAGACGACGGGCCGAGCCGGATTTCTGGAGACAAACTCGCGATTGTGGTCGGACGAAGTTGGTTAAGGAGGGTTGTGCAAAGTGCAACGATTTTTCGACGTTCCCGGCAGCAGTGTCATCGATCGTCGAAGGGTTAACGAAGTTTTCTATTCTCGTCATTATGCTTTCGTTATTAAGTAAATCGGGCAATAACCTCATACTTTTAGGCTGCGCTGTGTGTGTTGGCCATCACTGCCTTGTGCCCATAGAACGGGCGTAGAGTCGCGTTCGGACTAGAGGTCCAGAACCGAGGAATTTATGCTGAAAAGCCTCTTAGTTACAGCTGCGGCCGCAACACTTGCGGTCAGCTTGAGCTTTGCAGATCAGTCGCAATCAAAGGTAGTGATTCCTGTCAACAAAACCGCACCGAACAATGGCAAGCAGATGTACAAGAACTATTGTGCTCCGTGTCACGGCGCAGACGGAAAGGGCAACGGGCCTGTGGCATCATCGTTGAAGGCGCGTCCGACCGACTTGACGGAATTGACAAAGAACAACAACGGGAAGTTTCCGGACACGCATATCGTAGCCATTCTGCAGTTTGGCGCGGATGTTCCGTCGCACGGTTCGGCTACGATGCCGGTATGGGGACCGATACTTGGTACGATGAACAAAGCGAACGTTCAGGATAAGCAGCTCAGAATCAGCAATCTGACCCGCTACCTGCAGACAATTCAGGCACAGTAGACGCCGGCGGCATTGCTCCCCGTAGCGGCGACGAGCCCAAGGGGATATATGACAATGGCAAAGAAGCCCAGACCTGACCGAAACGACAAGGCGCCCGAAGCATCGCTGCAGACGGCGCCTTCTCTGCGCCGTGATAAGAAACGGCGACCGGATAAAGCTGTCGTCACACACCAGACGCCCCTGCGCGACTCGAAACGAATTCCCTATTCCCCAAACAAATTGACGAGTCGACCTGCGATCGCCCAGGAGCACGGGATTGGTGCGCGTGTAAGCCGGCGTGCGGCGGATCGGCTGCGTGCGGGGCATGTGTGGGTCTACGCGTCGGATGTGGAATCGCTAAACTCAGGCGGCGGGAATGCGCCGGCGCTGCTGCCGGTGGCGGACAGTCGCGGATTGCTGCTGGGGACGGCTCTCTACAGTCCGACGTCGCAGATTGCTCTGCGCGTGGTATCGCGTGAGGCGATCGGCGAGGCGGAGTGGCTGGACCTGCTGGGAAGGCGGCTGAAAAACGCCATGTCTCGTCGAGTGCCGGATCTCAATTCGGAAAAGATCGATAGCGACTCGTTCCGCTTGTGCTTTAGCGAGGCGGACGAGATTCCTGGGCTGATTGTCGACAAGTACGGCGAGCTGGTGATTGTGCAGCTGCTGGCGAAGGGACTGGATTCGGCGGCTGTGAGGGAAAGAATAGTTGAGACGATCAGGCCGATTGTTTCTCCGGCATCGATTCTGGAGCGGCCCGATCCGCGAATTCGCGAATTAGAGGGATTATCGGCGCCATCGGTTGAGCCGCTGTATTCTGCTGATTCGAAGAATCCATTGACGGCGACGCAGTTTCGGCTCAACGGGCTGACATTTCACTACGACGCGAATGCCGGCCAGAAGACCGGCGCTTTTCTCGATCAGCATACGAACTACAAGGTGGCGCAGGATTGGGCCGGGGTGCTCGCGCCGGGCGGAAAAGCGCTCGATGTGTGCACCTACCAGGGTGGGTTCGCGCTGCACCTGGCGCGGGTTTCAAAGCATGTGACGGGAATCGATGCTTCGCGAGCTTCGCTGGAAGTGGCGGAGCGCAATATAGCCGCAAATCGAGACAAGCTCACGGCAGATGTGGATTGGGTTGCCGGCGATGCGTTCGAAATCTTGCGTGACTGGGCATCGGCACGCGAGCAGTTCGATGCGATCGTGCTCGATCCGCCGGCGTTTGCCAAAAGCAAGCGGGCAGTCGAGGGTGCATTGCGAGGATACAAGGAGTTGAACCTGCGTGCCATGCAGATGCTGAAGGCCCACGGATTGCTTGTGACGTGCTCGTGCTCGCACCACGTATCGGGGGCTGAGTTTGAAGCGGTCGTGGCGGCGGCTGCAGCGGATGCACATCGGCGCGTGCGGCTGCGCGATCGGCGGGGAGCAGCGCCTGATCATCCGGTGGTGCTGAATATTCCTGAGACGGAGTATCTGAAGTGCCTGATCCTGGAAGTGGAGTGAAGGCAGAGTTCGTGTGCTTGCCGGACTTGAGCACTTGTTCTCTGACAAATGCAGCGAGTCAGCGTCCCTTTCGCGACGTAGCAGGTTAGCGGGTCAGCAATTCGACCCTGTCTCCGCAGCGGATTATGTCTGTGGGCGGCGGCGCCAATGGGGCAACAAGCGATTGCGCCAGGACGATGGCGGCGGGGATTGAGGCTGGTGCGACAGATCGGCTTGTGCTGCGGCGCGGATCTGAGAAAGGGCTTCTTTTACCTGGACGCGCAGAGATTCGGCCTCAAAGACGCATGCGCGAAGGTAGGCGGAGACGCTGAGGTGTGCGGCTGCGGCGCGTTCGTGGAGCTGAGTCTCTTCGGCTTCAGTCAAGCGAATGCTGATGCTGGTGCTTTTGCGCTTTTTGCGAGGAGCAAAGGGAGGTGTCTGCGGAGCCACGAGAGCTGCCGGGGATCGGAATTCGTTTGTGGGCATCGCGGCGACTGGCGGAACGCGGCTTTGCGAACGGGGAGCTTGCTCGTAGCTGATGCTGGCAAAACTGCCCGCGCTCTTGATCGCCGGTGTGGGTACCGATTCAGACATCGCATACGAGCATAGGCGGGACAGAAGCTCCGCATCGAGAAATTGCAATGATTCGCGCGAATTGCTTTGTTAATTTGGAACGGCGCTACGAAAGCATTTCAAACTGGGAATCAGAAGCGCAATTATTCTGAGGGCACGTGCGCCGGCTTTCCAGTCTTTGTCGGACTGCCCGTCTCCGTCCATAGGAATGAGAGCTGATCGGCGTCGTCCTGAATCTGCTGCTCGACGCTGACGCCCGCGGAGTGGCCGCCGGCGGTGCTGTAGTGAAGCAGGATGGGGCGGCCGCTCTTCGATTCAGCCTGCATGAGTGCGGTCATTTTTCGCGCATGCAGCGGATCGACGCGGGTGTCGCTGTCGCCGGTGAAGAACATGATGGCGGGGTAGTCGGAGCGCGGCTTCACGTTCTGGTAGGGGGAATACTTCAGGAGATAGGGAAACTGCTTTTGGTTTTCGGCGGAGCCGTACTCCGTTGTCCAATGCGGTCCTTGTTCGAATTTCTGGTAGCGCAGCATGTCGAGCAAGGGGTAGCCGCACCAGACGGCGGAGACCAGTTCCGGATGCTGCGTGAACGATGCGCCCATGAGCAGGCCTCCGTTGGAGCGGCCGGTGATGGCGAAGTGCGCGGGCGAGGTGTATTTGTTGTCGATCAGGTAGTGCGCTGCGGCGAACCAGTCGTCGAAGACATTCTGTTTTTTTTCGAACATTCCCTGCTCGTGCCAGCTTTCGCCGTACTCGCCGCCGCCGCGCATGTTGGGGACCGCGAAGTATCCGCCCTGCTGGAGCCACCAAGCCCAGGCTGGGTTCCAGGTCGGTGTCTCGCTGAGGTTGAAGCCGCCGTAACCGGTCATCAACAGGCGAATGGAGCCGTCCTGCGGGAGGCCTTTTTTGCCGGCGATGAACATGGGGATCTGGGTGCCGTCCGTTGATTTATAGAAGACCTGCTTGAGTTGGTACTGGGCGGTATCGAAGGGGACCTTGGGTTGGGCAAAGAGCTCGCGTTTGCCGGTAACCGTGTCGATGCGGTAGATGGTGGGCGGCTGGATCCAGGACTCGAAGCTGAAGAAGCCGTAGCGGTCGCTGGTGCGGCCGACCACTCCCGAAGCGGAGCCGATGCCTTCGAGATCGACCTGTCCTGCTGATTTTCCATCGAGCGTATACGCGCTGATCTCGGACTTCACATCGTGGAGGCGCTTGACGTAGATTTTGTCGCCGACGATGGAGAAGGTTTCGATCACATCTTTGCCTTCGGGCACGATGGTCTTCCAGGCCTCGGGCATGATGCCGGGGTCCGCGCGGAGGATGCGGCCGTTGGGCGAGCTGTAGTCGGTTCGGATGTACCAGGCGCCCTTGGCATAGATCGTGGAGAAGCGCGAGTCCAATCCCCAGACGAGGACTTCGAAGGGAGAATTGGGTTTGCGGAGATCGCGAAAGCAGATATCAACACGTTTGGCGGGCACGCCGCGCGCAATGGTGACGACAAGATAGCGAGCGTCGTCGGTGATTTCGGCGCGGAAGAGATCGATGGGGCCCAGCAGTTCACCGTGAAACTCGCGGCCGAAGATGAGCTTGTCGTCGGCATTACGGGTGCCGATGGTGTGCAGGTAAAGCAGCGTGCCTTTGCGGTCGGTGCGCGTGTAGTAGAGGCCTTTGCCATCGGGGGAGAAATCGAGCGAGTAGTAGAGGCCCGCGGAAAGTTCATCTTCGAGCGGCTTCTTCTTTGCGATGCTGAAGATGCGGACGGTGGCCTCGTCTGCGCCGCCCTGGCGGACCTGGTAGGCGAGGAGAAGGCCATCGCGAGATACGGCGACGAGGCGGACGGAGGTGTTGGGGTCGCGGCTGAATGCGGCGGGATCGATGAGGCGCTCATCCTTGGATAAGCTGAGGGCTCCGGGCGCTGCCGGCTGGCCTTTCGACGCCGTGCCGGTCCAGCTGTGGCGCACGTAGATCGATGCCTGCTCTTCGCCGGCGAGGCGCTTCATGAAGTAGTAGTTGCCGGCTCGTTGCATGGGGATCGACCAGCGAGAAGTGTGTTCGAGCGGGTCGAGGTCGTCGAGGGTCTGGTTGCGGATGGGGTCCTGTTTCAGATAGCGGGTGGTATAGACGTTCTCTTCGTCGATAAAGGCGCGGGTCTCGGGGCTTTTAGCATCTTCAAGCCAGCGAAAGTTGTCGGTGATCTTGGTGCCGAAGTAGTTATCGATGACAGGTTTCGCTTCGACGACGGGTGGCGGGGGGAGCGTAATGCCGTCGCGTCCGTGGATGGCCTGGGCGATCGAGTGAGTGGCGAGCAGAACGGTAAAGAGGAACAAAAGACCAGCGGTGCGCCGCATCGAAAACCCCCTGCCAGACAGGATACTCGGGGAAATTGGGCGAATGCGCTCTTGAATCAGCACAGCCCGAGCAGTGAGGTGACGCCGTTGGGACCGCACGCTCGTTGCAGGTGCAATGGCGCGCGCCATCATCTGCAACCCCGGTAGAATCGACAGGAGTGGAAAACCCTTTGCCAACTCAACCGCGAGCGGGCGCGTATTCGTTGCTGGCGCGCGCCCTGCGATCCCTGCGGCCTTCGCACGCGCACTCAGCCTTCAGCGCGACGGTGGTACTGATGGTCTCGGTGTTTTTGTCGCGCATCATCGGGCTGGCGCGGGTGAAGTACATCGCGTGGCTCTTTGGCAGTGGGATGAAGGCCGATGCGTTAAATGCGGCATTTGTGCTTCCCGATATGATCTCGTACTTCCTGGTGGGCGGCGCAGCGTCGATCACATTTGTCACAATCCTTACGAGATATCGCGAAACGGGGCGGGAGAAGGAGGGCGAGCGTTCGCTCTCGGTGATTCTGACCACGATGTACCTGGTGCTGGGCGCGGCCATCGTGCTTGCGGAGATTTTTGCGCCTCTCTTTGTGACGCTGCAATTCAACGGATTTGATGCGGAAAAGGCGGCTCTTTGCGTCAAGCTCACGCGGATTCTGCTGCCGGCGCAGTTGTTCTTCTTTGCGGGAGGCGTGTTTGGCGCGGTGCTGCTGGTGCGCAAGCAATTCACGGTACAGGCGGTTTCGCCGCTGATCTACAACCTGGGAACGATTGTCGGCGGCTATTTGCTGGTGAAGCAGCTCGACGTGTCATCGCTGGCGATCGGGACTGTGGCGGGTGCGTTCTTCGGTCCGTTCTTCCTCAACTGGCTGTTTGCGCGACGGGCAGGTGCGCACTACAGGCCGATTCTGGACTGGCACGATGAGGGGCTGCGGGAATGGGTGCGGCTATCACTCCCGCTGATGGCGGGCGTTTCGCTAGTGACGGCGGATAACTGGATCATTGCGCATTTTGCATCGAAGATCGGCGGCGCGGTGTCGGAGTTCAACTACGCCAAGCAGTTTTTCACGGCGCCAATGGCGGTGCTGGCGCAGGCTGCGGGGGCCGCGTCGATGCCGTTTTTCGCGAGCCTGTGGGCAAAGCAGAGCCGATTTGAATTTGCCGGCGTGGTCGCGGACTCGGTTTCGCGCGTCTCCTGCATGGGATTGCTGGCGGCTTCGGGGATGATCGCGCTGGGCAAGCCGGCAATCGACCTGGTGTTCACGGGAGGCCATTTCTCAGCCAGTGATGCGAGCCAGTGTGCCGGCTATTTTGCAGTATTCTCCATTTCGCTTTTTCTGTGGTCGGCGCAGGCAATCTACTCGCGGGCATTTTACGCGGCGGGTAACACGATTGTGCCGATGGCCGCTGGAACGATTGTGACAGTGATCTCGCTGCCGATTTACGTTGCACTCTTTCACCGATTCGGGGCAATGGGACTGGCGTTCGCGTCTGACATCGGCATCGCGATGCAGACGCTGGCGATTGCGGGACTGCTGCATCGGCGACATATGGTGTCGTTGGCGAGCCTCGACTATCGCGAATTGGGAAGATGCGTGGCCGCGGCGCTGACCGGCGGGGCGGCCACCTGGATCGTGTTTTCGTGGATGGCGGGAGAGTTGATCGCGCGGATGCACCTGGCGGGCCATCGCCGCATAAATGACCTGGTGGTGCTGCTGGCGGGCGGTCTGCTGTGGGCGGCGATTTCGATGGGTGTGCTGAAGCGAACGGGATCGGAGTTGCCACGGGTGATGATGAAGCGGCTGCGACTGGCCTGATTTCGGTCGCGTGCGATTCGCGAGCATTCTTCGGAGCTGAAAATGCTTGCCTCTATGCGAAGAATTTAAAAGGCCTCGCTCAGGGCCTGAAGGCCGCTTCAATTGGCTGCGCTTACGGCACGACTAAAGTCATGCCCTTTCAAAGCATCTTGTTTTTTGGTAATTTGCGAGGCCCTCACAGATTCTGTGGGTGTTCGTGAGGTGAGAATTCAACGAACCTTCCTCGAAGACAACGGATTCGGCTCCGCAAAAGGATTGATCGCACGCGGCGATAAGGCACCGAGACCCCTGCCGAGACAGGGGTCGTCGTGGTCGGACAGTTCGGCAGCGCGTTACGAGTGCACTGCCACTTTGGCGGGCTCGGCTGGCACGGCGGTCGGCTTCGAATCCGGTTTGCGGATGTCGATGCCGCCCTTGAAGAATGCGCCGTCTTCAATGCTGATGCGGGCCGCGGCCACGTCGCCGGTGAGGGCGCCTTCGGCACGGATATCAACGCGGTCGGTGGCGTTGACGTTGCCCTTGAGCTTGCCGAGAACGACGATTTCGCGGGCACTAATGCTGGCCGTGACGTTGCCGTTCTTGCCCACCGTAACGCGATTGCCGGGAATGCTGATGCTGCCCTCGACCTTGCCGTCGATGAACAGGGATTCGGTTCCGGTAATCTCGCCCTTGATGGAGAGGCCCTTGCTGATGCTGGCCTGCTCGCCGACAGAAGACGATGGGGCCGGGCGAGGCGTTTCAAGAGTAGGTGCCACCGGCGTGGGGCGAGCGGGCTCGGGGGTCGGAGTCGGAGAGGGTGATTGGCCTTGTTGGGTGGGTTTCCACATAGCGCTCAAAACTATTCCTTTTCTGTCCTGACGGGACTTAGGTGGTGCCAAGGCAGGGACCACAGCGGTGGACCCAAAGACTTAAGATTCCCGGACGGGCGCCCGGATAATGGTGAGCACGTGCGTCCGCAAGATGATTTCTGTCCTTGCTCGATCTTATCAAGCATGGTTGATGCCGTTATTGTAAGACGACAGGGCAAAGTTGCACGAATGTGGAGATTACCGTAGTTTTCTGGTTGCCATCTCTGACAACAGAGGAATGCGGAAAACCCTGTGAATTGAGGCTATTTACCTAGAATTCCCAAAGTGAGGACCAAAAAATGCAGGGTTGGGCTCGTTTTCCCCTTTTGGTGTGGGTGGCGATTGCGTCGTTGGCAATGGGTTTGAGCGCTCAGAAAGCCGTGGACTCTGAGCCGTTCGACGTCGTGATCCTGCACGGACACATCGTCGACGGGACAGGATCGCCGTGGTACTCGGGCGATGTGGGCATCCGCAACGGGCATATTGCCGCAATTGGCGACCTGGGCGGCGCTCCGGCGAAGCAGAAGATCGATGCGCAGGGAAAGATCGTCGCGCCGGGATTCATCGACATGTTGGGACAGTCTGAACTGACCATCCTGGTCGATCCGCGACTGCCTTCGAAGATCTACCAGGGCATCACAACGGAGATCACGGGCGAAGGCGGGTCGGTGGCACCGGTAAATGACGCGATGCTGGCGGCGGATCACTCTGGCTATGCGCATCTGCGGATCACGCCGGACTGGCGAACCTTGGGTGAATATTTCGCGAGGCTCGAGAAGCAGGGGATGGGCATCAATCTCGCAACGTATGTCGGCGCGACTTCGGTGCGGCGGATGGTGCTGGGCGATGCGGACGTGCAACCGACGCCGGCGCAGCTCGACGAGATGAAGGTGCTGGTGGACCAGGCAATGCGCGACGGAGCGGTGGGACTGTCGACGGCGCTGCAGTACACGCCGGCACCGTACGCAAAGACCGAAGAACTGATTGCGCTGGCGCGCGAGGCGTCGAAGTATGGCGGCATCTATGCAACACACATGCGCAGCGAGGGCGATGCTGTGCTGGAGTCGATTGACGAGGCTACGCGCATCGGGCGCGAGGCGCAGATTCCGGTGGAGATCTGGCATCTGAAGGCGGCCGGCAAAGCGAACTGGGGCAAGATGCCGCAGATTGTGGCGCGCATCGATGCGGCGCGGGCGGCGGGCGTGGACGTGAGTGCCAACACCTATGCGTACACGGCATGGTTCAACACGTTCTCGGCATTCGTTCCGCCTTGGGCGCATGACGGAGGCGACTTGAAGCTGGTTGAGCGATTGAAAGATCCGGCGATGCGTGCGCGGATTCGCAAGGATATGACGAGTAGCGGCAAGGACTCGGCCGGCGAAGACTGGGACAACGAGTGGCAGGAGATTCCCGGGCCGGAGGCGATTTTGATTGCGGTGGTGCAGAATCCGGAGTTGTTGTCGTTGCAGGGCAAGCGACTGTCAGACGTGGCGGCATTGTGGCATGAAGACGCGATCGACGCGCTGTGCGACATCCTGATCAAGGACAAGGCCTTCACAAACGTTGCGGTCTTCGGCATGGATGAGCCGGATGTGAAGCTGGCGTTAAAACAGCCGTGGGTTTCGATTGACAACGATTCGCAGGGGACTTCGCCCGAAGGACTGCTGGGGAGCGAGCATCCGCACCCGCGGGCGTATGGGACGTTTCCGCGAATTCTGCGGAAGTATGTGCGCGAGGAGAAGGAGCTGACGCTGGCGGATGCGATTCGGAAATTTAGCGCGCTGCCCGCACAGCGGATGCGGCTAACGGATCGAGGGGTGCTGAAGCAGGGGATGTGGGGCGATGTGGTGGTTTTCGATCCGGAGAAGATTACGGACAAGGCGACGTATGAGGAGCCGAACCAGCTCTCGGTGGGGATGGATTATGTACTGGTGAATGGCGTGCCGGTGATTGCGGAGGGCAAGATGACGGGGGCGCTGCCGGGGAAGGTGCTGCGCGGGGCGGGGTACGTGCCCTAGCGCGATCTAGTGCTGCAATAATCGACCCTATGGCGATGAGCGAGCTGGATAAAAGCTGTTTTATGAATGTGGCGCTGGAGATCTTTTCAAGGTCCGATCTGAAACCGATTGCGGACGCATTTGGATCGAACGTAGCTGTCCTTTATCTGGGAAAGGAATTTGGATTATTCAAGGCCTATTTCTATCCCGGCTGGCCGCAATCTAATACGCCCGAGACAGGTATTCTCCGGTACTGCAAACTTATTCAAAAGCTCTCAATAGAAGATCGGAAACTGTGGGATTCTGCCAAGTCTCGCAGCTTCGATCTTGGATTTGAAGGCCCAAAGGAGGGCCGGCACTACTGGGGTGCAGTGAGCCAAAAAGCGGTCCGCGCCGCGGCTGAAGTTGGAGCCCAGATCGCCATTTCGATCTATGGTCCAATGAAAGTCGCCAAACAAACGAAAAAGAAACGGGCGGCCCCGGCAAGGTGATTTCGCTGCGTCGATTCAGGTATCAAACTCATCTCTTGATTGGAACGAAATAATACATACTCCATGAGCCATCCTCTTTTTTCGCCTTTTCAATTGCGTTCTGTGGTGTTTCCCAATCGCATTGGCGTTTCGCCGATGTGCGAGTACTCGTCCGAGGACGGGTTCGCCAACGACTGGCACCTGGTTCACCTCGGTTGCCGCGCGCAGGGTGGCGCTGGGCTGGTGATGACGGAGGCCTCGGCCGTCACTCCGGAAGGCCGCATTTCATCGGCCGACCTGGGCGTCTGGAAGGACGAGCACATCGAGAAACTCGCGCAGATTGTGCGGTTCATTCATGCGCAGGGCGCGCGTGCCGGGATGCAGCTTGCCCATGCGGGCCGCAAGGGCAGCATGACTGCGCCGTTTGGCGGTGAGCGGCTGCTGACTCCGGAGGAAGGCCGCTGGGAGCCGCTGGGGCCGAGCCCGATTGCGTTCTCGCCGACCTACGCGGTTCCGAAGGACCTGGATGCGGCTGGGATTGCCGGGGTGGTCAGGGCGTTTGCCGAGGCTGCAAAGCGGGTCGACAAGGCCGGGTTCGACCTCGTGGAGATTCACGCGGCGCACGGCTACCTGCTGCACGAGTTTCTTTCGCCGCTTGCGAACCAGCGCACCGACGCGTATGGCGGCAGCTTCGACAATCGAACCCGGCTGCTGCTGGAGGTGGTTGACGCGGTTCGCGCGGTGTGGCCGGATCATTTGCCTCTGTTCGTCCGCATTTCGGCGACGGACTGGGCCGAGGGTGGGTGGTCTCCGGATGAATCTGTTGAACTGGGACGGCGGCTGCGCGAGCACGGCGTCGATCTTGTGGATGTCTCGTCGGGCGGACAGGTCCCGAACGCCAAGATTCCGGTGGGGCCGGGGTTCCAAGTGCCGTTTGCTGCACGGATTCGCAAGGAGGCGGGTATTCCGACGGCTGCCGTAGGCATGATCACCGAACCAAAGCAGGCCGATGACATCATCGTCAATGGCGAGGCGGACATCGTGCTGCTGGCGCGGGAGATGCTGCGCGACCCCTACTGGCCCGTGCATGCGTCCGCGGCGCTGGGGGAAACGACGAGATGGCCGGTGCAGTATTTGCGCGCTGCGCCACAGGGTTCGACGGCGCGGCCGTCGATTGAGAGGCCAAAGTGGAGAGAAACCCGGTGATTTTAGCCTGATTTTCAACAAGATTCGGCGTCTCTGAAGGTTCAAGCCGCGTATTTTGCTTCACTTCGGTTGCAACAGGTGGCCTATACTGCGTCTAAGCAGTGATCCCGCAATACCTGCGGGCCTTCTGTATTGGCTATGGCATCGCACCCATCCCCGAAGCGCGCTGTTGAAACTCCGACTATCCCCGACCGTCTTTATTTCAAGATTGGAGATGTTGCGCGCATTCTCAAAGTCGAGCCCTACGTGCTTCGCTTCTGGGAGTCACAGTTTCCGCAGTTGAAGCCGAACAAGAGCGGTACCGGCCAGCGTCTCTACCGCAAGCGCGATGTCGAGATCGCAGTTGAGATCAAACGGCTTGTCTACGGCGAGGGTTATACACTCTCGGGTGCCAGACAGGCCCTGGGACAAGCGAAGCGAGCGGAACCTAAGGCGGCGGCAGTTGCGTCTCCGGTACGGGCTCCAGCGCCTGCAGCGACCGTTGGAAAGAAGCGCGATAAAGTGGCGGAGGTCGTTCTTCGCGCGCGCGCTGAGTTGCGCGAGATTGCCGCAATGCTGGCGCCGCCCGGGAACGCAGCAACGCCGCTGGTGCAACCGCTGCGCCGCCGGGCACGTTCGTCGCCGGTGGAGAATGTCTCCGGATCGCTGTTCGACACATAGGCAGGATTGACATCAGTCAGGAAGCCAGGCGCCAAGCCGTGGCCGCTCTGGACAATGACACATAAGAAAAATGCCGACGATGAATGTCGGCTTAACCTGCTTAGATCTAGATACTTATTGGTCGGGACGGGCAGATTTGAACTGCCGACCCCTCGCACCCCAAGCGAGTGCTCTACCAGGCTGAGCCACGTCCCGACACAGTCGAGCCGGCTCGGGTGAGCCGGCCCATGGGGGTTCTGATTAGTTTACACCAGCATGCGCCGTCCCTACGGGACTCGCGGTCTTCTGGAATCCCATTTCCCCACGCTGAAGCGCGGGGCTAGGAAACCGTGCGCCTCCGGCGCGCTTTATCTCTCAGCTTTCGAGCGCTGTCAAAGGAGTGGTGAAGCTCAGACAGACTCTAGCTGGGCGCAAATCCCGGCCGCGCGAAGAAACAGCGCGCTTCCGGCGCGTTTTATCTCTCGCTGGTCGGAAACACCGGTAGGGGATGGCTGCAGGACTGAGGGCGGTTCAAATTCACCGCATATCTGGCTATCAGCGTCCGGCTCAGTGCGAAGGCGGAACAAACTCTTGCGGAAGCGCCGAGCCTTCGCCGAAGAAGAACTGTTCCATCTGCTCCACCAGAAACTCCTGGGCCTGCGGGGTCCAGGGCTGCAGACGGTACTCGTTCAGCAGCATCTTCTGGCGATCGACCCACTCGCCCCATGCCGCTTTGGAAACATTCTTATAGATCTTCTGGCCGAATTCCGAGTCGAAGGGCGGCTCGTCAAGGCCCTCCATTTCTTTCTTGTTGCGAACACAAAAAACCATATGCGCCATCGCTCCTGCTCCCCCTCTTTATTGTATGGGATGACGATGAAGCCGAACTGGACGCAGCCAGAAATGCGATGGGGTCCGGGGAACTGCGTTGTGCGGTTCCCCGGGAGTGAATCAGTATGCGGCGATGCCGTTGAGGCCGCTTGACGCTTCGAGTCCGCCGACCGTTCCCAGGTTCGACAGACTGCCGTCGCTTTCGACCCCGAATACGCCGATGGCGCCTGTACCCGCATTGAGCGTGTAGACATACTTTCCGTCAGCACTCGTAGCCATATCGAGATTCGTGCTGCTTGTTGGGTTCGTGGCGACCACGGTTGCACCAACCGGAGTCAGCGAGCCGTTGCGTGCGATGGCAAACCCTGAGAGCGTGGAGGTGCCCGCATTTGCGGTATAGACGAAGCGGCCGGTGGGAAGCACAACATCCCAGCAGGTGGCGGCGCCGAGCGTGGGAAGGGCGGAGGAGATCGTGGTGAGGGATTGATTCCATCCGACCCAATACGTGGATATCGTGTTGGAGGCGTTCGCCGCGATCAGGGCGCCGTTGGGCGCGAACTGCAACGCGAAAGGCGTCGCTCCTGCGCTCGGATTGACCGAGATATCCGACAATCTGCCGTTGGGAAAAACGCGGAAGACATCGAGATTATTCGTTGCGCTTTCGGCGACCACAAGGAACTGCCGGTTGGGACTGAGTACCAGAGCGGTCGGAGAAGTGGCGCTTCCGCTCAGGTATTTGGTTGAGTCATGGATCGGGATGAGACGTCCGTTTGGCGTAACACGGACGCCGCTTACGTTGCCGTTTCCGCCTGCATTGAGGACGTACAACAAATTTCCTGTTTGGGTGAGGGCGGTGGGAGAACTGCCTCCGCTCGGCGTTGTATCCACGAGCCTGAGGTTCGTGCCGTCGACTACGAAGGAAGAGATGGTGCCGCTGCCTGCATTCACGGCGAAGAGCAAGCGATGGTCGGCATCCAGAATGAGGGAGCCCTGCGAGTGAAGCGGATCGATGGTGCCGCCGCTGCCGTTGCCTCCGGTTGAGAAGGCGCCAACCCATTGCAGCGAACCATCTTGTTGGCGGGAATATGCAACGATCTGGTTGTTCGTGGCAGCGTTGGTCATGACGAAGACGGCGCCGCGGTTCTGTTCAGCATGCAATGCTCGCGGAGCAGACAAGAACGCGCCGCCGGCCAGTAAACACACTGCGACTGTGAGCGTGAAGCTCTTCATGTTTCCGGTACTCCAATCAGGGGAAATCGGCCCTGGACACAGCTTTTGCGAGATGCTTGTTGGCAACGCCGAACAAGCAACGTGCCGAGGGCCCTTGTGAAGCGAGAGAGTGACAGTGCCCCCGGAAAGTTACAGAGAAAACGGCCGACAGACCAAAAGAAACCGAAACTCTCGCGCGAAGATGAACATTATTGAAGACGCACTTTTTCCCCGAGATTGCTGTCACTTTTCCTGACCTCGTACAATCAAACGCAATCCGATATGTGCGGCCGATTTGCTCGTCGATCCACGCAAGAGGTGCTCGCCGACTGGTTTGGAGTCGAGCCTGAGGACATGCCCTTTTTTGCGCCCACGTATAACGCAGCCCCGCAGAGCACGCAGCCGGTTGTGCGTCCAAGCGCTGATACGGGTAAGCCCGAGTTTGCGCTGATGCGCTGGGGGCTGGTGCCTTTCTGGGCCAAGGATGCGAAGGTTGGCTACTCCACGATTAACGCGCGGGCCGAAGAGGTTGCGGCGAAGCCCCTTTACCGCGAGGCTTTCAAGAAACGCCGCTGCCTCGTTCCGGCCGATGCGTTCTACGAGTGGCAGCGGATCGATGCGAAGACGAAGCGGCCCTTTGCCTTCGGAATGCAGAGAGGAGAACCGTACGCATTCGCCGGGCTATGGGAGCGATGGAAGCCGAAGGAGGGAGAGGCGCTGGAGACGTTTACCATCCTGACAACCGATCCCAACAAATTGGCGGAACAGGTGCATAACCGGATGCCGGTGATCCTCGATCCGCAGGAATATTCACGATGGCTGGAGCCGGGCGATCCGTCGCGTCCGCCAGTCGATCTGCTGCGGCCGTATCCCGCTGAGAAAATGCATTCGTGGCCGGTGAGTGACCGCGTGGGCAATGTGCGCAACAACGACCTTGAGTTGCTGACCGAGTGCCCGCCTGAAAAGCAACTTTTCTAATGGCATCCCGGATTACCGACGTGTGGGCAATGCGATGATTCTGATTGACTTTCGCACACGCCGGCGCTTTTCCTTAAATCAATCCTGTTTGATTTTGCGCCGCCTGCAGCCGCATTCGGGTGTTTTCTGTGCACGGCGAGCAATTAAAGACGCCAAGGCGAAGAAATCGAGATAAGACCTACAGGAGGCAGGAAAGGATTCCCAATGACCGTAGCGACACGATCCGGCATCTCAGACAATGCGGCCGGTGCAATTTCTTACTTCACGTTCCTTCCGGCCATCGCCTTTCTGCTTCTTCCGAACTATAAAAGCAGCGCGTATATTCGTTTTCACGCGTGGCAATCTGTTCTGCTCTGTATTACCGCCTTCATTTTCGATATCGTTCTGGGCTCCATCGCTTTGCTGACCCTGTTTCTTGGGACCGTTACCCTCGCCTACATCCTCCGGGCGTTGTCTTTGCTGTGGCTGGTGGTATGGCTGGTTTGCGTCATCCAGGCAGCAACCGGCAAGCGGTTCAGGATTCCACTTCTCGGGAGTATTGCCGAAAAGCTCGCGATGAAGTAGTCTTTCTCCCACCACGGAAACCAAGACGCGGTGAGTAGTATCCCCGTGGCTCGCTGGTTGTTGTTCTCCGAATATTCGCTCTTTTCTCTGCAGTTCCGGGTATGATCCGAGTCCCAAGTGAAGGAGCAGCTATGTCTGATTCTCCGCAGTACACTCCCGTTCCCCCGCAGGCTCCGCAGGCCACGCAGAGCGGATTGTCTGATACCGCCGCCGGAGCGCTCGCCTACGTAACCATCATTCCGGCGATCATCTTTCTCCTTGTCGAGCCTTACAACAGGAATTCGTATGTGCGCTTCCATGCATGGCAGTCGATCTTCCTTGGCATTGCCGCCTTTGCGATCGGCATTATCAACATCATTCCGATCCTCGGGCAGATCATCTTCCTGATTGGTATGCTGATTCTCTTCGTAGCATGGATCGTGGCACTGTTGAAGGCACTGAAGGGCGAGAAATACCAGCTTCCGATTATCGGCAAGTACGCTGCG
The DNA here is from genome assembly GCF_049582745.1 of Occallatibacter sp. Classification (GTDB taxonomy): domain Bacteria; phylum Acidobacteriota; class Terriglobia; order Terriglobales; family Acidobacteriaceae; genus Telmatobacter. The sequence goes on from NZ_JBAUUO010000128.1 coordinate 34,224, forward strand.
CAGCAAGCGGGCACCTAAGCCTGCTGCTGGCGTGATTGCACATACGCGCGATCGCTTCTCAGCGGCGTTTTTGTTTGCGGATATGGCGGGTCTCCCTCTTCGACCCGGAAGCAGCACTTTCCTTGCGCCGATTTGTCTTTGATTTCGGCGGCGGTTTGGGCTGCTTTTTGCCGGTCAGAGGGATGCCTTCTTCCACGATGGAGAACTGCAGCCGTCGTTCTTGCGCGAGAATGCGGTCGAGGACGACCTGGACGCGATCGCCGGCGCGGAAACGGCGCCCCCAGCGCTCTCCTATAATCTCGTGCGTATTTTCGCGCCAGGTATATCGGTCGTCGCGCAACGTGTCGATGGGGACCAGGCCCTCGACAAAAAGATCCGTGAGTTCGACGAAAAGGCCGTATTTCGCGGGATTGAGCACCAGCGCGGCAAATTCCTCACCCACGCGATCTTCCATGAAGCGCACCTTCTTCCACTCCACCAGCTCGCGCTCGGCTTCGGCGGCGCGACGCTCGGCCTGACTTGATTCCTCGGCGATCTGCGCGAGTTCAGCCTCGGGGATTGGGGCCTCGCCAGTGAAGCCTTCGCCCGGCTTTAGTTTTTTTGCGTGATGAATGGCGATGCCTTTCAGGCCTTCGTGCGGGTGCGTCCATGGGGAGCCGTGGCGTCCCTCGGCAACTTCGGCTCGACCTTCAACCCCGGCCCGCAGCAGAGCCTTGGTGATGCGATGGACGATGAGATCGGGGTAGCGGCGGATGGGCGAGGTGAAGTGCGTATAGGTCGGGGCAGCGAGCGCGAAGTGCCCTTCATTGATCTCGGAGTAGCGTGCCTGGCTGAGTGAACGCAACATGAGATAGCTGAGAATCCGCTCCTCGGGCTTGCCTTCAATGCGCGCGGCAAGCTTCTGATACATCTTTGGCGTCACGGCGATATCTTCGGGGACCTCGTGGGTGCGTGCCGGGCGGCCGCTGCGTTGCGCATCGCGTCGATCGCCGCGCGTCTGGATGCGTTTGACGGGAAGTGCGCCGAGACCGAGGGAATAGCCGAAGCTGGCGGCAAGCTCCTCGAATTGAACGACGCGGCGCGGGTCCGGCTTCTCATGAATGCGGTAGAGCGAAGGCACGCCGAGGTCTTCAAGCCACGTGGCGACACACTCGTTGGCGGCGAGCATGAATTCTTCGATGAGGCGGTTGGCCCAGGTACGCTCGGACTTGGTAACGCCGCGCATCCGGCCCTGATCGTCGAATTCAATCACGGGTTCAGGCAGATCAAAATCGATGCTGCCGCGCTCTTCGCGACGCTTGTTCATCAATCCGGCAAGGTAACGCATGCGCTCGAATTCGGGAACAAGCTGTGCGTACCGCGTTCGGGTTTCCGAATCGCCCTCAAGGATTGCGTGGACGTCGGTATATGTCATGCGTTCGGCGGAACGGATGACGCCTTCGACGATTTCAAAGCTCTCGACGCGGCCCGCGGAGCTGAGTTGCATGATGCAGCTCAGAACGAGGCGATCTTCCCTGGGGCGAAGACCGCAGATGCCCGTAGAAAGCTCATGGGGAAGCATGGGGATTGCGCGGTCGGGGAAATAGACGCTGGTGCCGCGCAGACGCGCTTCGAGGTCGAGATCCGTTCCGGCTCCGACGTACTCGGCGACATCGGCGATATGCACCTGGAGTTCGAAGCCTGCGCCGTGGGCGCGATCGCGCACCAGAACCGCATCGTCAAAGTCTCTGGCGGTTTCGCCGTCGATGGTAACGATGGGAAGGCCACGGAAGTCGCGGCGGCGATTGGCTTCGACCTCATCGAGGAAGGCGACGGCGCGGGTTTCAGTGAGCACATTGTCAGGGAAGACGCGCGGCAACTGATGCTTGCGGATCATCATTTCCACGTCGACGCCAAAGTCGTCGGGATCGCCGAGCACTTCGATGACTCGACCGATGGGTGGACGCGTTGGTGTAGGCCAGCTGGTGATTTCGACATCAACGACGAGGCCTTCGAGATCGTCGTGGTGCGCAGAAGTGGCGGATTCGCTGCCGAGAACGCGATGAGGCGACTTTGCTTCTTCGGGCTCGGGCAGCGCTTGCCCGAACGGGATAACGATGTGCTGCGTCATGCGCTCGTCGAACGGGATGACGTTGTCGCCCATCTCGCGATCTGTTCTTGCATAGTGAAAAATGCCGACGACCGTGGGATTGCGGCGTTCGAGAATGCGGGCAATACGGCCAAGGCGGCGCCCATCGGCGCGCGGTGGCGCTAGTTCCACCAGCACCTGGTCGCCCTGCATGGCTCCGTTGATCTCGTCGGGCGGAATGAAGACGTCATCTTCTTTGACGGAGCCTTGTCGAGCGTTAGGGCGCACAAAGCCATAGCCATCGCGATGCAGATCGAGACGTCCGGCGATGAGATTGTCGCGCGTTCCGAAGCCGGCTCTTTTCGGAATGCTCCAGTGCTCCCGATCGGTTTTGATCAGGTCTCCTCGCGCCGTCATGCGGGCGAGTTGCTCAAGCAGGAGGCGGCGCTCGCGACCGCCGCCGAGGCCGAGTTCGCGCACCAGTTGCTTATATCCGGCTTTGCCGCCGGCAGAGCGTGCGATCTGCGCCAGCAGGTCCCGATCGGTCATAGCTTTAGAGTAGGACAACCGAGCAACTTATGCCTTCCACATTTCAAAGTACAACGCGCCCACCGGCTGCGGGATTGCTGCACATGCCGCAAAAGCGCAGGCCGCGCGCCTGATGCCGCTCGGCCTGCATCCCCAGGGCAGAGTCGCTTACTGCTTTCAGAACCTCCGTTCCGATTCTGTCCGAGAGAATAGCGCTTTCGAGTTCCCGGAAATCCGCGGCGCGCTCCGGAAAAGATCGCGCAACGCAGCCTCGCCTCAGCCTGCCAAGGGTATCCCGCCCGGGAGCCGGGCGTTACACTTGATGCGTTTGGATTCTGCGCGAGAAAAGGAAACGTATTCAATGAGCGATCGTCGGTGGGCACGGGCATTTCTTCTGGCGTGTACGGCGGCATGGGCACCGCTTGCGGCCGTGGCACAGTGGAATCCGCCGAACCCGGTGGTGAGCTTTGACAAGCAGTCCAACGGCCTCGAGATCCACCAGAAGAACGGAGTGCTGAAGCTCGAAGTGGATGCGCCGGATGTGCTGCATGTCATTTACTCGCTGCCTGATGCCGAAACGGAAGTTCGCCCCTCTGATCACGTCGTGATCAAGCATGATTGGCCGGCACCTTCATTTGATGTCACCGCGAATGAGAAAGCCGTCACGCTCACAACCAGCAAGCTGAAGGTCGTGGTAGAGCGCGAGACTGGCGCGCTGCACTATGTGGGTCCGGATGGCAAGCAACTGACCACCGAAGGCTATCGCTCGCTGAAGCCCGTCGAAGTCAATGGCGAAAAGACCTATCACGCCGAAGTGTTTTTCCCGATCTATGGATCTCATGAGGGCCTCTATGGCCTTGGCCAACACCAGGCCGGCGTGTGGAACTACCACGGCGAAACCATCGACCTGTCGCAGGAGAATACGCAGATCGCGATTCCACTGCTGGTCTCAACGAATGGCTATGGCATTTTTTGGAACAATCCTTCTCGCAGCCGCGTCAATAATCGATTCATTCACTCGCTCTACATCAGCGCTGAAGTAGCGGACCGCATCGAATACTACTTTATTTATGGACCGGAAGCCGACCAGATCATTGGGCACTATCGCGAACTGACGGGCGAAGTCCCACTCTTCGGGCGCTGGGCTTATGGCTTTTGGCAATGCAAGAACAAATACCAATCTCAGGCCGAGATCGAAGGTGTTGCAGCGAAGTATCGCGCGCTGCATATCCCGGCGGACAACATTGTGCAGGACTGGTTCTGGTGGGTGACGATGGGCGAGATGAAGTGGAACTCCCACTACCCGGACCCGCAGGGCATGATCGACAAGCTGCATGACGAGCATTTCCATCTGATGGTTTCGGTGTGGCCGTTCTTCCGGCCGGGGACCAGCGTCTACGACCAGTTCGACAAGAACGGCTGGTTCATCGCGAAGACGCTGACAGGCAGTTTTCATCCCGTAGGCCAGGCACTCTACGATCCGACGAATCCAGCCGCGCGCACACAGTATTGGAGCAACATCAATACAGCTCTTTTTCAAAAAGGGGTAGACGCGTGGTGGCTCGATACCGATGAGCCTGAGACCGAGGGCCGCGAAGACAATATCCTCGTCGACCACCAGCTGCACATCGGCTCGGGCGCGCGGTTTGCGAATGTCTATCCGCTCTTTCACACCGAGGGCGTCTCCGAGGGACAACAGAAAGCGTCGGACAAGAAGCGCGTTTTTATTCTGTCGCGTTCGGCGTACGCGGGAACACAGCGCCTGGGCGTGACAGCCTGGTCGGGCGACGTACTCAGCGATTGGGTCACATTTGCGCGCCAGATTCCAGCCGGGCTGAACTTTTCGATTTCCGGCATGCCTTACTGGACGACGGATATCGGCGGATTCATCTCGGGCGGCAATTTGAACGATCCGAAGTTCCGCGAGCTGTTTGTGCGGTGGTTCCAGTTCGGAACGTTTTCGCCGATCTTCCGTGTGCACGGCACACGCTATCCCGATGAGAACGAGCTCTGGTCTTATGGGCCGGACGCGCAGAAAATCCTGGTGGATTATGACAACCTGCGCTATCGCCTGCTGCCTTACATCTACTCCGAGGCATGGCAGGTGACCAACAATCACGGCACTCTGATGCGTCCGCTGGTGATGGACTGGCGCAATGACGTGGAGGCGCAGAATACGGGCGATGAGTATTTGTTCGGGCCGGCAATCCTGGTAAGTCCGGTGACCACGCAGGGCGCAACCAGGCGCGAAGTGTATCTGCCGAAGGCAACGTGGTACGACTTTTGGACGGGCGCCAGGGTCGAAGGCGGCAAGCGAATCGAAGCAGATGCGCCGCTCGCGAAATTGCCGCTATTTGTGCGCGCGGGTTCGATTATCCCGATGGGGCCAACGATGGAATGGTCAACCGAAAAGCCTGCCGACCCGATTGAGGTGCGTATCTATCCCGGAGCCGACGGCGACTTCACGCTTTACGAGGACGAAAACGATAACTACGACTACGCCAAGGGCGAACATGCAACCATCCCGTTGCATTGGGATGACGCCGCCAAGATGCTGACCTTCGGGGCGCGTGAGGGGAGCTTCCCTGGAATGCTGGGGAAGCACACCTTCAACGTCGTCGTTGTCGGCGAGGGCAACGGTGTGGGCATCGGCGACGGCGCTGCCGAGGCACATGCGGTCGTCTACAAGGGGGATCGCCTGGAGGCAAAGTTGTAAGAATGGCTTTCAGCGCTCAGCCTTCAGGTTGCACTTGTTCGATCATCGTCGCTACCAGCGCGAGCGGCAGGCCGACGACGTTGAAGTAGCATCCTTCTACGCGAGGAATCCACTTGGCGGCCAGACCCTGAATGGCGTAGGCGCCGGCCTTGTCCGTCGGCTCACCGGTTGCAACGTAGGCGGCGATCTCTTCGTCGCTCAGCGTTCTGAACTGCACCCCGGTGACTTCGGCGGCAACTTCAACGCCCTTTGCGGTTGCTACCGCGACGCCGGTGATCACGCGGTGTGTGCGGCCTGAGAGCATCCGCAACATGCGGGCGGCATCGGCGGGGTTCTCGGGTTTCGCGAGAATGTGGCTGTCGAGCGTGACGGTGGTGTCTGCGCCGAGAACGACCACCTGCGGTGGGGCAGAACTCTTGGACGATATCTCCGTAAAGACAGACAGCGCTTTTTCACGCGCAAGGCGGACGACATAGGCAATCGCATCCTCACCGGGCCGCAGATCTTCATTCACATGCGCGGGCTGTACCTCAAATACAAAGCCCGCCTGCGTGAGCAGTTCACGTCGGCGAGGCGAAGCGGAGGCGAGAATAAGGCGGCGCATATCGGCTTCTTTAGGGTATCGCGACGCTGTGCCCGCATCGGAATCTTGATGGAATCTGCGGGTTCTGCGTGTACGATCGGAGCGCGATGATGTTTGCGAATCTTGAATTGGCAAGACGGCTGGAGGCAGCGGAGGCCTACGCTTGCGCGCAGTTCGCGGAGGCGCGCCGGAAGCTCTATCCCAACAGCACGTCCGCCTGGATGAAATGTGCGGGGGTGACAGTGGTTTTCGATGGAGTGGACGCGCCAACGACACAGACCTTCGGGCTTGGCTTGTTCGAGCCACTCACACCGGCGGCTCTGGACGAGATCGAGCAATTCTTTCGCGAACGCGGCGCAGAGGTGATGCACGAGGTGAGTCCATTTGCAGGCGCTGCCGTGCTCGATCTGCTGTGTGCGCGGAGCTATCGGCCCTTCGAGATCAGCAACGTACTTTATCGTGCGGTCGAATCACCGACGACGGTCCACGCGGCCGGCATCAGTGTTCGCGTGGTAGGTGGAGATGAAGCGCAGCTGTGGAGCGACATCAACGCGCGTGGCTGGACGCATGAGCATCCCGAGTTCGAAAACTTCGTTCGAGAGTCTGGCATTCTGGTCGTCGCGCGTGAAGGAAGCCCATGCTTCCTGGCGGAGATCGAAGGCTCGCCAGGGGCCGCAGGCGCGCTAACTATGCATCAAGGTGTTGCTCTCTTTGGTGGTGCGTCCACTGTGCCTGAGATGCGGTGCCGCGGACTGCAGGGGGCACTGCTGCAGGAACGCATGCGCTATGCGGCCGAACACGGATGCGATCTCGCGATGATGGTGGCGGAAGCAGGAAGCAAATCGCAGCGCAACGCTGAGCGCAAGGGCTTTCGGGTGGCATATACGCGGCTGAAGTGGAAGCTGGTGCGATAACCGTGAATCGAAACGCTACGTGCTGTTAGAATCCAGAGTCTGAAGAGTCATGGACCCCTACCTTGCTCCAGTTCGCGCGGAAATCGCGATGATGGCCAATGACCTGTTTGTTGTGATTGGTGTGCCATTTGAGCAGACCTTAGAGCTCCAAAGGCAGGTGCTGGCAACGTTCGCATTTGGGATGATCTTTGCGGAGGGCAGGCTGAGGGGCTTGCGGCCGCCAGAAGTTCACGCTTTGGTGATTGCCTGCCTCACAGACGTTTTCAGATACTCGGATCAGCAGGCAGTGTCGTTCAGCACGAATCTGATATCGGCAGCTTCATCGCACAGCCGCACGCCTCGACGACCGGCGCGATCATTCATCTTGGGGTCGATGGGCATCGCCAATGGCAGCAAAAGAAGACAGATGAATTGACGACGAATCTTAGAGAAGTCCTCAGGACCGTCGGCGCATAGAGAACCTCTTCTTTTTGATTAGCGACGCGCTTGGTTTGATGATCTGAAAAGCCTGTGGAATCTCGGAATCCCTTTCTAGATTTTCAGTCCTGTCTCCAGCCCGTGCTCCGTTGCAAGCCCCCAGGCCATGGCGGGCGTGTTGTGGGCCATCCCGAATCTTCCGTCGGGGCCGAGCAGGATGATGCCGCCATGACCGCCGAGACGGTTATGCAGATACGAGATGGCTTCGCGGGCGGCAAACGCGGGTGCGGTGCCGGCGGCAACGCGATCGGTGGCCCACTTGCCCAGCACCAGCTTCATGATGGGCTCACCCCATCCGGTAAGCGAAACCGCCGCCGAAAGGTTGTCGGCATAGCAGCCGCAACCTATCAGCGATGAGTCGCCCACGCGGCCGGGAGTCTTGTTCAGCGTGCCGCCGGTCGACGTAGCGGCAGCGATGTTTCCATCTGTGTCGAGCGCGACCGCGCCAACGGTATCGTGCGAAGAGTCGATCACGCGCGGGATGGCCGTCTCCGGCCCCTTGTCGTCTTCCAGTCCTGAAAATGTCGCATCGGCGAGCCCCGCAGCCTCGCGTTCCCGCGCGATCTTCAGCCGCTCGCGCTCGCGATCGAGCACGAGTTCCGCGTTTTCGATGAGTGGCATGCCGTGCGATTGGGCAAATTCTTCAGCTCCGGCGCCCACGAAGTAGACATGGGGACTCTGCTCCAGCACCAGCCGCGCCGCCTGGATGGGATTGCGAATCCGCTCCACGCAAGCCACTCCGCCGGCCTTCATGCGTCCGCCATCCATGAGAAGTGCATCGAGTTGCACGCGACCATCGGAGGTGAGAAAACTGCCGCGGCCCGCATCAAAGGTCGGATCATCCTCGAGCACGGTAACAGCCGCTTCAACGGCGTCGATCGCCGAGCCGCCACGGGTCAGAACCCGATGCCCGGCGTCGAGCGCATTGCGCACCCCGTTCTCGTGGGCCGCAGCCGCGTCTTCGGGAATGGCCCAGGCTCCGCCATGAACCAGCAAGATTGGTGTCCGCATCACCGGTTATGTTAGCCGATCGAAGCCGGTTCCTTGAATGTGCTCGATAACAGACAGAGAAGCTCGGCGAAGTTGCCGCGCCTATTTTTGTTGTCAAGAGCAGGCCACCGCGTCAACTGACCTAAGCTTATGAATCCATTGCGTAAAAAACTTTGCCGACATTTGCAGGTAATTATGTAACATTCCGCTAAGCTTGAAGCATCAATCGCAATCATGCACAAACGGGAGCCGCGGTGGCTCCCCATTTCTTTCGGACTCCTTCCACGGCAAACGTGCCGCAGAGAGGAAGCTGAATCTCAAAAAATATTCGACGCTATTGGCCGGTGAACCTCGTCAGAGAGACGGGCGTCACGACCTCGCGTCCAATTGGCAGCGAGATGAGCCCGTAAGATTGCTCCTCTTGTCTGTGGTTTGAAGGCTTCACAAATGGAAGGCTGTCCGGGAAAGTCGGACAGATGAACGCAGCAAAACCTAAGCTTGTCGCAATAAAGAAGAAAGCGACTGCTCCAAAGCCAAAGCGCAAACGGGGCGCCGCGAAGATGCGGGAGGCGGCAGACAAGATCGTTGGCCGCGATTGCAAACCGATCGTCGAGGCGCTCTCATCGAATTGCAAGAAAGGCCAGATGCTTAGCGCCAAGTTCCTATATGGTCTGGCACAACTGGCAGAAGCATCGGGCGAAGGCGATAGCGCACGCAAATTCCGCAGCAATGCCACAGAATGGGCCAATTCGCCGGAATGGAAGGGCGATTTGGAACCCGAGACGCCAACCGAGGAAGAGGACGCGGACTAGAAATCCGCATCGACTTCTTCTTGTCAGTCACCAGGCTTTTATTAACGCTAACCTTGAACGGGTCATGCCCATCAGCCGCGCGGTCGTTCTTCGCCGCGCAGTGCCGATGGTCATGGCCGTGTTGCACCACGGGTAAAAAAGGAAGAATCACGCATGAGCCTCCTTCGAATTCAGTCCATTCGCGCCGCAAAAATCCTGGGAATGTGCCTCGCTTGCATGGCGACGGGTTTTGCGGGCCTTGCGCAATCCGTCAGCACCACAACGGTGCAGGGCACCCTATACCTGGCGAACGGCTCGCCGGGATCAGGCACGCTGCAATTGAGCTGGCCTGCGTTCGCCACCGCATCCAGCCAGGCGGTTGCCGCCGGCAAAATCATGGCGACCATCGGCGTAGGTGGATTTGTAAGTGTGAACCTGGCGCCCAACCTGGGCTCATCGCCTGCAGGGCTTTACTACACGGCGATTTTCCACATGAGCGACGGCACCACCAGCACGGAGTACCGACGGATCGAACCCGCCCAACTACTCGGAGTTTTCGGCGGCCCTCATCTTCAATTTGCCGCTCGCTTCGTAGGCGGCGTGGAGCACAACCGATGCGCATGATGAACGAATTCGAAGCACAGGTGCTGAGCGACCTGAATGTGTTGAAGAACCAGATGAACGGCCTGATGGGCGATGGAAACGGCGGACGCATCGCAGAACTCGAACACCGCATGGAGCGCCACGAGCAAAACTGGCAGCGCGCCAAGGGATTCCTGGCTGCATTCAGCGTCCTGCTCGCCGTCGTTGAAGTAGCCGTCGAGGCGTGGCACCGGCATTAGTCTATCCAGTAACAACGATCTCAGATCGGTGAGCCCGGCTACAGCAATCGTCGCAGCGCCCCTTATAATCACCCCATGAGCAAGAAGCCGTTAGTCGGCGTGGTGATGGGCAGCAAGAGCGATTACGAGGTGTTGTCCGCCGCCGTTGAAATCCTGCAGGCACTCGAAATTCCGCACGAGGCCCGCATCGTCAGCGCGCATCGCACGCCAGACTGGCTCTTCAAATACGCCGAAACCGCTCGCGAGCGCGGCTTGCGCGTCATCATCGCCGGAGCCGGCGGCGCGGCACACCTGCCGGGCATGCTGGCATCCAAGACGCTGGTTCCCGTTCTTGGCGTTCCAGTTTCCGCCACGCAACTCAACGGCCTCGATTCCTTGCTTTCGATCGTGCAGATGCCGAGAGGTGTTCCCGTAGGCACGCTGGCTATCGGCAAGCCCGGCGCAGCCAACGCCGCGCTGCTCGCTGCCGAAATTATCGCCGCAACCGACGCCGCACTCTACGACCGGCTGGCCGCCTGGCGCGCGGCACGCTCTGAGGAAGTGATGAAGCAGGAGCTGCCTTAGTGTTTGAAGAATCTCCGCTGCATAAGAAACCACCGGTGATCGAGCCGGGCGGCCTGATCGGCATCCTGGGCGGAGGCCAGCTTGGCCGCATGACCGCGATGGCCGCGCGCACCATGGGCTATCGCGTGCGCGTCATGGACCCCGAAGCCAAGTGCCCGGCAAGCTTTGTCGCGGACCAGACCGTTGTGGGCAAGTGGGACGACGTTGCCGCTGCGCAAAAGCTGGCGAAGGGCGCCGATGCTGTCACGCTTGAGATTGAGCAGATCGGCGTGGACGCGCTCAGTGAAGTTGCTGCCATGGCGCCGCTGCGCCCGGGCGTCGAACCCATCCGCATCATCCAGGACAAGATCCTGCAAAAAACGTGGCTCGCCGAGAACGGATTCCCGGTCGGCCCGTTCCGCATCATCCGCAATGAAGATGAACTGCATCATGCCGTGAAGGTGCTCGCCGGGCGCGTCTTCCTTAAGATCGGGCGCGGCGGTTACGACGGCCGGGGCCAGGCGCGCATCGGCATGGAAGCCTTGTTGAAGAAGCAAATCATCACGGATGCATGGACCAGCGTCGGCGAAAACCCATCTGTCGCTGAACAGGCGCTCGACCTTGTCACAGAAATTAGCGTTATGGCTGCGCGCAGTCCGTCGGGCGAGGTGCGCACCTATCCCGCCGCGCGCAATCACCACGAAAATCAGATCCTGGCATGGAGCGTTCTCCCTTCGGGAGTCGCACCAGAGATCGAGTCCCGCGCCGAAAAGCTGGCAGCCTCCATCATCGAGAAACTCGGCATCGAGGGGCTGCTTTGCGTCGAGATGTTCATCACGCGCCAGGGACGCCTGCTCGTGAACGAACTTGCGCCGCGCCCGCACAACAGTTATCACCAGAGCGAGCGCGGATGCGTGACCAGCCAGTTTGAGCAGTTGGTGCGAACAACCTGCAACCTGCCGCTAGGTGACACATCCCTCATCAGCCCGTGCGCGATTGTGAACCTGCTCGGCGACATCTGGCTGACTTCATCTCCGAACTTCGCCAAAGCACTCAAGGTTCCCGGCGTGCGCCTGCATCTCTATGAGAAGCGCGCCGCAAAGATGGGACGCAAAATGGGCCATCTCTCCGCAACAGGCGAAAGCGCGGATGATGCGCTGGAACGCGTGCTCGATGCGAAGGAGCGCCTCACTTCAGGCAGTTGATCGCATCAGGCCTAAATCCAAACATCGTTTGCGGCGGTGCGCTCGCCGACTTCTTCGCCGGTATTCTTCACGCCGCGCGGCTCAATCAGCATCAGCTTTACTTCGCGTTCCGCATACGGCTTGTGCTCCACGCCCTTGGGCACGACAAACATTTCACCCGGCCCGATGTGCACAGCCCCATCGCGAAAATCAATGCGCAATGTCCCCTCCATCACGATGAAGGTCTCGTCCGTGTCCTTGTGGTCGTGCCAGATGAAATCGCCCTCGAGCTTCACGATTTTGAACTGATAGTCATTCATCTCCGCAATGACCTTGGGTTGCCATTGTTCAGTGAGCAGCCCGAACTTCTGCGCGAGATTGATCGCCTTGTAGCTCATCGAGGCACCTACGAACTAAACTGTTCAGCCTTCTCCCAGCGCTTAGGCCGCTTATTGGCCTGCAGAATCTTCTTGCGCAGCCGCAGCGACTTCGGCGTGATCTCCACCAGTTCATCATCGGCAATGAACTCAATCGCCTGCTCCAGGTTCAGCGTCTTGTACGGCACCAGGCGAATCGCGTCATCGGCGCTCGAAGCGCGCATGTTGGTCAGCTTCTTTTCGCGCACCACGTTTACGTCGAGATCGTTGTCGCGCGAGTGCTCGCCGACAACCATTCCCTCGTACACGTCAACACCCGCACCGACAAACAGAATGCCGCGCTCCTGCAATCCGTTCAGTGAATAGGTCGTCGTCAATCCCTGGCGATCGGCAATAAGCGCGCCCGTCGGCCGCTGCGGAATCTCGCCCTGGTACGGAATGTATCCATCGAAAAGCGCATTCATCACGATCGTCCCGCGCGTCTCCGTCAGCATCTCGCTGCGCAGTCCGATCAGCCCGCGGCTGGGTACACGAAACTCCAGGCGCACGCGGCCCGAGCCGTGATTGTGCATCTTGGTCATCTCGCCTTTGCGCGGACCTAGCTTTTCGATCACCACGCCGGTGTACTGTTCCGGCACGTCGATTGTGAGATGCTCCACCGGCTCCATACGTGTGCCGTCCACCACTTTAGTCACGATCTCCGGCCTGCCCGCCAGCAGCTCGAACCCTTCGCGACGCATCATCTCGATCAGAATCGCTAGCTGCAGTTCACCGCGCCCCAGCACCTTGAACGTGTCTGGAGAGCCCGTCTCTTCCACGCGAATCGACACATTCGTCAGCAGCTCTTTTTCAAGCCGTTCGCGCAGGTTGCGGCTCGTCACATATGTGCCTTCCCTCCCCGCAAACGGCGAGTTGTTCACGCTGAACGTGATTGCGATCGTTGGCTCGTCAATCACGATTAGGGGCAGTGGCGCAGGCCTTTCAAGCGACGTAATCGTCTCGCCGATCGTGATGCCTTCCACGCCGGCCACGGCCACAATGTCGCCCGTGGTCGTCTCCGTTGTCTCGGTGCGCTTCAGTCCGGAAAACGTAAACAGCTTGGTGATGCGCGTCTTCATCAGCGAACCGTCGCGCTTCGAAATATTCACGTCATCGCCCGCATGCAGCGTTCCCTGAAATACCCGGCAGATGGCGATGCGGCCAAAGTAATCCGAATAGTCGAGGTTCGTGACCAGAATCTGCAGCGGCGCATCCACGTCGCCCGTGGCCGCGGGAATCGTCGAAACAATTGTCTCGAACAGCGGCTGCAGGTTTTCTCCCGGCTTGGCCAGATCGAGTGTAGCCGTACCGGCCTTCGCAACTGCATAGAGCACCGGAAAATCCAGCTGTGACTCTTCCGCATCGAGATCGATGAAGAGGTCGTAGATCTCGTTCAGCACTTCCTGCGGACGCGCATCGGGGCGGTCGATCTTGTTGATCACCACGATCGGCTTCAGCTTTGCTTCGAGCGCCTTGGCCAGCACGTACCGCGTCTGCGGCAACGGACCTTCAGCGGCATCCACCAGAAGCATTACGCCGTCCACCATCTTCAATGCGCGCTCCACCTCGCCGCCAAAATCGGCGTGGCCCGGCGTGTCGACAATATTGATCTTGCCGCCTTCAAAGTTTACGGCCGTGTTCTTGGCGAGAATGGTGATGCCGCGCTCCCGCTCCAGGTCGTTCGAGTCCATCACGCGCTCGGCAACCTGCTCGTTGGCGCGGAATGTGCCGGACTGGCGAAGCATGGCGTCAACAAGTGTCGTCTTACCGTGGTCAACGTGGGCGATGATGGCGATATTGCGTATCGTCTGGCTCACAAGCGTAGTGTTCCTTCTCTTTTAGGGCAAATCTGAAATTTGCGTTCGGGCGTGGCCTCAGCGGGCCATCAGGTTGGGAATGAAGTCAAAATGAATGGCCACACAATGCGGCACAATCTATTTTACCAGCATCGCAAATCCAGCAGAATCTGCGGTCTGCCGGCCCTCCGTCCATCCGCCAATCCTCAGCCCTGCCAGCGGGAAACGAATTTCCCGCCGTCGGCCCCAGCGTTTACACTCATTCGCAAATGAACCGCGTCGCTTCCCTCCGCCTCTACCGCCCTTCCCTCCTGTCCATCCCAACTCTTGCCATCGCTTTTTTGTTCGGTTACGCCATCCTGCCGAACACCGCTGCCGCGCAAGCCACCCGCCCAGGCAACACCGACCTCTATATCTACGCCATCGATGTGGAAGGCGGCCAGGCCACGCTGATCGTTTCGCCCTCTGGCCACTCGATGCTCGTCGATACCGGCTGGGGCGACAACAATGGCCGCGACGCCGTGCGCATCATCGCGGCAATGAAAGACGCGGGCATCACAAAGATTGACAAGGTGCTCATCACCCACTTCCACACCGACCACGTCGGCGGCGTTCCAAATCTCGTTGAGCGCGTCAAGGTCGGCGAGTTTCTCGATCACGGCGTCAACCGCGAAGACTCCGACATCACGCGCAAAGATTACGCGGCCTACATCAAAGCCATCGGCAACACCCCGCGCCGCACCCTGCATCCCGGCGACCTCATCGACATCCCCGGACTCAACACCACCGTGATCACCGCCGACGGCGAACACATCAACTCGGTAGCGGGCATCAAACCCACGCCCAATCCCTATTGCGCCAGCGAACCCAAGTGGGAACTCGATACGACCGAGAATCCGCGCTCCACCGGCGTCCTCATCCGCTTCGGTCTCTTCAGCTTTCTCGATCTCGGCGACCTCACCAAGGCAAAAGAGATCCCGCTCGTCTGCCCCAACAACCCCCTCGGCCACGTGAGCCTTTACCTCGTCGACCATCACGGCATGAATCTCTCCAACACCCGCGCGCTTGTTGACGCCATCCATCCTCGCGTTGCCTTCATGGACAACGGCGCACACAAAGCGGGCAGCCCCGAAGCGTGGCAAACCGTCCACGACAGCCCCGGCCTGCTTGACCTGTGGATGCTGCACACCGCCGAAAGCTCCGATGCCGCACACAACAGCGCCGATCCGCTTATCGCAAATCTCAAAGGCGGCAGCGACGGCCACTATTTCAAGGTAGTCGCCGATGGCGACGGCAGCTTCAGCGTCACCAACTCGCGGACAGGCCAAACGAAAAAATACCCGCGCGATTAAACTCACAACTCCACGAACGAATCATCCGTCTCAATTACGAGGAGCCTTTCCATGACCATCTCGCGCCGCAAATTCATTGCCGGAGCAACTGCGGCAGTATCGTTCGCAACCTTCTCGCGCGCGGCCCGCGCCGCCTGCCCCTTCCGCGTCGCCGTCATCAACGACGAAATTTCGCAGGACTTCGATCACGTCTGCTCCGTCGTTGCGCACGACTTCGGCCTGCAGTGGATCGAGTTGCGCAGCATGTGGGGCAAGAACGTCACCGACATGCCCGACGCCGATATCGAGCGCGCAAAGACCATCCTCGCCAAGTACAACCTGCGCGTCACCGACATCGGCAGCCCGCTCTTCAAAACCGATTGGCCCAGCGCGCCGCTCTCAAAGCAGAGCGAACGCCGCGACAACTTCAAAGCCGATTTCACCTTCAAACAGCAGGACGACCTGCTCGAGCACTGCATCAAGCTCGCCAAGACCTTCGGCACCGATAGCATCCGCTGCTTCGATTTCTGGCGGCTCGACAACGTCGCTCCCTACCGCGCCGCCATCAACGAAAAACTGCGCGAAGCTGCACGCCGCTGCGCACGCAGCAACCTCATCCTCCTGCTTGAAAATGAAATGTCGTGTAACACCGCCACCGGCGCTGAAGCCGCAGACACCCTCCGCGCGATCCCCGACACCAACTTCATGCTCAACTGGGATCCAGGCAACGCGGCCACTTTCCCCAACAGCGAGCCGTTCCCCAAGGGCTACGCACTCCTGCCCAAAAAACGCATCGGCCACTGCCACGCCAAGAATGTCGTCCGCAAACCCGATGGCAAGTGGGAGTGGGCTCCCGTGGGTACCGGCGTCGTCAACTGGGCCGGCCAGCTGGCAGCTCTCCAGCACGATGGCTACCACTACGCCGTGAGCCTCGAGACGCACTGGCGCGGCGGCGGCACCCCCGAAGCCTCAACCCGCATCAGCTTCAAGGGACTGAAAGAAGCACTCGCGAAGGCCGGGACCGGCTGTTAACCGATCCCTTCCCCCGTCTCATTACAGGCTGCCTGACTCGCTGCCCTTCTCGTCAATCGCGACGTTGTGGGTCTTCGCGATCTGCTCAATCAGTTGCAGATGCTGCGAGATGATTTTCGAACCCTGTTGAGCCACCTGCTTCACATTCGGATCCTGCGCCATCTGTGCTTCATCTTTGAAGTCTTTCAGATCCTGTTGATGGTCTTTCACCATCATCGAGATGTATGCGCGGTCGAAATCCTGTCCAGAGAGTCCCTGCAATTTGGCGATCTCCTTCTTGTCCTTCTTTGACGGGCCTTTCGGTTCTGGTACGCCAAGCTGCTTCGCAACTGGCTTGAACCACTTATCGGCCATCTGGCTGTGGTCGCTCACCATCTTCTGCGCAAACTGCTTCACGTCGTCGCTCTGGGATTTCTGCGCTGCCAGCTGCCCCAACTGCACTTCAGCCTCACCCCCTTCGAGAGCCTTGCTCACAAATGCCTTCTCGGCGAAGTCCTGTCCCATCGGCGCCGTTCCGGGATAAGTGCCGGGCCCCATATTCGGGTTTCCGGGATTAGTGGGCGCCATCGGTTGCTGACCCGGCATGGTCGGCTGCTGCGGCTGCGGATTGCCTGGCATTTGTGCGAGCGCTACAACCCCGCTCAGCAAAACCGTCCCCGCACTCAAACACAGCGTGTAAGCTATTCGTTTTAATTGCATAATTACCCTCCAGTTGCTGCGAGCCTGCGATTCCGCAGAAACGCCGTTCACCCGCAAAGATGCGATGCACCTCGCTGGGAGTACGGTTGCTCTGGCGAAGCTTCACGGTTCGCAACGCAAATCAAGGATTCGAGGGATTTTCGATGGTGCAAACAAACCGTTGTAACCGGTAAGGACTTTTCGTCGAGCCTCGGCCAATGTCGCCAAGCTGTAAGTGCTGGCGCTCTGACGCGGAAAGTCCCGTGCAACTTCGCCAGTGCCCATGCGGGCTTACGACGAAGAACGGCTCCGCGCGTACAACGCTTCCAGCGCATCGCAAGCCGTCTTCACACCGTCTTCGCCACGCAGTTGTTCAGCCACCGCCCGCGCCTTCTCCGCCAGCCCCGGATCGTCGAGCACCTTCCGCAGCCCGCGTGTCACCTTCTTCGTCGTGTAGCTCGACTTCTGGATCACCCTGGCCACGCCAAGCCGCTTCATGCGCCGTGCATTGTCGGGTTGATCGTGCGAGTAAGGCATGATAAGCATCGGCTTGCCCGCGCGCAAACATTGCGCCACCGTCCCCACACCGCCCTGGTGCACCACCAGCGACGCCCGCGAAAACAGCGCGGAGTACGGCGCGTACTGTGCCACGCAAATGCTGTCGGGCAGCTTCTGCTTCAGTTCGTTGCGCGGATCGGTGCCAATCAGCAGCACCGCCCGTTTCCCCAGTTCCATCGCAGCCTTCGCCGACACCTCGTAAAAATCTCCCGCTGCCAGCACCGCGGCCGATCCCAGCGTAAACACGATAGGCGGTTCTCCGCTTGCAACAAATTCTTCGAGGTTGGGCGGCAGTTTGGCGTTGCCCGCGTCGGCATCGTAGTAGGCGAATCCGGCGATAAGCGTATGCGGCGGCCAGTCCTTTTGTTCGCTGCCCAACACGCGCGAAAACAGCGCCAACACAAGAGAGGGCGAGTGCTTCGCATCAAACAGCGGATTCTCGCCTTTCGGCAAGCCAAGCTCCTGCCGCAGTTCATAGATAGGCTCGGGCCACTTGCGGCTAGCAAACCGCGCCACCCGCTTGATCACGCGCCCAAACCCCGGCACCTTCTTGTCGGCCTTCGCCAGCTTGGGATACGGCGGAAGCACCGGCGGATCGAATGCCGAAAAAAACGACAGCGGCGCCAGCACGTAACTCGCCCACGGGATGCCCGTCACCTTTGCCACGATCGGCCCCGCGTAATTCAACTCACCCAGCAACAGCAGATCAGCTCTCATCGGCTTCGTCGCCGCATCCAGCAGATCGTCATAGGTCTGCCGCAGCGAGGGAAACAGAAAGTCGCGCAGCCCATGCTCGGTGCCGTGCTTGATGTCGTATACCGTCTCCACCAGCACGTTATTCGTCGGATCGATGTCTGGCCGGATCGCGTGAAATTCCAGCCCTAGCGGCGCAATCTTCTGCCGATAAACCTCCGGCACCGCCATCACCGGCGTGTGTCCGCGCCGCTTTAGCTCCAGCGCCAGCGCAATCAGCGGATTGGTATCGCCATACGTGCCGATGTTCGAGAGAACAATACGCAAGAGTCAGATCCGTGGATCGGAATGGAAACGCAACGATAAGACTAATGCATTCCAGACGACAAGGCCTATTGCCGCATAATTGATTGGGGCAACTGCAGTGAAGAACCTTGGCTTTTTGCTTCTCGCCGCGCTTTTCTTCTTTGGTGCATTCCGTTATACCCTCCGCCCCGACCGCATGAAGGCAGAGTTCTCGGATCATCCCATCGGCCATTCGCCCATACTGATGGTTCGAGCACTCGGCGTGGTAATGGCCGTATTGGGCGTCCTCTTGGTATACGCGCTCTATCGGTCGCTGTAATCCCATCCCGCCCTGCTTCAGACTCGTTTAATCTTGCTGCAACATAATTACGAAGGAGAACCCATGCGCGTCCTGCTCGTCGAAGACGAAGTCCGGCTGGCCGACAATCTTTCTGCCGCCCTCCGCGACGGCCCCGGCTTTGCTGTCGATTGGGCCGCCGACGGCGAAGCGGGCGACGACTCAGCGCGCAACCTCTGCTACGACCTCGTCATCCTCGACCTGATGCTCCCCAAGCTCGACGGCCACGGCGTCCTGCGCCGCATGCGCGCCCGCAAAGACTCAACGCCCGTCCTTATCCTCACCGCGAAAGAAGGCAAAGACGCCATCGTCCAGCTTCTCAACGCCGGTGCAGACGACTACCTCGCCAAACCCTTCGATCTCGGCGAACTCCTCGCCCGCGCAAAAGCCCTTATCCGCCGTGGCAAGGGTGCGGCTCATCCCACGCTCAACGCGCTCGGCGTCACTTTGAATACCTTGGAGCAGACCGTCCACCGCAACGGCACGCTCGTCGATCTCTCACCGACCGAGTACCACATCCTCGAATACCTTCTCCATCATCCCCGCAAAGTCGTCAGCAAGCAGGAACTCCTCGAACACCTCTACGACTACAACTGGGAACACCACTCCAACGTGATCGAAGCGCACGTCTCGAACCTGCGCAAGAAGCTCGACACCGCTGTCCCCGATGCGCAACCCGTGATTGAAACACTGCGCGGACGCGGCTATCGCCTCTCGCCCGAGCCCCAGCCCGAGTCCAGGTCATGACCCGCCGCAGCAGCATTGCCTTCCGCCTCATCGCTGCCGTCATGCTGGTTGAGCTGGTCTCTGCGGCGCTGGTCATCGCGGTGGCATGGGGATTCGAGCGCCACAACCACTTCCGCTCCTTTGAAGTGATGCTGCACGGCCGCGCCGACTCCGTTCTCGGCGCCGTGCAGGACGCTGAAGATGTGGGCGACAACGTCATGCTCGACCTGGCCGACCTGCATGTTCCGCCCGATGAGGTCTACGAGGTGTGGGACGGGCGCGGCCATCTGATCGGCCGCTCGCCAAACTGGCAGGGCAGCGCCGGCATGCACGCGCCCGATCACAACGGCTTCTACCGCATCAGGCTCCACGATCGCGGATACCGCGTGCTCTTCATGCGCGGCACCCGCATCGTCGATCCCGGCGAACCAGGCGGTGGTCATCTTCGTTTTGTCACCATCCTCTACGGCGCGCCTACTGAGCACGTGTGGAACGCAATCTACGGTGCGGTCGAATTCTATGCAGCCGGCATGCTACTGCTGGTGCTGATCACCGGCCCGCTCATCGCCTGGGTTCTCCATCGCGGACTCGAACCGTTGCGCCAGCTTGCGTCGATGGCAGGGCGCGTCTCAGCCGATTCGTGGGAGTTCTCGCCGCCCGCCTCCGCGCGCGAAACCGCGGAGCTGGCGCCGCTCACACAGGCCCTCGAAAACGCGCTGCAACGCCTCGAGCGCTCCTTCACGCAGCAGCGCGCTTTTGTTTCCGACGCCGCACACGAGCTCAAAACTGCCGTCGCCGTTGTCAAGTCATCGCTGCAACTGGTCGGTATGCGCCCGCGCACGCCAGAGGAGTACCAGGCCGGCAACGAACGCGCTCTGGCCGACACCGAACGCATCGAAGACCTCGTCGCCAAGATGCTCGCCCTCGCCCGCGTTGAGAGTGGCGCAGCCAATGCCGCATCCGCCGCCACCTCCGACCTCAATCAATGCGTCTGCGCCACCGTCAGCCAACTTGAAACGTTTGCCACCGTCCGGCAGGTGGCAGTCGCCGTTCACGTTCTTCCCGCCGAAGCGTGCATCGTCACCCTCAGCCCTGACGACTGCGCGCTCGTCGTCTCCAATCTCTTGCTAAACGCCTTGCAACACAGCGCGCCCCATACGCAAGTTGAAGTGCGTCTGAGCACGCTCCACGGCTCTGCCGAACTCACTATTCAGGATCGCGGCGAAGGCATTGACCCCGCCGCGCTACCTCATGTCTTCGAACGCTTCTATCGCGGCGATCCTTCGCGCGCTCGCGCTACCGGCGGCGCCGGCCTCGGCCTCGCCATCTGCAAAGCCGCAGTCGAAAAGGCCGGAGGCACCATCACGCTCGGCAGCGAACCCGGCCGCGGCACAACCGCAACCGTTCGGTTGCCCATCGCCGCGCCAATATCAATTTGAAGTGTCATCCTGAGCGGAGCAGCTTTTCGGGGTCCCCACGAACAGGTCTTCGTTCGTGGGGTGAACTGGGGCCCCACGAAGTGGGGTTAGCGAAGCGAAGGATCTGCTTCTGCCTTTCCGCGCCGCCTTCACGCTTCCCATTTCGTCTCCCGGCGCGTAGATAAGCCTCCACTTCCGTTCTTCCCTCATGCCGCGCCCAGTCGGCCGGTGTCCCGCTCCACAACAAATCTTTTGTGTCCGCACTCGCACCGCGCTCGATAAGCAATCGCACCAGCTTTTCGTGGCCAATCAACGCCGCCTGTGCAAAGGCGTCGTATGCGAATGTCCGCCGGGCGGATTGTACCGATTCGGATCCTCGCCGGCGTCGAGAAGCAAGCGGACAATTTCGATATGTCCCACCTGACTTGCCACAGCCAGAGCCAGATGTCTTTCCACACTGCTCGCCGTACGCAGCAGTCGGCCGGCATCTTCAACACGATCCAGCACCGCCGCCGTCGGCAGATCGATACGCGCGCCATGCGCGATCAAGGCTGTCACCGTCTCAAAATAGCCATGCAGGGCCGCGGCATGGATGGCGCTGTCCGGATCGGCACCGTAATCGCAAAGCAGGTCGATCAGCTTGAGCTGCACGCCACATTCTTGCGGGACGTTTCCCGTCGCCACCAGCGCCAGGGTCACATCGCGCGAAGCTTGATCCGCTCCGGCATCGAGAATCACCCGCGCGATTTCGACAATATTCAGCGGCAAAGTCCCGTGCCGAATCGGATTCTCCGCGATGAACTCCAGCAGCGTCGGACTGTGAAAGTAGTTCCCGCTCTCGAATTCAACATGCTCGAGCACCAGCTTCGGATGCTGCTTCAAATGCTCGCGCAATCCCGCGGCATCTCCCGCATCCAGCAGATCGACGGCGCGTCGAAACTCCACGTCCTCAATCCGTTCATGATGCCGCAGTTTCAGCCTGCTCGCGAGTTCCGACGACTCCACATGCGCCTTCAGCCGCGCCCAGCTTTTAAAGCCATACTCGCGCGCGATCATGAATTGCGCTTCACTCAGCCGCAGCGCAGCCGCGAAAATTTTTGCATCCGAAGCTCCCCTGAAACGCGGGTTGAACTCCCGGATGCGTTGCGCAACGCCGCGATCGTGAGCTGCGTGCGCTTTGAGCAGGTCTTTGGCCTGGTATTTGAGGTAGTTAAGGTCGGGTTTGGACGGAAATTGTTTTGCCGGCATGACGAACTTCCTCTCGTATGCCCAGGTCCGCATGTTGAGGGCTGAAAGTCAGTTCGCAAAATCAGATGGTAAGAAAAGGTGGACTTCTGTCCTGCCCGCGGACCGGATGCGGCCTTCAGCGCTGCGAAGAAGATTACCACGAAAACAGCGACCGATGGTGCCGCAAATATACCGCAAAATCCGGCGGCCCAATTTTCCTATGGACATTGCAAAGGAAGGAATGCTACCTTTGGACACTGCAAAGGAGATCGCCGGTGGTCGAGAAGAAATCGGATGTGCTGCAGGGAACATTGGATCTCATGGTTCTAAAGACCCTCCACGCCATGGGCCCATTGCATGGTTTCGGCATTGCCCGGCGCATCGAGCAGATCAGCGAAGATGTCCTGCAACTGAACGAGGGCACGGTCTACACCTCCCTTCTTCGCCTCCAGCAGCAAGGTTGGATCAAGTCGGAATGGGGCATATCTGACAACAACCGCAAGGCGCGGTTCTACTCCATCACGCGTCTCGGCAAAAAACAGCTCGATCTCGAAACCGAAAATTGGGAGCGCATCTCCGGCGTAATCGGGCGCATGCTGCGGCTGGAAAGGCAGGGATAAGGCGATGGGATTTCTGCGCACCTCGACTGCGAAAGTAATCGGCCTCTTCTCATCGAAGCGGCACGACCACGAATTCGGCGAAGAGATTCAAGCTCACCTGAACGACCTCACTGAGCGCTATCTTAGCCAGCGCATGTCTCGCTCCGACGCCGCCAAAGCAGCGCGTCTCCAGTTTGGCAACGTCGCCCTGCTCCAGCAGCAGCAGCGTGCGCAACGCAGCTTTCTCTCACCCGCGGAGTGGTGGGGAGACATTCGCTTCGGCGTGCGCATGATGCTCAAGAAACCCGGTTCGAATGCCGCCGTCATCATCGCTCTGGCCCTCGGAATCGGCATGAACGTCGCTGTCTTCAGCTTCGTCAACGCCCTCTTGCTGCGTCCGCCTGCAATGGTTGGCGGTATAAGCAATCTGTACGAAATTTGGGAGCACTCCCGGGTCTCCACCGGGATTGAAAGCTATCTGCCCCTCACCTACGGCGACTACACCTACTACCGCGACCACCCCCAATCGTTTGAAGGCGTGCTTGCGTTTGATAGTGACGGTTCCCGCGCAATCTGGAACCGCTCCGGGGAAGGCCAGATGGTGCAGGGAGAGCTCGTTTCAGGAAATTTCTTCTCCCTGCTGGAAGTAAGCCCAGCACGGGGCCGCTTGATCTCCGCCGACGACGATCAACTTTCCAGCCCTCATCCGGTCGTCGTGCTCAGTCACTCCTTCTGGCAACGCCAACTCTCGGCAGATGCCGGAATCGTCGGACAAACTTTAATGCTGAATGGAACAGCATTCAATGTCATCGGCGTTGCGCCTCCCGGGTTCACTGGACTCATGATCGGCTCCGCCCCGGACTTCTTCGCGCCCTTGGCGCTTCAGCAGCAATTTACGCACGACAAGGGCCGGCTCACTGACCGGAATTCCAATTGGCTCATGGTTGCCGGACGATTGCGGCCGGGAGTTGGCAAGGCACAGGCGCAGGCCGAAATGCACTTGTTTGCACAGCAACTCGAAATTGATTACCCCAAGTCCAACAAAAATGTCGACGCCTTGATCTATCCCGCAACGCTGATGCCGGGACCATATCGCGGCTATGTCACCGCCTTTACCGGCTTGCTGCTCGGCGTATTCGTGTTGGTCCTGATGATCGCCTGCACCAACGCCGCCAGTTTCCTGCTGGCACGAGGCTCCGGCCGCGTTCGCGAAATGGCAATCCGGTCCGCCCTGGGCGCAGGCCGTGCGCGGCTCATCCGGCAAATGCTGATCGAGAGCCTGCTGCTGTCCTCAATCGCCGGCCTTGCTGGCGTCGCGGTCGCGTGGTGGATGGCGCGTCTGCTGCTTCGACTCAAGCCCGCCACTATTCCCCTCGCGCTCGAGGTTCCACTTGACTGGCGGGTGCTGCTATTCGCGCTCCTGGTCTCATTCGCCACTGGGCTCATTTTTGGACTCGTTCCGGCCCTGCGCAGCGCCTCCGTCGAAACTGCTCCCGCGTTGAAAGAGGAAACACCGAGCGGCGGTCTTCGCAAATCACGTCTGCGCAGCATCCTGCTCGTTGGCGAGATCGCCACCTGCGTCGTGCTTCTGGCGGGCGCAACTCTCTGCGTGCGCAGCCTCATGCACGCCAACTCCATCGACCCCGGCTTCGACACCCACCACATTGCCGTGGCCATGCTCGACCCGGGAAACCTTAGTTATTCTCCGGAAAAGACCAACGCGTTCTATCGGCAACTTCTCGATCGCGTGCTCGCACTGCCCGGTGTCACCGCGGCCAGCTACGCAAGTCATCTCCCGCTCGGCACCTCGCGAGAATCAACAAGTGCGGGCCATCATGCTGAACCCGATCCCGATCAGGTCAACGCCGATGTGTACCGCGTCGATCCTGGATACTTCGCCACCATGGGAATCACCATCGAGCACGGTCGCGACTTTACGCAGAAGGAAAGCGACAGTCCCGATTCTCCCGCGATCATCGTGAATGAGGTGCTGGCGCATAAGCTCTGGCCAGGCCAGAATCCGGTCGGCAAGCGGATCGATGTCGGTGGAGGAAAAGCGACCAGTGAGGTCATCGCCGTAGTCAAGGACGGCAAATATCGCACCCTCGGAGAGAGCCCAGTCGGCGTTGTTTTCTGTGGAGCGCTGTCTCCGCGCAGAACCCTCGTGATCCGCACATCCGGAGATGCGCGGCCCTTGCTCGACGAGATGCGCCGCACCGTGCAGCAGGTTGACCCCTTGATGGTCGCGACTGAATCGCAAACCATCGAGGAGTACATGGCCCTGCCGCTCTTTCCTGCGCGCGCGAGCGGTTTTCTTCTCGGCGCATCGGGCGTTCTCGCCGTTGTCCTCACCGCGATCGGGCTGTTTGGGGTTATCGCATACGTTGTTGCGCAGCGCACTCACGAGATCGGGGTGCGCATGGCCCTGGGAGCACGCCAGACTGACGTGCTGAAACTGGTTATGCGGCAGGGAATGCAGGTGACCATGGTTGGCCTCCTCATCGGCTTGGCCGCAGCCTTTGGAGCGGCCCGGCTCCTTGCACCCCTGCTCTATGGCATTGGCGCGAATGACCCTGCCACTTTGATCGGGGTTGCTCTCGGCGTGACAGCAGTGGCCATGTTGGCCTGCTACATACCGGCACGGCGCGCAATGCGGGTGGACCCCGTAGTTGCCCTGCGCTGCGAATAGCGAGCAAATTTCCGGGAACTCGCACCGGTTCTTCACTCTTCAGCATTCCTTAATGCCGCCGTGGAACAATGCTTGCGCCGGCGAATCCCTGCAGATTCAGTCGTGATTTGCCGAGCCCACGCGGAGCCGAACATGCACAATCAACGTTGTCTCCCAGCTTTTGCGCGCGCCCTTTTTGCCGCCGCTCTCTGCTTTACCTTTCTCGCTGCCGCCCTTGCCGCCAGGGCGCAAGGCCCATACAAGGTTCTCGATCATTGGAAACTAGGCGACAACGGCGGATGGGACTACCTGCTGGTCGACTCCGCAGCCCACCGCATCTACATCACGCGCGGCGATCACGTGGACGTCGTCGACGCCACCGATGGCAAGCTCCTCGGCACCATCACCGGTCTCCACGGCACCCACGGTGTCGCGCTCGATCCCGATGGCAAGATCGGCTACATCTCCGATGGCGGAGGCAACGCGGTTGTAGTCTTCGATCGCGCGAATTTCTCCACCGTCGCCACCATTCCCGCCGGTACCAATCCCGACGCCATCATCTACGAACCCGCCACCAAATCCGTGTGGGCCTTCAACGGGCGCAGCCACAACATCACAGTCATCGACGCCGCATCGCGCAAAGTCGTCGCCACCATCGATGTGCCCGGAAAACCAGAGTTCGCCGTCTCCGATGGCAAGGGCAACGTCTACAACAACATTGAAGACAAGAGCGAAGTGGTCAAGATCGACGCCCGCGCGCACACCATCACCGCAACGTGGCCCGCCGGCTGCGAATCGCCCTCCGGCCTCGCCATGGACATCGCCGGCAACCGCCTCTTCCCCGTATGCGATGGCAACAAGATGAGCGTGATCGACGCCGCGAGCGGCAAAATTCTCGCCACGCCCGCCATCGGCGACGGCCCCGATGCCGCCCGCTACAGCGCCAAATACAAGCTCGCGTTCGCTTCCTGCGGCGAGGGTGTGCTGTCGGTCGTCGACGCCACCACCTACAAGACCGTTGAGTCGCTGCCCACCAGGCGCCGGGCGCGCACCATGGCCTACGATGCGGCCACCGATCGCGCCTACCTCGTCACCGCCGACTTCGGACCCCCTCCCGCCGCCACGGCCGAGAATCCCCGTTCGCGCCCGCCCATGATCCCCGGCACCTTCGAGATCATCGTTGTCGGCCGCTAATGTCTTGAGTCTGATATTCTTCCTTCTTCGCAGAATCGCCGGCGCCATTCTGAAATGGTTTTTCCCAATCATTGCCGGTGTCATTCTTAACAAACGGGGCCCCAAACGTAGTCAGGATGGTGAGCGAAGAATCTGCTTCCTGGCTTTTCTGTTCAGGCCTGACTCACCACGCAAGCCCATTTCGACAATTCGTCAACGCCGCCGCGGCCAACCCCGGCGGCGTTTTCGCCATCCGCCTCACATAAGGCTCGCCGAATGAGGTCCATCTTCAAATCCGCCCTGCTTGCAGCCCTTCCCATCGAAATCGTGAACTTCTTTGTCATCGGCTATCCCACCGCGGGCGGCTCACTCACTTCGGCAACCCAGAATGCCGCCATCGCACTCGAGTGGGATCTGCTGCACCTGCCCGGCCTCATCGCCATCGACCGCATCCTGCTTCTGCGCGGGCACCCGCACATCTGCTCCCTGATCTTTCTCCTCGCCGGATACATAGACACCGCCCTCCTCCTCGCCGCCCTGATCTTCGCCGTGCGATTGGCGCTCCGCCCCCTCCGCAAGCTATCCTCCCCCATGAAGCACGCTCACTAAGTCGAAATGCGGCCAACGGATTCACGCTCCCTTTGTCCCTTGTCCCTTTGTCCCTTTTGTCCCTCTATCCCTTTGTTCCTCGTTCTCTCGTTCCCTGCACTTATGAAGCTCGCCCTCGCCATCCTCGTCCTCATCGTCTTCGCGCTGTCCTTCGTAGCCGACTACAAATGGCGCAAATGGATGAACAAACGCCGCGCCGACCACGACGCATCGCAAGCCACCGGCTCAGACCATCCTCACTAATCCCGTAACGCCCGAGAGTTACCAGCGCCCGCCCGCACCCCTGTCCGATGCGCCACGCCCCGTCTTTCAAAGTGGGACTTAACGCTGCAACTTTCTTCCATGCCAGCCGTTACAATGGATGTAAGGGAGTCGTCCAAGACACCATGCCAAGTAACCTTGCCCACGCCCTTCGCTTCCCCACGCTCCGCACCGCTCTCTGGATGGGCCTCGCCATCGCATTGCTCGCGGCTTCACCCGCGGCACGCGCTCAGTTTGGACCGCCGCCCACCACGACCGTGCACGACCCCGCCGCCCTCAAGCCGCCCGCCGGCGCTCGCGTCGCCATTGTCGAATTTGCAGACATGGAGTGCCCCGACTGCGGCAATGCCAATCCGCTGCTCCGCGAAGCCGCTGCCAAGTACGATATTCCCTGGGTTCGCCACGATTTCCCTCTGCCCTTCCATGCCTGGAGCTTCCAGGCTGCCGTGAATGCCCGCTGGTTCGACACCAAAAGCAAAAAGCTCGGCGACGAATACCGCGACGCCGTCTTTGCCAGCCAGCCCTCCATCTCCAACCTCGATGTCCTCCGCCAGTTCACTGAGAACTTCGCCAAGACCCGCAACATCGCGCTGCCCTTCGCCATCGATCCCCAGGGCAAGCTCGCCGCCGAGGTCAAGGCTGACTACGCACTCGGTCAGCGCATCGGCATTGAACACACGCCAACCATTTGGATCACCACCGCCAACAGCAAGGGTGCGCCGTTCGTCGAAGTCGTCGACCGCACCAAGCTCTTCCAACTCATCGATCAGGCCATTGCCGACACACGTTCAGCGCCTGTAAGAACAGCCCGCAAATAACGCTGTCGCAGTCCCGGGCCCATTTCTCATGTCAGACTTTCGCCATGTCGTGGAAATTCGTGTTGCGCCGGCGCGCGTGTGGAACGTGCTGCTCGATGTCGAGCGTTGGCCCGAGTGGACCACCTCCGTCAGCAAAGTTCAGCGCATGGATATCGGCCCGCTCACCCTGGGCAGCCGCACCCGCATCTGGCAGCCAAAGCTCATGCCCGCCGTCTGGCAAGTCACCTCGCTCGACGAAAAACGACGCATCTTTGCCTGGACCACCCACACCTTCGGCATCAAGATCGTCGCCCGCCACCAGGTCGAAGCCGTCGGCGCGCGCAGCCGCGTCACCCTCTCCCTCACCTACACCGGCGTCGTCGGAGCCGTCCTCGCCCGCGCCTACCGCGACCTCAACTGGGAGTACCTCACCCGCGAAGCCAACGGCCTCCGCGGCCACTGCGAAGCCCCAGTAGCCCAGCACGCCCAAGCCCGCTAGCTCCCGTCAGGACTTCTTCCCATACATAATTAGCGATGTCATTCGTACATAAATAACTCCGTCATTCGTACATGAATCATGCCGTCATTCGTACATAAATCATGCCGTCATTCGTACATAAATCATGCCGTCATTCGCACATAAATAACGATGTCATTCTGAGCGAACGGGGCCCCAAACGTAGTTCAGTTTGGGGGTGGTGAGTCGAAGAACCTGCTTTTGTTTTCGGCATCTCTTTGACTGCAATCCTCACCGATTTCCGCGGATATTATTTAACTGCGCTCCAAACGTCGCAAACAAAAAACAGGAGCGCCAGCTCCTGTCCCTCTATCCCTTTGTCCCTCTGTCCCTGCTTCCCTAATCCCTACGTCCCCTGTATCTTCACCAGCTCGCCCTGCCCCCCCGGCGACACCGTCGACGTCTGCGGAGCCCTCCAGTGGTCGATGTAGCTGATCTTGTGCACGCAGCCAATCGTGCAATTCGGTGCGCAGGCCTTCGCCGTCAAAAACTCCCGCTTCACATCCGCCGTCGTGTACCCCGCCAGCGGAACCCCCGGATACCCCCTCTGCTGCGAGCAATAATGCACCAGCCCGTCCTCGCAGATGTAGAGATATCTTGATCCCGCCCGGCACCGCCAGACATTCGGCCGCCCCTCCACAATCGCTGACTGAAAATCGTCGAACCGCGAGTAGTTGACCTTCTTCCACTGGCTCATCTCGCGATACACCAGCGCCTCATTCTTCTTCAGCGGCTTAAGCTGCCCGTCCCCGTCGTGAATAATTCCGATCGTCGAGGTGAACCCCAGCGCAATCGCCCGCTTCCCAATCGTCAACGCATCGTTCGGATCGCGAAATCCCCCGCCCACCACCGAGTTGATATTCACGTGAAACTCGGCATGATCGGCCAGCATCTGCAGCTTCTTGTCCAGCACCTTCAGGCTCTTCTTCGAAATGTCATCCGGTTCCAGATTATCGATCGAGATCTGCATGTGATCGAGCCCCGCCCGATTCAGCCGCTCGATTCTCTCCACGTTCAGCAGATAGCCATTCGTGATCATCCCCGCAATGGCGCCCGTCTTGCGCATGCGCACGATGATGTCGTCCAAATTGGGGTGCGTCAGAGGCTCGCCGCCCGAGATGCCGATCATGGCCGTCCCCAGCCGCCCCAGGTGGTCGATCCGCCGCAGCATCTCGTCTACCGGAACAGGCTCGGAGACCTTGTCGTACTCGTTGCAGTAAGCGCACGAAAGATTGCAGAACCGCGCCGGAACTATCTGCGCCAGAACAGGATGCGCCGTAGACGCCAGCGCCCGCGCCACCATCGCGTACTCCCGCGTCTTCCGCGTTGCCGCAATCCACTTACCCTTAGCCGTAGATCTCCGGGGAACTGCCATTCTTACTATTGAAACATATTGCATTGCGGATCGCGATCCTTCATCCGGCGCTCGGGGCCAATCTTCTTCGGTGCTAGAATTCGAGCAAATAATCAGAAGAGTGCGGAATTTGCGTAAACTTCCTTTAGGTTTAAAGAATGTCCGATCCCACTGAATTCTTAGTTCCAGACGAAGACGAAGAAGTTCCGGAACCGCCCGACCCTGCACTTACTACCGCTCTTAATGAGATAGAGCAACGGTGCACCAAGGCTAATCTCAAAGTCGAAAAACCAGAAGAGTATCAGGGAATCTTCATTTGGCTGCAGAATGGCCAACAAAAAAGAAAACTATTCATAAGTAGTTTGGACCAAGCTCGAGGGCTCTTGGATCAACCATTTGAGAACTTCATATTCTTGGGGGACTATGACGCTATTTCCTTATACGACGAGGGGTACATCGAAGCGTCGGCCTTTCCCTTCCGCAGTTCGGCAATGTTCCGACTTCGGCAAATGTTTGGCATGAAAATGGGTGAGACTGAAGATCGGGTTTTAAAGCTGATTCCAACTGAAGAGAGCGGGAAAGTTGAGATTGAGCTTTGGTCCTCACCACAGAAGCTGAAGTACATGATCCCTTCGTTTAGAAACAGAAGGCCGAGTTTGATTATCAGGAACACAGGCGTCAAGCGCCACGATGACGCAGTTGGCCTCCTTGAGCGGGTAGCCAATGCGGTCTTTTTTGAGCTTGATCTGATGTACAGTGCTCCCCTCGGACTAACGAGGGATCGCAGACCTCCGTTGCAAATGCGGCCCGCTGGTGCGGGTTCGGCAAAAAAGAAGACTCCATCGGTCCCGAACTGTTCATATGACAGAGAGCCAATTTCGCTTTACTGGTACGCAAGGAGCGCTACTGGAATGCCACTACTCCAGTTCCTTGCCTTCTATCAATCAATTGAGTATTACCTCCCCATCTATTCCCAGAATGAAGCGATCAAAAAACTTCGCAACCTGATGAAGGACCCAACATTCAACATCCACGACGATGGTGATATGAGCCGGGTATTGTCAGCAATCCAAGTAAGTAGGGCGGGGGGATTTGGGGACGAGAGAAGTCAGCTCCGCGCGACGCTTCAAGCATGCTTAGACCCCGACGAACTTAATAACTTCTTTACTTCTCACGAGACGACGCTACAGTTCTTCACAAAAGGCGAGTGGAAGTCTATTAGCACTCAACAGATTCCATTGAGCAACGCGACTGCCGACCTTCGTGTTAATGTCGCAGAACGAATCTATGACATTCGCAACAAGATCGTCCACAGCAAGAGTGACGGTGGAGGGAAAGATCAGTTTCTGCTCCCATTTTCCAAAGAGGCTGAGATGTTGGATTTTGATATTGCGTTGACACAGTTTGTTTCGAGAAAAGTGCTGATCGCAAATAGTTCCAAACTTCAGCTTTAGAATTGTCAGCCTGCAAACCGTCCAGATTTCCTTTTTAACGCCTTCAGATATGCCGGGTGCCCCATGTCTCGATTTTGAGACGTGGGATTGGGTTCTGTCGGGGCGGGCGGCCCACCCAAGCATTTTCAAACCTAACCCAACCACAAACTGTGGGTGCCCCATCCTTGACAGTTTCATCGTCAAGGGTGGGAAACCGCGACCCTCCGCAGTTCACGTCTTCGCGCCCCGGGGTCCCCGACGACAGGTCCACGTCGTTGGGTGATTGCGTCGCCCACTCCGATCTGGCATGAACTCAGGCATTACCGAACACCTCCCGCAATGCCCCCAAAAAACAGCCGTGTCATTCTGAACGAACGGGGCCCCGAACGTTTCAGGGGCCCTAAAGAGCGTCAGCTCTTTGGGGTAGGTTCGGGGGTGGGGAGTGAAGAATCTGCTTTTCAAAACCTCAGCGGGTGGCCCGGGGACCTCTCGAAACGGCGGGTGCTACAGGGTCCGCATTTTCGGACCTGTTCGTCATCCATTGTGAAAATGACCGACAACCGTTTCTCATTTTCAAAAAATCCTCGCCCATCTGATCCGACCGGACGAAATGTGAGTCCTTGAAACCAAATCCTGTCTGCGGTACCATCGGCGGGCGATTCTCCAGCGAAGTGCGCGCGTCCGGTATCGTTCCCCAGTCCCCGCCAGTCGAGCGAACTCGTTGCTGATCCCACGTGCAAATCCAACCCAAGGAGGTTGTCCAATGAATCTGCGCAACTGTCTTATCGCTGCCGCCGTGGTCGCCGGCTGCTTCTCCCCCGCCTGGTCGCAATCCGACGACGTCGCCGCTATCAACGCCTCCGTTCAGCATATGGTTGCCTCGGTCAATGCCAAGGACATCGATGGCATCATGTCTTACTATGTGCCCGACAACACCCTGTTCGTCTTCGATTCCACCGCTCCCCGCCAGTACGTCGGCGCCGATGCCTATCGCAAAGACTGGCAGACGTTTCTGTCCATATTCCCCAAGACCGTTCATATGGAAATGAGTGACTGGAAAGCCGAAGCCGACGGAAATCTGGCCTTCGGACATGGCATCGTTCACACCGTGGGCGCCATGCAGGACGGAACGACGATGGATATGACCGTGCGCATTACAGACGTATTTCGCAAGGTAAATGGAAAGTGGCTTGTCATCCATGAGCATGTCTCATGGCCGGTGGACATGACCACCGGCAAGCCCGACTTCGACTCCAAGCCCTAGACCAAAAGCTCCTCCGGTCGGGGGCGGGTGGCCCAGGTCTCAATCAACACAAGAACTGGGTGCCCCGGGGTCCGTGTTTTCGGACATGGGATAGCACAATCTCTGACGAACTCAGGCGGCACCGGCCTACTTCGTCGCCCGAGTCCACACCACTGACAACACGCCCTCGCTGTAGGCCTGCCCGCTCTGCCCGGGCTTGAAAATTCCGGTCTGCTCTTCGTGGCCCTGCAGCGTAAACTGCCAGCAGACTTTCGTTGTCTCGTTCCGCGTCTGCCTGCACGTCGCCCACCGGCCGCACTGCCGGTCGCCCGCCAGTTGAAACGTGTTCGACTTGATCACGTACCCGGTCGGTGGATCGCCAGAGCACAGGTCGTATGCCGCGCTGAAGTTCTTCCCCGCACCGCTAATCTGCGGACCCGACCGATAGATGTCGGTCACGTCCGGCAGCGGCGGAGCCGCCGCTGCAGCAGCTGTCAGTGCGGCGGCCGGCTTCACCAGCTCCACCGCTTTCGCGCTCAACTGCATGTGCTCCGCCATCTGCCCGATCGGTGGATGAATTTTGAAGATCGCAACTCCGGGCTTCGGCGAAAGACCATGCCCGGCAGGTGGCGCAGCCGCTGGCTGCTCCGCTGGGGCTGCAGGTTGAGGTGCGGCTTGAGGTGCAGGTTGAGGTGCAGGTTGAGGCGCAGGTTGTCCGGCTGGCGCTGGCGCCGGAGCGGGCGCCGCGGCAGCCTGTTGTGTCTCCGGCTTTCGCAGCAACACATTCACAGGGTTCGAATAGCGCCTTAGGAATACTGGAGGCGCCGAGACAATCTCATACGGCGGATCGACCACGATCTGCTTCTCCTCGGTCCAGTGCGGCACCACATCTTTCCAGTAAGCCCGGCCGCCTTGGTCCGTCGTCTCCGTCGACACAACCGGCAGGTCAAGCACCGCCCCTGCCGCGGGATGATTCGCGCCCGCTGCATCGATGTATTGGGCGTCCACCTCAAGGTCAAACGGCGCAATAAATCTCTCCCACATGCTCGTCGCGATCGTAATCGCAAGCGGGGTCAATATCGCCACGCAGATCCCGATCACCGTCTTTTTGGCCTTGGTTGCCATGGGTGTTCTTTATGCATAGTGAAAATAACCGACAACCGTTTCTCATTTCCAAAAAAATTTTGGGCTGGGCAGGTAGCCCACTCATCATTCAGAATCCGACGGGCTGTGGCAGGTGGCCCACTCATCGATTTATGGATGTATGGGCTGTGCCCAGTTCATCGCGGCATTATCGCGATGATCGGGTCTTAGGCCAGGTGCCGCCATTCATGCGCGCTCTGCCCCGGGGTCCCCACCGACACGTCTTCGTCGGTGGGGTGGTGTTGCGCATGCGTGGGATGGCAGTGAGCTCCCGCATCTTCGGCATCCGGCCGTTCAAATCCCTTCGTCAACCCCTCAACCCGCACATTTCCCGTAAACTCCTGACACCATTCGCAAAAAACTTGCCCCACATTTGCAGGTTATTTCCGCGCAATCGCTATCCTCAAATCATGCAGGCAAAACCCTGCCAAAGTTTCGAAACGCAGACCCAGACCACTAATCCTGATCCCCTGATCCCTAAGCCCTTTCCTAAGAGATTTTTGCACGCTAAGTCCAATGCCATCAGATATCTGGCGCCCCACCCTACTAACAACATATTTAGAATCAACGACTTCTCGCCAAATCAGGGGTGGGGGTGGGGGGATACAACCTGCAACCGATCGGTTGCATATCTTGCCAGACTGAGGGGCTCACTCTCGACCACCGGCAGCCGCAACTCCCCCACCATCCCCGGCTTCGCCGTCACTGACCACCGCGACCTCGCCACCGAACGCGAAATTCTCAGCCGCACCCTCGACCGCTTTGCCGCCGCCGGCCCTGTCGGTTGCACCACCCATCCCCACAGCTTCTTCGGCCGCCTCACCCCCGCCGAGTGGTCCCACTGGATGTACAAGCACCTCCAGCAATTCGGCGTGTAGACAAAGCAACGGTCTCTCGAAGTCGCTGCACTCAAGTCGACGCGCCCCTCAGGGAGCGGCGACCTTGCACAAAACCCGGAACGTCACAACAACTCGGGAATTTCAGTAAGTCATTTCCTGAGAATACTATGCGGCTACGTCCAATCCCAGGATAGCTTTGGTGTCGCAGGCAGCGACCGGTTGCATATCTCGGCCAGACCGCGGTTTCCACCCATGAATCACCGGCGCGAACTATGCGCGCTCCTTGGGGCCACGTTTCAAATGCGGCTGCGGCAGTCGAGCAGACTGACCCTTGGAGCGGACGACCTTCTTCAAATTGGGTATCGGAAGATTGAAAGGGCGACATAAATGGTCGTATACTAAATACGGACTGAAGAAGTCGCATATTATGCTGAAGCTTACGAAAAAGGCCGATTACGGGCTAATGGCGCTGAAGTACCTGGCCGAGCGCCCGGAAACCGTCGCCCTGAGCGCCAAAGATATTGCCGATGCGTACGGAATCCCTTCGCAACTGCTGGCCAAGATTCTGCAGCAACTGACGAAATCGGGATTGTTGAAATCGCATGCCGGGATGAACGGTGGATATGCGCTCTCAAAGCCGGCGAGTTCGATTTCAGCTTACGAAGTAATTCTGGCAATCGATGGTCCATTTTTTATCACCTCGTGTACGAAAGGCGCCAAGGGATGCGACCTGACGCCGAGCTGCACGATCAAAGAACCGCTGGCTCGTGTGAACGAAACGATCGCGGGCGTCTTGAAAAGCATCAGCATTCAAGACCTGGCCGAGCAGGAGCATCCGCCGGGGCACGTTCTTGAGCCGAAGCTGGTTTCGCTGACGATTTAGCTAACTTTCCGCGCGGAGCGGAGCAGCAACAACGATGGAGAGGTCGGGATGAGTACAGTTATGAGTCACATTGAAGTGCCGGCAGGCGTCGCGCTGCCTATCTATATGGATAACCACGCCACCAGCCCGCTTGACCCGCGCGTGCTGGAAGCGATGATGCCCTACTTCACGGCGAAGTTTGGAAACGCCGCGAGCCGCAACCACTCGTTTGGCTGGGAAGCTGAGCAGGCCGTGGAGACCGCGCGCGAGCAGATCGCGAAGCTGATTGGCGCGACGGCGAAGGAAATCATCTTTACCTCGGGCGCGACCGAATCGAACAACCTGGCCATCAAGGGCATTGCGGAGATGTATCGCGAACGCGGCAACCACATCATCACGCAGGTTACCGAGCACAAGGCAGTGCTGGACACATGCAAGCGCCTGGAGAAGTATGGCTATCGCGTGACGTATCTTCCGGTGAAGGCCGATGGTCTGATCGACCTCGAAGACTTGAAGCGTGCCATGGACGACAAGACAATTCTGGTCTCGATCATGGCGGCCAACAATGAGATCGGCGTACTCCAGCCCATTCGCGAGATCGGCAAGATCTGCCATGAGAAGAACGTTCTCTTCCACACCGATGCGGTTCAGGCTGTGGGCAAGGTTCCAGTGAACGTGATCGCGGACAACATTGATGTGCTGTCGCTTTCGGGCCACAAGATCTACGGACCCAAGGGCGTGGGTGCGCTCTATGTGCGGCGTCGCAACCCCCGCGTGCAGATCGCGGCACAGATTGATGGCGGCGGCCACGAGCGCGGTATGCGTTCGGGCACGCTCAATGTCCCAGGGATTGTGGGACTGGGCAAGGCCTGCGAAATTGCAAATGCGGAGATGGAAAACGAAGCAGCCTATCTGCGCGGACTGCGCGACCGGCTGAACGACAAGCTGCAATCGGAACTTGACTACATTCACGTGAACGGATCGATGGAGCACAGGTTGCCCGGCAACCTCAACGTGAGTTTTGTGTATGTCGAAGGCGAGTCTCTGCTGATGGGCATCAACGATGTTGCCGTATCGAGCGGGTCTGCCTGCACGTCGGCGACGCTCGAGCCCTCGTATGTATTGAAAGCGCTGGGCCTGGGCGACGATGTTGCGCATAGTTCGATTCGCTTTGGGCTTGGCCGCTTCAATACGCAGGCCGAGGTAGATTATGTTGCGGCGAAGGTGATCGATATTGTGAAGAAACTGCGTGAGCTTTCACCGCTCTACGAGATGGTGAAAGAGGGAATTGACCTGACCAAGATTGAGTGGCAGGCGCACTAGGGTTTGGAATTAAGGCCCCGCAACAGCTCATCGTGAACGGGGTGAAAGAAGCATCGGCGGGCAAGTCCGCCGAATCCAACAGAAAGACGCGGCTTCCCGCGGGAGGACTTCGAATCATGGCATATAGCGATAAGGTCGTAGATCACTACAACAACCCGCGCAACGTGGGCACACTCGACAAGAGTTCTGGAGATGTGGGCACCGGTCTGGTTGGTGCTCCCGAGTGCGGCGACGTGATGCGCCTGCAGATTCGCGTGAACCCGGAGACGCAGGTGATTGAAGAAGCGAAATTCAAAACCTTCGGCTGCGGCTCGGCGATCGCAAGCTCTTCGCTCGCGACTGAGTGGATCAAGGGCCGCAAGGTGGAAGAAGCCCTGGAGATCAAGAACACCGACATCGTGAAGGAGCTTTCGCTTCCCCCGGTCAAGATTCACTGCTCGGTACTGGCGGAAGATGCCATCCGCGCGGCCATCGGCGACTGGAAGAAGAAGAACGGTGTCCAAGAGAACGCGGCTGTGGCTGCTGAAGCGAAGTAAGCAGAGTTTCACGGCAAGAAGGAAATAATGTCGAACTTTGTATCCATTGAATCGAAGCCGGCGCAGGGCGCGAGCGCTGCACCGGCGCCGCCGGAGAGCAAGCCGGCTGCTGGTCCGTCTTCCCAGGGCCTGCAGGTTACGGATCGCGCGGTAAAGCGCATTCGTGTGGCGATGGAGAAGGAAGGCGTGTCGCCGACGGAAGGCGGATTGCGTCTTGGCGTGATGGGCGGCGGCTGCTCAGGACTTTCGTATTCGATCAAGTTTGAAACACGGCCTCGCGAGCGGGACCGCATTTACAAGTTTGACGGCGTGCGCGTCTTCGTCGATCCCAAGTCGTTCGTCTATTTGCACGGCATGACGCTGGACTATGAAGAGACACTGATGCGGCAGGGCTTCAACTTCATCAATCCGAACTCCTCGCGCTCCTGCGGCTGCGGTTCATCCTTCTCTTAGTCCTCCGCCCTGGAGTTCTTCATGTTGAAAGTTCTCGATTCTGCAGTACCGGTCGCGTGCTGGTCTTGCGCAGTTGCGCACAACGACGCGACGTTGTTTTGTCCGCATTGCAGCAAGATCCAGCCTCCTCCGGGTGGCGATTACTTTTCTGTCTTTGGACTTGTGCCGCAATTGGATCTGGATCTCGGGATGCTGGAGCACCAGTTTCACAAGCTGAGCCGCAAGCTGCATCCCGATCGATTCGCCCGCGCTGAAGAAAATGAGAAGCAGTGGAGCCTGGCGGATACGGCGCTCTTGAACGATGCGTATCGCACGCTGAAGGATCCGATTCGGCGGACGGAATATCTGCTGAAGCTGCATGGTGCCGAGATCGGCGAAGAGCATGCGGGAAAGGATCGCAAGGATCAAAGGGATCCGTCGCGCGTGCCTGCGGATCTGTTGGAAGAGGCGTTCGACCTGAACATGCAGCTGGAAGAAATGCGCATGGCAAACAAGATGGGCGACACTGATCCGGAGTTGCAGTCCAGCCTCGAACAGGCGAAGAAGAAGTTCGATGGGCTGCTCGATGACGTCGACCAGGACCTGCGCACGCAATGGAAGATTTGGGATGCGGGCGATGAGAGTGCCCGGCAGGAAGCGCAGAAGAAGATGGTTGCCCTGCTTGATCGGCGGCGCTACGTCAACAATCTTGTCCGCGATGTGACGGAAACTCTGGGAGCCTAAGAGGAACATGGCAGAAGGACGCGTAGTCGGAATCGACCTCGGAACAACGAATTCCCTGGTCGCCTATATGGAGGGCGATAAGCCGGTGGTGATTCCCGGCGTCGATGGCTCGAACCTGGTGCCGTCGGTGGTGGCACTCGATCCCATGCGCGCGGATGGAAGCAGGCCGACGGTTACCGTGGGCAACAGCGCGCGGCGCGTGCTGATCGAGACGCCTGAGCGCGTCATTTACTCTGTGAAGCGCTTGATGGGACGCGGGCTCGAAGAAGTACAGAGTGAGCTGAAGTTGTTCCCGTTTCGGCTTGCGGATGACGTGGAGGCTGGCGAGGTTCCGCGCATTCAGCTTGGCGAAATGCGGTTTACTCCGCCGGAGATTTCGGCATACATTTTGCGGCAGCTGAAGCGGAATGCGGAGCGTTTTTTCGGAGCGCCGGTTACGCAGGCGGTGATCACGGTTCCGGCGTACTTCAACGACGCGCAGAGGCAGGCAACAAAAGACGCGGGCCGGATGGCGGGGCTTGATGTGCTTCGCTTGGTGAACGAGCCGACGGCAGCAGCGCTGGCGTACGGACTGGATCGCGCGAAGGAAGGCACGATTGCGGTTTACGATCTGGGCGGCGGGACGTTTGATATTTCGATCTTGAAGCTGCGCGATGGAATTTTCGAAGTGCAGTCGACCAACGGCGATACGCATTTGGGTGGCGACGATATCGACAATCTTCTGGTGGCGATTGCGCTGGATGAGATTGACACAGAGCACGGTGTGGAACTGCGCTCGCATCCCGGCGCGGTGCAGGCGATACGGAAGGCCGCGATTGACGCGAAGATTGCGCTGTCTGCGGATGGCGCTGCGCACTTTGACATTGAGCTGCCGAATGGAGATCGCTATCAGCGGGAGATTCCGCGCGGGGTGTTCGAGCAATTGATTGAGCCGGTGCTGAGCCGGACGGTGGGGCCGTGCAAGCAGGCGCTGACGGATGCGGGGATTACGCCGGAGCAGATCGATGAAGTGGTGATGGTTGGTGGATCGACTCGGATTCCGGCGGTGCGCAGGCTGGTGGATGATCTCTTCCATCTCAGCGCGCGCGGCAAGAAGCCGCATGTTGAATTGAATCCGGATGAGGTGGTGGCGCTGGGTGCGGCGGTGCAGGCTGACATTCTTGCAGGCGCATCGAAGACGACGGAAGAGATGCTGCTGCTGGATGTGACGCCGCTGTCGCTGGGGATTGAGGCGCTCGGCGGAACGGTGGCGCGGATCATTCAGCGGAACTCTACGATTCCGGCATCGGCGACGGAGCACTTCACGACGGGCGTTGATGGGCAGACGAACGTTGCGATTCACGTGGTGCAGGGCGAGCGGGAACTTGCAGCGGATTGCCGTTCGCTAGCGCGGTTCGATCTGAAGGGGATTCCGCCGATGAGTGCGGGGTTGCCGCGGATTGAAGTGAAGTTTCTGATTGATGCGGACGGGATTCTGCAGGTTTCGGCGCGCGAGCAGCGCAGCGGCAAGGCGGCGCAGATCGAAGTGAAGGCTACTTATGGACTGACGGACGAGCAGGTCGAGGGGATGATTCTCGACTCGTTCGATCATGCGGAAGCGGATTTTGCGAAGCGCATGCTGATCGAGGCCCGCAACGAGGCGGAGACGATTCTGACTGCGGTCGAGCGCGCGCCGCAGAATCCTGCGTGGCAGGAACTGCGCGGAGAAGAACAGGCGTCGATCTCGGCCGCACAGAGAAAGCTGCAGAGTGTGAAACAGGGCGATGACCTGTCGGCGATTCGTGAAGCGACGGCGGCACTTGACCTGGCGACGAGGCGATTTGCGGAGTTGATGATGGAGGCGGCGGTGACGACGGCGATCCGGGGGAAGACGATGGATGCTGCCGATGAAGAGCTGGGTGAAGAAGTGACTGCGCCGCATCCGATGGCACGGGCCGAGTTCAAGTAAGCGCGGTGTGAACGAGATTTGAGGGTCGAATTATGAGCGAAGCAAACACGAAGAATATACCGCCGGAGAAACTGGTTCGGGTCACCTTCATGCCGGAAGGGAAGACCGTGGAATTTGAGTTTGGCACCTTGCCTTACGACCACCATGGCAAGCCGATGTCGTTCCTCGACGTTGCGGAGAACTTCGGCATTTTTCTGGATCATGCGTGCGGAGGCGTTTGCGCCTGCACTACTTGCCACTTGTGGATCAAGGACCAGGCAGGCATCAGCACGGCCGACGACGATGAGCTTGACCGGATGGATATGGCGGCCGACCAGCAGTTGAACTCGCGTCTCGGGTGCCAGGCGGTGATCACCAAGCCGGGTAATTATGTGGTCGAGATTCCGAAGTGGAATCGCAACTACACGTCGGAAGGCAAACCGCTGGCGATGGCCGAGAACAAATAGGAAGACGAAGAGGACGACATGCCCCGCGAAATCATGTGGACCGACTCCGAGGAGATCGGCATTCAATTGCAGGAGAAGTTTCCCGAGATCGATCCGCTGACGGTGCGGTTCACGGATCTGCTGAAATACGTAACGGAGCTGGACGGATTCGCCGACGATCCGGCAAAGTCGAACGAGTCGCGGCTTGAGGCGATCCAGATGGCGTGGCACGAAGAGTTCGAAGACGCGAAGGGCTGATTCGGGCCAAGGTGCAGTCCCAGGTATCTGCGCGATTCAGGAATGCCGACTATGTTTCCGTCGGCGGCGGTATACCCCCCTATTATCCCGTCTCTTTCAGGAAGTCTTCTCGATTCATGGGTTTAGAGATGGACCCTACGCCAAAGATCTCTTTCCATTGGAGTTCGCTGTAGAGGTTCCGCAACAAAGGAGTTACGGACCGCGGTTCCGAAGTAAGAGATTCGGGAGGCAGGGAGCAAGTACGCAGGGTCGGGCCTGATGGGTCTGATTTCGCTGCCTCTGATCGGACACAACTCCATTGTGCGCCGGAACCGGGAAATTACCTGCAAAGTTGCGACCGGAAAATTCTGAATGGAATGAAGGGCTTGGCGGGGAGTTTGAGAAAAGGGGCTTGACGTTGAAAGTTGCGGGCCCCGTTCCGCTGGTCCGAATCACTCTATGGACGATGGACGGCTAGTCGCGCCAGGTCTCGCCCCAGCTGAATGATCCTTTGAAGTGTTTGAATTCGCGTTCCTTTCCTGGGACCAGATAAACGCTGACTACATCGAAGCGGACGGGGGGAGCAGTTGTCTGCGGAAGCTGGCGCACATAGCGGCGCGCGAGGCGGCGGAGGACGTTGCGCTTGTGGTCGTCGATGGCGGTCTCGGCGGGAGTGAGGTCATGTGCCGTGCGCGTCTTCACTTCGATGAAGCACAACATCGGTCCGTCCCAGGCGATCAGGTCGACATCGCCGGGCACATCGCCGGAGGACCAGCGGCGCGCAACGATGGTGTAACCTTTGCGCTGCAGGTAGAACAACGCGGCGTCTTCGCCGTCGAGGCCAACCGTGAGATGTGCGGGCGTTGCATTCTGTCCGCGCCTGCCCGCAAGCCGATTGAGCCTGGCGAGCGATCGCTCCGCCAAGCTGACACGCATCTCTCTCAGATTCATTGCAACCATTCTCGGCCGATTGGAGAGAAGGTGCAAATCGCTTCGGGCAGATCGCCGAGACCTCAAAGGAGCTTTCCGAGGACAGATGGAAGCGGACCTCGGGTATCCGATCAAGGATTGCCTGTTGGCCGCCCAACGGTTGTCGAGAAACAGCCAAGCGCCGGTCGAAAGATCGCTGTTTGCTGTTCCCAAGAGTTGCATGTGAATCGAGCTGGGGATCGCAATCGGAAATGTTGCCCAAGAAGTAGTCATTATGGTGTGACCGGCTCGATGCGCTAGTCGTGGGTTAGGCTGAGTTTGTTAAGAACTTTAGTCCAGAGCCACAAGCGGAGGGAACCGGTCATGACTGAGAAGTTACGATTTTTGGGT
>NZ_JBAUUO010000129.1:0-17786 GCF_049582745.1 Occallatibacter sp.
CACAAGCCGGACTGCCTCCTGCTTGAACTCAAGCGTGTACCTGCCCCGCTTCCCATTCCTCATCGTCGTTTTCCCTTTCGCTATTAAAGCAGTTCGCTAAGGGATACGTTTTGCGGGGGCAAGGTCAATCCGATCATCGCCAAGGGAACATTGATAAATTCCGGCAAGACTCCAGCTCTCAGTGTGAATGTCTCCTATTTGTTGCACGCCACCGATGTGCCAATTGATCCCGTACAGTATGCCAAACATCCGATCGAAAAATCGGACGCCAAAGAGAAGGCCACCTTTACTGTGTTCCCCGGTGCGGCCTTCGTTGTAATGCCTAAAACAGGTTCTACGGACAAATTGGGCATTGAAAGCATTGCTAATGGGCGAAAACTTCTCTACTTCTTTGTGTCGGTCACTTACATGGACGCCTTCGGCAGAGGACACAGCACGCGCGTGTGCTCCCGTTATGATCACGTCGCTAAATTGTTCGAAACTTGTCCCGGTAATTATGATTCCGCAGATTAGCGCCAGCCCTGTCACGGCAACTAAGAGTTTAGTTGCTCGCCTTTGTGTGTCAAGTATATTATTGCCGTTGGCGGAGAGGAGCGCCGCAAATTATTCTCAACACTTTGTTTGCCCGTAGATTCCTCTTCCCATTGGACTTAGATGCGATTAACCGAGAACAGACAAGGCTGGGGCAAAACCGACTCACAATTCGATTATGGCAAATCCGGGATTAATTACCTGCAAAACGGGGTGCTGAAATCTTCCGAATGGAATGAGTGGGTTAGGGCGAGAAGGAGAGAGACGTTGCTTGACATTTCCAAGTCTCAATCGCGGCGGCCTTAACTGCCGATGACCGGTTGCGATATGTATTCAGTGGGAATGTCTGCTCGGAAAAGCTGATCTCGTCGAGCCAGCGTCATCCCGCATCGCGGCTGTCCTCCCTCTGCCGTTCGCGACTTACCTCCTTCAATTGCTCACAGTCGGGGACTTGCGTCTGGAATTGAAAAGGCTTGCTGGCCTCGCCGAAGTAGACGCTGGTGTGGGGGAAGGGAATCTCAATGCCAACTTCGTCGAATTTCTTCTTAATGCGGCGGTTCATTTCCCGGCCAACGGTCCACTGTTGAATGGGCGCGGTCTGCCGGATCAGGCCGCAAGTTTTTTTGTTGGGACCTATCGGCACGTCGCGTCTGGAGGACGGCGAGGACTGTTGACATTCGGAGCGATCTTTACGGTCTGGTCAGGCTCGACCGGTGTTTATGCGCTCATGGAGCAGCTCAACGTGATCTGCGACGTCAAGGAAAGGAGGCCTTTCTGGAAGGCGCGGGGGATCGCGATTCTCCTGCTGGTGCTTTTTGCTTTGCTGGCAATCGGAGCACTTTCGCTGGTGATCTTTGGAGGAGTTCTTCAGTCGTCGCTTGCCTCGATCATCGGCTGGAGCCGACCGTTACTCGTCTTCTTTGCGACTCTCCGCTGGATCATCATTGCCGCGGCACTGTTATTGGCCATAGCCGTGTCGTACCGGTTCGGGCCGGATGTGAAGGTCAGGTTCCGGTTTATTTCGTCCGGCAATCTGGCTGCCGCCATCCTGATTTTGCTTGCCTCGATTGCATTTCGCTCTTATGTCTCCAAATTCGGCAACTACAGTGCCACCTATGGCAGCCTCGCCGCCATCATCATCCTGATGCTGT
Source organism: Occallatibacter sp. (assembly GCF_049582745.1). Classification (GTDB taxonomy): domain Bacteria; phylum Acidobacteriota; class Terriglobia; order Terriglobales; family Acidobacteriaceae; genus Telmatobacter. Next base: position 1,683 of record NZ_JBAUUO010000129.1, read on the forward strand.
GGATGTATATGGCTGGAATTGCCCTTTTAACCGGATACGAAGTCAATGCAGTCTTGCACCCGTACAACTCTCAGCAATCCGAGTTGGATGATTCCGGGCGACTCGAAGAGATTGGAGTTGAGACTAGAATGGCCCTATAGGCGGAAAGAAAAGATCAATCTGGAGACGGTGATTGGCGATTATGGGCATCGTGGAATTTTTGAACTCTTTCAAGAGGCGGTTGGAAGATGGCCAGGGCCGCAGTGGATCGGATGGTCTCGGTCGAGATGAAACCGAGACGGTACGGAAAATTGTGCGGCAACTCGACAATTTGGAACCAGCGCGCGCCCGCTTCATTGCTGCTTTCGCATATATCCTGAGCCGTGTTGCTCGCGCCGATATGAATATCAGTGACGAAGAGACCAAAGAGATGGAACATCAGGTGATCCGCCTCAGCAGTCTTCCCTAGGAGCAGGCCGTGCTCGTTGTACAGATCGCGAAGACACAAGCGACGCTTTTCGGAGGTACGGAAAACTTCCTTGTCACGAATGAATTCAAAGACATGGCAACCCTGGAACAGAGGCTGGCGTTGTTGGATTGCCTTTTTGCGGTAGCCGCTGCCGACAAGGTGATTTCTACTGTCGAAGAGCGTGAGATCAGGCTGATCAACGACGAGTTGCAGCTCACCCATGATCAGTTCATCGCCACGCGTTTCAAGTTCCGTGAATATCTGGCAGTTCTGAAGAACCTGGCACCCTTCAATCAAGGTTGATATTTTCCGCCGGCTTGAGATTGCCGTAAGTAACGGCAACAGCGACGCACAACTTGGACAATCATTGGCGCGCGTTCAGCTTTGTGAGCCACATTTGATTTCGACACGGAGGAGGGGTGGTTCTGTGACCGCGCTTTCCGGCTTGTCGACAACCTCGATAGCGTGCATCGGCTCCGGCTTCATCCATTCCACGCTCCATTTGCCCGGATGGACAGGCTCGTTGATGCTCGGCTGGTCGCGCACGCTACCATCCGGACGATGGTAACGAACATGCGGTGATGAGCCACCGGTATCCCAATCAAGAAAGAAGCTCGGCCAGCGATGGTGGTGCATCGGTTCGGTCTTGCCTGGCGGGGGCACAGTGACTTCGAGGACGCGCACCAATGCGTTTTCGAAGATCACCTTGTGACTGCCCGGAGCCGCCTGGACTGCGTCGTAGCCGTCGGGAAAGCCGGATTTGTCCTGGGCATCCGCGAGACGAGCGAACGAGATGAATGCCGGAAGAGCAGTGCCGATCGCAGCGAGGAATCTGCGGCGCGCGATTGCGGGTTTGGCTTGATCCATGCGCATGGAGCTTTTCCTTTCCAGTGAGATTCGTATAGCACGTGACTTGATGGTGACATCCCAGGGGGAATCAGTTTTGGGGATGAATCAGGGGTGTCGAGAATCTGCGAAGATCGCCGCGTTCGAAGGATACGCCCGAAGAGGAAGAAAAAGGGCGTCAATTCTGGAATGGAATTGACGCCCTTTTCTAGTCGAGTTCGGGATGGCGGATTATGCTTCGACGGGATGCGTGGCGTAGTGGAGGAGGCAGGCTACGGCGCAACTGGTGAGGCGGGTTTCGGCGGAGTCGGCGCGGCTGGTGAGAATGACGGGAACGCGTGCGCCGAGGACAATGCCGGCAAGTTGCGCGCCGCCGAGGTATTCAAGCTGCTTGGCGAGCATGTTGCCGCTTTCGAGATCGGGGACGACGAGAATGTCGGCCTGGCCGGTGACGGGCGAGTTGAGGTGCTTGATCTCGGCGGCGTGGGCGCTGACAGCCGTGTCGAAGGCCAGCGGTCCGTCAAGAATACCGCCGGTGATCTGGCCGCGATCGGCCATCTTGCACAGCGCGGCCGCTTCCATCGTGGATGGGATCTTGGGGTTGACGGTTTCGATGGCGGAGAGCAGGGCGACCTTGGGCTCGGGAATGCCGAGAGCGTGGGCCAGGTCGATGGCGTTCTGCACGATGTGAATCTTGTCTTCGAACTCGGGCTTGATGTTGATGGCGGCGTCGGTGATGAGCAGGGTGCGCGCGTAGGCCGGCGTGTCCATGACGAAGACGTGGGTGATGCGGCGCGAGGTGCGCAGGCCGGTGTCGCGGGCCATCGCCACTTTCATCAGCTCGTCGGTGTGGAGGCTGCCCTTCATCATGGCCTGGGCGCTTCCGCTGCGGCACATGCTGACGCAGATCTCGGCGGCTTTGACTTCGTTATCCGCATCGAGGATGGGGTAGGGCGAGATGTCGACGCCGATCTCTGCGGCGAGGGCGCGCATGGCAGCTTCGTCGCCGATGAGCGTGGGCTTGATGAGGCCTTCCTCCGCGGCTTCAGTGGCGCCTCGGAGCGCGACGTCGGACAGCGGCCAGCAGACGGCGGTGGTGATGGCGGGCAGGGATTTGCAGCGGTCGAGGAATTTGTGGAAGACGTGGTAGTCGGCGGGATGGCCGACCAACGGATCGACGACAACTGCTTCGGCAAGAGGGGCGAGATCGCTCATGTGTTCCTTCTCCATGGCCGGAGCGGATAGCTGATCCGCGGGCCTGACGCTTTCATTTTTACGCGGCGGCGGAAAATGGGGTGTGCGGAAGGTCACAGTACGGGCAAGTGTCCTTCATTGCGGTACGTGGCTTGTTTGGTCACAGATGACTGGGTCGGCGAAACCGTCGTCGGAAACGACAAGCTGGGTGTGCGCGGGTCTGTCGGCATCTCCCAGATAGGGCGGACTGCGACCTGGGTGCGAATCCCTGACGGCAGGTTACCCGCCGCAAGATTATCTTGCTGACACTACTTCCAGCTCCAGTTCGGCATGAAGTTCTGGCCGGTGGTGGTGAGCTGGTGCTGTTGCGTGCCGTCCACAAGCATCGACCAAATCTGGGTTCTGCCGCCGATGGAGCGCTCGAAGACGATGTGGCGGTTGTCGGGCGACCATGAGGGGTAGTCGTTGCTCCCCGATTCGTGGGTGAGCTGGAGCCACTTGTGGGTGGAGATATCCATCACGTAGATGTCCTGGCCGCCGGGTGCGCCGGGGCCGTATTTGCGGTTCCACGCGAAGGTGAGCCACTGGCCGCTCGGCGACCACGAGGGAGAAACCGCGTACCCGCCGTCGGTGAGGCGCGCGACGTTGGCGCCGTCCTGGTCCATGGTGTAGATCTGCGGCAGGCCTGTGCGGCCGCTCACCCACGCAATCTGCGCGTTGGTGCGTGGATTCCAACTCGGAGAGACGTCGGGTCCGCGGAAGGATGTGATCTTGTGCGCTTGTCCGCCGGCCGCATCCGTGATCCAGATCTCCGGGTCACCCGAGCGCGATGAAGAGAACGCAATCTTTGCGCCGTCGGAAGACCATGACGGTGTGGTGTTGCTTCCGCCCACGGTGCCGACTGGGAAGGCGACCGTGCGACCGAGATCGAGCGAATACATGCGAATGGACCAGCCTTCGCGGTTAAGGCTCTCGAAAGCGATGCGGGAATTATCGGGCGAGATGCGCGGCGACATTGATATTGTGCCGAGGTGCGTGATGGCGTGCTGGTTCTGGCCGTCGTAGTCCATCACCCATACTTCCTTGGAGCCGGTGCGGGAACTGATGAAGTAGATTTTGGTTTCGGCGATGCCGTTGATGCCGCCGCCGAGGCGATAGATGATTTCGTCGGCAAAGCGGTGGGCGATGGTGCGCGCCATTTCTTCGCTGGCTGCCTCGTTGTACTGCTTGCCGAGGACCTGCGGATTGGCGGTGTTACGCGTGTCGTCGAGCCAGCCGTAGACCACGAGCCGGCCGTTGGTGGCGGAGAGCGCGCCGAAGGCGACCATGGCGGCGGCAGAGGGGTCTGCCGACCACTGGGAGAGATTGATCTCTTGCGGCGAACCCGGCGAGGCTTGGGGGGCGAGGCTCTTCGAGACCATGTCGAAGATACCGGAGTTCTGCAGATCGTTGAAGAGGGTTGAGTCGAAGGAGGCCTTCAATGCGGCAGTCTGCGGGTCGGCGCCGACCAGCTTGAAGTCCGCTGCCGCGAGGCGAATGGGCGCGTTGCCCAATCCAGACCCGGTATGAACCCAATCCTGTGCAGAGGTGGGAAGGGGAGCGATCGCTGCCAGAAGAAGTAAAACTGGAAAACCAAAACGCAACGTAAGTTTCATGAGAACGCTAAACCCTTCCTGGGTGAATTTTCGAGCGATGGGGAAACTCTGCGTGTCTCGAACGACTCTGTTTCGCGTGTGCGCAGCATGCAAAGCGCGGCCGGTATGTCTCGTCCCCTATTTTACTTGGACGGGTTTCGAGACGCCTAGTAAGTGCAATCGAAGTAGACCTGCAGGTAACTGTCGCGATAACCCGCGGGCAAAGGGCCAAAGGTATCAACACGTTGTGCGGCGCGAACGCAAACCGAATCCCATGTCGGACTTCCGCTGGAGCGGTCGATGCGCTCATCGCTGTGCGATCCGTCTTTGTGGATGCGGAACTCTATGGAAGCCTTGGCTCCCTTGGGTGTGCGCGGATCGGCGAGCGAGCGATATCCGTTTGCATCCATCTTGCGATTGATGTTGTCGACGTACCAGCCGAACTGCGCGCCGAAATTTGCATCGGTAAGCGTGGTTGGTCCGTTGGCCACGCCGGATTGCGCAGCATGCGGGATGACGGAGCCCGCCTGCTCGCCATATTGCGCCTTGTCGGGAACGGGCTGCTGCTTGACTACATTCCGCTGGGCCTGCTCGTGTTCCTGCTTTTTCGTCTTGCCTACGATAGGAATCGCGGTCTGATCTTCTGCCTGCTTGGCTTTCGGCTGTGGAGGTGCGGGCGCTTCGCTGGGCTTCTCGGTTGCCAATACATTTTGATTGGGCGGATGATCGGAGGGCAGTGGGATTGCGCTCGTGATATTTACCTGGATGGCGCCGCCGGGTCCGCTGCCGCCCCACAGGTTGTGGTGAAAGAAGCCTCCGATAATGCCGTAGAGCACGATGGCGATGATGATGGCGCAGTGCAGCAGCACCGATCCTGCAGCCGGCCGGGCAAACGGCTCCGGGGCCAGCTCCTGCTGGAGATGTTCGCCGCCCTGGAAGAAACTGCTCATCGTTCTCGTTCGACCTTCTCGCTGACGCCGCTATTTCGCGGCTTGGTCAAGTGGCCGCGTGACCACCGAGATATTCGTGATGCCTGCTTGTTTCACCGCGTCCATCACACTGGCAAAAGCGCCGAATGGCACGCGCACATCCGCGCGCAGATAGATCACCTTCTTGCCGGAGTCGCCGCTCGCATCGCGAAGCCGTTTTCCCAGGTCATGCACGTTCACCGGCTTGTCGCCGAGAAAAACATTCTGGTCGCGATCGATGGTGACCACCAGGCGCTGTTCGGTGATTTCCTTTACCGTGCGCGTCTTAGGGATGTTGACTTCAATTCCCGATTGCAAGACGGGCGCCGTAATCATGAAGATGACGAGCAGCACAAGCACGACGTCAACCAACGGCGTGATGTTGATATCCGCGAGCGAGGATTGGGTGCGGCCGTTGTTAGTCGTGAAAGCCACGTGCTACCTCTTGAGGCTCGTCGCGCGGAGCCGCCGATCCGCGCGCGGGAATCTCTTCCAACGAATTCAAGAGCTCGCGGCAGAAGTCGTCGGTGGCCGATGCGAAGACACGAATCCGAGCGGCGAACTGGTTGTACGCGACAACGGCGGGTACGGCCACGAAAAGGCCCGCGGCGGTGGTGATGAGCGCTTCAGAGATGCCCGGCGCCACGGCGCGCAGGGTTGCCGCGCCGGCAGTGCCCAGGCCGTGAAATGCATCGACAACGCCCATGACGGTGCCGAAGAGGCCAACGAATGGGCTGGTGGCTGCGATGGTGGCGAGCCAGATCAGGCGGCGTTCCAGCGCGGTGATCGCTTCACTGGATGCGGTCTGCGCCGAACGCTCCAGCGGGGTAATGCTGCGCGGCGGTCCGCTGCCACCGGTCTGGCGCTTGTATGTTTCGTAGACGTCGAGGTAGACCTGCGCCAGCGGACTGTTTTTGTAGTTGTCGGCGATCGAGGCGACTTCGTTGAGGCGGGTTGCGCGGCGAAAAGCATTGATGAAGTTGCGGCTTTCGCGGGTGGCGCGGCCGAAGATCGACATCTTACTCAGAATGACGGTCCAGGAGTAGAGACTGGCGATCAGCAAGAGGACCAGGACTGCGAGTGCAATCCCTCCAATATTGCTCATCATCTCCATCAGCGCGCCGGCGCCTTGGGCTGCAGGGCCAGCGGCTGGCGGAACGCCACCGTCAGCTTGAAATGCGAGAAGCAAAATCGCTGTGAAAATCGGTTTTCACCTCAATATCCACGGTATCAGACGCGTTGCGGCGCTCCAAGTTATCGTTCTGGTGCACTCGAAGCCGCGCATTTCAGGCACCTTAGCCGTAACCCCTGTGGTTCGTGCTATGCTGCGCTCGGATTCACCTTTCATGCTGGTAGAGTTACGCGCCGAAAATTACGCTGTTATCGATCACGCCATTGCCGTCTTCGGCCCGGGCTTGAACCTGCTGACCGGCGAAACGGGTGCGGGCAAATCCATTCTTGTAGATGCGCTGGCGCTGCTGATGGGCGGCAAGGCCTCAACGGAAATTGTGCGCCACGGAGCCGACAAGGCGGTTGTGGCGTGTGTGTTTGAGTCCACGCCGGCCGCCGAAGCAGTTCTCGAAGAAAACGGGATCGACGCCGAAGGCACCGAAATCATCCTGCGCCGCGAGATTCTTTCGACCGGCAAGGGCCGGGTGTTCGTGAACAACCAACCGGCGACCGTCGCGGTTTTGAGGTTGCTTGCCCCGGAACTTGCGCTGGTGCACGCGCAGTCGGAGACGCTTTCGAGCTTCGACCAGACACAGCAGCGGATTCTGCTGGACCGCTTTGCGGCCATCTCGACTGACGAGGCGGCCGCGGCATACGAAGGGTGGCGTGCAGCGCAGGCGAAGCTCGATGAACTGCTGACAAACGAACAAGACCGCCTGCGCATGGTCGACCTGTGGAGCTACCAGGCGAAGGAGATCGGCGCTGCCAATCTTGTCGCAGGCGAAGACGAAGCACTTGAAACCGAAAAGCGCGTGCTTGCCAATGCCGAGAAGCTCTACGCCGCCGCGATGAGCGCGTTCGATCAGCTTTACGAGGGCGGAGCATCGGCTGAAGCCGCACTGAGGGCTGCCGGTCGCAATCTCGAGGAACTTGCGCGATATGACCCAAAGTTCAATGAAGCCGCGCAGCAGGTTGAGTCAGCTCGTGCCATTGTGGGCGACGTGAGCGCCACGCTGCGCGACTATGCCGAACGCATCAATGCTTCGCCGGACAGGCTGGCGGAGATTGAAGATCGACTGGCGCTGCTCGATCGCCTGAAACGCAAGTACGGCAAGACCGTTGCCGACGTGATCGCGCTGGGCGAGGAAGTGGCGCGCAAACTGGCGGAAGTTGAAGATCGCGACGAGACCCTGAAGGTGCTGCGCGCGGCGCTGGCGAAATCCGCAGACGCGTATCGGCAGGCTGCTGCTTCGCTTTCTGAGCAGCGCAAGGCGGCCGGTGTTAAGCTCGCCAAGCTCGCTGAGACGGAGATGAATTCGCTGGCGATGAAGGTGCGGTTTGAGATTTCTGTTGCCCGCAACGAACAGGAATCTGCGTGGAGCGCCCACGGCTGGGATGAAGTGGAATACCGCATCGCGACCAATCCCGGCGAACCGCTGAAGGCGCTGCACGAGATCGCTTCAGGCGGCGAAATGTCGCGCGTGATGCTGGCGCTGAAAGTTGCGGTCGAAGAGGCCTCGTCGAAAACAAGAAAGAAACTGCCCACGCCGCGCACGCTGGTCTTCGACGAAATCGACATTGGCATTGGCGGACGCGCTGCCGACGCTGTTGGCCAGAAGCTCAAGGCGCTGGGTCGCGCTCAGCAAGTGCTTTGCGTGACCCATCTGCCCCAGATCGCCGCTTTCGCGGATCAGCATTTTGTTGTGGAGAAGAAGGAAGACCACGGCCGCACCAAGATGCATATTCGCCTGCTGGACGACCGTGCACGCACCCACGAAGTGGCGCGCATGCTCTCCGGCGCGAAGGTGACGGAGACCAGCCTGCAGCACGCGGCGCAGATGATCGCTACGAGCCGATAAGACCGGTTCGACCCTTGACTCCATTACGAAAGCCCCATGAGTGAGTTGCACTCGTGGGGCTTTTTCATTTGGTGATTGTGTCAGGCGGGGCTATTTGTCGTGTCCGTGGCCGTGGTCCTTATTGTCGTGGTCGCGGCCATGATTGTCGTTGTGACCATTGCCACGACTGTCGTTGTGCGGGTTGCCGTGGCTGACGGCGTGATTGCCGTGGTCCTGGTAATGGCCATTGTGGTTCCCGTTATCGTGCCGGACTTCGTTGTGATACTCATTTCCATGCCATTGATGTTCCCAGCCGCGGTGTCTGCCCCAGTCGGCATGCTCGCCGCGCGCGGGGAAGGGACCGCGGTATCCGAAATGCGGATCGTAGTCATGGTTGATGTAGCCATGAAATCCCACAGGGCCGCGGAACCATGGCCCGGCGCCATAAAACACGCCTCCGCTGAACCACTCCGGACCGTAGTAGCCGAAGGGCGCGCATTGATAGGGCGCGTAATTGAAGAAGCCATAGGGGCACACCGGCGCCACTCCAATGCTGATGCTGATCTGCGCGGCCGCACGCGAATTGGCACCTGCCAAACAAACGAGTGCAAGAACCGGCACGGCAAATAGCCGGGAAAATCTCATAAACTCCTCCAGATTTGACGCTCGCATCAGTCTACCCGCCCGCAGGGTGTTCTCAACCTCCCATCGCGCCCCAAGGCTCTCGAAAGTCACCTGTACAAATGGCGCCGTCGCCGGAACAAAAATCAGCGAATTCCAGCAATCGTTTTGATCGGGACAAAGCATGCGTCCGGGCGGAAACGTGAGAGGCAACCCCCGCCACGTCGAGGGTCTCCAACATCACGTGTACCAAGTCGTACCCGTTCTGCGTTCTGGGCTTGCGAGGCAGGGATTTCAGCGAAGGCGCAGTTGCAATAAACCGTATCTAAACGTTTAGAAGCAGGAGGACCCCGGGCTATGGATATACACGCACTTACCCCCACCCAGATCGCCATCATTGTTGCCGTCATCGTGGTCGTGATCGGCGCCATCGTCGTCGCATTTCTACAAAAGCGCCGCACCGGGAAACTTCGCGAGCACTTCGGTGCCGAGTACGATCGCGCCGTTGCCGAGGGAGGCAATAAGCGCATTGCCGAGTCCCGGCTCGAGGAGCGCACCGAGCGCGTGAAGAAGTTCCACATTCGTGCGCTCACCGTGGAGGATCGAACTCGGTTTACCGAGTCGTGGGATCGCGTGCAGGCACGCTTTGTGGATGCTCCGGCAGGCGCAGTCGCCGAGGCTGACCAGCTTATCGGCGACCTGATGGCAACCTGCGGCTACCCCGTGGGCGACTTTGAGCAGCGCGCCGCCGACATCTCCGTCGACCATCCTATCGTCACGCAGAACTACCGCTCTGCGCACGAGATCGCGGTTCGCCAAGCGAAGGGACAGGCCAGCACCGAAGACTTGCGCCGCGCCATGATTCACTATCGCGCGCTCTTCGACGATCTGGTGAGCGAGCGGCATGACACCACCGTTGTCGAGCGGAAGCCCGCCGCCGCCGCAGATCGCGCGGATTACCCACCGGAGCCGGTGCGCATGCGGCGCGGCTGACTCCGGTTGGCGCGACGCGAGTTCAATGCAACTGGAAACATCTTGGAGTGCCGCAATCGTCGCGCGTCACTCCATTTGTTCATGGTGCGGCGACGTCTTTCGTATCTTGTGAAGATGACGAAATCTTCATCTCGCACTTCCGGTTCCAGCCTTCCAATTGTGCGCTCACTGCGGCATACTCGACTTCGTCTGAAAGTTCGAAGAATCTCCTCTCCCGCCCTCCGATCAGGAGAAGACACATGTCGATCACAAAGGGAATGTTCGCCGTTGCGATGCGAGCCTTCCTGTTTTGCTGTGTTGTTACCGCTCCGGCATTTGCGCAGAATTACACTCTCTCTGGCAAGGTAAGTGACTCCGCCGGTCACGCGGTTGCAAGTGCGACTGTATCCGCGAAGAGCGTAGCGACGGGTCAGACGTTCAGCGCCAAGACCGGCAAGGACGGGATGTATTCCATCCACGATCTTGCGGGTGGGGATTACATGGTGTCCGCGGTTGCGGGAGAGTTGCAGGCTCCGCCAATCAAAGTCACGCTGGCTGCCGCACAAACAACCGACCTCACCGTGAGCCCCGCGACCAAAGGCGCAGAAGCCCTTCCCAATGCGCCGCAACAAGAGCAGGGCGCTCCGGCGAATCCCAATGCTCCTTCGCTCTCCGATCTCGGCTTCACGCCGCAGCAGACACAGGCCAACACAGAGCTGCAGGCCACGCTTGCGAAGCGGACCAAGATGCTGAAGATTCACCAGAAGCTGGGTCTGATCACCACCCTTCCCATTGCCTTTCGCCTTGGCCAGCGGACCGGTAAACAGCGTGGCAGCCATTGTTGGAACCATCCCCGCACTCTGCTCCGATTTCAAAATCGACCGCCCGTCCTTTCTCAACCGTTCCGATCAAGAATGAAATTCCCGTCCGTGTCGATATGATGTGGCAAAGGCAATAGTCTCTCAGGTGCTTCAACGCTCGATTCGGAGACCTGTGAGGAGTAATGTCCGTGTAGCCGGTTAACCAACCGCAACAATTCTAAAAGTGAGCCGTGAAGACACCCGATTGCAGGCCTGATCGATAGGATCTGAATCCGCGGGAAGGTCTTCTTCACCGGTATGTCCCTGCACCCGCGACTCGCGACCGGATGAAGATCCCAGGTCAACACGAAACGCACTTTCGTTCATTGGAGTTACTGAACAAAACCGGCTTAGTGTCCGATATACCCTTCATGTTCTCCATTGAGGACAATCATTCATCAGACCAGCGGATCGTGAAGCCGTGTGGGGTGCTCCGAATTGCGGCCTTAACCCTTGTTTTTTGCGGTTTTGGCACAGGATTTGGCGAGACTTCGCCCTCGTCCGGTTCGCGAACTCTGACCTCGCTCGCTCAATTGCGCGAACTCCAGGTCGATGGTTCGGGTCGCCCTGCTCGGATTCATGTGCGGGCGGTAGTGACCTACTACGACCCGGTAGGGCCCGATCTTTTTGTACAGGATGCAGCGGCGGGGATCTGGGTCGACCTCAGAGGATTGAAAGTGCCCCCACCGAAGGTCGGACAGCTCCTGGATCTTCGAGGAACCGGTGGGGCTGGGTTTTCCCCTTACGTGGCGAATCCGCAGTGGAAGAATCTCGGCACCGCTCCTCTTCCAGATCCCGTTCGCGTCAGCTTCGAACAAGCAGCAACGGGCTCGTCCGACAGCCAGTGGGTCGAAATGGAGGGTGTTGTTCGATCTTTCGTCCTTGAAGCGGAAGGAAGCGTTCTTGTCATCGACACTGCAACCCCGACCGGAGTGTTCACCGTCCGAGTGCCAAACTATCATGCCCCATTTCCTATGGCCATGGTTGACGCTAAAGTGCGGTTCCAAGGTGTCTGCGGTGCGGCATTCAATCGAAGAAACCAGCTTGTGGCCATCCACCTCATGATGCCCGGCATGGAATACAGCAACGTCCTCAAAGCCGCACCGGCAGACCCTTTTGCAGTGCTTGCAACGCCGGTGACCAAAATCGGGACATTTTCGGCGCAATCAGACGACCTTCATCGAGTGAAGGTGATTGGTACGATCACCGCACGATTCCCCGCCCAGGGAATCTTCTTAATGGATGCGACAGGTGGCGTTTATGCAGAAAGCCAGGATGGTTTTACCGGCAACCAAGGAGACGAAGTCGAAGTCGTTGGGTTCCCGGCGAGAGGCAATTACAGCACGGTATTGAGGTCCGCAGCCATTCGCCCAATGGGTAAGCACCAATCCCTGATTCCCGTGAGGATCGATGGTCAATCGGCTCTGAAGGGCGGGTATGACGCTGGACTCGTGAGAATCTCAGGAACCGTTCAGGCAGTGAATCCGGTGAATGGTTCCTACTCTCTCGCCATGCAGTCTGACGATCACGTCAACTTCGCTGCCAATTTCGCTGTACCGGCTGAGCACGGTTTGCCGCCTTCGATCGGGAGCAGACTCCAACTGACAGGGATCTGCTCGATCAAGACGGATGAGAATGGGAACCCGAGTGTGTTTGAAATCGTATTGCGGTCCCCCCATGACATCGACTTGCTTGCCTCTCCCCCCCTGGCTGACCAGTCGGCGCGCGGCTTTCATCGTTTTTGCATTCGTAATCCTGACAATGGCGGTTTTCGGGTGGGTCGTCATTTTGCGCAGGCGGGTTCGCAGCCAGACGCAACTCATCAAAGCCCGGCTCGAAAATGAAGTCCTGTTGGAGGAAAAGTATCGCCGGATTTTCGAACGCAATCTGACCGGCTTGTATGTCGCCAATGCAGAGGGTGAGATTGTTGACTGTAATGAAACTTGCGCTCTGATCCTGGGCTTTGCAAGCCGCGAAGCATTGCTCGAAAACGGCCTGGAGGCAAAGCGGATCACCTCACAATTCCACCGGCATTTCGATGAGGATTCGATTGTCGAAAAGGCACAGATTCGAAATACAGAATGCAAATTCCAGCGCCGCGACGGCAGTTGGAGATGGGTGCTTGTCAATATCAGACTCGCGAATCATGCAGACGCATCACGCACATCCTTCGAAGCCGGACTTGTGGATATCACCGACCGGAAGACGGCCGAAGATCAGGTTCAGTATCTGGCGTATTACGATTCGTTGACCGGCCTGCCCAATCGAGCCTTGCTTAAAGATCGCGTCGTGAACGCACTCGCAGGGGCCGTTCGTCGTAATGAAAAGGTAGCAATCCTGTTCCTCGATCTCGATCGATTCAAGATTATCAATGACTCTCTCGGGCACTCGTATGGCGACCTGCTGCTTACAGAGGTTGCGATGAGACTCAAGAGACTGGCGCGCAAAGAAGATACGGCTGCCCGGGTCGGCGGGGATGAATTTCTTATTGTTCTAACGGCTGTGAAGGATGAGGCGGACGTAGCGATTACAGCAGAACGAATTGGAAGAGAATTGGAAAACGAATTCGTAATCCTGGGGCATACCTTCAAAGTGACTTGCAGCATCGGGATCAGCATTTTTCCGGAGCATGGTCTTGACGAGGAGGTGTTGATCAAGAATGCCGATGCGGCAATGTATTGCGCCAAAGACAGCGGCCGTTACACCTACCGTTTCTTTACCGATGAAATGAACGCCCAGGTTCTTGAACGGCTTGTGCTTGAAAACGAACTACGCACGGCATTGGAGAAGAGAGAGCTTTTTATGATGTATCAACCGCAGATCGATGTGATCACGCGGAAGATCATTGGATTCGAATTGCTCCTTCGCTGGCAACACCCCAGAGAGGGTTTGGTGCCGCCGAACAGGTTTATACCCGTTGCCGAAAACAGCGGACTTATTATTCCGATTGGCGAATGGGCGCTGAGGACGAGTTGTGCCCAAACCCGGGCATGGCAAGATGCAGGCCTTTCTGTGCCTTTTATTGCAGTGAACGTGTCGGCAATACAGTTTCGCCAGGAAGGTTTCTGCGACCTGGTCAGGGCTGTCCTTCACGATACCGGTCTTGCGCCCGAATGCCTTGAACTCGAACTCACTGAAAGTCTCTTGTTGGCGAGCGGGAATTCGATTTTCGCACTTCTTGAAGAATTGAAGAGCATGGGAGTGAAACTGGCGATCGACGACTTTGGCACAGGCTACTCCAGCCTCAGCTACTTGAGGCAGTTCCCGGTTGGAAAGCTCAAGATTGACGGCTCATTCATTAAGAACGTTGAAAGAAATCCTGACGACGCGGCCATCACATCCGCCATTATCGATATGGGCAAGGCTCTGAACTTGAAGGTGATTGCCGAATGCGTCGAAACCGAAACGCAAATGCTATTTCTCGAAGCTCGTGGCTGCAACGAAGTGCAAGGTTATTTTTTCAGCAAACCCCTGATGGCGAGCGATGCGGGAAAAATGCTAAGGCTTAGTCAACTCGGACTGGGAAAGAGTCTCAAGCTTGCGTTACCCCAGCCGTTGCCAGTGCCGGTCACTTCAGATCCGCTATCGGTTCGATGACCTGCACCGCGAACCGCATGGATTCGGCGGTACACGCAAGCATCTCGATAGCGACTTTTCATTGCTTGTACTGTGCGCCGCCTCATACAATTCCTTCACCATGCACATTCCCCGCAAACTTTGCCTCGCTCAAACGTTTGTCCTCTGCTCGTTGGGCGCATTTGCGCAGCAACCGCAACACCTCTTCTTTCGTGTGACTGTCGGTCCAAGGTTCACGACACCGGTCTCCGGCCGCATGCTCATCTTTCTCACCACTGGAACGGGAGCGAAGCAAGTCGATGAGAATCCCCTGCAGCCGCCTTCCGTCTATGTGGCGGCAAAGGATGTTTCAGATCTGACTGCCGGATCATCCGTGGATGTCGACACCGACGACCTCGCTTTTCCCGGCGGCTTTTCGTCGCTGAAGCCGGGAGACTACCAGGCGCAGGCCGTGCTTGACGTGAATCATAACTACAACTACGGCGGCCGCAGCCCCGGCGATCTGGTCAGCGACGTCGTATCTCTGGCATCGTTCACGCCGGGGCAGGGAGCCGAGCCCGTTTTTACCCTGAGCGATGTCGTCGCTGAACGCGCTGCCGGCCCAAATCCTCCGGGCTTTGAGAAGGATGCGCACCTCGAAGACTTCCTGAGTCCCGTGCTCACCGCGTTTTCCGGCCGGCCTACTCATATTCGCGCGTGGGTCATCACACCACCCGACTACGACGAGCACCCGAAGGATCGCTATCCAACCGTCTATTGGACGCACGGATTTGGGGCGCCCTTTTGGTACGAGAAAAGTTCCGGCGGACTCATGCTCGACATGATGGCGAAACACAAGCTTCCCCCGATGATCTGGGTCATGCTCGATGAGTCGTGCCCCACAGGGACACACGAATTCGACGACTCGGTGAACAACGGACCGTGGGGCACTGCACTCACCACGGAGTACATTCCCTATCTTGAGAAGAAGTACCGCATGGATGCGCGGCCGAGTGGGCGGTTCCTGCAGGGCCATTCCTCCGGCGGATGGGCAACCCTGCAGTTGCAGATCGATTATCCGGCGATCTTCGGCGGTACGTGGTCCACCTCACCCGATCCCAGCGATTTTCATGATTTCAGCAGCATCGATCTCTACGCGCCGCACGCCAACGTCTATCGCCGTCCGGATGGAACGCCCTATCCGATCATTCGCGATCATGCAAAAGTGCTCGGCACATTCGAGCAGTTAACCAGGAACGAGCGCGTGCTCGGACCGTACGGCGGGCAGGTTGCGTCGTTTGAGTGGGTTTTCTCGCCGCGCGGGCCTGATGGCCGCCCAATTCCGATGTTCGATCGCAATACCGGAGATGTCGATCCTGCCGTTGTCGCCTACTGGCACGACCACTACGATCTGGCGCACATCGTTCAGACGACCTGGCCACAGCGCGGGCCGCTGCTGCGCGGCAAGATTCACGTCTTCGTGGGCACGGCCGACACGTTCTACCTCGACGGTGCGGCTCACAAGATGGATGCCGTGCTGAAGGCGCTGGACGCCGATGCGCACTTCACCTACATCCCCGATCGGACCCACTTCGACCTCTACACCGTATACAAGGAAGGCGGCGATCCGAAGAGCGATCGCTACGGTCTCTTCCGGCAGATTGGCGCGGAGATGTATGCGGTGGCACGTCCGCATGCGAACTGGAAGCCAGCCGAGTAGACACAGGGAAGCCCAGGCATCTAGAGCATTTCACTAGTTACTGTGCACGGGGTCATTTGTGTTGCAAGCTAAAGGTGGCGATTGTCCGCACACCCAGATGCCGGAACCATACTCGAACGATCTGCGCCGGAAGTTCTTTGCGGCGTATGACCGTGGGGAAGGAAGCCTGAAGGAACTGGCGAAGCGGTTTGGTGTCAGTGAGGATTGGGCAAAGAAGCTATCGGCGCGCCGGCGCAAGACCGGCCAGATCGAGATTGGTGCATGGCGGCACGGTCCGC
>NZ_JBAUUO010000130.1:0-1960 GCF_049582745.1 Occallatibacter sp.
GCCACGTCACGACCAGGCGTGCCACGACAAATCCAAGCAGACACAGCAGCAGCCGCTCCCAATCACCGCCGGAGAAAAAATAAAACCCAGCCAGGGCAATGCTCATCCGCAGCAGCAGGCTGCCGAAGAACCACAGCGCAGGGTTCTTGGACGAAACTCCCTTGCGCACCGTCCACCAGAGTCCGCCGAAGAAGATCGCCCCAAGCCAAACGCCCACTGCCCACGCCAATATCAGCATCAAGGTGTCATTCATCACTATCCTCCTGATCGTCACGCATGGCCTTGTCTTCTTTGGCGACCCAATGCCACGCATTCAAACAGCCAATCGCCAGGCCGATGACCAGCAGCATCAGCGTCCAGGAATGGGTGCCGGGATGGCGGTTGTCCAGCCAGATGCCCAGTGCCGCGCCCAGCAGCGTCGGAACCACCACCGACCAGCCGATAAGCCCCATCATGCCCAAGCCAAGCCAGACGCCCTGCGTAGGGTTACGCCGCGCTTTGAGCTTTCGCGCTGCCTTCGCGCCGACCTCCCGGCTGAACGCAGTCCCGTCCGCCGCGCTCTTGATCTCCGATTTCTCAGTCATGGTGAAACTCGGCTAAGCGGCGGACAAGATCGCTCTCCATGATCGCCATCACCGAACGGACGTTCTGCTCCCGTTGAGTCAGGTTTAGAAACTCCTTCTTCACAGCCTCATGTAGCTGGGCGAGATCCGTGCCGCCAATTGCGTTGCGCACGGAGACGACCACCCCCAAGCCGGTCTTGACCAGCACGCCTTCATCGACGGCCACATAAACCTCGCCTTCCGCTTCGTTTTCGTAGATAAGAATCCCGGGCGCGAGCGCCGCAACGCAGTCTAGCCGGTGTGGCAAGAGCCCGAACGAGCCCTCGCGGGTCTCCGCAACGATGCGCGAAACGCCGGTTTTATCGGCGAAGACTTGAAATGGCAGGAGAATCTTAAGATTCATGAGCGTCGGCGGCTGCATGTTCGACCTCCGGTTTAGGTTTCGGATCGGCCTTCGGCTGCGGTTCGGACTTGACTTTGGGCTTGGAATCGGTGGCGGGCTTCGGGTCGCCCTTGGCCCCGGTTTTGGACCCGGGTTCGGCTTTAGCTACAGGTTTGCCGGTTTTGGCTTTCGCCTTCGCTTCGTCAATCGCTCCGATCATGTAGAGAGCGCTTTCCGGGTAGTCTTTGAATTCATCGCGCAGGATTCGTTCGCAGCCATCGAGCGAATCTTTCAGGCTGACGAGTTTTCCTTTGATGCCGCTAAACTGCTCGGTGGCGAAAAACGGCTGGGTGAGGAATCGCTCCAGCCGCCGGGCGCGGGCGACTACTTTGCGATCTTCTGGCGCCAGTTGTTCCAAGCCGAGCATGGCGATGATGTCCTTAAGATTTTCGTACTGAGCGAGCGTCCGCCTGATTTCCTGCGCCAGGAGATAATGTCGTTCGCCGACGATGCCTTGCGTGGCCATTTTGGAGCTGGATTGCAGCAGATCGATAGCCGGGAAAAGTCCTTCACTCGCCCGCTTGCGCGAGAGCACGATGGAGGCGGAGAGGTGCGAAAACGTGTGTACAGCCGACGGATCGGTCAAATCGTCCGCCGGCACATACACTGCCTGAATGGAGGTGATGGCGCCGGTGTCCGTGTTGGCGATGCGTTCCTCCAATTGCGACAACTCGGTACCCATCGTGGGCTGGTAGCCCAGTCGCGACGGCATTTGGCCCATTAACCCGGACACCTCCATGCCGGCCTGGATGAACCGGAAGATGTTATCGATCAGCAGCAATACGTCACGATGCTCGTCGTCCCGGAAATACTCGGCCATGGTCAGCGCCGCGAGGCCCACGCGGAACCGGGCGCCCGGCGGCTCGTTCATTTGCCCGTACACCATCACCATGTTCGGCAGTACGCCGGCGTCCTTCATGCCACGATGCAGTTCCTCCCCTTCACGGCAGCGTTC
>NZ_JBAUUO010000131.1:0-1654 GCF_049582745.1 Occallatibacter sp.
CTAGCCTGCATTTCTCACGGGGAGTAGGCAAGAAGTAAAGGTCCGGGAAAAAGAAAGTGGGAAAAGGCCGCTGTTTTTGTGGCATAACTGCGTTGTCGAAGCGTAGCTAAATGCTTACAAAAGGAGCGGCCTTTGATGACAGAGTGTATCCAAGAACGGTTCTCTTTTGCAGCTCATTTTTCGCGTTGTGTCGAAGCTGGGTTCACTGCTGGTCAAGTATCGAGTGACGGCGGGGCGTTGCTGTTGCGACAGGTGGACCGCAAGATCAAGTTACTGCAGCGTCTGGCTGGTTGTTTCGTGGATGGTCGGTCGCCGCTTCTGGTCAGGCAGCGCTTATCGGAGATGCTGTCGCAGCGCATTTACGGGCTGGCGCTGGGCTATGAGGACCTGAACGACCACGAGCAGTTGCGTTCCGATCCGTTGCTTGGGCTGCTCAGCGGCAAGCGCAAGCTGGAGGATCCGCTGGCGGGCAAGAGCACGCTGAACCGTCTGGAGTTGGCAGGCCGGACCAAGCGCTACCACAAGATCGGCTACTCGGCCGAGTCCATCGATCGCTTGCTGACCGATCTTTATGTCGAATCGCATGCTGTTGCGCCTGCTCAGATCGTGCTCGATCTGGATGCGACCGACATCCCGCTGTATGGTCATCAGCCGGAGCGGTTCTTCCATGGCTACTACGACAGCTACTGCTATCTGCCGCTGTACATCTTCGCCGGCGACCAGTTGCTCTGTGCGCGGCTGAGGCCGGCCAATCAGGATGCTGCGAAGGGCTCGCTGGAAGAGGCCGGTCGCATCGTGGCACAACTGCGGCAGCGCTGGCCGGAAGTGAAGATCGTGCTTCGCGCCGACAGTGGGTTCTGCCGCGAGGAGCTGATGGCCTGGTGCGAGAACAATCATGTTGACTACCTGTTCGGTCTGGCCCGCAATCAGCGCCTACGCCGGATCATCGGGAAACAGATGCACCAGGCACACCTCGAACACCGATCGACGGCCAAGGCCGCGCGTGTCTTCACCGAGTTCGACTATCAAACACACAAGAGCTGGTCGCGCTCCCGCCGGGTGGTCGCAAAAGCTGAGTACCTCGACAAGGGCGAGAATCCGCGCTTCGTCGTTACCTCCCTGTCTGCCGAGCAATGGGCAGCGCAGCAACTGTACGAGAAGTTTTACTGTGCTCGCGGCGAGATGGAGAATCGCATCAAGGAACAGATGTGCCTGTTTGCCGACCGGCTCTCGACCGACGAGATGAAAGGCAATCAGTTGCGGCTGTACTTCTCCGCACTGGCTTACACCCTGATGGAAGCCTTGCGGCGGCTGGGACTGAAAGATACCGACTGGGCACAGGCGCAGGTGGATACCATCCGTCTCAAGCTGCTCAAGATCGCGCCATCGTGCGCATCAGCGTACGCCGCATCCTGCTCCAGATGAGCTCGACCTACCCCTGGAAACAAATCTATGCGCAAGCCTTCCACGCCCTGCGCTGCTGAAATCCAAGATCGATCGGTTCCGTCAACTGTACCCCCACCGGTTCTGAACTCTCAGCCAGAGGAGCTCTGCGCAAAACTCACGTCCACCCCGCTTACCCGGGCCGCGCCCTCGGCGCATACTGCCCCTCGATGCAACTCACAAGCCGCCAAAACACGCACGCTAAGCTTCA
>NZ_JBAUUO010000132.1:0-1757 GCF_049582745.1 Occallatibacter sp.
ATTTGCGCTGAAGTTTTACTTCTGAGTTTCCGGGTGGGGCCCGAAGGCTCCGGCATGGCCCGCAACCCGGGCGTGATTGACCACGTCGGGATTGAAATCCTGGAGCTGCGGCAAGTAGATGATGGGCTGGGCAGCCTCATTCAAACGCTGATCAGCGGCGATCGGCGTCTGCCGTGTGGGCAGCTTTGCGTTCCGTCCGCCGAACGGTAGAGACGGGATTCGGGCCGACCGATGAAATCTTAGTCACGAACACATCAAAGTTCCCGTGAGCGCTCGGCTCCAGCGGATGAGCCACGGGGAAGTCCGTTGAGGACGTCTCTCCTGTGACATAAGCGTTGCCGTGGGAATCGACGGCGATGCCATAGCCGTAGTCCACACCACTGCCGCCCAGGTACGTGGAGTACACCAGCGCTGATCCAATCGCGTTCAATTTCGCCACAAACGCGTCGGCGTAAGAACTGCAGCCGCCGCATCTGCTTTGCAAGGGCCAAGCGGTCGGGAAGTCGGTCGAGTAGGTCACGCCCGTCACGTACGCGTTGCCGGAAGGATCAACGGCGATGCTGTTGCCCTCGTCGTACCGGCTGCCACCCAAATAAGTCGAGTAGATAAAAGCCGATCCGGCCGGATTCAATTTCGCAACAAAGGCATCAAGCTCGCCCTTATACGACACCTGCAGGGGGTTTGCCATGGGGAAGTCAGTCGAGTAGGATCGCCCCGTAACATACGCATTACCAACTGAATCGACAGCGATGCCATAGCCATAGTCCACACCACTGCCGCCCAGATACGTGGAGTAGACCAGAGCCGACCCATCTGGATTCAATTTCGCTACGAAGGCATCAAAGTCTCCGCGGTTACTCGCCTGCACTGGCTTCACCGTGGGAAAGTCGGTCGAGGATGTATATCCCGTCACGTAGGCGTTGCCGCGGGAATCGACCGCGATGCCTTGGCCCGAATCACCGTCGCTTCCGCCCAGATAGGTGGAGTAGTCCAGGGCCGAGCCGGCGGAGTTCAACTTCGCGACATAGGCAGTCACGGTTTCTGTCTTCAACGTAGCCCTATTGGCCGCCTGAAGGGCCGCCGCTGTCGGGAAGTCGGCCGAAAGGGTCGATCCGGTCACGTATGCATTTCCGGAGGAGTCGACAGCGATGCCGTAGCCCCAGTTTTCAACGCTGCCGCCCAGGTAGGTGGAGTACAGCAAGCCAGTGCCGGCCGCGTTCAGCTTGGCAACGAAGGCGCTGTACCTCGCATTCGCGCTGGCCCTGTTTGTAGCCTGATAGGGCTTGGCCGTAGGGAAGTCGGTTGAGGTTGTGTTGCCGATCACGTACGCGTTGCCGGAAGAATCGACGGCGATTCCGGTTCCCCAATTACTTGCGCTGCCGCCCAGATAGGTGGAGTAGACGAGACCGGATCCCATCGCGTTTAGCTTCGTTACAAAAACGTCACTCGAGCCCGTGCCGAAGCTGGGCTGGAGCGGATTGGCGGTGGGAAATTCGGCCGACGTGGTATCCCCTGTTACATAGGCGTTGCCTGCACCGTCTACGGCGATGGCCTGGCCTGAATCGTAACCGCTACCACCGAAGTAAGTGGAGTAGCTCAGCACCGGGTCAATCACGAGCGCTCGTTTTCGCTCGTACTCCTCCAGAGCGAAGACCACCCGGTTATGACCTGCGAGTACAAACCTGCCCTTAAACGCCTCCTGATTGGGGACCGGCGATGCATGGGGCAGCACGCTCGATCTTTCGTCGATCCTAGAG
>NZ_JBAUUO010000133.1:0-30050 GCF_049582745.1 Occallatibacter sp.
ATCCCATCGAGCAAGCCTGGTCCAAGCTGAAACAACTCCTGCGAGCAGTGAAAGCCCGCGCGCTCGATCAGCTGGAACCGGCCATCGCGCGCGCCATCGACGCCATCACTCCCCAAAACGCGCAGGCTTTCTTCCGACACTGCGGTTACGGAGTACAGTAATTATGAAAATGCTCTAACGCCGCAGGGTTTGCTGTGCAGCGCCAAGCACGTGGCCGGTTTTGCGATCAACGAGGAAGACGACGAGACGCACAGGTCCGGCGGCTTCGGCTTTTTGCGTCAAGGGTCCGCCCGAGAGTTTGAGCTGGCGACCATTAGCAGCATCTGCGCCAAACTCCTTCATCACGCGGACCACGGCGGTGTGGTGAAGCGTGCGGCCGGCGTTTTCTCCGCGCGCAACCTCAGAGTGAGTGGCATCGGCTGCGAGCACCGCGAGCAGCTTCGTTCCGGCTGGTGCGTTGGCGTGAACTGAAAACTGAGCGGCGCCATGATCCCAGGCTGCACCTTCGATCGCGATGGCTTGTTTGGGTGTCTTTGCTTCTTTTGTCATCGCCGCAACAAGCGCGCGGCCGTCGCTGCCGACAAACTGATCGGTTCCATCGACGACCATCTGTGGCGTGTAACTTGAATTGAGACCGAAGCGGAGAACATAGTCTTCCTGTCGCTCCGTCATGGCGTCGAGCGAGAAGGGATCAGTCCACCCAAGACGGTTCCAATAGGTGACGTGCTCGCTGAGAACAACTGCCTGCACACTCGGAATTGGCTGCGAGGCGTCGAGCTTCGCCAGCAGCGCATCGGCGGGAGGGCAGTCGGAGCAGCCCTCGGAGGTGAACAACTCAACCAGTACAGGTACGCGCTCCGGGGCGGAAGAGGTTGCGGCCTGACCCCGAAGTTGCGGGACGAACAAACTCAAGGCCCCGGCGACGAGCAGCGCGGCACAAATGGTACGGCCGATGGGAAAGGCAATTGGGGAAGGCATACAACCCTTTGATTGAGAATTTTCTCCGGAGGTTACATTCCTTTCAATCGAATTGACGCAAGGCGGACCGGCGCAACACTCAAACGGATGGCGCCAGCCGCCATTTCTACCGGCAGAAGCAAAACAACAAGGTTGCCCAAGTAGGGTTTCTGCCGCCTGGGAACAACGGAGCGGGTTATGCTGAACCCATGACCGGCTCTCGCATGTTGCGACTCGCGTGTTTGATTGCTTTCGGTGCATCGAGCTCATTCGCACAGCAACATTCCAAGACCGAATCCGTTGTTTCGCTAACGCCGGCGATGGTTGAGGCCGGTTCGCCGGAATTGATCGTCGTCAGGGCGCCGCATGCGAAGAGCGTACGTGGCGAATGGCTGGGGCAAAAAGTTGAGTTCTTTAAGCGCGAGGAGAAGTGGGTTGCTCTCGCGGGTGTGGATGTGGAGGGGGCCGTTGGTCCTTCTACACTTCGGATCAGCGCTGATCTCGACGGCGGTGTCCCACTCGACCTGAGCCGGACAATCGAGATTCACCCGGCGCACTATCGAACGGGAAAGCTCACGGTGCAACCGAAATTTGTGGAGCCGGGGCCGGATGAGTTGAAGGTGATCGCTGCGGATGCCGAGCTGAAAGCGAAAGTGTTCGCAACCAGCGTGGCCGAGCCTTTGTGGCATGGGGATTTTCGTGCGCCGGTTCGAGCGGCGCCAACGGACAGCTTTGGGACGCGGCGGATGTTCAACGGCAAGCTGGCCAGTATTCACAAAGGCATGGATTTTCGCGCTCCGATGGGAACCGTAGTTCGCGCTTCAAACAGCGGCGTTGTGGGGCTGGCGCGGCCGCTCTACTACGAAGGCAACTGCGTGATCATCGATCACGGGCTGGGGCTCTACACGCTGTCAATGCACTTCAGCCGCATCGATGTGCACGAAGGGCAGCACGTGGTTGCGGGCGACAGGCTTGGACTGAGCGGCGCAACGGGGCGCGTGACGGGGCCGCATCTGCACTGGGCGGTGCGCTGGGAAGGCGCGTATCTCGATCCGGGCAAGCTGCTGCGGCTAAATCTGAATGCGATTCGGTAGAGGTTTCGAGCGGCAGCCTAGCGCGACACCAGGTCTTCTTCGGCTTCTATCACGGTTGGTGATGCGATTCCGGCGTGCGCGGCCTTCTCTCTGCGCAACTCTTTGAAGGCGCGATAAACGAAGGAGCCCATGAACCAGCCATCCATGTATTGGAAAGGCGTTTCGCCCGTGGTGTAGTGGCCGCAGGGCAGGACGCGCTTCTCGTAGTTGAGGCCGACCCGCGTGAAGGCTTCGACGACCTGCAGCGAATATTCCTTCGGGAAGGTCAGGTCGTAGTTCGCATACACGAGCAGGACTCTCTTGTCCGGCCCGGCGACTTCAGGGCGCATGATCTTGTCGTAATAGCTGACAGGGCTGATGGCCGACCACAACTGCCGCACGCGGTCCTGCGTCATGCCTGCATCGTCGAGCGCCTGCTTGACGTGGCGCGTGCTTTGGCCGGCCCACACCACGTCGCCGAATGCCGTCGAAGCATGGTTAAAGGCATTGACGCGGATGCGCTTGTCGTGGGCGCTGGCGAGGAATGCGTAACACGATCCCAGACTCGTGCCGAGGACGCCGAAGTGCTCGTAACCCTGGTCTTCGAGCCAGTCGAGGCAGCAGCGAATGTCGACCACGGCCTGGCGGCAGGCAGAAAGCGTGCGACCGATGTTGGCGCTGACAGCGTAGTCGGAGCGCTCGAGTTCAGCGGGACGGCGAATGTCGTGGTACGGCTTGGACAGGCGCAGCGCCGAGATTCCCATGCGATTGAAGATCGTGCACAGGGAATTGTGGCTGAAGGCGTCGGCGTTCCACTGCGGCATGACGACGATGGCCTGTTTGGGCCGATTGGGATCTTCGTGCGCGGGCGCTGGATACCAGCGCGCATTCGCAAGATCGTTTTCGGCGTAGCCCGTGCGCTCGGGCGAGGTGAATCGCAGGAACTGCGCCTTCTGCGTTTTGCCATCGGCCGCCAATTGTTTGATTGCCGCGTCTTTTGCCAGCGTCTCAGGCCTTACGTTGGTCGGGAATAACTCGGGGTGGCGATCTTCGAGGCGGAAGTCGGTGGGCTTTTCGTAACCAAAGAAGATGTCGCTGTGGCGGATGAGAAGCTGATTGATACGCGCCATTGCGGATTCGGCTGCAGCATCGCCGCAAAGATCTTCTGGTCCGGGGATGGCTGCGCCGAAGCCGTGCGCTTCGAGGAAAGGCTCTATGAACTCGAAGCCCCATTCGAGCCGGCGCACTATGCGGTTTTCATCGCGGGTGGTGAGCCGGGTTTCCCAGTCGTACATCCAGCGCGCGTATTTTTCCTTGAACATGGTTTCAGTTCAAGTTTACCAGCGCCGGCGCTGCCTTTGGACTGCACCGACGATGAGCCAGATCAAACCCATCAGTGTAATCAGCGCGATGTCGGCGAGGGAGATGACGCAGTGGAGGCACCAGGTACCGAGGATGTCTCGCTCAATGTGGGCCAGGTAGAGGGCGAAGGCGAGGCCGGCGACGGCGGCAAGGGTAAGAACCGCGCGTTGGCGCGCCAGCCCGAGCCACACCAGCCCGAGATATCCCGCCATCCCGATGAGCGCCACAGGGATACCCGAGATGAGGGAGTAGGAGCTGTGGTTTACAACGCCGCAATCCCATTTCTCGTTGATCGAACACGGAGTCGTGGCAACCGTGTAGTGCACCTGAAGTGCAAGGCCCGAGACCACGGCCCCGACGAGGGCAAGAACCGCAATCACATATCGCATCGTGAAAATGATGCTAGCAGACAATCATACGGTTGAGGTTCGCGAGTTAGCTCTCACCGAAACCAATGGACTTAGTTAGATACGACCTTTGGGGATTCCCAACTTCGCAGAACTGAAAATCGGCGCGGTCCCGGGGATGCCTTACCATGAACCCATGCCTGAGCCAGTAGAGGAGAGTCAGCGGATTGCCTTCTTTGGGGGCAGTTTCGATCCTCCCCATCTGGGGCACATTGGGATCGCTCGTGCCGCCCAGATCGCCCTGCGTCTCGACACGGTTTTGTTTGCTCCGGTAGGTATCCAGCCGCTGAAGCCGCACGGCTCAACCGCCACCTATGACGATCGCGTGGCAATGACGGAGCTGGCCATCAAAGGGGTACCGGATTTTGCCATCTGCCTTGCGGATGCGCCAAACCCGAACGGCATGCCCAATTACACGATCGACACTCTGATGCATCTGCGGAAGCAGTTTCCGTCAGCGGCTCTCTTCACGCTGATGGGCGCCGACTCGCTTCTGAGCCTGCCGCACTGGCACCGTGGAGCGGAGGTTCCTTTCCTGGCGCCCCTGATCGTGGCTTCGCGACCAGGACAGCGCCTTGAGGACCTAGCGGCAATTGTGCCTGACGGCTTGACTATCCACGAGGACGGGCCGGCGGCTTCTGGGGCGGCGGAGGGCACGCTGCGCGTTTTTACACTTCGCAACGCCGCGGGCGCTTCGACCCCGTTGTACTTGCTGCCCGGAGTAGAGATTGAGATCAGTGGCACCGAGGTCCGGCAACAGGTGAGCGCGGCGCTCGAGCGCCTCTGCGCGGGTCACGAGCTTCTGCCGGATGCGGTTTGCCATTACATCGCAGCGCATGGACTGTACCGCTGAGGACGTGACGTCGCGTTCATCCGGCTTGCCGCTGCGGAGTCCAGAGACTACGATGAGCGAGGAGACAATTGCCGCTGCATGAGCACAACCGAAACGCACAAACAGACCCGCATTCTCGTTCAAGCCGCAGCCGCGGCCTGTGAAGACAAAAAAGGCGAAGATACCCGCATTCTCGAACTCGATCCGATCGATTCCGGACTGTCCGATTTTTTCCTGATTACCTCAGCCACCAACGACCGCCAGGCCGTGGCCATTGCCGACGAAATCGAGCACCGGTTGAAGAAGGATTTCGGCGCCATGCCGCACTCCGTGGAGGGGCGCCGCCGGGGCGACTGGATTCTGCTGGATTACGTTGATTTTGTCGTGCACGTATTTCTGACGGAGCGGCGCGCCTTCTACGATATCGAACGGCTGCGCAAATCGGCGCGTCCGTTCACCCCTGCCGAGTTCGACGCCGAATTGACACAAGCCCTCGCCGCCAGGACGCGGGCTGCGCGTGAGAAAGCTTCTGCCGGCGCCTCAAAGAAACGCGTTAAAAGCCCTGCAACGAAGTCTCCTGCAAGGCCTGCGGCGAAGAAGGCTACAACGCGGAAAGCGCCTGCCAGGAAAACCGCTGCAAAGAAGTAGTGCAGTTTTGATGGAAGTAAGTGGGCCTCGTCGAGGGCGCCCGCTTCGTTTTTTGCCCGTCGCCTGCACGGTGCATCTTGCAGTCGAGAGAAACGCAGCACCAGCAAGAAGGACGCTCCGAAGAGCGCCCTTCCGTCGTGGATAAGCTGGTTGAAGTTAGAACACGAAGCTGCCCTTCAGCTGGATCAACCTCGGCGAAGCATCGCCACCGAGGAAGGCGCCCAGGACTGAAGTCGGCGTGCTGGCCGCTGAATAAATGGTTCCGAGCCCCGACGAGTTTACGTCGTTCAGCGGAATCTGGAAGTTAGCGTGGTTGAAGGTGTTGAAGAACTGCACCGCAACCTTGAGCTTTGCTGATTCCCTCTTCGGCACAACGCGGAAGCTCTTCGAAAGATCCATGTCGAAGTCGGTGTAGTTCGGCCCAAAGAGCTGATTACGACGCTGCTGGCCGTAGTCGGTCGAGTTGGTGAAGTGCGAGGCAAAGCTGCAAGGCGTATCTACGTGCGACTTGCCGCCGCAGTGGTGATTGAAGCTGTTGTCGATCTGCTGGGCCAACGGCGCATTTCCGTATGCCACCTGGGCGGTGTCGTCTGTCACCGAGAACGGATAGCCGGTGTTGTGGAAGACGGTTCCGGCGAGCTGCCAGCCATCTGCCAGAACGTGCGGTCCACCCCAATAGGGAACGCGGATGGAGTAGTTGGCGCTGATGTAGTGACGCACATCGTAGTCTGCGTTGCCGTAGTTCTGCTTCAAATCGTAGGGATTGATTTGGCCGCCGCTATTTACACCAAACGCATTGAAGCCGCCATTCGACGTCGTATCCAGCGCGTGGCCGTAGGTGTAGTTCAACTGCATCGTCAGCCAGTTCAAACGGCTGGTGAGTGTCCCCTGCAATCCGTTGAAGTTGGACCAGGAACCACTATAGACCTCAGTCGTACTACCCAGAGCCGCGTTTGGACGTGCTGCCGGAAGCGATGCGTTCGAGCCGGGGCCGCCGTTCGGAGCCCAGTAAGCGTTCGGCATATAGGTGACCGGCTGGTGATACGAGCGGTTGCCCACGTATTGCACTGCAAGCACTGTATTCTTCAGGATCTGGTTCTCGATCGCGAAGCTCCACTCGTCGTAGGAAGGCAGGTCGATCTTATGCGCAGCTCCGAATACCGTCGGCCTGCTGAATACACCTCCGGTCGCGCAGTAGATGCTCAGCGGATCGGGGCAGGTCCCCGCGGCGTTTCTGTAATATCCACCCAGTGGGAACAACGCCTTAAGAGCGTTATTCGACGTGACTGCAATCGCATGTCCGCTATCGGCGCGAGATGGATCCATGGCGATCGGAGTGCCATAGGCCGCACCGTAAACCGTGAAGCGGTTAACGTTTGGCACGTTGGAGATCAGATCACCCATGATCTGTGCCGGGAAGTAGTCATTGAAGAGTCCGAAACCGCCGCGGATCGTGGTCTTCGATCCAGGACCAAAGGGCAAATAGGAGAAACCAAAGCGAGGCTGCCAGCCGAGGATCTGCTCCTCGAAGAGACCCTGCGTCCTGCCCGAGGCAAATAGCTTGTTATACGGCGTATCTCTCCCCGTCGGCAGTTGGCTGAAATCCTGAGAGAGGTTGGAGACGCAATTGGTACGGCAGAGCGGGTTGGAATCGTGCTCCAAGCGCAATCCAAGTGTGATGGTGAGGTTCGGAAGCGGCTTGTACTGATCCTGCGCATAGAACCCTTCGACGTACATCGCGATCGGGGCGGTGAGCCGCTGCGGGAAGCGCTCTTGCCATATATCGGATAAGCCGGCCGCGAAGTCACCCTGATCGTAGACGAAGTTTTCGCCGCCGCCGAATGCGACCTGGTGTTCGCTCGGCGTGTAGTCGGTGATGTCATCCCGGCGGAACGCATATCCGAACTTCCAGGTGTTCTTGCCCTTTACCCAGGTGAGGTCGTCGCTGAACTGATAGCCGGTCACATTGCGGCCCTGTGGGAAAGCGTAGTTCACACCGCCAACCCAGTCGCTGGCGTTGACGGAAAGATCCCAATCGCCGCTGCCGGTTGCAAAGCCCTCAGGAATCAGTGTGTACGGAACGTTGGAGGCACCCAGTGTAGATCCGTGGGTGTTGGTGAAGATCGCGCGATAATAGCTCGCCGCAAACAGGAACTGATTGGTCAGGTAAGGCGTGAAGGTGTGCGTCTCGCTCAATTGTCCCTCATACGAAGGCTGAGGACTCGCGGCATCGAAGACCGGATCGAGGAAGCTGGTCTGCGTAGGCTGAATGCCATGATCCACCTTGGAGTGGATGTACATGTGGTCGCTTTGGGAGAGATTGAAATCCACGCGGCTGTTAATCAGCCATTCCGTTGCGAAGTTCGTGGCCTGCCCGTTGAAGATCCACGTATCCGGATCGTTCGGATCCTGCGAGCCTGCGGCAAAGTTCCGCGCGTTGTTGTAGTACTTGAAGATCGTCTGGTACATGGGCGCTTCATCGGAATTGCCGTTGTCAGCTAAATTGCCATACGGCGCGTAAGCTGCCGATGCAGAGCCGGCCGGGCCGAGAATTGCGGCCTGCCAATTCGGGCTCGGAGCATACACCGCGCCGATCAATGGAATGATGACGCGCAGTCCTTCGTTATCGATGAACCCGAAGATCTTGTCTTTCTTCAGCGGTCCGCCAATCGCGGCAGCCCACTGATTGGCGTTGTCGAAGTTCCGCGGCGAGTTGTAGTACTTGTTGAACCAGCTGTTGGCGTTCATCACGCGGCCGTTCCAGAGATAGTCGAGGTTGCCGTGCCACTGGTTGCTGCCAGACCGCGAAACCTGGTTGACCTGCGCGCCGCCAAGTCCGCCGAATGCCGCATCGTAGCCGTTCGTCGTCACCGTCACGGTGTCGACATCGTTCTGTCCCAGCAGCAAGTTGGTTGCGCCAGAGTTGTTCAGGTTCAGGTAGGGATCGCCTTCATAACCGCCGTTCATCGTGAAGGTGTTCGAGGTAGCCGGCAAGCCGTCCACAGCGAAGTTGCCGTAGCCGCCCTGGGTGTTCATGATTGCGCCAGGTGTCGTCTGCGCCGCAAACGTCAAGTCGCCCCCGGGGTTGGGCAGGTTCTGCAACTGGTTCAAATCGAAGCTGGTGGAGATCTGCGCATCGTCCGTGTGTAGTACCGCGATCTCGCCGCTATTCACTTCGATGGTGGTCGATGCCTGGCCGATTGTCAGTGCAATATTCACTGGGGTGATGGAGCCGGCCGATACCGTCACTTGAACCGTCGACGTCTCAAATCCTTTTGCTGTCGCCTTGACTTGATAGCGGCCCGGTGAAAGCAGCGGGACGCGATAGTCGCCAACGTGATCAGTAAGGACGGTCTTTGCCTGGCCCTTTTCAAGACTCGTGACAGTTACCTGCGCGTCCGGCATGGCGGCACCGGATGCATCGGTCACGGTTCCGCTGATGTCGCCCGAGATATTGGATTGGGCGTAAAGGCTGGGGGCCGAGGTGGTCTCGATGAATCCGGCAAACAACAGCAGGCTCACCGACAAAGAAGCAACTTGCAGTAATCGCGAAAATCGCATTAGAAATCCTCCGGATCGACGAGGGATCGGAGAATCTCATGGGGGGCGAGTTCCCGATCCGCTATCGCGCTCGGCGTCTCGGGTCTAATCTGGGGAGGGATAGGTCCGTTCCGCGGTTAACAGTCAAAAAAAGGGCCGAAAAAACAATGAATAACGGTCTGGCTTCGTCAATCCGGAAAGCAGGTGACGAAAACCTTCCCAAGATAAACAGGGTCTATGACGATTATTAGTGCATGCGAGATGCCAAACAGTGAACCTCGTCTCATTTTGCAATCTAAAGGTTTAAGCCGGTCGTGTGAGTGATAAAGATCACACGCAGATATGGGAAGTTGTATAGACGCTCCCGTAAAATCACAAACCATCCTCTTTCGAATAGGCTGGCGACCAGTTTCGCCGCCTGTCGTGTATCTTCGCAGCATGCAGATCGTGCTAGCGCACATTGGACCGCGTCCTTCCTCCAAGGATGTGTTGGAGGGTCTGACGGCGATGTACCTTGAGCGATGCGGACCCCATGCCCGCTGCCAGTCTGAATCGTTCCGCAGCGAGGAAGCGATGTTTGAGTGGATGGATCGGCAGCAGCGGCGCGCTCCTGCTGTCTGCGTTCTCCTGGATAGCCGCGGAAAGCAAATGACCTCGGAGAATTTTGCCGAGTGGCTGGGAAGGCGGCGTGACAACGGCGCCCAGCAGATTGTCTTCGCGATCGGGCCGGCCGATGGCTGGTCGGACGTCGCGCGGAAACGGGCGACGCTTTTGCTCTCACTCGGGCCTCTCACGCTGGCCCACGCCCTTGCCCGCGTTGTCCTCGCAGAGCAACTCTATCGCGCATTTACAATCCTGACAGGCCACCCCTACCACTCTGGCCACTAGGCAGTTCGTGGTTCCTAATTCAAGGCCTTTGAATTGCCCGCCGCGAGACTCTGCAATTACCTTGAACGAATTCAGATCAACTACGAACTCGGAACTTAGAACCCTTTTTATGAACACTGAACAATCTTCCCGACGCGGATTGATCCTGATCAACACGGGGCCCGGCAAGGGCAAAACGACCGCTGCCATGGGTACGGCTCTACGGGCCGTTGGCAACGGGATGCGCGTGCTGATGCTGCAATTTCTCAAGGGCTCATGGCATTATGGCGAGCTGGATTCGACGAAGGCATTCGGGCAAAACTTTGTCCTCAAGCAGATGGGCCGTGGATTTGTGAAGGTGGGAGGAGCGGAGACCGATCCGGAAGATATACGACTGGTGCAGGCGGCATGGGCAGAGGCGCGCGAGGCGATCCTGTCAGGCGAGTGGGACATGGTGGTGCTCGACGAGATCAATTACGCGATCGGCTATGGCATGCTCGATCCGGCCGAAGTCGCTGAGACGCTGCGTAATCGCCCGGAGATGGTGCATGTGATCCTGACCGGGCGCAATGCACATCCCACGCTCGTGGAAATCGCTGACACCGTCACGGAGATGCGCGAGGTGAAGCATGCCTATCAAAAAGGGATTCTGGCGCAGCGGGGCATCGAATACTGACCGAAGACGGCGCGCTTCGACTCGTTTCTTGAGCATTTGACTGCAAGTTCTTCCTTTCTGGACGTTCCAAAGCCAGTTAGAGGAGGAAGACCCGTGCGGAATCCTTTCATTTTTGCAGCGGTTTTTTTCACTGCCATGCTGGTTGCGGCACAGACGTCGCAACCGGTTGCACTCACCATCTACAACCAGAACTTCGCGGTTGCCCGCACGTTTCTGGATCTCGATCTGCATGCCGGCATCAACGAAATCACAACCGACAGCGTCACCAGCCGCCTTGAGCCCGACTCCGTCGTTCTGCGGGATCCCTCGGGCAAGCGCGTGGTCCACGTGGTCGAGCAGAACTACGACTCCGCCATCGTGAGCCAGGAATGGCTGCTCGAGAAGTATGAAGGCAAGACCATCGACTTTCAGGTCTTTGGTGCTGCGGGGCCCAGGATCGTGCAGGGAAAGATCATTCGCGCCGGCTTCAACCGCCCGCAGGAGTACACCTTCGATGGGCAGATGATCGGTGGCCAGAGCGCCCAGCCCCTGATTGAAGTCGACGGCAAGATGCAGTTCCAACTGCCCGGAACGCCGCTGTTCCCAGCGACAACGGACGGGATGCTGCTGAAGCCCACGCTGCGCTGGCAAATCAATTCCGGGTCCTCGGATCGCTTTAACGCGGAGTTGGCTTACATTACCGGCGGCCTGAGCTGGGAGTCAACCTACAACGTTGTCGCGCCGGACAACTCGGACGTTACCGGGGACGAAAAGGCCGACGTGCTGGGATGGGTGACGATCCACAATCAATCGGGCACGGACTTTCCGGAAGCGCGCATCAAGTTGATGGCCGGCGATGTCGCGAAGATCCAGGGACAGCAGGGCGGCTACGGCGGACCTGCACGGATGCAGATGGAAGCCAAGGCGCTGGATATGATGCAGCCGGGGGTCACGCAGAAGGCTTTCGACGATTTCCACCTCTACGACCTCAACCGCACGGTTGCGTTGCGCGATGGGGAGACCAAGCAGGTGCAGTTTATCGATGCGGCAAACGTGAGCATGCGGCGCAGCTATCTCTACGATGGACTCGGAGAACAGATGCAGCCGATCTATGCGGGCAACGTGAATCAGAACCAGGGCTACGGCCTAGGCGGCGAGAACACCAGGGTGCTGATTGTGGAAGAGATCAAGAACAGCGAGGCGAATCACCTTGGCATGCCGCTTCCGGCGGGGCGTGTGCGCCTCTATCGCCGCGATCGAGACGGCCAGATGGAGTTTGTAGGCGAGAGCCTCATCAACCACACGCCCGAAGAGGAGACGGTGAAGATTCCCACCGGCTCGGCTTTTGACGTAAAGGGCTCGCGGCGCCAGACGGACTTCCACGTGGACTACAACAAGCACATGCTGGATGAGACTTTTGAAATCAAGCTCACCAACCAGAAAGAGCAGACCGTCAACGTAGCGGTGCTGGAGCACATGTACCGGGGCGAGAACTGGGAGATCACGGAGAAGTCCGCCCACTACAACAAGCTCGACAGCCACACGCTGAAGTTTTCGATCGCGGTGCCGGCGAAGAGCGAGGCTACGCTCAGCTACACGGTTCACTACACGTGGTAACGGCGGAGTACTGTGAACCGCGCCCGGTCGCTATAATGGCAGAGGCCTTATGTCCTGGTTTAAGCGCGAGAACGGCGAGTTCGAGGGTACCGGCGGCAACGGCGACGAAGAGAAGAGCGTCCGCACGGAAGGACTCTGGGTAAAGTGTCCGGGGTGCCGGCAAACCATCTGGAAAGCCGATCTTGAGGCCAACGTGAATGTGTGCCCCAAGTGCCAGTACCACTTCAAGATTGGGGCGCGGCAGCGTTTGGATCTTTTGCTGGAGCCGGGCTATCAACTCGTGGATGGCGGCCTTCGCTCGACGGATCCGCTCAACTTTACCGACATAAAACCCTACAAGCAGCGCCTGCGCAAGGCCCAGCAGGACACCGGGCTGGACGACGCCATTCTGAACGCCGTTGGACAAATGGGCCCGCACGCGGTCGTGGTCAGCGCCATGGAATATGGATTCATCGGCGGGTCAATGGGCGCTGTGGTCGGCGAAACGATTGCCCGCGCCGTAGATCGTGCTCGTGAAGAGAAGAAGCCGTTGATTGTGGTTGCCGCATCGGGCGGCGCACGCATGATGGAAGGCGTGGTGAGCCTGATGCAGATGGCGAAGATTTCGACGGCGCTGGCACAACTCGACGATGCGAAGGTGCCGTATATCTGCGTGCTGACCGATCCCACAACCGGCGGTGTGACCGCGAGCTTTGCCATGCTGGGCGATCTCAACATAGCCGAGCCGGGAGCCCTGATCGGCTTTGCCGGGCCTCGCGTGATCGAGCAGACGATCCGGCAAAAGCTTCCCGAAGGGTTTCAACGCTCCGAGTTTCTTCTGGAGAAGGGCTTTCTCGACGCGGTTGTCCATCGGCATCAGTTGAAGGGCTACCTGATCCGCGCGCTGGAGTTTATGCAGACGCCGGCGGCCGCGATTCCCGCAGCGTCCTGATCTCGGTTCTGTCTCGCTATGAGCTTTCAACGTGGGGTACCCCCTATTACCCAGCCTCTTTGGGTAAAGAACCTGGAATCATTGGGTTATAGAAAGTGGTTGCGCTAGAGGCCTGAACCGATTGAGGTTAGGTGTAGAGGTTTGAGCCGATTGGAGTTAGCGGCAAGGCCTCCTCGTGAGCGTATGCGGGGCGCACGTTTGCCCAGATAGAGGTTTGGTCGCAGCCGCAATTCAAATGATCGGCTTCCATCCCCGGTCCCCCAAGAGCGATGGACCGGGGGCACCCGCGTGTTTGCGGAGATGGAGGTTTCAATCACGATTCCATTGTGCGCCGGGAGGGGATAAAACCCTGCAAAATGGGGAGAAGTTTTTCACGAATGGAATGAGGGAGTTAGCGGTAATTTTGGCGAAGAGGGGTTGACAGCGTCGAGCTGCGGATTTGTTGCTTGCAAAACAAGAGGCGCCCGAAGGCGCCTCTTGTGGTTCTGGTGGCAGCGTGGCTTAGAAGTAGAACTTCGCCGCCAACTGGCTGAGTCGGGCGGACTGCGTACCGCTGATGTACCCGAATGAGGTTGTCGAGCTTTTCAGCACCGAGTCGTTCCATGTCGTGCTGGGGTTTGTGAACTGCGTGTGATTGAAGACATTGTCGCTTTCGATACGCAGCTGAACATATCTCTGTTTGTCTGACGACAGGTAGATGTTCTTCGCCAGAACCATGTTCGTGTTGTTGATACCGGGGCCATGGGAGATGTCGCGGCGAGAGTTGCCGAAGGTTCCCAGAGGCTCGTTGACCCAGCTTGCCTTGTCGACGTAGGCGCCACTCTGCGTGTGCAGACTCAGCGTACGGGTGCGGGGGTTTCCGCTCTTCATGACCGGGGCAACCTGGTTCGGGGCATCCGGGCATGCATAGAAATTGAGGAAGTCCGGGCACCATTCCGAGTTTGCGCTGCCGCCGGCGTAGGAAACGTCGAACGGGAAGCCGGAAGCGAGGGTTACGATGCCGCTCACCTCCCAGCCGGAGAGGGCCAGGTTGATCGGGTTGTACCACTCCGCCGAGCGGCGAAGGGTCGGGGTCACGTAAATCGGCGAGAAGACGACGCGATGACGGACGTCGAACGCCGCGTCGCCATAGTTCAGTTGCGGAGCAAACTGGTTGTAGCCGCGTGTGCTTGATGAGCCGAACCCTGCATTCTCGAAACTTGAAGCAGTATCGAGCGCGTGCGCAAAAGTATAGCTCAACTGGAAATAGAGGTTGTGCGTGGTTGCCTTCTCGATGTTGACCTGCAGCGAGTGGTAGTTCGAACTTCCGGTAGAATCCACCTGGCCGATGTCCAGAATGGTGCTGTCGCTGTTGAGAAGCGTATTTTCCGGGAAGAAGTAGCTCTGTTCTTCGCGGTAGATTGCATTGGAGCCGCTGCAATAGGTGGTGTCAGCTACGCATGCCGCATGACCAGCGGGAGTGATGGGATTGGCATCGGTTGTCGACTGGTTGTGACGCGCCAGTGAACCAACATAGCTGGCACGAGCCACAACTCGGCCTGGGAACTCGCGCTCAAGGCTGAGCTGGAAGTTCTCAGCGTAGGGTGCGCGGAAATCCGAACCGTACGTGCTGATATTGTAGATCGGTTCGAGCGCGCTGAAGTCGACGTTGTCCCCCTTCTTGGGGAAGGTATACGGGAACGGGTTGGCAACTGCGCCGGCGCCGTTGATGTCAGTAAACGGGTCGGCAAAAGAGGCTGTCCCGCCGATTCCTGCACCGCTTGTATCGGTTCCGAAGGGCGGTGTCGCGAGAGTTTGGAGAGCAGTCTCTTCTTCGGAGCGGTCGTAGTAGATACCGAAGCCGCCGCGGATGGAGAATTTGCCCGGGCCGCCGGAGATCGCGCCCCAGTCGGGCGCATAGACGAACCCGACGCGCGGTCCGAACTCGGAATACTTTGTCTTGGCAAGACCAGAGTTTGTGCAACCCTTGTCTCCACCATAGTTAAGGCTGGTGGGCGAGTTTGCGAAGACGGTGGACTGCTGGCCAGGAATGATGCAGACGATGCCGGAGCCGCCGTACTGGAGGTTATGCAGAGGTGTGTCGATTGAGTAGCCGAGGCCGTAGCTGAACGTCAACTTATCCGTTAGCTTCCACGTATCCTGCGCGAAGACGTAGTTCAAAAACGCTTCAGCGATAATGGTGGCGCCGCTATTCTGGTCGTAACTGGTGGGGATGCCGAGCAGGAAGTCCACCGCACCGTCGCCCGTCGAAAACGTTCCGGTATTGCCAAAGCTGAAGGAGCCGCTGTTGCGTGCATAAAACGGATTGTGCACGTTGAAGCGGCGGCCGTCGTATCCGAATTTGAAGGTATGCCGTCCGATCACCTTCGACAGGTTGTCGTCCAGCTGTGCAACCTGGTCGATGCGGGGCTGAGGACCATTGGTGCTGAAACCGAGCGTGAAGCCCACGTTGGTACCACCCACCGAAATTGTGGGAACGCTGGCTGCAGCGGCATCCTGCGGGCTGATGTTGAAGCCCAGGCTTGCGGGCGAAACTTTGTTTTGCGGCTCGACCGCGTCGAAGTTGAACCGGGTGTAATGCCCGGCAAAGTCATTTACCGTGGTCGAGTTGAACTGGTGAACATAGTCGCCCGTGTATTGCTGAATCGTAAGCGTGTTCACGTCGCCGAAACCTGGTATTGATGCGCCGGTGAAGGGTAGCGTATCGGTCGTGGGACGCTTGCTGTAGATGCCCAGTGCCGTGATCTGATTCGCGGTGTTGATCGAGTAATCGATCCGTCCGATGTACTGGTTGGACGTCAACACCGTAACGGGATTGAATTTGAAGCCGTAGGTGCCGTTGTTCGGGGCCGGGACATACTTGGTAACCAGATTGTTTGCGACGGTGCTGAAAGCTGACGTCGGGATGACGCCGCCGAGGTCATAAGCGCACTGCGCCCAGGTTTCGCCTGCCGTCGAGCAGCCCTGAACCGTGATACTGGAGGGAATCTTGTTGGCCGTCCAGAGCCCCCAGCCTGTGCTCGCATCCGGCCTGGTGCCCGCCTCAACCGGGTTGTCGTCCGCAGAGAAGTCGCCGCCAAGGTTGGCGGTGTTGTAGACGTCGACGCTTCCGCCGGATTGCGGTGTGCGCTGACGCGTACCTTCATAGGCGCCGAAGAAGAAAAGCTTGTCATGCAGAATCGGGCCGCCCACCGTGCCGCCAAAGATGTGCTGGTGGTAGGGGCTGACGACACCCGAGAACTTGCCCGTGCTTTTGTTGAGGGTCTTCTGGTAGTAGCTCAGTGTGTTGAGGAATGTGTCGCGATAGAACTCGTAGACGTCGCCGTGGAAGTGGTTGGAACCTTCCTTGATGGTGGCGCTGACGATGCCGCCCGAGTTGCGGTCATATTCCGCGTTCAGTGGGCCGTCAATCAGGTTGAACTGGTCGATGGCGTCGAGGTTTGGGCTGAGGGCCACGGTGTTCAGCGCGATGTCGTTGGTGTCGGCGCCGTTGATCAGGAACTCCGACTGCTGCGTCTGTCCGCCGCTGACCGAGAATGTGCCGAAGCGGTCACTCGATGCCTGCACGCCGGGAAGGATTAGTTCCAATCCTGTGAATCCGCGGCCGATGAGGGGAAGCTCCGTCATTTCGGTGGAGTCGACGACGTTGCTGAGCTGGATGTCGCTGGTGTCGACCTGTACCGGAGAGGCCGCGACCTCGACAACTTCTGCGGTAGAGCCCACGCTCAACTTTGCGTCCTCAACGTATTCCTGGTCGACATTGAGCACGATTCCCTTGGCTGTGAAGCTCTTGAAGCCATTGGCTGAGACGCTGATCGTGTAGGTACCGATCGGCAACTGCGGGAAGAGATACCCGCCATCCGAGCCCGAAACGGCGTCAAACTTCACGCCGGTTGCTTCGTTGGTTGCTGTCACCTTCACGCCGGCCAGCACGGCTCCCTGCGGGTCGGTCACTGTGCCCTTGATGCGCGCCTTGATGTCAATCGCGTGGGCCATGCCCAATGCGCCCATCAGGACGATGCAGAGTGCCAGTACTTTCAGCTTTGGCAGATTTCTCATACCCATTGTTCCTCGAAATTGAATTTTGTGACCTAGGGGGTCGGCACCAGCGGTCTCAAACTGGATTGCCGATTACCCTCATCCCCGGCTGCAATATCCGCCGGGTGCTGTTGATTACCATTCAGACCGCGTTTGATTTGAAACTAGTTCTAGCTCTGGATCAGGTCAGCAAATACACCCGCCAGGGGAAGAGGGAAGCGAGCCAGAGTGATAAGCACAATTGGCCCTTAAAAGCTAAAAAGACAGAAAGATGGGAAAGCAAAATGATAAGACTGGAAGGCTAAGTTGCAATTCGCATGCCAAAGTACCCCTCACTCGATGTGCTTAATATCTTATTTATTTACAGGCACTTAATCGAGAGCTTAACTCGTGTTGGGGGCTTCCGTTGTTGCCCGAATCCGCTTTTTAGCACTTCTCTATTGAAAACGGTATATGCGTATTCTTTTCTTCAATATCAGGAATATTGCCGTTCTATCGATGGAAGATGCGACCGGCTTTTCTTATCGACGAGCGCTTGCGGACAGCATTCGAAACCCGACTTTGCAGCGACTCCCGGCCACGACGTAGACTGATCCCTCTTAAAAGCTTCCAAAGGATCGTGACCGATGCTGCTTCGCGCACTTAGCCGGATTGCCTTTCTGTTGTTTGCCGCAACCACTCTGGCGCAGACCTCTTTTCTGAACTCCGTGCCCGCAATCCCGTTTGACAGCACGGGCCCGGTGATTCGCGCACACGCCGAAACCGAGAAGCCATTCACCGTTGCGGGCGAGCGTGGAGTGGTGCTGGGACAACAGAACGGCATCTTCGAAGCCTGGGTTCTTCCGGTGAAGCTGCTCTCGCACCTGACCATTGAAGGCGATATCGAGGGCTATACCGTTCCCATCGACGTGAATCAGGAGGCAGCCGAGGTTGAAGTGCGACCGGATCGCACGATCATCACGTATAGCCACATTGGTTTCACCGTGCGGCAGATCATGTTCTCGCCCAATGACGCACAGGCCGGCACGGGACCGGTGGTGCTCTTTGAATTCGATTGCCTGCACCCGACGGAATTCATTTTTCGCTTCACGCCGGAACTGCGCTGGATGTGGCCGGAGCGCAATGAAGGCGTCCCTGGAGTGGAGTGGGTTGCACCGAATCCTCGTGAGCCATCGGGCCCCGGAGGCTTCTACGTTCTTCACGCGGACTACCCGGACCTTGCTGGCGCAGTGGCAATCCCCGGCGCACAGCCGGGAATTCTCGCGCCCTACCAGGAACGCCCGCAGGTTTATCCCGTGGAGTTTCATCTGCACATCGATCCGGTGCGCGATCGCGGGCGGCTGTTTCCGTTGCTGATGGCCGCTGGCATGAACAAGGATGCGGCCACCAATGCGGCGCTCGGCGCGACGCTGGCGAAGCTGGATACGGCGATCCCCGATCTTTATAAGGCGCACGCTGACAGCTACAAGAAATTGCTGGCGAGCACAACGTCGATCGAGACGCCGGACAAGAATCTCAACGAAGCCTTTCAATGGGCGGTGGTTTCGATTGAGCAACTGAAGGCTCATCCCGTCGATGCGCATTCCATTCCTACCGATGAGACGGCGCTGGTGGCAGGCTACTATGCGTCTGGCGATTCTGCGCGGCCCGGGTTTGGCTGGTTCTTCGGACGCGACTCGCTCTACACGTTGTACGCCGTTAACGGCTACGGGGACTTTGGGCTTGCCAAGTCGGAACTCGAGTTCCTGATCAAGCGCCAGCGCGAAGACGGCAAGATCATGCATGAGTACTCGCAGACTGCAGCGGCGATCGACTGGAGGGCGTTTCCATATATGTATGCGGCAGCCGATTCGACGCCGCTGTTCTTGCTGGCGGTGGCCGACTATGTTCGGTCGAGCGGCGATATTGCGTTTCTGACGGCGCATCGCGATGCCATCGAAAAGGCGTGGGCATTCGAGACCGATCCGGCGCACGATACGGACCACGACGGCATCTACGACAACTCGCAGGGAACAGGATGGGTGGAAAGCTGGCCAGGTGGAATGCCACACCAGGAGATCTACCTGGCGCTGCTGGATCAGCAGGCGTCGTCTGCGATGGGGTACGTGGAATCGCTGCTGAAGGATTCATCGAAGGAAGAGGCGGCGAAGAAGCGCGCGGAGCAACTGGCGAAGGCAATCAACGCGGAGTATTGGAACGCGCAGAAAAACTGCTATGCCTTCAGCCGGAACCTGGATGGCTCGCTGGACAAAACCAGCACGGTGTATCCGGCGCTGGCGTGGTGGGATCCGGCGGGCGGGAAATCGGTGCTTGCGCAACCGGAAGGTTGCCTTTCGCAGTTTGCTGCCGCGGCACTGAATACGGACTGGGGTTTGCGCGATGTGGCCAATACCGAGCCGATCTATGACGGCATGAGCTATCACCAGGGCTCGGTGTGGCCGCTGTTTACAGGCTGGGCGGCGGTGGCGGAATACCGCGGCGGGCAGCCGCTGGCAGGCTACCAGTTGCTGATGGAGAACGCGAACCTGACGCGGGCGCAGGATCTGGGCGCGGTGACGGAATTGTTGTCGGGAGATTATTTTGTTCCGTTCGGGCGGAGTACGAGCCACCAGCTGTGGTCGTCGGCGATGGTGATTACGCCGATTCTGCGCGGGTTGTTCGGCATCAGTATCGATGCGGGGACGAAAACCATTACGGTGAATCCGCATCTGCCGGCGGGGTGGGATGAAGCCGAGGTGATGAACCTTTCCCTTGCGCGACAAACAACGGCGCTTTATTTCAAACGCAGGAACAGTCAACTTGAGATCTATATGAGCCCGACAAAAGGCGACGAATGGCATCTTCGCAGCGACCTGCCGGGCGCGACCGTCGGCGCAATTGGCAAAGACGTCGCCAAGATGCTTCGGATGACTCCTGAAACTGGGCTTCGCATTCCGCTTCCCCTCATTGAAGTCGACGAATCCGCCGGCGAATATGCACAAAATGCGATCGATTCCGTTCCTCTTCTAAATAAGCCACCACTACCTGGTGCGTCCGCCCGCAGAATCCGTCTTCTCCATTCCGAATACTCAGAACACGAACTCGTGCTAACGGCAGAGGGCCTCGCCGACAGCGTTGGACTCGTAACCTTAATCCGTCACGGCCACATTGACCCGAAAGTTGAGACCAATCCAACTGCTCCACAAGAGGCGGGTCAACAATATGCAAACATCTCGCACCGGGAATGCGACGCCGATTTTTACGCTTGCAAAGAGTTGCCGCTGATCCTTCACTTTCCGCCGGGTGAAGGCTGGAAGACTATCACCGTCACGCTTACGTGGTGATCGAAGCCGGTTCCAATTCAAATTGGAACCGGCTCAACCAAGCCAACTACTACTTGTGCTTCCGATACAAATCGATCAGATGATTCGTCGAGCTGTCATGCGCGAGCTGCGGCTCTGAGGGGCTTTCGAGTTCGGGGATGATCTTCTGCGCCAGTGCCTTGCCGAGTTCCACACCCCATTGGTCGAACGAGTTGACCTGCCAGATGACGCCCTGAATGAACACGCAGTGCTCATAAAGCGCAACCAGTTTGCCGAGGACTGCGGGCGTCAACTCCTCCGCAAGAATTGTGTTGGACGGGCGGTTGCCTTCGAAAACGCGATGCGGGACGAGCCAGTCGGGAGTGCCTTCCGCTTTCACCTGCTCAGCCGTCTTGCCAAAGGCCAGCGCCTCAGCCTGCGCAAAGACATTCGCGAGCAGAATGTCGTGATGGCTGCCAAGGGGATTGAGCGTTTTGTAGAACGCGATGAAGTCACACGGGATCAGGCGCGTTCCCTGGTGGATTAACTGATAGAACGAGTGCTGGCCGTTCGTGCCCGGCTCGCCCCAGTAGATCGGACTGGTGTTATAGCGAACTTCCTTGCCCTTGAGCGTGACGTGCTTGCCGTTGCTCTCCATGGTGAGTTGCTGAAGGTACGCCGGGAAGCGCTTGAGATATTGCTCGTAGGGCAGGATCGCGATGGTCTGGGCATCAAAGAAATCGGTGTACCAGACTGAAAGGAGCGCCAGCAGCACAGGCAGATTCTTTTCGTAGGGCGCAGTGCGGAAGTGCTCGTCCATCTGGTGGAATCCGTCGAGCAGGTCGCGGAAATTCTCGGAGCCGATCGCCAGCATCGTTGATAGCCCGATCGCCGAATCCATCGAATAGCGGCCGCCGACCCAGTCCCAGAAGCCGAACATATTGGCGGTGTCGATGCCGAACTTGGTCACTTCGCCTGCGTTCGTCGATACGGCGACGAAGTGCTTCGCGATTGCCGATTCGTCGCCGCCCAACCTCTCGAGCATCCATAAGCGCGCGGTGTGCGCGTTGGTCATGGTCTCGAGCGTGGTGAAGGTCTTCGACGAAACGATGAAAAGCGTTTCTTCAGCGTCGAGGCCCTGCACGGCTTCGGCGAAGTCGGTGCTGTCAACATTTGAGACAAAGCGAAACGTCATACTGCGTTCGCTGTAATGTTTCAGCGCTTCGTAGGCCATTACGGGACCAAGGTCGGAGCCGCCGATGCCGATGTTGATCACATTCCTAATGCGCTTGCCGGTGTGTCCTTTCCACTCGCCACTGCGCACGCGATCAGAGAAGGCCGCCATGCGGTCCAGTACTTCGTGCACCTTCGGCACAACGTCTTCGCCATCGACCATGATGGATTGGCCCCTGGGTGCCCGCAGCGCCACGTGCAATACGGCGCGCTTTTCAGTGATGTTGATTTTCCGGCCGCTGAACATGGCGTCGGTATACTCACGCAGCTTCGATTCTTCGACCAGGGCAAGCAGCAGCTTCAGGGACTCGTCGGTGACGCGGTTTTTTGAGTAGTCGAGGAAGAGGCCGACACCCTGGGCTGTCATCCTCTCGCCGCGCTTGGGGTCGTCAGCAAAAAGTGCACGCAGATGCACCTTGGCAACATCGCGAGCGTGGGCCTTCAACTTCTTCCACGGCGAAAGGCTTGTCAGCGGCTTCACTTTGATATTGAATTTTGGGCTCTTCACAGCCTTTGCCATCGCAGCCTCCTATGGGCACAGTCAATCTGCCCGCTCGGCATGATTCAGAATCTCGAACGCAGAATTGGGTATCGCGCAGAGCCGTGGCCGGTCCTTCGCGTCGTAGGTAAAGTCTAGCGCACCGGTCTTTGTTCGAAATAGATCGGTTGGCGTCAATTAACCTCGCTGTGATGAAGGCTTCTGCGCGGCAGAATCCGGGACTCATCGCGATGCGCCTTGCGCTCCTTACGTATGGCTTTTTTGGGCACGGTTGATTTTTTGGCCGCTTTTGCCGATGAGTTTCGGAGGGGGGCTGAATCCGTGTATCCGATCATGAACCGTAGTCGACTGGCTTTTGCATCCTCCGGTTTCGAAACCCGCGACCGCATTCGACGATGGTTCATTTATGTCGCTACCGTTTCGCTTCTTTTTTCCGGCAACGCAGTCTGGGGAAAATCCGCTTCCAGATCCGCAACGGTGACTCTGATTGCAACGCTCGAATCACTTTCTGTTAGTGCGTCACCGCGAGGCACGTTTCCTCTATCGACGAGCAACAGAATCGGACAGCACTTGTTCCCCTTGACGATTACGACCTCCTGGGCCGTTCCCTCGAACCTCACAACCGTGCGAGTGATTCACGACGGCGTCACTTTATTTGCGCAGAAGGCAGGAGAAACAAATTGCGTTGCGCGCCGGACCGACCACGTCGATGTGGTTCTCAAAGATGACATCCGTACAACAACGGAGCGACAGATATCCGAACCGGTTGTGATTCTTGTGCAGGCACTCTAGCTGGTGCGTCGAGGGAAGATTCTTGAAGCTGCAAACCTGGTTGTTCACAGCGGAGCGCCGTCCTCTGAGCATGAGATGACCTAAGGTAAGATTACCTAAGTTATTAGTAATCATCGAGATTCACGTTGATCTGTTGCACCTTGGTCATGTTAGGCTTTTTTCCAACAAAAGCAATTTGGCTAGAACTCTGTCGAAACGGACTCTGCAGTCCGTGCGGTCTTCTATGTCCAAAAATCGAAGCTAATCACTGGAGAACTTTGTATGTCCTGGAGAAGTAAGTTTCAATCCACTCGCTCCTTTTTTGCACTCGCCCTCCTTGTTCTGGCGTGTGCACCGATGTTCGGCCAATTGAACTCGAATTCCGCAACGGTGGCTCTGACGGCAACCCTGGGCGAATCGCTCACCGTCTCTGCTACGCCTGGCACCGC
Organism: Occallatibacter sp.; assembly: GCF_049582745.1. Lineage (GTDB taxonomy): Bacteria > Acidobacteriota > Terriglobia > Terriglobales > Acidobacteriaceae > Telmatobacter. The sequence continues at coordinate 23,161 of NZ_JBAUUO010000133.1, forward strand.
GAACTTCACCCTTGTTTCGGGCGCCGCAGCCACAAGCGGGCCAGTCACAACGACAACCACCTGGCTCATGAACCGGAACCGCAGCACCGTAACGCTGGTCGGCTACTTTGCAAGCGCAACAGCCGCACTGACTGACGGTGGTTCACCTGCGAACACCATTCCCACTTCGGCAGTTTCGGCCTCAGTTGGAGCCGGAACGTATAACCCGTTCACTGGTTCTGGCGTCGGCACAGGCGGAACCCAGGTGGGCGTCGCTGGAGCGTCGTTGACCCTGTTTACGCAGGCAATCAGTAATACCAATCGCTCCGGAACCCGGAACGACAATCTGACTCTGAAAATCGATCTGTCAAGTCAGACCCAATTGCCCGCAGGTACGTACACAGGCACGTTGAACCTCCAAGCACAGGCCCTCTAAGAGGGCTCTGAGAAGAGAAGACACTACCTCACAAGAGATGAGGAGGAATACTGCGTTGTTGGTCAGAAGGTTGTTGAGCAGTGCACTGCTGCTCCTTGGCTATTGTTGTCATGGTCAGACAGTGTCACCGGTAATCGTGGAGTACAAGGGAAAGGCTGAGGGCAAGATCGCCCTCACCAACAACACCCTTGCACCTGCGGCAGTCGTGCTGGAGCCGCGAAGCTTCAGCGTCGCGGCTGATGGAAACGGTGTGTACCGGCCACTCGATCCGGGAATTCACGTCGAACTTTCGTCGATGAGTTTCCGGATCGACCCCGGCCAGACGTACTACGTCTTCTACAAGGCGAAGGCAGACAAGCTCCCGGCGTGGTTCACGATTTACTCGACGTTCTCCGCTGTCAAACACACTTCCGGTCTCGACGTTCGAATCCTCCTTCCACACACGGTATACATCTATCCCAAGAAGCCGCAGTCGAAGGAAGATGTGGTTGATGTAAAGCAGGCAGCCTACTTCAGCAAAGCAGGCAAAATCGTTTGCGACTTTGCGAACAGCGGCCCCGATCTGGAAAGGGTTGAAGAGATGCGTATCTCTTCGGCGAGTAAGACCATTACTGCGGCTGGGTTTCCATTGCTTCCAGGTGGGAAGCGCCACCTTGAGGTGGATTGGAAGGAGACCGAGCCACCGCATATGGTGGTGCTCCACATGGATCGGTCCACATTGAAATTACCCTTGAGCACGAACGATCAGTAGTGCTCTGAAATGGGTGGAAGGCACAGTGCGTGCGAGCCCTCTCCATAGTTTGCCTGGTTGCGGCCTTGATGCCTCATCTGCATGCTCAGGTGTTCGAAATCAATGGCGGATCATCGAGTCTTTATGATGCGCAGGGAGGCACTCTTTCCGCTAAAGGCGCCAGCTACGACGCATCCATCGGAGCAGGAGTGATTGCCGGCAAGTTCGTCGGCGGAGCAAGCCTTACCAAGGAAGTGGGGCAATCGACCTTCCTTCTGGGGTCGGACTACATCCGCTTTCAACTCCCCACAGACATATTCGACAGCAGCCACTACGTGGTGGCGCTGGGTGCGGGTGTACATACCAGGCTGGCAGAAACAGATCTCTTTGCATTCGGGGGAGCGACATCGACTGACTTTTCCAGTCCTTTATTTGAGGGCGCGCGCGCGCAAAACCCCGCCGCTATCCTCTTTCTGAAGAGAAAGCTTATACCTGGTGTTGAAGCCTCATCGCACATGGTCTTTTCGAACCAGACAACCGCGATCGAGAGCCTGGAGTGGACAGCGGCGGAGAAATTCCGGATTGCCCTTTCCGGGGGGATCGGAGCGAACCAACCTTACGGCGCCGGCAGCATTGACTTCACGCGCAACTGGATCGCCGCAAAGGCTGCTTACATCGCGGCGGGAAGCCAGTTTCATCGGGTGGCGGTTGAGGCGCCATTAATGAGCGAGCCGGATCGGGAGAATGTTCTCGTTACGCTCAAGCCTTCAAGATTCTTCAGTGTCAGCGGCGGCCGGCAGAATTTCCTCTCCCCTGAAGCCCATTCGCAGACAAGCGTTCGCAGCTCTGTCAATCTCATTTCAGGCAACCTCGAAGTTGCGAAAACCGGATTATCGGCATCTCTGTTTCAATCAAAATATTTGGACAACTCAAATGTGGCGACGGCGTATACCGCCGAGCGACAGCTGTTTTCAAGGGTTCGCGCCACGGCGAGTTACCTCGAGAGTCGCCCAGATAGCGGAACAAAGACGAAGACGATTTTGGGCAATTTCTCTGAGACGCTGACGCCGCGACTGAGTGTGACCGAGCTGGTAAACAGGTCTCAAGGGCAAACGACGGTTTCGTTTGGAGGTTCGCTGCTGTCGAACATCTGCATGATCAGTGCCGATTACCAGACGTATTATGTGCCCGAACGCAACTCGGCGCCGTTTGAGCAGGCGCTGATTATTGATGTGCAGCTGCATCTGATTCGCGGTCTTACTCTGCACGGTGCAACCTTTGTCGCGCCGGACGGAAGCTTGAGGTACACGGCAGACGCGCAGGCGATGGCCGTGCACCAGGGCGGATCGTTGCCAGGCAATACCGACAACAATCTCATGCGCGCCGACGTCGGTCAGAATATTGTGCGAGGGACCGTGCTGGACGTCGAGAATCACCCTGTTTCGGGCGCGGCTGTCATGATCGATCAGCTCCTGGTCTATACGGATGATGATGGCGTGTTTTATGTGCGGGAACGAAAGCCGCGGGTGCACGAGTTCAAAGTAATGAATAGTCAGTTCCTCGATGGATTTGCATACCGCGTGGTCTCCGCACCCGCGACTGTGCAAAGCAGAGCCCGGAACGATGAGCCGGAACCTGTAGTGATTGTGGAGCGGGTGAAGGTTGCCGCACGGTAGAGTGGACGTGATGAGGAAAGCAGCATTTTGGGGAGTTCTGCTGGTCAGCCTTGCTAGCGTGGGACAAATCCCCGCAGCGGCACAGGCAGTTCGGGTACTGGTGCAAAGGCCAAAGGCACAGTCCTCGGTTAGCTCATTGACAGTGTCCGCGAGTCCCTCCTCGGTCCGGTTCAATCTGGTTTCGGGAGGTGTCGCGAGCGGATCAAGCGCAATACAGATAACCACAAATTGGGGCGGAAGCCTTTGCCTGTTGACATGCACAATCAATATGTACGCGTATTTCTCGAATGCCAATGCCGCACTCTCAGGCGGAACGGATTTCATACCCAGTTCGGAGGTGCTCGGCCAGGTGACTACCGGGACGCCGACAACCTTCACCCCATTCGCAGAAACCAATCCCTTTGGCGGCGCCGGCTCCAGCCTGCAGCTTTACCGGCAATCTTTCTTTATTCTTGCGGGTGGCGGTTCGCGTACGGATGCCTTGAGTCTCGAGATTAATCTCTCGAACCAGAAACAGCTTCCTGCCGGCACGTACTCGGGTGTTCTCTTCATTCAGGCGCAATCCCTTTAAAGTTGGTAGCTGGAGTTTCGGATACGTCCCAAAGCAAAACGGCCCGACACCGCTGCCGACTGCCATTTCGATTCCTTATTGCCATGAGCCCCAGCGATCCGCTGTCTTCCTTGTGGAAGTCGCGCTCCCTCCGTATCATTCGGGAGTGGTTCGACTGGAGAGGCATCAGTGATCTCGCGACGCGATTTCCTGGCAACTGGCGCGATGGGAGCATTCGCCATGGCATCATCTCGATTCGCGGATGCCTCTGACTACAGTCCGGATAAATTTGGCGTGCAGCTTTACGTTCTGCGCGCCCTGCTGGCCAAGGATTTCGACGGCACACTGGCCAAGGTCGCGGCAATAGGCATCAAGAACGTTGAATTCGCGGGATTCTATGGCCGCACGGCAAAAGAAGTCCGCACCAGCCTCGCGAACGCCGGCCTCACGGCAAGTGGCGCGCATTGCCTGTTGGCCACCATGACTGACGACGAAGTCGGCCGCATGATCGATTTCTGCCACGAAGTCGGCATGCCATACATGATTGCCGCCGTGCCGTCGATCAAGCCCGGCACTTTACTGGCCAGCGGCAAGCGTAAATCAGGCAATCCGTTCGAGCACATCGAGCTTGAAGATTTTCGATGGAGCGCGGAACGATTCAACGTATTCGGTGCTCGCGTGCGCGATGCCGGAATGCGCTTTGCGTATCACAACCACAACATCGAAACGCAGAAATACGGCGACATCGTAGCCTTCGATGAAATGCTGCGCCTGACCGATCCCGCGCTGGTGGGCATGGAATTTGACACCGGTAATTTCATCGCCGGTGCCGGCGATCCCTATCCTTACCTTGAAAAGTATCCGCATCGATTTGAATTGGCCCATGTGAAGGAATGGGTCTCCCCGTTTACGCCGACGGTCACAAGCAATTTTCCAAAGTACGCATCGTTCGGCCAGGGAACAACGGACTGGAAGAAGATGCTGGGCGCGTTGAACAAGGCCGGCGTGAAGCAGGTCTTCATCGAGCAGGACGGGACGGCAACCGGCGACGAAGTAGGCGTTGTCCGGCAGGCATATCAGTTCCTAATCAGGGTCTGAGATTGGCGCACAGATGTTTGCGACGGTTAATTGCCGGATTACCCACACGCTCTGAACGGAGCGAGTGGGTACTATTCGATCGGCGACACAGTTTGTTTGTCTTTGCTTCGAGTAGTATGTATCCCGCGAAGAGTTGTTGCGGAAGTTGAGGCCGAAATGGACGTGTCGCCCCACGCATTGCTCGCTGCGCTGGGCCGAGCGCGAGCACCCATTCTCTGGATCGGCTGCACCTACGTGTTGAGTGTCGCAGTGGGAGCTGGAATGGTGCACGCGCACAACGGGTTTGCCCTCCGTTGTCGCGACAATCTGGTAGGCAAAGCTCGACAAACCGCAGTGGGCAAAGCGATGAACGGTGGAATGCCTCTGCGCGCCGCCGTAGGCGACTTTACGGGCAATCTGTTTCTTGGCGCGGTGCCGTCGACCGTCATGGGACTCGCGGTTGTCATGCCTTTCCCGTGGGTTGCATTTCGAGGTTGGGTGGGTGGAATAGTCTCTGTGGATGGAGAGCATATCAGCCGACTTAGAGACGGCCGCGAGCGCGTCTACTACCTTGGAGTTCTTCTGCTCCAGCTGATTCCATACACGCTTGCCGGGGGAACGGGCGTGCGTCTGGGTCTGGCATCTCTCTTCCCAAAAGGCCGTTGGCGTTACCCACCCGAGCGCTGGATGGGGCTTCCCGCAGAGGGCGTTCGCGATGTGGGTCGAATCTATCTTCTGGTAGTACCGATGTTTCTTATTGCGTCGCTGGTGGAGTTCCTGACGCGTTGAATGTCGGTTGATACCGTACCACCCTGAACGAGCCCGTAGATTTCCCGAGTTCCGAGCGAGTGACGGGCCATGCAGAACCAATCCCGGAATTGGTAAGTGACGTTTTCCCGCGCCAAAACAGAACGGGGCGGGTTGAGCATCAGTGACTTAGCTGCTGCCGAAATCCTGCCAATCGGGATGTGCCTCTTTGTGGATCAATCGCTGATTGTTACCTGTCTGGAACGACCATCGAAGGTGATCTTCCAATTACTGAGAATATCCCTACCGATCAAGCAGGCGTAGTACGGTTCCTTTATGAAATCTCCAGAAACAATTCGGATCGGGTCGAATAGAGCGAAGACTGGTACCAGGAAAACTTATCGCTCCGGCATGCTCGCCGCACCTCTGGAGATTTCCTAAAGTCCTTATCTCGGTTTCGCCTGTTTGTAGGAGCTTGCAGTATTTCGCAAAGGTTTTGCTGATTACAGTTACAGACGCCCCTGTGTCCAAGAGGGCCTTCATTTTACGAGGCTCCGGATACTCCAGTCCGATAAGTCGTCCCGCTTCGATAACTTCACGGGAATTGGTCACAGCTACGTCAATGCACGGACCCGGGTCATTGGCGCGCCATTCCATTTGGTTGGATTTTGTCTCACGCCCTTCAGGATTTGATGATCGACTGTATCCCCGAGGGATTGTTACCGCTGCGGGAAGCGGCGCGAATTCGGGTTTTGGTCCGATTGGTGGAGGTTGGACTGGCTCGCAGTGTAGAGCGCGGATGAGCTGCTCATACTCGGCTTCAGAGTAAGGATCATTTCGGAGGTCTACTCCGTGTTTCGACCTTAGGTAGGTAGGAAGACACGAATTCCAGTCGCCAATACGAAGCACGGGAATGAATTTACGAGTTTCGATCTGCTCGGCAAGCGCACCAGTGATAACCATCGACTCATATCCGACTCCACCAGCGCGATCTTTCGCTTTCTCGGCATAGGTTGGAGTACAAATGACGATCACGAAGTCGCAGTTCTCAATGCCTCGCTCCATGAAAGCAAGCCGATCACTGCCTGGGACCAGATCCCACTGGTCCAAGATGACACGTACCCCACTTTTCCCTTGCAATCTCTCGGCGAGTTCTCGAACCCAGAGTTTTTGAGGTTCGTTTTCCCAGGCATAGGATAGGAATGCCTGCGGTATTCGTCCCTTGGATCTGTCCGCTCGCTCCGGCGTTGCCGGCGGTCGGATGAAAGGTTCCCAAGGCAGTTGGGTACCACTCATACCAGATATACCGGCTCCGTCACCCACACCTGCTTTACAAGGAACTGTCGACGGACACCGAACCTCTGAAGGCCTGCTCTCAGAGCCTGAGCATAGTCGTCAAAGAACCCTGGTGCGATCTCCTCATCCTGGATAACGACAAACTCTCCCGGGTGGGACCGCGACCATTCTTGACGGTGTTGCTCGAACACCCTTAGTTCCTTTGAGAACTGTTTACCGGCTCCGTCCATTCGCGTCACCTCCCGAATATTACCGCCAATTTCTAAAACGTCACGGGCTGTGCCAGCAACGGCATCGCCATCAGGAATGGCTCCACTTCTTGCGCATGATCGATCAGACCGTTCCGGCGGGGAAGGAAATCTATCTGATCTGCGACAACTACGCGACGCACAAACATGA
>NZ_JBAUUO010000134.1:0-87137 GCF_049582745.1 Occallatibacter sp.
CGGCTACAAAGTGAAACACTGTCTTCCCTAAATCAATACCGATCGTACGAATCTCCATGGAACACCTCCTTTGCTTACCTCTACACCCTCCGGGAGGGCTTAGGCGGCGGACCATGCCAGTAGTAACGCGTTTTTCGGGCGCAGTTCGGGTGTCACAGACGAAATGCCACACGCAGCTCCTTCGACGGCGCTCCGCTCGGGACCTGCTGAATGCGAAAGATCGCACCTACTGCTGCTGCGGGGCTACCAGTTGGTGGGCGATGGCGAAGAGGGCCAGTTCGAGGCGGGTGGAGACGCCGGTTTTGTCGAAGATGTTGGACAAGTGGCGCTTCACGGTTTCTTCGCTGAGGGTGAACTGCTTGGCGATGTCCCGGTTGCTGCAACCTTCAACGATGCATCCGACCACGTCGAGTTCACGCGGAGTGAGGCCGTAGGTTTTGCGCTGCGGGGGCTGGGCCTGGCGCATGAGGTCGTGCAGGGCGGAGACGAGATTCACGACGCGCTTGCCGCCGATCCAATAGTCGCCGGCGAAGACGGTGCGAATCGCCGTATGGAGACCACCGGCAAGGGCGTCTTTCAGGACGATGCCGCGGGCGCCGATGTGGAGCGCCTCAATGATCTGCTGGGTGGTGATGGTGGAGGTGAGAAGGATGATCTTGACGGTAGGCGAGCCATTCATGATGGCGCGCATGGCTTCGAGGCCGGGAAGGCGCGGCATCTGGACATCGAGCAGGAGGATGTCGGGAGTCTGCTCCAGGGTCTGGGTGATGGCCTCATCGCCATCGTCGGCTTCTCCTACGACTTCGAAGCCGTCGCGCTCGGTGAGCATGTTGCGCACACCGATACGGACTACCGGATGATCATCGGCGAGAACGATGCGGATGGGTTGTTGTTCCACGAGAGCCCTATACCTCCGAAAAATCTGGACTAACTTGCAGGCGGTTTAAGTGGCCCGCATTCATGGTTTCGACCCTGCTGCAGCAAAACGACGGGCAGGGCTGTATTAAGCCGGAAATTCCTTTTCAAGCATACGCTCCAGCCTTTCCGTGGCCGAATACAACTCTTGTAGTGCAGTGGCACAGTTATCCAATTGGTCACTGCTGGACTCGAAGAACGCGCCGAGCCGGGCTGCCTGCATGGCCCCGGCCATGCCGCATCCGCCCTTGATGGCATGTCCGATGCGGCGCACTTCGTCCTTGTTACCTTCCGCGATAGCCTTCTCGAGAGCGGCCAATCGTTTATGCAGGTCGGTGACCACTGCCGTGTAGATCTCGCGCACCGTCGACTCGGTCATGAGCTGGCGAAACTGGGCGAGGGTGGTGGGATTAATGACCAGTTCTTCAGCGGCCTCGTCCTGGGGCTGGTCGATCTTGGGATTGTGCTGGCTGAGGAGTTTCTGGAGATCCTCCGGACCGAAGGGCTTGAGCAGAAAGCCGTCCGCGGCGGCAATAAGTTCGTCTGACGGGGTAGAGCCGCTGATGAGGATGATCTCGTCCTGGCCGAGCTGGCGAAGCTTCGTGATCAATTCCGGCCCGCTCAAGCCGGGTAGCTGCGTATCCAACAACACGACGCCGGGCCGGACGGCGCCGGTATCGAGCATCTGCAGAGCCTGGTTTCCGTCCTCGGCGCTGTGCACCATGTGACCGTGAAGAGTGAGGACAGTGGCGATCACTTCGCGGCTGACGAGGTCGTCGTCAATCAAGAGGATCGTCGGAAGTTCGTGCTTTTCACCGATTCCGAGCATGCGTGCGCCTCAGTTGGCTGGTTCTGCGATAGATGCTATTCATCTGCAACGCCAATCTCGTGGAGCCAGCCCGGAGCTTTGAGCAACTCGCGGGGGCGGGAGCCATCGGCTTGGCCGACCAGGCCATCCCGCTCCATCAGGTCGATGAGGTGGGCGGCGCGGCCATAGCCAATTCTAAGGCGACGCTGCAGCAGGGATGTAGAAGCCTTGCCGAATTCGAACACCAAACGTACTGCGTCGTCGAACATCGGGTCGTTGTCGTCCGCATTGTCGCTGGAGCCTTCCATGCTCTGCTTTTCTTCGCGCGGGGACTCGAGGAAGCCTTCGACGTATTCTGCCTGTCCCTGGTCTTTCCAGAAAGCGACGACCGCGGCGGTTTCCTTTTCGCTGACATAGGGAGCGTGAAGGCGCATGAGGCGGCTGGTTCCGGGGGGAAGGAAGAGCATGTCGCCACGGCCCAGGAGCGCTTCAGCCCCGTTGGTGTCGAGGATGGTGCGCGAGTCGACCTTGGTGGCGAGGCGGAAGCTGATACGGGTAGGAATGTTGGCCTTGATGAGGCCGGTGATGACGTCGACCGAGGGGCGCTGGGTGGCGAGCACAAGGTGAATGCCGACGGCGCGCGCCATCTGGGCAAGGCGGGTGATCGACTCTTCGACGTTGGAGCGGTCGAGCATCATCAGGTCGGCGAGCTCGTCGATGATGATGACGATGTAGGGCAGAGGGTGCTCTTCCGGGTCGTCGTCGAAGAGCGAAGGCATGGCCCCTTCAAAGAGCTTGTTGTACTGGTCGATGTTGCGGACGCTGCGGCTGGCGAGCAGCTTGAGGCGGCGCTCCATTTCGCGGACGGCGTTGCGGAGGGCGTTGGCGGCCAGCTTGGGCTCCGTGATGATGGGCGTGAAGAGATGCGGAATGCCCTCGTACATGCCGAGTTCCACGCGCTTGGGATCGACGAGGATCAGGCGGACCTGAGCTGGCGTGGTGCGATAGAGCAGGCTCATGATCATGGCGTTGATGGCGACGGATTTGCCCGATCCGGTTGAACCAGCAATGAGCACGTGGGGCATGGAGGCCAGGTCGGCGGTGACGATGCGGCCGTTGATGTCCTTGCCCATGGCGAGGGTGAGGCGCGACTTGGCCTTGGCGAAGGTTTCAGACTCGATCACGTCGCGGAGGTGGATGGTTTCGCGATCGTGGTTCGGGACCTGGATGCCAACGGTGCTTTTGCCGGCCATGCGCTCGATGAGAATGCTTTCGGCGCGCATCGCAAGGCAGAGGTCTTCAGCGAGACCGGTGACGCGGCTGTACTTGACGCCGGCTTCGGGCTTGAATTCGTAGGTCGTGACCATGGGCCCGGGATTGATGCGCTCCACTGCGCCGCGAACGTCGAATTCGGCGCACTTCTCGACCAGTACGCGGGCTTCGTCGCGAAGTTCGTCTTCGCGGACAACCTGAGGGCCGGAGCCGGAGTTAAGCAACGTACTGGGCGGGAGCTTGAATCCGCTGACGTGTTTGGGAGCGACGGTAACGGTGCGTTCGTCGGCATCGGCGCGTTCGTGAATGGCGATGCTTTGGGGAGCGGGGCCGTGGGCGACTGGGGCGGGAGCGGGGGCTGGAACTGGGCGCATTTCGACGACGCTCCTCACCGGGGCCTGGGGCGCGGCGGCTGGAGCGGTCGGGACGGCGTGCGTGGGCTGCGGGGCGACCGGCACGGAGGCGACAGGCGCAGCGGAGTCGGCGACAGTGCGTTCCCAGATGCTGGAGCGGCGGGGAGGAATAGGTTCGTCGCCAGATTTTGCGGCGCGCTGGAAGGCGGGGACTTCGTCGACTGGATCGGGCTCGGGCGTGCGTTTCTTCATGCCGAAGAGGGCGGCGAGGCGGCCCTGGCGAGGGGGTGGCATTTCGGCGGGCGGCGGTTCGTGAGTATTGCCGATGGCTCCGGAGAACAGGCGCTGGGCGGGACCGGGCTGGGTCTGCTCGATCAAACGCTCTTCAAGTTCACGTTTGCGCTCGGCGCGTTCTTCGCTCCAGTTGCGATAGCGATCGTGCCAGGAAACGAGAGTGAGCCAGCGATCTTCAATCTGCGTTTTGAGTTTCCAGAAATTGATGTCGGAGGCGAAATAGACGCCGACAGCGGCGAAGGCCGCGGACACGAGCCATGCACCCTGAATATTGAGGTAAACAACAAGCACACCGGAGACCACGCGGCCCATGATGCCTTCGACGGGGACGGCGTGCATCCAGTGCCAATGCCATGGAAAGAGGCCGAGAACCGAAGGCAGGAAGAGGATGGTCAGCGCGGTGCCCATCCAGCGCAGAATGGCCGAACCGCCGGAGCGGGAACGAACCCAATTCCAGCCCAGACCGCCGAGCCAGAGCGGAAAGAGAAAGACGGTGATGCCGAAGGCCTGGAGCAGGATATCGCTGACGTACGCGCCGAAGAGGCCGATCCAGTTGTGAATGGCGTGTGCAGGATCCGCGCCGGAGGCAGTGTTCATAGAGGAGTCGGCGGGGTGATAGGTGGCGAGCGCGAGAAAGAGCAGTACAGAGGCGAGAGACAACACCAGGCCGAGGAACATGTTGAGTGCCCGGTTGCGCGTCGGCGACAGGATGATAGGAATCGGCTTCATTGAGGGACGCCTCCGCACGGGTGGCTCGGCCGCAATCGACACGATCGTCGGAAGGACTGCGATCAGGCCGCCAAGGCGGACGAGAAATCCCAGAGCAGCCTATATTATCCCCGGCGGCAAGAGGGGTTTGCGGGCAAAACGGGGGTGGGGGAACCACGGAATCCACCCCCTGCGGGATGAAGCGGATTTGCGATGTCTCGCCAGCGGACACGGAATTCTCCCGTACGAATTCTCCCCGCACGTCGATGGGCGTATTCGCGATATATCAGCACTTTGGGAGACTATTCCTGCACCGGGATTGCGAAACCGGATGCGTAAATTCCGAACGACATGAAACCTCCATATCGAGTCAGTCGTGGCGGTTTGCGCCTTGGACCGCCAAGATGCTATCCGATGCGAGTATTCCGCTGCTCACACGAGCTTGGCTTGTTTGGCGGTCCGTGCAGGACGGGGCGCAGGGTCGAGGAGTTTGGGCCGTGATGCATTTTCCTCTGGTAACTTGTCGTGCAAAACGGCGTTGAGCAGCGACTTGTGAACCCGAATACCGCCGTTGTAATCAATGTAGCCGAGCTTCCTGAAGCGATTCATGAAGAAGCTGACACGTGATCGAGTTGTACCGATCATCTCCGCAAGAGTCCCCTGCGTTACCGGTGGGATCAGTGTCTCCGGCGCACCCGGTTCACCGTATTCCGCCATCAACAAGAGCGTCCGCGCCAACCGCTTCTCGCTGGAGTTGAATAGCTGATCGATGAGATCCGCCTGAGTTCTCATGCCTCGAATTACGATGAACTTCACGAAAAAGGTGGAGAACTTATGTTCCGTCTCGAGGACGCGGAGTATTTCCGCCGTCCCGATCTTGAGTACCGTACAGGCGGTTATGGCTGAGGCTGTGACCGTTCGCAGCGTTCCGGGTCCGGCCATCGACTCCTCTCCAAAAAAATCCCCGCGGGCGAGCAGCGTAACCGTCGCTTCCTTGCCGTTCTTGGCAATGACGGTGAGTTTCGCTCGGCCAGTCTGAAGGTAGAACACAGAGTCGGCTGGGCCTCCCTGGGAAAAGAAAACCTGCTTTGCCGTGTAATTGCCGATCCTTCGTCCTGGTCCTTCGGCCGCGAGAAAAGCAGCGATATCAAAGGGCTTCCTGGTTACTCTGCCCATCTAGTCGGCCTCTTCCTGGGTGTGGTCTGGTTGCGGAACATCTTCATCGGCGCTTCGCGGGCGCGGCGACGGGGCCGTCGCTCCGTTCCAGAGCACACAACCCTGCGCCAGCAAACAATAGCATCGTAACCGGTAATTGTCTGTTCAATTTAGCTCACCTGTTGCATTGATCGGACAGGTGCCCGGAATCGGACTCTCAAGGGTTGATCGAAGAGGCGGATCGCCATCTGGCCGGGCTGCAAGGTTTACCGGAACGAGATCGATGAGCGGGCCAAGACCGCTGAAGAAGTGGGTGCAGCGCAAAAGTGGAAGCCTGCAACTGGTGTGCCCGGGTTACGGACAAAGGGGCGGCAACCGGACACGTCCAATGGGCGCAAATCCGGACCCAGCGGCGTCGATGCTGGAGACGGCTACGGGCCGCCTGGCAACGACGACTGAGGCCAATTTGGGACTGCGGTCACTACACACTCACGCCCTGCTTGGCCGCCTTTGATCGAACACGTGGAGTGGCCGAACCAGGGGGTCTCTCAGGGTTACGCTCTGTGAATTGATCGTGCAGAACCACGTTGAGCAGCGACCGATGGACCCGGATGCGACCTTTGTAATCGATGAGACCGAGCTTGCGAAAGCGATTCATGAAAAAGCTGACGCGGGACCGGGTGGTCCCGATCATCTCTGCCAGAGTCTCTTGCGTGATCTTGGGAAGATATTGCTCCGGTTTGCCCGGCTTGCCGAACTCAGCCATCAGGAGGAGAATCCGCGCCAGCCGCTTTTCGCTGGAGTCGAAAAGCTGAGCGACAAGATCGGCTTGGGCTCGCATGCCCCGGATCAGCAGGAATTTTAAGTACATTTCAGAGAAGGCGTCCTCCTCGTGCATCAGGCGGATCATTTCCTCCCGCTCTATCCTGAGCGCCGTACAGAGGTCGATGGCGCTGGCAGTGGCCAGGTGCAGCCCACCCACGCTCGCCAGCGACTGCTCTCCAATGAATTCCCCGGCGGCGAGAAGCGCGATGGTGGCCTCCTTCCCGTCTTGCGAAACGACGGTGAGTTTTGCGCGGCCCGTCTGAAGATAGAAGATGGAGTCAGCCGAACTTCCCTGCGAAAAGAAGGCTTGCTTGGGCTTCAATTGGACGATTCTTCGTCCTACTCCTGCCGTAGCCAGAAATGCGCCAAGGTCAAAAGTCATGCTTCTCACCCCAGTCTCTTGAATGGCCCATCCCGGATGCGGTCTTCACGGGAGCGGTTCGGAAGGGTACGCGGCCGCTTCGGATTTGAGGTAGCCGGGATTGCAAAGTCGCCTTCCCGGGTGTGCAAAATTATACATCCTGCCGTCTTCGTTGGAGCGGATAGCTTTGCGTTCGAGTGCGCCCTGATAGTGCATTGCTGAGGAGACAGACGGCGGAATGGTCAGAATTGGTGATTCTTATTGGCAAAATCGCGTTGAAAGGGGGAAATGGGTGAAAATGAGGCATTCCGCCGGCGCCCAAGGGCGCGACGATCTCGTACGAGTCCAGCCGAGAGCCGGGAACAAGTGGCATTCGTGGGTTCAATTAGAACCCAGGTAACGTATCGGACAGCGGCGGTTGGCGAGTCGCCAACGCACTTGAGTTCGACGTGCGCACGGCCCGGTCGCCCGTATTCCGGGGCTTAGCTGCCCAGGAGCCTATTGCCGAGGATGAGCAGGAGAATTCCCAGGATGATGCGGTAAATGGCGAAGACGATGAAGCCGTGGTGACGGACCCAGGCGAGAAACCATTCGACCACACCAAGAGCCACGATGAACGAGACAACGAATCCGATCGCGAGAACGATCCAGAGCTGGCTGGTCATGTGCACTTCAGCGATCGGCATCGCTCCGGCGGCCAACGCCGACTTGCTGGGGTGAATGGACTTGAGCAGGTCCCAGGCGGTGGCTGCGAGCATGGTGGGGATGGAGAGCAGGAAGCTGAACTCGAGCGCGGAAGGACGGTCAAGGCCGACCATCTGGGCGGCAGCGATGGTAGACATGGAACGCGACGTGCCCGGGAAGATGGCCGAGAGCGACTGGCAGATGCCGATCCAAATGGACTGGCCCAGGGTCATCTCCTCGACATGCATGGTATTGGGTTCGTAGCGGGATGCGCGCACATCAACGACCCACATGATGACGCCGCCGATGAGAAGCGCCCAGGCCATGACGGCGACGCTGCCCAGATGTTTCTCGCTTAGTTTGTGAAGAGGCAAGGCAATGATGGAAGTGAAGAAGAAGGCAATCAATGTGAGGGAGATGGGGTGATTTTTCCAGGTGCGGTCTCCGCTTTCGCCGCTCGGAAAGCTCTTGATGAAGCCGACAATGCGTTCGAGATAGAGAAGAAGAAGGGCGAGGATGGCGCCGGCCTGAATGACGATGGTGTACATGATCCAATACGCATCGTCGAGCGGGATGCGCATGGCTGCTTCGGCGATGCGCAGGTGCGCGGTGGAACTGACGGGAAGAAACTCGGTCAGGCCCTCGATGATGCCCAAAAGAACTGACTGGATATAGACGTTCAAAAAGCCTCCGGTATGAAAGGGCGTGGATGGGAAGAATGCGGGGTATGCGGCGAACTATTCTTTCTCGATGCCGTAAACCGGAATTCCCTGATCCAATTTGAACACGAGCATGGCGGCGCGCGCGGTGTAGTCCGATTGCGGAAATTTGTCTTTGAGTTTTGCGGCGAGTTCGCGCGCGTGGTTATGGGCTGCGTCGCTCTTCTTGTCGTTCTTGTCGTCCGCGTACATGTTGGTGAGAACGGCCTGCCGGTAGACGGTCTGGTAGAGGGCCTGGGCGGTGCGTGGTCCGTCGGGGTGTTCTGCCGCGTACTTGTCGTAGAGTTCAGACTCTTTTTCGGGGCACTTTTCCTGGCCTTGCCAGTCGCCGCAGAGCTTGTTGTCAATGAGTTCGTAGGCGGCCAGGTCAGCTTGGCGAGTATGGGGGTAGTCGCGGATGACGTGCTTCAGGGGGTCTTCGTCGACCTGTTCGCGCAAATACGGGGCCTGTTCTTTTGCGGAGGGGCGGCTGGCTGCATCGGCCTTCTGGATTTGCCAGAGAATGTCGGCGGCCCGCCATGCGGCTTCAGCATCGAGCGGGGAGTTGGGGAACATTTCGACCAGGCGGCGGTAAAGCAGGTGTGCGGTGCGGGCGGCGTTGACCGGGCCGCGGGGATCGGAGGCCAGCGCTTCCTGGTCGGCCCCGGCACCCATGAGAATCTCATCGCCGTCGGGGGTATTTTCAATGACGACGCCCTTGGCCTGCATCCAGCCGGAGATGGGCGGGGGAGTTTCGGCAGTGTCGAAGATGGGCGCGTCGCTTGAGTGTTCCTCCTCGATGTCGGTATTGGCGTAGACGCGGAGCCACGGACCGCTTTTTTCGGCAACGACCATTTCTCGACCGATCTGCACGCGGCCGACCTTTTGTGAGTCGAGATCGGCAGAGACGTAGAGCCAGGAAACGCGCAGGGCGGCGGCGCGAGGACCGGCCAAAGGCTTCTGCATCTGGTCTTTCTTTTTCTGGGCGGCCATGGGAAGCGCACCAAGGATGAGGCAGAGCACAAGCGCACCGAAGGCGCGGAATCTGGAATTCGTCACAGAAAAGATCATAGTCGAACGACGTTACACATCCGTTTCGGTAAGCACCTGGGCGAGCAGGGCTGGGTCGACGTTGCCACCGCTGACGACGGCCACGGCATTATTGCTGGAGGGCAGTTCGGCGGAGTGGAAGAGCAATGCGGCGGCGGAGACGGCTCCGCTGGGCTCGGGGACGATGCGCGCGCAGGCGATGATGGCGCGCATGGCGGCGCGGATTTCAGCTTCAGTGACGGTAATGATGCCATCGACGAAGGCCTGGATGTGGGCGAAGTTGCGCTCGCCGACGCTTTGGGTGCGAAGGCCGTCGGCGATGGTGCGGCTGGTGAGTTCAGCGGGCCAGGTAACGACTTTGCCGGCGCGGAAGCTTTCGGCGGTGTCGCCGGCGAGTTCAGGCTCGACGCCGAAGACTTTCACATTGGGGCGAAGACGTTTGACGGCGGTGGCAACGCCGCTGAGCAGTCCTCCGCCGGAGACGGGCGCGAGGACGAGGTCGACGTCGGGGAGTTGCTCGACGATTTCGAGGCCGCAGGTGGCCTGTCCGGTGATGATCTGCTCGTCGTCATAAGGAGGGATGACGATGTAGCCGTGTTCGCGTACGAGTTCTTCAGCCTTGGCGAGACGCTCGCTGGAGGCGACACCGACGTCGACGACTTCTGCTCCGTAGGCGAGGGTGGCGGCGCGCTTGATGGCGGGGGCGTTCGACGGCATCACGATGACTGCTTTCGCGCCGACTTCGCGGGCTGCATAGGCGACACCCTGGGCATGATTGCCGCTGGAGTAGGTGATGACACCGCGGGATATTTCTTCGGGCGTGAGCTGGAGGATTTTGTTAGCTGCGCCGCGCAGTTTGAAACTGCCGATGGGCTGGAGGCTTTCGCACTTGAGCCAGATTTGTTTTGAAGTGCCGGGGCCGGCGACGCTGGGGAAGTACGCGCGGGTGAGCGGGGTTTTGACGGCAATGCCGGAGATGCGATCGGCGGCGGCGCGGATGGCGTCAAGAGAGACGAGGGAGTCAGTGGCGACGGTCATGGGAGGTATTTCTCCGGGACAGGATTGGCAGGAGTCTGCGCCTGCCAGACGATCTGGATGATGTGCCATTGCTTACCGTCGGAGATGGCTTGGATCGAGTTGATGCCGCGATCGATGACTTTGCCCTCCGGAGGTTTGCCGTCAGGAGTGGTGCGGGTTTCGTAGGTGCTCCAGAGATGGGCCATGTGGTCCCAGCTTTCGGCGCTGACTTTGACCTGGCGCTCGTAGAAGACGGCGCTGCCGCGCTTGGCGACGGCGTCTATCCAATCCTGGACGGTGAGGATGTGGGGCGTGGCAGTGCCGTCGGCGGCGATGCGGATGGGGATGAGACGGGCGTCGGGCGTGAAGAGGCCGCGGAAGCAGGTACGGTCCTGGTTGCCGGGGCCGCTGACGGCGGCGTCGATGGCTTCGATCAACTCGTCAAGGGTGGCGGCAGAAGGGCAGACTGTGATTTTCGGCGGTTGCGCGCCAGGGGCTTGGGCGTGGAGCGCGGGGGCTAGAAGGGCGGCGGCGAGAGCGAGGGAAAAGCGGAAGCGGCGCATGTAGGAAATTCTACAGAAGACGGTGGTTCATTATGGTGAGTCATGCTACCCCACCGATCCCGCAATGAAGCTGCATGGGGCACTCAGGTTTGGAGGATGGGAAGGAAAGGCCACTGCAGGTTCCTCGGCTCCCTGCGGTCGCTCGGAATGACAACATTAGTTTTTTAGATCAGCCTTAGTTTTTAGATCAGCCCTGGTTTTTAGATCAGTGCTCGTTTTTAGATTAGATTTCGAGGATTACGGGGATGATCATGGGGCGGCGGCCGGTGGTTTTCTGGATAAGGCGCTTCAGCTCTACGCGGACTTTTTCTTTCACCATGCCGTAGTCGGTTTTCTGCTCGCCGCTGAGGCTGTCGAGAGTCTTGAGGACTACCTCGCGCGCTTCTTCAGTGATGTCGGCGCCGCCGAAACCGCGCATGACGATTTCGGGCTCGCGCTCCACTTTTCCCATGCGCTTGTTGATAGCCAGGATTGCGAGGACGATGCCGTCTTCGCTCAGAATACGGCGATCGCGGACGACGAGGTCTTCAACGACATCGACGGTGGAACCGGAGTCGATAAGGATGCGGCCTGCGGTGACCTTGTCTTTTTTACGCGCGTCGGCCGCGTCGAGTTCGAGAACGTCGCCATCTTCGATGATGAGCGCGTGTTCGACGGCGCCGGTTTCCATGGCGAGTTGCGCGTGGCGGCGGAGGTTGCGGTAGTCCCCGTGAATGGGGATGAAGAACTTGGGGCGGACGAGATTGATGAGGAGACGAAGCTCCTCCTGGCAGCCGTGACCGCTGACGTGGATGAGTCCGTGGGAACCGTCGTCGAAGATGACATTGGCTTCGCGACGGCTGAGGTGGTCGATGACGCGGAAGATGCTTTTCTCATTGCCGGGAATGATGCGCGAACTGAGGATAACGGTGTCGCCGGCATCGATATGGGCGTGCTTGTGGTTGTCAACGGCGGCGCGGCTGAGGGCGCTCATGGGCTCGCCCTGCGTGCCGCTGATGAGGATCATCAATTCATCGGGCGGACAGTCACGCATCTGGCCGGGATTGATGACGAGGCCGGGCGGCACTTCGATGTAGCCGAGGTCCTGCGCGATTTCGGTGCTCTCCATCATGGAGCGGCCCAGAACAACGGCCTTGCGTCCGTGCTTGCGCGCCAGCTCGAGAGCGATGCGAATGCGGTAGATCGACGACGAGAAGCAGCTGAAGAAGAGCTTCTTTTTAGTCTGCGAAAAGATTTCGTGCAGGCGGGGGATGACGGCGCGTTCGCTGGGGGTGTAGCCGGAGCGCTCCACATTGGTCGAGTCCTGCAGAAGAGCCAGTACGCCGCGTTTTCCGTATTCGGCAAAGGTGTGCAGGTCAAAGGCCTTGTCGTCGAGGGGTGCGAGATCGATTTTGAAATCGCCGGTGTGAATGACGACGCCGACGGGGGTGTCGATGGCGAGGGCTACACAGTCGACCAGCGAGTGGGTGACGCGGATGGGCTCAATGGTGAAGGGGCCGAGAGTGAACTTTTCTTTGGGCGTGATCTCAATGAGGGTGATTTCGTCGAGGAGTTCGTGCTCTTCGAGTTTGCCTTCGACGTAAGCGAGCGTGAACTCGGTGGCATAGACGGGGACCTTGAGCTCACTGAGTATCCAGGGCAGTCCGCCGATGTGATCCTCGTGGCCATGAGTGAGGATGATGGCGCGGACGTGCTCCCGGTTCTCGGTGAGGTAGGTGATGTCGGGCACGACGATGTCGACGCCCAACAACTCCGTTTCAGGGAACATGAGGCCGGCATCGATGACGATGATGTCGTCTTCCCAGCGGAGGGCGAGGCAGTTCATCCCGAATTCGCCGAGGCCGCCGAGGGGGATGATTTTCAGTTTATTTGTTTGCATCTGTCAGGTTCGATGCTAACACCTGCACGTGTATTTCGATGCGCCGGCGCCGATAGCAAAGCTGTTTAAAAACATGCGGTAATTCCCTTGATCGTATGGCAAAGAAGGCGGCCGAATCCCGGCGGTAGGTGCGGCTCCCGAAACAGGCGAGTAAGCGCGTATTCTGTTGTGGCATGGTTGAGCGGATGTGCCGAGGTTGCGGAACTCCTTTCGATCGAGGCGCGAGATTTTTGCGGAGTGTCATTGGCATGAGACTGAATACGTATTTGAACTACGGCGGAAATTGTGCCGAGGCGTTCAAGTTTTACGAGGAGCACCTGGGCGGCAAGATCGGGATGATGATGAAGCACGGCGATATGCCGGACCCGAGCAAGGTGATCCCTGGCATGGAGAATGCCGTGCTGCACGCTACCATCACCATCGGCGAAACGTTGATCATGGCCAGCGATGTGCCGCCGGACCGGTGGAAGCCGATGCGGAGCGCTTATCTCGCGCTGAACCTGGCAAGCGATGCAGATGCGGAGCGCGTGTTTGCGCTGTTCGCCCATGGCGGCGAGGTCTTCATGCCGATGCAGGAGACGTTCTTTGCGTCGCGGTTTGCGCAACTTCGTGACCGGTTCGGTACGTCGTGGATGATTATCCACGAGAGGCCGATGGGCGCAAGGCCTTAGCGCCAGCCTCCCTAATGGCGGCGGCTCGCAATCGGATAACGAGCACTCTGATAGCTTCAATATGGGCTAACCCAATGTTCCGATATCTCAGCATTCTCATCGGCATCGCTGTTGCGCTTCCCTCCCCGGGCTTTGGCGCGGCGAGAAACCCTGGAAAACCGGAAGTGACGGGGTATGTGTTTGCGCGCGGCAATGCGCTTACGCCGGGACAGGTCGATGCAAAGTATCTGACCCGGATCAACTATGCATTCGCCAACATCAAAGACGGACGCATAGTGTTGGACGCGCCTGCAGATGCGCAGAACCTTGCGCAGTTGACGGCGCTGCGAAATACGAATCCACGGCTGACGGTACTGGTATCGGTGGGCGGATGGTTGTGGTCGAAGAATTTTTCAGACATAGCGGTGACGTCAGCGAGCAGGCGCTTGTTCGATGACAGTGTGATGGGGTTTCTGGCGCAATACGACCTTGACGGTCTCGATATTGATTGGGAGTATCCGGGACTGCCGGGAGCGGGGCATCCCTATCGCGCGGAGGACAAGCAGAACTTCACAGCACTGCTGAAGGAGTTGCGCAGCCGGTTTGATGCCGAGACGAGAAGAACAGGACGACAGCTATACCTGACCGTTGCGATGGGCGCGGGCGATGACGTGGTCGCGCATACCGAGATGCGGAAGGTCGCGCGGTACGTGGACACGGTGAACTTGATGACCTACGACTACTACGAGGCAGGTTCAGACCCAACGACGGGACACCACGCGCCATTGTTTGCGAATCCGGCAGATCCCAAGAAGGCTTCGTCGGATGAGACAGTGCGGGATTACGAAAAGGCGGGAGTGCCGGCGGAGAAGATTCTGCTGGGAGTGCCGTTTTACGGACGCGCATGGGGGGAAGTGGCGAACCAGAATCATGGATTGTTTCAGCAGGGGAAGACCGTAGCAGGGTTCAATGGGCAGTACAGCGCGATCGCGGCGAACTTGCTGGGGCAGGGATTTACGCGGTATTGGGATGATGCGGCGCAGGCTCCATATTTGTACAACGCGGAGAAGCATATTTTTGTGTCGTACGAGGATCCGGAGTCGCTTGCAGCGAAGTGCAAGTATGTTCGGGTGCACAAGCTGGGCGGAGTGATGTTCTGGGAATATTTCGGCGATCCCGAGCAGAAGTTGCTCGAGACGATCGATGAGGGGCTGGGGGGAGAGGGCGCTAAGTTTTGAGTTTGTAGTTCTGAGTATGCGGATTGTCGGCGAGCGCGGGTTAAGAAAGCAACCGCAGATCCTTCGACTCCCCTTCACTCGTTTCAGGGTCGCTCAGGATGCCGGGCTGATTTAATTGCGCCTTCAATATACGTGGGAATCGGCGAATAAGAAATCCCAGGAGCTGTCGAGGTAGAGCCAGCGATCTCCGCTGAACCAGCTGGTGGGCAGCGATGGAACGTGGAGCAGGGCGTGACCACCGACGCACATCATCTCTGTGCCGTTCCAGCCGAGGAAAGTCCGAGAGGCCAAGCCCACGCTGGCGGGATTGGTGACGCGGCGAAGGCAGACCGGGCATCGTTTGCGCTGATCGGCGATGGCCCAGCGGAACCCAAAGAGACAGAAGGCGAAACACCAGAGAGGCTGGGAGCACTCGGCGAACGGCGAGTAGCCGATGGTGTTGACGTAGGCAAGATCGAGCGAAGCGAAGAAACCAATGGCTGCGATGAGCGCGAGTTTTGCAGCGAGGAACAGGATGCGATTGATGCGCTGACGCAACGACGGACGATGTGAGGTGATGTCGGAATCTCCGAGGGATACGGAGATCACGGCGGGCAGGGCTACGAGCGCGAGGAATAGAGCGAATTCAAAAATGCCCCAGGCACCTTCGATGGGAGCGACGATGGGAGCGCCAAAGAGATCGATTTCAACGCCATCCTGATTGAGAGCACTGATAGAGATGGTTGGGTCTGATATGTGCGCCTTGCCGCGCGGGGAGAGCAGGGCGAGGAGATAGCCGTCTGACCTGGACGAAGAATTGGATGCGATCTGCGCGTTCGACTCGAGGATCCAGGCGTCGGGTTTGCCGGGAAGCTGCCAGCTGCCAGCAGGCGCGACGCCGGCGATTCTGACACTGGCGGAGCCTACGCGAATGATGCGGCCGGCAATGTGCGGATCGCCGGTAAAGGAGCGCATCCAAAGATCGTGGCTGAGGACGAGAGCGGGCAAGTTGCGGTCGTGATCGGGTCCAGAGATAGCGAGTTGATCCGCATAGAGGATGGGCAGGCCGAGCAGGGAAAAGAGATTGGCGGAGGAATGCGCAATGTTCCAGAGATCCGATGCGGAGGCGTCTGCCTTCTCGGAGGAGACGCGGTAGAAGGCGAGATCCTCAAAAAAGCGCTGAGGGGAAGTCTTCCAATTTCGATAGAGGGCGGTCGAAATGCTGGGGCTGTTGTCATCGGCGGCGGCTTCGTTGACCAGCAACACGCCGGGTTTGATCTGGTAGTGCCCGGCTTCGTTCTCTGCCTCTACGCCGGGGAGCAGCCGGGAGATGACGAAGCAGAGCGCCAACGCAGCAGATAGACACAACAGCGTCTGGCTGGCGGATGTGTGAACGTGCACATGCGCGGAGGCTGATTTGGTGGGTTGGTTGCGGAGACAGAGTGCATCGGGAAATGCGCCGAGACAGAAGCGGGCAATTTCGCGGTGAGCGCACCACGAAAGTGTGTCGTCGATGCCGATGTAGGAGCGGCGGACGTGCCAGAGTTCGGCGAACCATTCGCGACGCCAGTCTTCGCGCTGGAAAGAGGGCACCAGGAGCGATGCGGTGCGCAGGAGCACGGCGTCGAAGAGGGAGATGAGCCGATCGCCTCGAGGATTCATCGGGTGCTGGCCTCCTCAGTAGAGATGAGGCGATCGAGGAGCGGATAGCGTTTACGGGAAGCCTCGAGCGTCGCCTTTCCTGACGTGGTGATCTTGTAGTACTTGCGCGGAGGGCGCTGCTCGGCGTCGGCGATGGCCTGACGTTCCCACTGGGAGCGAATCAGTTCATCGCGCTCGAGGCGGCGCATGGCGGGGTAGACGGTTCCACTGGGCAGGCCGGTCATCTCCATGATGCTGAATCCGTAGACGTAGCCGGCGGAGATGGCCTGAAGGATCATCGCGGCGGTATGGGAGAGTTTTACGTCGGCGGCCATGGCCAGCATTTTACCTATGTAGCAATCTACTTGACAACAGAATTTATTTGGTTATGCTGAATGCTACATAGGGTATGACGGGAGGTCGGCTTGCTCGAGGTTCAGCATTTGTACCGCAGCTATCGAACGATTCCGGCAGTCGAGGATGTGAGCTTCAAGGTTGAGCGGGGAGAGATTGTAGGGTTTCTGGGACCGAATGGGGCGGGCAAGTCGACGACGGTAAAGATCATTACGGGAATGCTTCGGCCGGATGACGGAAAGGTTCTGTTCGAAGGGAAGAATATCCGCGACGACATGGTCGGGTATCGGGCCTCGCTCGGGTATGTGCCGGAGGAGGCGCAGCTTTATGCATATCTTTCTGGCCTCGAATACCTGCAGCTGGTGGGCCGGTTGCGGGGAATGAACGAGGCGCTGATTGAGGTGAAAGCGACTGGGCTGCTGAAGCTGCTGCATCTGGAGTCGTGGCAGTATTCGCCGATTTCGTCGTACTCGAAGGGTATGCGGCAGAGAGTGCTGATCGCGGCGGCGCTGCTGCACGATCCGAAGCTGCTGATTTTTGATGAACCGCTTTCAGGGTTGGATGTGGCGTCGGCGCGGCTGTTCAAGGATCTGCTGGAGATGCTGGCGAGGGATGGCAAGGCTGTCCTCTACATTTCGCATGTTCTGGAGACGGTGGAACAGGTTTGCGACCGGGTGATCGTGATTGCGAAGGGGCACGTGCTGGCCGATGCTGCGCCTTCGGAGTTGAAGACGCTGATGAGCCTTCCGAACCTGGAGAGTGTGTTTGCGCAACTAGTGGAACAGCAGGATACGAGAGTTGTTGCGGAGAAGATCGTGGAGGTAATGCAGATCGCCCATGCGAGGTGAATTTCAAAAGCTGCTTGTGTCCCAAGTTGGTGCGCCGGCCGTTTTGTCTCTGAACATGCAGGCGGCGATGGGGCCGGTGCGGGAGCCGCAGCGGAGCCAGTTTGTGTTGCTGATGCGGCATTTTCTGGAGCGTTTTTTCAATCACGAAACGGCATCGCCGTATGGGGACGGGAAGACGCGGCTGGTGTTACTGGCGTTCGCAGCCGGTGTGCCGGGATTCATGGTCGCGGTGTGGCTGTGGCCCGTGTACCACCGGTTTCGGGGTTGGCCGCCCGGGAGCACGCAGGTGGGTCCGCCGCCCTATTGGGTGCAGGTGAACCATCACTTCTTTTTCGTGTTGTACTCGTTTGTCGTAATGGGTTTGATCACGGTGTTTGAGTGGGACCTGTTTTTTCCGGATCTGCTGGACGTGGTGGTGCTGGGGACGCTTCCGCTGGTGCAGAGAAGGGTGTTTTTCGGGCGTGCCGCCGCGATTGCGATTTTCATTGGGGGATTTCTCTTCGACGCCAATTTTCTTGCTCCGGGGATTTTGCCGGCGGCGACCGATCCGCCACATATTGTTGGTTTTCTTGCAGGACATGTGGCGGCGGTTGTGGCGGGCGGGTCGTTCGGGGCGGGAGCTGTGATTGCGCTGCAGAGCGTGCTGCTTGCGGTGATGGGCGAAAGATTGTTTCGCAGGATTTCCTTGGTCCTGCAGGGGGCGGCGGTCACGGTGCTCGTGATGCTTCTGCTGTTGTTTCCGGTTCTTTCAGGCGTCACGCCGCGATTGTTGCAGTCGCACAACGGGGCCGTGCTGTTGTTTCCGCCGTACTGGTTTCTTGGGATGTACCAGACGCTGGTGGATGGTTCGTCGGCGTTGCCGATCTTTCGCGAACTCTCCAGAATCGGGCTTACGGCATCGCTGTCCACGGCAGCAATCGGAGTTGTTTCTTATCCGGTGGCCTATCTTCGACGGGTGAAGGATCTGCTGGAGGGAGCGCCGCCGCGGACGGGGCGGAACGGGCTACTGGCGCCATTTAACCGATTGCTGCACTTGAGCGCAGTGCGAAAGCCGATCGGGCGCGCGGTGTTTCACTTCATCAACCAGACACTGTTTCGAGTTCCGCGCTACCGCATCTACCTGGTGCTGTACGGAGGGGTGGGGCTATCGGTGCTGATAGCGACGGTGCTGCGTCTGACGGTGGTCAACGGGCAGTTACATGCGGAAGCTTCAGCGGACGGAATCCGCGTGGCGGTGGGGATTGTGGCGTTCTGGATAACGACGGGGTTGCGGACAGCGTTTGTTTCGTCAGGGAACCAGCAAGGGAATTGGATCTATCGCTTTACGCACGGCAGGCCGGCCGACTTCGATGCGGCAATAGGGGAACTGGAGTCCGCAGAACTCTGGGTGCTGCTGTGCGCCGTGGCGATTACGGAATTAATGGTTGGCCTGCTGTGGCTGGTGACGCCTGTGGGGCTGTTCAGCTTGCAGGGAACGGCAGCGCAAATCCTTGTAGGAGCAGGGATGTGCGTGGTGCTTACCGATGCATTTTTTGCGAACGTGATGATTGTTCCCTTCACGGGTGAGCCTTCGCGGGAGAAACCGAATCTGGCGTTCACGCTGTTGTTGTACTTCACGTTCTTTCCCGCGGTGACGGCGGTGGCCATGATTTCCGATCGATGGATCGAACAGGGCTGGCAGAACTTTGGGGTGGTGGCGATTGCGATTGTCGTGATTCATCTGTGGTTTCGTTACAAGCATCGCGAGGTGGTGCGGATACACAGTGCGCAGGCCGAGCTGGAAGAGGGCGAAGAGGATTTTCCGATGCGATTGGGGCTTCGGTACTGAGACGCACTTCTGGTGGATGGATCTTCAGGACATTCCGGTGAAACGCCAGGCTGCGCAGGGATCCTGCGCCTCTTCGGCATAAGGTCTGCGGCCCGAGGTATCGACCTGATGAAGCAAATCGGCGGCCGCATCTTCCGCGGACATGCTGACGGGGATCTGCCAGAGCGGAGTGAAGCCGGGGTGCTGGTCAAGGATGTCCCTGAATTCCGCATTCACGTACAGGATGTCGAGTTGACCGGGGCGTTCGGCGAAGGCTTGGGCGATGCGGTCGATTAGCTGAGGAATCACGTGGGGAGGGAAGGGATTGAAGAGATAGATCAGGCAGGGGCCCGGCGGGAATTCGAAGGTGAGGGCGTCCTGGCAGATGGCTTCGAGGGGACTGCGCGCATTGCCGGATTGTTGCCAGCGGGCGAAGTTATCGACGGCGATCGCATGGAGATCAGGGTTCAGCTCAACGCCGATGCACTTGCGGAAGGGAAGCTTCGAGGCGATGAGGACGACGCGACCTTTGCCGGAGCCGAAGTCGATGAAGGTGTAGTTTTCGACGAAGAGGCGATCGGGCGTTTCGAGCCAGCGATCCAGCATGGCTTGGGCGAGCGATGGGGCAGTTCCGTAGTAGGACCCGACATAGGTATCGTTCGGTTGGCCTGAGTTGAGTTGGTTGCCGGGGATAAATCCGCTGGTGTCGAGGCCCGTGGCCTGGTCGAAGGGATGGCGGTCCTGAATTGTGAGTGGGCTATCTTCGATTGGGAAATGAACGCCGAGGGCAACGCGGGCTTCTTCGAGCATTCGCGCCATGCCGAGGGAGAGTGCGTGGGGGATGATGGGGCTCTCGCGGAGGCCCTCGCGGATGAGATCGCAGAAGTGAGTGGTCTCGTAGTTGAAGCCGCTGCCGGTGTGCGGCTCGTCAATCTCGACGATACGGCCATCGAGGTAACGAACAGTAGCGTGGGTGGGGTTCCACCAGTTGGCACGGAGGAGCACGTAACCGCGAGGTCCGCATAGCAAGGCATCGCCGAGGCTAAGCAGGTCGATGCCAGTATGAAGCTGGGCCATGCCGCGCTCGTGTTCTGTTTGGAAGATTGCAAAGTTGTCGACGCCGGCGGAACTGAGGCGGCCCATGGTCTGCACGCGCTTGAGGGGGCCGAGCCAGTCGAGCGCGAGGAAGGCTTCGTAGGGACCGATGCCCATGATGCCACCGCCGCCGAGTTCGGCGAAGTGAAGCGGGTAGTTGGGACAAATGGAAGAGTCGCAATGGCCAGCGCGGACGAAGACGATGGGGCCGATGGGATCGGATTGCAGATGCTGGCGGAGGCGCTGATAAAGCGGGAAGAATGGCGGCTTCATGGCTTCCATGAAGAGGCGGTCGTGATGGCGGGCGGCGGCGAGGACTTGGGCTAGTTGGTGTTGATTGAGGCAGGCGGGTTTTTCGCAGAGAACGTGCTTGCCGGCGGCGAGGGCCTGGAGGCAAAGGTTGGCGTGAGAGTCGGGGTGGGTGGCGATGTAGACGGCGTCAATGTCGGCGGAGAGCAGGGATTCGAGGGTAGGAGCGATGGTGGGGACGGAGAATTTAGTGGCGTAGGCCTGTGTGCGGTCTGAGTTGCGGCCCCAGACGGCGGTGAGGGTTGCGTGTTCGACGGCCTGCAGACCATGGGCGAAGCGCGTGGCCGCGCGGCCGGGGCCGATGACGCCCCAACGAATTGAGTTAACGCTTTCAATCACGGCGTCAGCGTATCAGGTCTTCAAGGGCAGTGCTGAAGTCGGTTTTCTCGTCGCGGTATTTGACGATGACGGGGGCGTAGAGTGAGAGGCCCCAGGCTTCGGAGTTCACGTGGCCTTTGCCTTTTGTTACGGCACGCGAGCCGGGCACAACGACGGCGTTGGGCGGAATGATGAGTGGGGACTCGGTGGCGGCTTTGATGGTGGTGCCGTTGATGAGATCGAAGACGGGCGTGCCGCGCGTGAGGATGGTGCCGGGGGCGAGGACGGCGCCAGCGCGGACGATGGTGCCTTCGTAGACGCCGCAGTTTCCGCCGACGAGGACGTCGTCTTCAATGATGACGGGGCTGGCGTTGATGGGCTCGAGTACGCCGCCGATCTGAGCGGCGGCGCTAAGGTGTACTCGCTTGCCGATCTGGGCACAGGAACCGACGAGGGCATGAGAGTCGACCAAAGTGCCTTCGTCGACCCAGGTGCCGGTGTTGATGTAGCAGGGGGGAACGCAGATAACACCGCGAGCGATGTATGCGCCTGCACGAATCGATGAGCCACCCATCACGATCCGAATTCCATCGTTCGCGCTGAAATGTCGGACGGGGTAGGTGTGTTTGTCGACGAAAGAAAGCGCGCCGGCAGGGAAATCCTGGAGGACGCCGATGCGAAAGCCGAGGAGGATGCCTTTTTTGACCCAGGCATTGACGCGCCAGCCGGTTGGAGCGGCCGGGTCGGGGGATGCGGAGCGAAGTTCCCCGCGCTCAAGCGCATCGCGCAGGGCGAGGAAGGCTTCCATGGCGGCGGGGTCGCTGATGGCGGAAGCGCCGGCGGCGAAGTGACGCTCAATTGACTGTTCAAGGGAATTGGGATTCATTCGTTTTGAGTTTAGCAAGCGAACCACAACGAAGATGGAAGCAGGGTGGAGACGCCGGGATTTTGGGAAAAAGAAGAACGGCGCCGAAGAGGTTGGTTCGGCGCCGTTTGCGAGGAGAACGGCAGTGGTTCCGCTTTAAGCAGCGGAGACGGGAATGACCTTGGCACGAGAGCGAGGGGCGAGGGAGAGGACAGGCTTCGGCTGCAACTCGAAGGAATTATTCCCGGAGGGAATCAGCGCCAGCGGTACGGTGCGATTGGCAGTTCCGTGGAGATTCTTGGATTCAAGCCATGCGCAGAGCCTGGGATCGTAGATTTCCGGTTGACCCTGCCAGAAGTCAGGTTTGAGGCCGCATTGAATGCGCAGATGGCCGAGTTGGAGTTCGATGTTGTGCGTGTCTTTTGGAAAATAGCGGCGAACATTCGCGGTTCCAACGTGCAATCCGGTGACGCCGTGACCTTTGCTTTGAGTTTTAACGACCATCGGGTACCTGTTCTGTGATTTCCGGTTAAAGTACACGGATGAAAAGCGAATCGAAATGAGTTGACTTGAACGGCTTTCGCGACATTTCCTGTTCGGGAATCAACCCCTGACGCAAATCAGCTATGGTGAAGGAGAGTTCGGAATTCCCGCCTGTAGGTAAACTTCTGGTTAATCGAAAGTGAATCCAAGGACATGCCTGAGGAATGCGGCGCAACAACGAGATGCGACCGTACACAAACTCTCGAAGACCATTGATGCACGGTTCAGATAATTGGGTTGGGTAAGGAGGAAGAATTTTTCGCTAAAAGATGTGGGGTGGGATTCGAAGGAAGAATCGCTGCGAGGCGCGATAAGTTAAGTCCTTAATTTTGCGTGGCCAGCGCCTGGCGGAGTGCGGAGGCGACCTGTTCCTGTTGAGACAGAGCGATGCGGGTAAAGAAAGGAAGGGCGAGGGTGCGGGAGCCGAGGGTTTCAGTGGTGGGAAGGTGCGGCTGGAACTGCACGATGAGGTCGCGCCAGGCGGGCTGCTGGTGGATCGGCGCGAAATAGGAGGCGGTGGCGATCGCCCGGTCGGAAAGCAACGCCTGAATGCTGGCACGATGGGCGGTTTGAGGCAAACGAACGACGAAGACAAACCAGCTGATAGTGCAGCCGGGCAACGTGAGCGGGGGCATTTGGAGGCCGGGAATGTCTGCGAGGAGTGCGTAATAACGCTCGGCTGCGGCGCGACGGAGGGAGAGGATTTCGCCGATGCGGCTAAGTTGGACGCGGCCGAGAGCGCAGGCAATGTCGGAGAGGCGGTAGTTGAAGCCGATCTCGGGATGATGAAGCCAGTCGACGGCTTTCTGAGATTGGACGATGTCTGCGGCATATGCTATTCGGCCCTGATTGCGGAGGCTGCGAAGACGGTCAGCGTGGGCCTGGGTGTGGGCCAGGACAGCGCCGCCTTCGCCGGTGGTGATCTGTTTGTTGGGGTAGAAGCCGAAGACAGAGAGATCGCCGAAGCCGCCGACGCGGCGCTGATGCAGCTCGGCGCCGATGGCTTCGCAGGCGTCCTCGATGATGACCAGACTGTGACGCGTAGCGAGAGCGCGCAGAGCGTGCATGTCGGCGGGGATTCCGAAGGTGTGGACGACCAGGATAGCGCGCGTGCGAGGCGTGATGAGGGGCTCGACGGTGGAGGGTGTCAAGTTCAGGGTGACAGGATCGATATCCGCAAAGACAGGCGTGGCGCGGATATGGAGGACAGCATTGGCGACGGCGATGAACGCGAATGAAGGAACGATGACTTCGTCGCCTTCTCCGATGTTGAGGGTGAGGAGCGCCATGTGAAGGCCGGCGGTGCCGCTGCTGACAGCTACGGCATGGGCGAGCCTGTGGTATTTGGCGAAAGCGGCTTCGAAGGCGGCGAGTTCAGGCCCGAGGCTGAGGTGCGGGGTGCGCAGAACGGCGGTGACTGCTGCGATTTCAGCTTCGGTGATGTCGGGAGCGCTGAGCGGGATAGGCATGGTTGAAGTTCAAAGCGGAGTTAGTGTGGTTTGCGGTATAGCACGTAAGCGAGTTAGTGGTGCTCCGTACCTGTCAGCAAGTTAGCGAGAGTGCCGGTCGATTATAGGTGCGGGTTGTTTGATCAGCAGGTTCTCAAGAGGAACAGTGGTGAGGACATTGGCGATAATAGTGGCGGCTGTGCCGTTGCCGTAGGGATTGGCCATGCCGCGAAGTTTCTTGCGCGTTGCGGGAACGAGAGCGCGTTTGAGTGCGGCGGTGATGGCGGCGCTATCGGCGGGAACGTCGAGGATGTTGCGCGCGCGTTCGCGGCCCTGCTGACGCATGCCGACGTTAACGACGGGGAGCGCGAACGAGGCTGCTTCCATGATGCCGCTGGAGGAGTTGCCGATCATCGCATCGACCTGGCCGAGAAGACTCCAGTAGGTAACGGCGTCGAG
Source organism: Occallatibacter sp. (assembly GCF_049582745.1). Taxonomy (GTDB): domain Bacteria; phylum Acidobacteriota; class Terriglobia; order Terriglobales; family Acidobacteriaceae; genus Telmatobacter. The sequence continues at coordinate 24,137 of NZ_JBAUUO010000134.1, forward strand.
GTTGACGAAGATGTGGGTGTCGGGGCGTGCTGCGGCGAGGGCGCGGGTACGCTCGATCAGCGCGTGACTGCCGGCGTCGGCATTGGGATAGACGAAGATGAGTTGACCCGGGACATGCGCGAGCGCGGTGAAGAGAGCGTCGGCCTCGGCATTTGTATCTCGGAGGATGGTGACAGGATGCCAGGCGGCGAGAATCGACGGTGACGCGATCTTCGTGTCTAGGCGTTTCTCGAGGGCAATCCGCGAGAGCAGTTTGGAGCGGCTCAGATGATCGAGCGAAGGTGCGCCTGCGTGGTGAACACGCCAGGGTTCTTCGCCCATGGCGATGACGCGGCGGCGGGCAGTTTCAGTCGAGGTAAAGTGAATGTGGGCGAGCTTGGTGAGGGCGTTGCGAACGTGGTCGTCGATGGCGCCCTGGCTGACTTCGCCGCCTTCGATATGAGCGACGGGAATGCGCAGTGCGAGCGCGGCACAGGCAGGGGCCATCATTTCATAGCGGTCGGCGATGAGCAGCATGAGGTCGGGACGCCATGCAGAGAGAGTGTCGGCGAGCGAGAGGATGGCGATGCCGATGGTTTTCGCCATGCCGGTATCGGTGTCGGAACTGAGAAGGCACTCAATGCGCGCCTTGATGGGGAAGCCTTCGCGCTCGATTTCAGAGATGGTGTTGCCGAATTCCGGCGAGAGGTGGGGTCCGAGCGCGATCACGCCGAGTTCAACATCGGGACGGTCGGCGAGTTCGCGGAGAGGCCAATAGAGGTGGCTGTAGTCGGCGCGTGAGGTTGTGACAACGGCAATTTTCCGTTTCGCTTTACTCGATTTACTCATTGGAGACCTTCGACACGACGGAGCAGCACTGCGCAAGAACGGTTTGGCCAGGGGTGTAGTCAGGAACGAGGACGCGAAGAGCGGCGAGCGCTGTGGAGAGATCGCGGGATCGGAGAGCGTGGTGCAGAGTGGCCAGCAGGGATTGAAACTGGCTGCGTGGGGGCAATGACGAGCGAAGGCTGACGAGGCCATTTGCCGTTGCCGGATGCGGGGTTTCGCTGTTGGACCAGAGCTGTTCGGATTCCTTGTCGCCGGGGCGGAGGTGCGTGAATTCGATGACAGGGATGCGGTCTGGAGAAAGAGCGCGGGCCATGAAGCGCGCAAGATCTGCGATGAAGTGCGGTTGCGGAAGCAGGGGGGCCAGAAGGGCCGGCGCTTGCGTCACACTGGCTGCGGCGAGGAGCAGTTCGACGGCTTCGGCGATTGTGACAAAGTAGCGCCGCGCCGCGGGATCGGTCACGGTAAGAGAAAGACCGGCTGCGATCTGGCGGGCGAAGAGTTCTGTGACGCTTCCGCGAGAGGCGAGGACGTTGCCGAGGCGGAGGACAGTTCCCCCTGACGTGAGAACAATCTGTTCGGCAAGGCGTTTGGTTGCACCCATCATGGAGGCGGGTGTCACGGCCTTGTCGGTGGAGACGAGAATGACGCGGGCATTTTGAACGGATGCGACGAGCGTCTCGGTTGCGAGCACGTTGTTGGCGATTGCGGCAAGGGGTTGTTCTTCGATGAGGGGGACGTGCTTATCGGCGGCGGCGTGGAAGACAAGGCTCGGACGATGGAGAAAGAAGATTTCATCGAGAAGAGTGCGATCGCAGACACTGCCAAGATAGAAATCAGGCGTCGAGGAGATGGCGGCGAGATTTTGCTGTAGGTCGTAGAGGCTGTTTTCAGAGGATTCGAGGAGGATGATGTGGGCACCCGCAGAGGCCAGTCGGAGTGCGAGTGCGGAGCCGATGGAGCCTCCGGCGCCGGTGATGAGAATCGGGCCCTGAACGAAGGGCGAGACGGCTGCAGGCAGTGCTGACGGAAGTGGTGCGCGACCGAGGAAGGCGTGCCACTGCAGGGTCTCGAGGGAGGGAATCACAGATCGAAGTATAAATGTGCCATCCTTGTTCCGCTGATCTGCGGGCCTCAGGGTGCGGTGTCGAGTGATTCATTGGTACAGGAGATCTGGGTGTACCAGGCAGCATTGAGGCGTCCGGGGTGGAGGTCGAGGCAGACCTGGTCGCCGGGGGATGACTTGTCGTAGATGGTTTTGGAGACACCGAGGCTGTTCGGTTGCCGCATGGGACCCCACGGTTCGAGTTCGAGGTAATAAGAACGCGAGCGGCCCGATCTGTAGTGTTTACCGACGACAGAAACGACGTATCGGGTGGTTGCCGATTGGTCTCCAAGCGCGTCTGCTACGGCGACTGTGCTGTAACTATAGAGGATGCCGAACAGAAGGAGAGCGAAGAAGGTGCGCGTGGGGTAGGGACTCTCGAAGAATGAGTGGTAGAACGCCGCGAGATAGGCGAGGGTGAGCAGGGCAATCACCAAGCCGATCGATTGGACCGAGACGAAGTGAATGCCGCGGGCACGGATGAGCAATCCGAAGCTGCTGGCAATGAGCGCATAGAGAAGTTCAGCGCGCGGATCGTCTTTTCGCTTGAAGACCGTGTAGAGCAGGGGCGACCGGTGGAGCAGGATGGCGAGTGTGATGGGCACGAGTGCGAGCGCGATGGAGAAGGGAAGAAAGAGCGCCGGGATGCCATAGTTGGCTGCGATGCCGGCGGCAAATGCGATGACCAGTGCAAAGATGCTGTACGTTTTTGCCTGGGCGAGAGCGGCGAGGCGTTCTTGAGGAGTGGAGCCGAGTGCCTGCTGCTGAGATATCTGCTCAAGAAGTCTGTCGCGATCCCGCTTGTCGAGATCAGGGACTTTTCGAATCCAGGAATCGAATGCAGCGTCGTGATCAAAATGATTGGCCAGCGTGAGAGTGCGGCGACCGTTATTCAAATAGAACTGCGTGTACTTGCCATTACGAGAGCTGATGGTGCGATAGCCTTCGATCTCGTTGATGTCGGCGAATCGGTCGGTGAAGGCACCGCGGATCTCGATGCGATTGCCATTGAGGATGACGCGGGAACTCATAGCGAGTGCAATGAGGTAAATGCCGGAGAAGAGAAAAGCCCCGGTCATGACGAGCGGCAATGCGGTATTCGCGCCTTTTAGCGCCAGTGCGCACATGATGATCCCGCCTGCAATGGCGGGCGCACCGAGAATAAGGAACAGCGAACGGTACCAGGCCTTCAGGCGGTATTCGTGGCGGGTGGTGGATATCTGCTCGGAGGTACTCATGGTGGGTTCCTCAAATGACGGCTTCGGTGCTGCTGGGAAAAAGCCGTCTGAACCGTCCGTGCGATCGAATGGCCCGCGAAGGGCGTTCTAAATATGCCCGGTGCTCGCATACACTGAAGTGTTCCGCTGCATCACAATGTGCGATATACCGATCGATCTGGAGACGGACTTGGGAATGAAGTTTAAGCGAGTTTACGGCCAAAAGGCCATGGTTATTCTGGCAATGGCCATTACTGCTGGAGCGCAGGCGCGCTTCAATGCCGATGCGGTGCGGCTGAACAATCGCGGCGTGGCGCTGATGGGGCAGCAGTTTACCGAGAAGGCGGAGCAGAGCTTCGCGGAATCGTTCAAGCAGGATCCGAAGCTGGCGCAGGCTGCGATCAACGATGGCATCGCATTGCTGACGCTGCAGAAGATCGATGATGCGAAGAAGGCCCTCCGGGCCGCTCTCGTTTTGGATCCGAATAGTGCCCAGGGTTGGTACAACCTCGGCCTGGCGCAGCATGCCGATAATGAGCTGGATGACGCGCTGAAGAGTTTTCAGCAGGCGGTGAAGCTCGATCCGCGGGATGTGGATTCGTATTACTTCGAGGGTGTTTGCTACCGGGAGATGAAGCAGTTTGATAAGGCTGTGGAAGTGCTGAAGCAGGGACTCGCCATTCAGCCCCTGCATGCGTCGTCGGAGTTTGCGTTGGCGCGGGCGCTGCAGGCACTGGGCGACAAGGATGCAGCGAAGGAACATTTCAAGCTGTTCCAGCACATGACAAGCACGAAGATATCGGCGGCGATCGGGCTGGCGTATGGGGAGCAGGGACATTACTCGACAGTGACGCCGGTGGAGGAACCGCAGGCACGGCAGAGGGCGATGATTCCGGTGAAGCTGGTGGCGGAGACGATGGATCGTCCTATCCCACCCATGCCCCACCACCCCACCAACAAGGACCTGTCCCTGGGAGCCTCGGGAAAGCGCGTCATACATGGGGCACCCGGGTCTTCCGGGAACGAGACCGGCGGGGCTTGCATGTTGGATGTGACCGGGTCGGGACAAATGGACCTGGTGTTGATGGAGGCCGGATCGCAAGCGATTCGGGTTTTGCATCGGAAGAGCGATGGCAGCTTTGAGAGTGTGGATGCAGCGGCTGCAGGGCTAAAGGCTTCGGGGCGAGCGGTGGCATGCGCGGTGGGTGATTACGATGGGGACAACCTGAACGACCTGGCGGTGGCGTTGGACGATGGCGTGCGGTTGTTCCGGAACCTGGGCAAGGGCAAGTTTGTGGATGTGACGGCGGAGGCGGGTCTTGCGCCGCGGAACAGGCCGACGGGGATCACGTTTGTGGACTACGACCACGACGGAGACCTGGATTTGTTTTTGACCGGTGCGCCATTGAAGGATGGCGATGCGCCGAATGTCCTGTGGCGGAATAACGGGAACAAGACGTTTACAGAGTGGACGGCAGATACGGGATTAGGTGGCTCGGGAAAGACATCGAGCGCGATTCTGACGGATTTCAATAACGATCGCGCAGTGGACCTGGCGGTGACGGGAAATGGGCCTGCGCCCGTGCTGTTTGTGAACCCGCGGGAAGGGAAATATCCGGAGCAAGCACTGTATGAAGATGCCGGTGGGGTGAACGCGAATATTGAGAGTGAGCAAAGCAGCAAGTCAGCGAGGGAGCGAGTTAGCAAGTTAGCGGGCGGGTTGCCGGCGACGGAAGGGATCGCTGTCCTTGATTATGACAAGGACGGTTGGATGGATATCGCGGTGACGCACGCAGGAGCGCCGGGCTTGACGCTGTGGAAGAACGTGGCGGGACCACAGGGTGTGGGGCGGCGGTTTGAGCGCGTGGCGCTGCCGCTTGCGGGCGCAACGCGCGGGTGGGGTGTGACGGCCGTCGATATCGATAACGACGGATGGGTGGACCTGGCGGCGGTTGTGGAGACGAGTGCCGGACCGCGGGTGAGGGTGCTTCGCAACAAGGGCGACGGAACGTTCGAAGATGTGAGCCACACGCTGGGGCTCGAAAGCGTGCAGTTGAGCGCTCCGCGCGGTCTGCTTGCAGCGGAAGTGGACGGCGATGGCGCTCCGGATCTGATCGTGACGCAGGAGAATGCGCCACCCGTTTTGCTGCGGAACGTGGGCGCGAACAAAAATCATTTTGTGCGGCTCGACCTGAGCGGCTACGCGGACAACAAGACGGCAATCGGTTCGAAGGTGGAGATCTTTGCAGACGGGCAATGGCAGAAGTGGGAACTGGCGGGCGCTTCGGGACTGGCGACGCAGGCTCCGCCGCAGTTGCTGATCGGACTGGGCGCGGCAGACCACATTGACTTGCTGCGCATATTGTGGCCGACAGGAATTCTGCAGGACGAGATCGATTTGCCGCACACGCGGGCAGTCGCAATGAAAGAGGCTGACCGGCGCGGGAGTTCGTGCCCGGTGCTGTTTGCGTGGGATGGGCAGAAATACAAACTCGTTACGGACGTGATTGGCGCGGGGGTGGTGGGGCACTGGTTCACGCCGACGCGGCGGAATATTCCGAACTCCGGCGAGTGGATCAAGGTGGATGGCGATCGACTGGCGAGCGTGGATGGAAAGCTGAGTTTGCGCTTTATTGAGCCGATGGAAGAAGTGAATTACCTCGACCGGTTGCGGCTGGTGGCGGTGGATCATCCGGGGGATGTGGAGGTGAATCCGGACGAACGGTTCCTCGACGATCCGCCGTTTGCTTCGGGGCGTGTCGTGGCATCGAAGGGCGTGCGGCTGCCCGTTGGCGCGTCGGACGGCGAGGGGCGCAATGTATTGGACGTGCTGAGCCGGCGCGATCATAAGTTTGCCAGCGGGTTCACGGCGACCCCGTATGACGGTTTCGCGAATGTGCACACGCTAACGCTGGATCTGGGCGATGTGAACACGGAGTCTCCGCTGCGCCTTTTGATGACGGGCTATGTAAATTACTTCAGTGCGACATCGCTGTATGCGGCATGGCAGGCAGGGATCAAGCCTATTTCGCCGTATGTGGAGGCGCAAAAGCCGGATGGAACGTGGGTGACGATTCCGGGTGAGGCGGGGTTCCCGGCAGGGCTGGAGCGAACGATTGTGGTGGACCTGACCGGCAAGCTTCCGGCAGGAACGCGCAAGATTCGGCTGGTGAGCAATCTCGAGATTTATTGGGACCAGGTGCTGATTGATAACCATGCCGAGGCGCAGGCGCGCACAACGGAGGTGCCGCTGGCGCTGGCGACGGAGCGATTCCGTGGATATCCGACGCAGATTGATCTGAAGAGCCCCGGCGATCTCGATTATGACTACGATCGCGTGAGTTTGACGGGACCGTTCCAGCACCAACGCGGAAACTACACGCACCTGGGAGATGTGACGGAGCTGGTGAAGGGCGTGGATGACCGCTATGCGATTTTCGGCAGCGGCGAGGAGATTGCGACGGAGTTTGACGCGGCCGAGTTGCCAGTGCTGCCAGCGGGATGGAAGCGCGATTACTTCTTCTACGCGAATGGATATGTGAAGGATATGGATTGGTGGGATGCGATGCCGTTCACGGTGGCGCAACTGCCATTCCACAAGATGAGCAAGTATCCGTATCCGGCGAGCGAGAAGTTTCCAGACGATGCCCAAGCGATCGACTATCAGCTGAAGTGGAATGACCGGTTTGATTCGGGCGAGCCGGTAAGGTCGTATCGATTCGATTACAAGCTGATGCCGTCAACGCCAGCGGACGACTCAACCTGCGGTCCGGCCAGTCCAGCGTGTCCCGCGACGTCGGCGCAGGCCGTGCATGAGTGAGACGGTGCTGCTGCCGGCGGTGCGGCAGTTGGAGATGCTCCGGGCGCGCGAGATCTCAGTCGCAGAACTAGCCGAGGCGCATATTCAGCAGATCGAGAGGCTTAATCCGCAACTGAATGCATTTGCGGACTTCGATGCGGAGAGGGTGCGCACGCAGGCGCGCGTGATGGATAAGATGCCTGTCGATGCACGCGGGGCGTTGCACGGTCTGCCAGTGACCGTGAAGGCCTCGATTGCGACGGCCGGATACAAATGCGAGATCGGGAGCCTGAACCATCAGGGAGAGATTCCCCGCGAGGATGCGGTGGTAGTGGAGAGACTTCGGGCGGCGGGTGCGCTGATCCTGGGGACGACGAACTGTCCGGAATTCTTGATGGCGTATGAAACGGACAACCTGCTCCATGGGCGGACGCGGAATGCCTGGGACCTGGAGCGGACGCCAGGTGGATCTAGCGGTGGAGAGTCGGCGGCGATAGCGGCCGGGATGTCGGCGGCCGGGCTGGGTTCGGACAGCGGCGGATCGGTTCGAGTGCCGGCGCATTTCACGGGGATCTGTTCGCTGAAGCCTACGCCGGGACGGATTCCGGGACGAGGACATCTGCCGCCATGTGTGGGACCGTTTTCGACTTTGGGTGCGATTGGGCCAATGGCGCGGACGATGGCGGATGTGGAACTGATGTTTCGCACCCTGAGCGGACAGGATGATGCCGACCCGGCGAGCCCGCGGGTGGCGCTGTGCGAATGGAGCGCGGCAGAGCTGCGGACGAATCGGATCGGCTTCTTTGAAGATGATGGGCTGACGCCGGTGACTGCGGAGACGCGCACTGCCGTACGTGCGGCAGCGGCGGTGTTGCGCGATGCAGGGTTTTGCGTGGAACCATTCCGCCCGCAAACATTGGAGCAATTGCGTAAGTTGTGGTGGACACTTTTTGTGCAGTGCGGGGCGATGTTCTTTGAGCCGGAGGTGCGCGGCGGACGTGAGAATCTGAGTCCGATCTTCCGGGAGTTCCTGGCGATTGCGAACAAGTCGGGTCTGCTGACGGCTACCGAACTTCTGAATGCGTGGGCGGAGATGGATTTGCTGCGCGTGAAGACACTGGATGAGATGCGCGAGTTTCCCGTACTGCTATGCCCGGTGGCGAGTGTGCCGGCGTGGCGGCATGGCGAACGGGAGTGGACGATCGACGGGCAGACGGTGAAGTATCTCGATGCAGTGCGGTATACACAGTGGTTCAACACGCTGGGCGCGCCCGCTGCGGTGGTGCCGGTGGGGCATTCGCCGGAGGGATTGCCGATTGGGGTGCAGGTCGCGGCGCGGCCATTTGAGGATGAGGTAGTGCTGGGGGTAGCGGGGATTGTCAATCGAGCGTTCGGCTTTGTGGCTCCGACAATGGCTGCCGGTAGTTAGCTTCGCCTGTTCGGGTCACCATTTCGCTATCTATATCCTGAATTCGGACTTTTCTTCATCAAATGCCGCCGTGATGGAGTTGGTTGCTGATCACACTGACCTGAAGCATCTTTGTGATCCGGTCAAGTAATCAGGTGCTGATCGTGCAACACAGTCAAGTTTATCCGTCACAGACAAGTGATCCTACTCACATATAGAAACAGAGGGGTGGGTGCGGTAAGTTGCTGATTCTGCACCTCAACCTTTGGATGGAGGCGAGAGCGTACCGCGGGCGGTACTCTGACGCTTCCCCGGATCGGAGCGCCGCGGGTGCGCCCAAGTTGGCAGGAACGTTTTGCCGAGGCTAGTGATGTTCTGAAGAGTGAAAAACACCAGCAGACTGTTGTGCGGGTGTTGGATCTCGAAATTGGTGGCCGCGACTTCATCACGATGGCCGGGCCATGCTCGGTTGAAACCGAGCACCAGCTTCTCTCCACAGCTCATCATGTGCGCGAACATGGCGCGCAGATCCTTCGCGGCGGCGCATTCAAGCCGCGCAGTTCTCCCTATGCCTTTCAGGGTCACGGTCTCGCCGGGCTGAAGATGCTGGCGCAGGCGCGCGCGGAAACAGGTCTTGCAATTGTCACCGAGGTGATGAGCGAAGACGATGTGCCACTGGTGGCCGAATATGCCGACATCCTGCAGATCGGCTCGCGCAGTATGGAAAACTTTACGCTGCTGGAAGTCGCGGCGCGCTCCGGAAGGCCGATTCTGCTGAAGCGCGGGATGATGGCCACGATCGGCGACCTGTTGAAGTCGGCGCAGGTCGTGCAGGCAAACGGGAATCCTAATGTGATTTTGTGCGAGCGGGGAATTCGCACGTTCGATGCAACGCTGCGCAATACGTTCGATGTGGCGGCGATTGCGCTTTTGAAGCAGATTTCGCACCTGCCGGTCATCGCCGATCCGAGCCACGCATGTGGACGTCGTGAACTGGTGCCGGCGCTGGCGCGGACTGGTGTGGCGGCAGGTGCAGACGGGCTGCTTGTCGAGGTTCACCCGGATCCCGATAAGGCGTGGAGCGACGGGGAACAGTCACTGAATTTTGCCGAGTTTGACGCGATGATGGCGTCGCTTACGCCATACATCGCATTGCGCGAAGAGGCATTGGCTGCCCAGACTCTGGAGACGGTTGGATGAGCGTTGGTTTGAGAGTGGCCGGGGTCTTGGGCTTCTGCATGTTGCTGATGGCTACGTGCGGGTTTGCGCCTTCTATCTCACAATCCATTGGGTCAGACGCGATCGTTACAGGGACGCCGGTGTATGAGCCGACGGCGGCGCTTCGTGGTGGAGAACGCTTCCCCATGGGCGCCCAGTTGCTGTTGATTCGTGAGGGCAATGCTGAGCCGCTTGTGCCGGAGTTTGCGGCTAGCGCGGACGCGAGTGTCTCTTTCGACGGAGGGGCGGTACTTTTTGCGGGGAAGAAGAGGGCGGGCGACAAGTGGCAGATATGGGAACTGACGCTGTCGGATCGCAAGGTGCGCCAGGTTGTTACTTCGGGAGATGACGCGATCAGGCCGCTGTACCTGCCGGGTTGGCGCCTGGTATACGCGCAGCGCACTGCTAAGGGGTTCGAGCTTGAGTCGGCCCGGCTGATGGAGTCGGCGGCGTTGACAGAGATCGAGGGCGCTGGCGCGAAACCGGTTGTTCCGCTGACATACATGCGTGCGAGCGCGGTGCCGGCGGATGTGCTGGCGGACGGGCGGATTTTGTTTGAGGCGGGGTTTCCGCTAGGCGAGGGTGCTACGCCGGAGATGTTTCTCGTCTACGCGGATGGATCCGGCGTGGAGTCGTACCGCTGCGATCATCCAACGAACGCAGCAGGAGCACGCTGGGGCGGAAGACAGTTGAGTTCAGGCGACGTGGTGTTTACACATGGCGGATCGATGGCACGGTTTACCTCGCCGCTGGCGCATGAGGAGCGCGTTGTTGCGCCGCACGGCGAGTTTGCAGGAGCGGTCGCGGAGACGGCGTCTGGCTCATGGCTGGTGAGCGCGCGTGACTCGGCGTCTGCGAAGTTTGCACTGAAGTTATGGAAGCCGGGTGCCGTGACGATGCAGACGGTGCTGGCGCGTGCCGGCGAAAGCCTGGTCGAGCCGGTGGTGGTAGCTGAGCACGAGCGGCCGAGGCGTCATCCTTCGGCCCTGCATGACTGGGATTACGGCAATTTGCTGGCGCTGGATGCGCGTATTTCGCGCGATGGTGCGCTGAAGGGCGTGCCTGCAACGGTGCGGCTGGAGACGCAGGATGCAACTGGGCATGCCGTGACTGTGGGTACGGCGCCGGTGGAGCAGGATGGGTCGTTTTTTGTGAAGGCGCCAGCGGATCGTGCGATACGGTTTGTGCTGCTGAATGCGAAGGGTTCTGCTCTACGGCAGGAGCACGGATGGCTCTGGATCAGGCGCGGTGAGCAGAGGATTTGTGTTGGATGCCATGCGGGGCCGGAACATGCCGCGGAAAATCGGGTACCTGAGGTTTTGCTGCGCACCACGACGCCTGTGGATCTGACTGGTTTGGCCGGACCGCTGCAGCGGGGAGGTAATTGAGTTGTTCTACCGCACTGTTCTTTTTTTGTTGAGTACGGTTTCTCTTGTTGCGGCACAGACGAGCAGTGCTCCACCTGCGGCCCCTGCCTCCGGGACGCAATCGAGTTCCGGTGAGAAATCGTCCATTCGTTTTGAAGATGCAACTGCAAAAGCTGGAATCAACTTCACGCACAGCTTTGGTTCGGCCAAGCTGGGTTCGCTGCTGGAGGGCACCGGTGCAGGGTGCGCGTGGATCGACTACAACAACTCGGGGCGGCCTTCGCTGTACGTGGTGAATGGAAGGCCGCTGGATGATTCGATGCATCCGTATCCGCTGAAGGACAAGCCGGTGCCGCCGCCGCACAACCATCTTTATCGCAATGATGGCAATGGACACTTTACGGATGTGACGGAGCAGTCGGGGCTCGATCCGGACATGTACGCGATCGCGGTGACCGCGGCGGACTATGACAACGATGGATTCGTCGATCTGCTGGTGGCGGGATATGGAAAAACGATTCTCTATCACAACGATGGCAACGGGCACTTTACCGATGTAACGGCGAAGGCCGGCATCAAGGTAGACGGGTGGGCGATCAGTTCGACCTGGCTGGACTATGACAAGGATGGATGCACAGATTTGTTTATCGGTCGGTATGTGAAGTTCGATCCGAAGTATCGCGCTTTTTACGCGGCAGACAACTATCCGGGGCCGCTAGATTACGAAGGCGAGACGAACAAGGTGTTCCACAACAACTGCGATGGGACGTTTACAGATGTTTCGGAGAAGTCGGGGATCGCGGCGTTTGTGGGGCGGACGATGGGCGTTACTGCGGCTGATTTTGACAACGACGGATGGGACGACATCTACGTCGCGAATGACCGCACCGAGAACTTCATGTTCCGCAACAAGCACGATGGGACGTTTGAAGAAGTCGCGAACGATATGGGGACCGCATTCGGGCAGAATGGCGAGTCGACTTCGTCGATGGGGCCGGTATTTACGGATCTCGAAGGGCGCGGGGCGCTGGACCTTTGGGTAACGGATGGGCATTACAACCGCCTACTGCGCAACAACGGCAAGCAGGGATTTGAAGACATCGGTGCGTCGAATGGGGTGTCGCAGACGAATGCGCAGTATGTGAGTTGGGGAACTGGGGTCTACGACTTTGACAACGATGGCTATCCCGACATTTTGATTTTTCATGGCGGCCTGATTCATTTGATTCCGCAGGAGCACACGCTGTTTCGCGGACTGGGCGGGAAGCGGTTTGCGGATATTTCAGAGAGCGCGGGATCGGTGTTGAATGAGCGCACGGTAGCGCGTGGAGCATGCTTTGCAGATTACGACAATGATGGCAAGGTGGATGCGTTCCTGGTGAATCTGGGCGCGAAGGGGACGCTGGTGCACAACGTGTCGACGAGCACTCGGCATTGGGTTGCGATCAAACTCGTCGGGACGAAGAGCAATCGCGATGGTATTGGTGCGCGGGTTGAAGTGGTTGCAGGGGACCGGCGCTGGACGGCGGAGCGCGTGGCTGGGTCGGGTTACCTTTCGCAGAATGATGCGCGATTGCACTTCGGGCTGGGTGAGGCGAGCGCGATCGACAAGATTGTTGTGAAGTGGCCGAGCGGGCGCGAGCAGACGCTGGAGAAGCAGGGCGTGGATCGTGTGCTGACAATCGAGGAGCCGAAATGAAAGGGCGCGCTCGCAAAACGTTGGGTGCCGTGAGCGCGCTTGTGGGTGTGTGCGCCGTGGCTCTTGGTGTTTGCGTGTGGAGCGGCCGGACCGCGCGGGCATCTGTCGCGACGGGCCGTACCGGTGAACGGCTTGAGTATGCTTCGCCGCTGGAGATGCTGTTTTCGCCGGATGGAACGCGGCTCTACGTACTGTGCCAGGAGAGCGCGCAGGTTCGCGTGCTGGACGCAAAGAGCTATGCGCTGGTGAAGTCGGTCGGGGTAGGCGCGGTGGCGCGCGGATTTTCGCTTTCGCCGAAGGGTGATCGATTGTTTGTGGCGAATTCGTGGGACGACACGATTTCGGTGATCGACACGAAGACGCTGGAAGTGGCGGCGACATGGCCGGTGGGCGCGGAGCCATCGAGCGTGGTAGAGGATCGTGGCGGCAAGCACCTGTTTGTTGCGAATCGCATCTCGAACGATGTAGCGGTGCTGGATGCGCAGACGGGCGTGGAAGAAAAGCGGCTAGCGGCGGAGCGCGGGGCAAGCTACATCACGGCTTCGCCGGATGGGAGCAAGCTCTATGTGACGCACGTGTATCCGAATGCGACGCCGCATCGCACGCCGCCGGCTTCGGAGATCACGGTGATTGATGCAACGCGTGCGGTGGTAGTCGATCGCATTGCGCTGCCTTATATCGCGCATGGTTTTCACGTGGCGTTTTCGGCGGATGGGAGGCTTGGCGTTGCGGCGAATATGCATCCGAAAAATCTGGTACCGCTGGCGCATCTGGAGCACGGCGGAGCATTCGCGGACACGCTGACGTTGTTTGGTGCGGATGTTGGCAAGCCGGTGGAAGTACCGCTGGACGAGTTGGATCGCTATGCGGTGAGGCCCTTCGGGATTGCGATTACGCAGGACAAGTCGCGGATATTCATCACGTGCGGGGGATCGGAGATGGTTACGGTCGTGGATGTTTCACGGCTGATCAGGTTTGCGCGCATGCATCCAGGATCGAGCGCGCAGGATTTGTCGGCGAGTGCGAAGTACGTGATCGGGCACATTGCGGTGGGGCATGATCCGCGTGGAGTGGTGCTGACGCGTGATGGAACGAAGCTTCTGGTTGCGAATCGGCTGGAAGATACGATCAGCGTGATCGATACGAAGACCTACCGTGTGGACTCGACGATCGCGCTAAGCGGGCCGAAGCAGCTGTCGGTGCTGCGACATGGTGAACAGACGTTCTACACGGCGCGGTATTCGTTTCAAGCGCAGATCGGGTGCGCGAATTGCCATATCGATTCGACATTTGATGGATTGCAATGGGATCTCGAACCGGACGGATTTGGCCGCGATATTGTCGACAATCGTCCGATTGAAGCAGTGAAGGATACGGAGCCCTTCAAGTGGAATGGCGGCAATCCCAACCTGCCTACGGAGTGTGGACCGCGTACCGAGAAGTATTTCTGGCGCGCGGAGAACTACGACGATCTGACGCTGACGGACCTGGTGGTGTATGTGCGGAGTTTGCCGCCGCGGCCGAATCGCTGGCGATTGCCTGGTAGGGAGTTGACGGCTGGACAGGAGCGAGGTCGGGCGTTGTTTGTGCGCGAAACGGACAAGTTTGGGAAGGCGATTCCGGAAGCGAACCGGTGCGTGTTCTGCCATAGCGGATCGAAGGGAACGGATCAGAAGTCGTTCGACGTTGGAACGAAAAAGGTGACGGATAATTCGGGGATGCTAGATACGCCGCAGTTGACCAATATTGCTATTACTGCGCCATACCTGCATGACGGTTCCGCCGCAACGCTGGAAGAGATTTGGACGGTCTTCAATCCACAAGACAAACACGGCCGAACAAACGACCTGACCAAAGACGAACTCAACGATTTGATTGAGTACCTGAGGACGCGATGAAGAATTTTCTTACGGTCGCAATGATAGTGATCCTAGTGGGCGCAGCGCATGGGGCTGCGGGCCAATCGAAGGGAGTTGGACGCGGAGCGCGCAAGGATGCGATTGGGATTGCGAAGCCGGTGATTCCGGCGATGCCGCGCTTCAAGTTTGAGAACTTCACCACGGCGAACGGGTTGCCGGACGATCACGTGTTCAGCGTGCTGGTGGACGGGGATCGCATCTGGGCCGGGACGCAGAACGGGCTGGGGCTTTACGAAAACGGCAAGTGGAAAACCTATACGGCCAAAGATGGTCTGGCGCATCGCGCAGTGACGTCTCTCGCGCTGGATAAGCGCACCGGCGATGTGTGGGCGGGGACGATGGGTGGGTTGAGCCGCATTTCGGGTGGACGGATCGACACGTTCACGCAATTGAATTCGGGGCTGAGCAATGACGTGGTGTATGGAGTGTCGGTGGAGAGTGAGAACGTGTGGGTTGCGACGGCCGCGGGCGCGTGCAAACTCGATCTGCACACAGGGCAATGGTCGCTCTTCAACGAACGCAACACTCCGATGATCGAAATCTGGGTGTACGGAGTTTCCGCGACCCCGACCAAGGTGTACTACGCGATCTGGGGCAGCGGCATTCTTGAGTACGACCAGCAGAAGAAGCTTTGGGACAAATACGAAGACCCCGACGGCGAGACGGAGATGGTGCTGTTCAAGGACCAGGGGTTGATTCATGAGATCACAACGTCAGTGAGTTATGTGGATAACATCCTCTGGGCCGCCACCTATTTCGGAGACAGCCGGTATGACGGCCGCTACTGGCACAACTTTCTAACGAAAGACAGCGGACTTCCTTCGAACTTTACCAATGTCGTAAAGGGTGTGGACGCGAAACGGGCATGGTTCGGGACCGACAAAGGGCTTGCCTACTACGACGGATCGAACTGGGCCGTCTATCGGCCGTCGATGACAACCGGGAAGCCGGAGATGACGGTGCGGGACGCGAAGGGCAACGTTTCGCCGGTCGCGGTGAGCACGGCGCCGGCGCACAACTATGTTCTGGGAATTGATTTTCAGGGCGACGACATCTGGGTCGCCACAGCCAAAGGTTTAAGTCACGGGATTCATCAACCATAAGGAGCTATAAAGACATGATCGCTTTATCAGAGATTCTGGAGACCATCGCACACGCACCAATCGAAAAGCGGGCCATGACGAATCATGGCGTGCTGAACGAAGCCTATGCCTATGCCAAGCCGAGTTCGTTTTCGCGGGGCATGCGCATCGATTTGAATGGACTGACGATCCTGCTGATTTCGGGGACGGCATCGATCGATGAGAACGGCGTCAGCGTACACATCGGCGATTTTCGCGCGCAGATGAAGCGGACGCTGGACAATATCACCGGCCTGTTGGAGAGCGAAGGCTGCACATGGCACGACATTGTGCGCACTTCGTGCTATCTGCGCGATATCGATCGCGACTATGACGCGTTCAACGAAGAACGCACCGCGTTTTTCAAGGCACAGGGGCTGGATCCGCTGCCCGCGTCGACGGGCATTCAGGCGCATCTTTGCCGTCCGGAACTTCTGATTGAGATTGAAGCAATTGCGATGTTCCGTACGGAGAAGACAGCAAAGTAAGGAGCAGTGCGATGCGGAAGGCATGGTTGGTGGTGGCGGCCGGCGTTTTGGCTGCCAGCACGATGTTGAGTCTGTATGCGCAGGGTCCCGCGAAGAGCCCCGCATGTGAGTGCGGCAAGCATCCTCCGGGTCCGCCGAAGGATCGTGTCGTAGAGCCGTATGCCGGCGAACCGGAGGACCTTAGTCCATACGCGAAGTTCACCGCGCCGTACGATTTGAACTATGTCCATCCAAACATCTATACGGGTGCAGAACGGGACATTGCGGAGCCCAAGAATCTGACCGAGATTCGCATCGGCTTCTTTGGACCGATCGAGCATAGTCCGGAGAAGGCATTCGGACTTCGCATGCTTCACGGCGCACAACTCGCGGTGGAGGAAGCGAACGCACGCGGGGGATACGGCGGCATTCCATTCAAGCTGATGCTGCATAACGACTACGACAACTGGCAGGCCAAGACCGTGTATGGCGACGACCGCCCGACCGACTCCAGCATCTGGGGTTCGCCATCCGACGAAACGGTAAAGATGGTGTACGACGACCTGGATTGGGCCATCTTCGGTTCAATCAGTTCCGAGTCGACGCACATCGCGTTACGCGTCGCTTTGAAAGCCGAGATTCCGATCGTCAATTCAGCGTCTACGGACCCAACGATTCCGGAGACATATATTCCGTGGTATTTCACGGATCTGCAGGACGATCGCGTTCAGGGCCTGACGCTGGCGCGGCGGATCTTTTCGGAACTGGGGTTGAAGCGGGTTGCGTTGCTGCGCGTCAACAGCCGCTACGGACGCTTCGGCGTGATCAAGTTTCGCGATGCTTCACGGCGTCTCGGCCACCCGGTTGTGATCGAGCAGAAGTTTATGCCGGGAGATACGGATTATACGCGTGCACTGAAGATCATCCAGTCTTCGCGGGCAGATGCCATCGTGTTGTGGACGGACGAAATTCCGGCGGCAAACATTCTGAGGCAGATGAAAGCGATGGGCATGAAGCAGCGGGTGTTTGGCTCTTATCGCACAATCGGGCCAGAGCTACTAGCCGAAGCTGGCACCGCGGCGGAGGGGTTTGAGGCGGTTTTCCCGTATGACCCAACGCGCAATGATCCAAAGTGGTTGGATTTCAACGCGCGCTTTGAGACACGGTATAAAGAAAAGCCGGAGCAGTTTGCTTCGCTCGCGTATGACGCGATGAACGCGTTGCTGGATTCGATCTGCAAGGCCGGACTGAATCGCGCGCGGATTCATGATGCGCTGGCGGATATTCAGGAATACGCCGGCGTGACCGGGCACATGATCTTCGATCCGAATCAGAAGAACGTCGCGCCCATGTTCCTGGGCACGGTCCACAACGGATCGGTTTCGTACCGTCTGGCGCCAATGGACAAACCGACGGCGAAGCCCACGCAGAAGTCGGCAGAAGGTGTAAAGCCCGCAACGGTTCCAGTGCCGTACGCGCGGGTTGGTGAAGAGGGCGTGACATATGCCGGGCCGCATTTGCAGAACTTGCCGGATGGTGTGAGGAAGGTGGTGCTCTTCGGACCGCACGCCGAGGTGGTAGTGCGATCGGCAGAGATGCAGGCGCTGCTTCGTGAGGATTCCGGACGGGGTGTGGAGTGGAGGTTACTGCCCGTTGCGAGCGATCAGAACTGGGGGGCCGCTTCGACGCAACTTGTTCATGCGCTGATGGATGAACATGCGCTGGCAATCCTGGCACTGGACCGCGATGCGGCCCACCTCTCGGAGCAACTGGCGTTGAAGGCGTTTGTGCCGGTCGTAGCGCTGAGCGAGGATCGCAAACTGACTTCGACCAATATTCCCTGGATTTTTCGATTGCCTGCTGCGACGAAGCCTGCGGCTGCGATGAAGCTGATTGAAGATGCGGAGGAAAAGAGCGGGCCGAATGCAGAGAAGCTTCGTGACGTGCTGGCTTCGGGAGAGCCGATTGATGGAGTCGCGTTTCTTTCGACCGGGGAACCGAGGGTCAAATAGCGACGATGAAGTAGTCAGGACTGGCGGAAAAAGGTGGGGCAGTCCGATTTGGACTGCCCCATTTGTTCTGCGGAGAAGCCGCGGATCTAGGGGAGGTAGTAGCGGAAGGAGGTCCACCACATGTTGTCGGTTCCGGAGGCGCCGCCGTTGGGGTTGAGCGGGCCGCCCGTGCCCGACCAGAGGTTGCGTTCGAACAGGGCGTACTGGAAGCCCTGGCGGAGACGGCCTTTAGGACCGGCGTAGATGTTGTACCACCAGCCAGCCGAGAACTCCTGCACGTCCTTGGTATTCGCTCCGCAATTGCTAGGGGCTCCGGGGTTGCCGCTTGCATTCGCTGCGCTCGATGCATTCTCGGTGTTGCAGCCTGACATGTTCGCGGTATATGTGCCGTAGCCGACTTCCTTGCCCGAGACCGGATCGATGGTGTAATCCCGTCCAATATAGTCGCCACCGTAGTTGAAGTAGAGATTCAGACGGGAAGTGGGGTTCATCTCCAGTGTGCTGATGGCGGAGAAACCGTGCAGTGGTGAGATGGTTGCGTCGGGACGGAGGGTGATGTCGGCGATGGTCGAGGAACCGTAGCGGCCGACGCCCTCGCCGTACAGGCCCTTCAGGCCGATGGTGACCTTTTTCCCGGCCAGTGGACCGCGGAAGCCGCCACCAATCCCTCCACCCCAGGTCGTGTTGTTAAACGGCGTGCCGCCCGTGGGATAGATGCGGTCGCGGAAAGACCGGCCGATTCCGAAGAGTTCCCAGTGACCCCAACCCGGCTCAATCGCGATCTTGGCGACGAAGTCCGGTGTCAGGTTATAGGAGTAGTTGCTCTGGTTGTCATACAGGCCGCCGGTGCTTCCGACCGTGGTGAGAAGCAGATTCGTGGGCAGATTCTGTCCGCCCGGATTAAGCGTTTCAGCATTCTCAGCCGAGATGCCCGTGAAGAACTTCTTACCGAAGTCCTTGCTCACGCGGAAGCTGTACTGGCGAGTCCATACAAATCCGGCCATGTACTGAGGATCGATGCTAGAGGGTAGAATCTCTGTGCCGCGCGTCAGACCCTTCGTGGTTTCGGCTGCCAGTGACCAGCCTTGACCACCGGAGAAGTCCCATCCGTCCGTCAACTTTGCGTCAGCCCACAACTGCCGTTGGCGCAGGGTATAGCTGTTGGACTGGTTGTTATTTGAGGTAACCCCAGAACTCAGCCAGTCCATTTCGTAGTAGCCCGAAAGCGTCATGCTGTCGAGTTTGCCGGTGGCTTTGATCGCTAAACGGGACTGGCGACCCGACCCTTGAAACTCGCTTAACTGCGCAGCCTCTGAGTGGTCCAGCGGAACACCGGTGAATGGCGTGTTGAGTCCACCGCCGGTGCCGCCCTGACGCCACACAGTTTCGGCCGCTATGAAGCTGCCTGCCGGCGAAAGAGTTATTCCCTTGTAGTGAAGGGCCTCAGGGCTTGCAATTGCCTTCTTGATCGAAGCTGCTTCGTCAGAAAACGATGAGACCGCTGAAGCGTTAGCGGCTTTCATGTCTGTGACCGTGCTCTGGAGAGTGGAGACGGCGGCGGAGTTTTCGGTGAGTGCCGATTGCTGCGCGGTCGCATCTGCTTCGGCCTTCTGTGCCGCGGCCTGGGCATCAGCAGCTGCCTGCTGTGCCTGTTTCAATTGCGCGTCCTTGGTCGCCAGATCGGATTTCAAGCCGTCGATCTGGCCCTGGAATTCCTGCCGCAGAGCGTTGATCTGTTCTTCGACAGTGGGTTTGGGAGGCTGTTTTTTGGCGGCGTGCTTTTTGGCGGGTGCGGGGGGATCACCGGCGTATGCATTCGTACCAACGAGACTGGCAGCCAGGATTGCAGCGGCAACCATTTTCATTTGGAATTTCATTGGGCGTCTTTTTCCTCTCAGATCAGGTTGTTTCGTGCGGACGCCCGTGTACGCCTGGCGCCCGTAGATGGATCACCGCACTGGTACTGAAGATGAAGCCATGTGGAGATCAAACTGAATTGCGCGCGAGCGAAGAAGGGCATGAAAAGAGCGGGAACTGAGATGTGGCTTTTCTTCGTTGCGTCTGACTCCCACACTCGCAGATTTTGATGAATATTTGACTAATTCACATACTTTTAACAGGTTACGTGCGCGACTATCGCCGATGTTAAAGAAAGGTAAATTTATCGATTATTCATAATTAGATGAAGCAAACGAACAAGTGAATGCGACCTCGCAGATGCGGGGGAATTGCTTGTCTTTCGGAGGTTTCGGGTGCGTTGCGGTATTAGTGGTTTGTGTGTGCATCTTTGCCGGCACTTACCAGGTTGGCAAGGATGCGATAGGCGCCGGGCACTAACTCAGGTAACTGGCGATAGAGGGCATAGGCGACGTAGATGTAGGTTCCTTTGCCGGGATGGGTGACAATCAATCCGCCGCGCTGCGGATCCTGTCCCGGATCGGCAGTCTCGGTGAGCGCCGTATATCCCGGATCCCATGAATCAAGGAAAGAGTGACCGCGCTCTTCGACCCAGCCGTCGAAGTCGGCGGGGGTGATCTTGTTGGGGAAGTTGAGGAGCGGGTTGTTAGGGGCGAGCAATTTCACGGGAGCCTGTTCGTCGACTACGCGTTCTGGCAGTCGGCCGCCGAGCGAGATAGGCAGCGGTGCAGGGAACGCGCTGCTCTGATACTGGACGACGAGTGTGCCGCCGTTGCGAACCCACTCTTCAAGGCGCGGCTGGACTTTGGGCAACTCGGGACGGACGGAGTATGCACGGATGCCCATGACGAGAACGTTGTAAGTACTGAGGTCTCCGGAGATGAGATCGGAAGCGGAGAGCAGTTGCGGCGTGATGCCCATGCCTTCCAATGCTTCGGGGACCAGGTCGCCGGGACCCATGACGTATCCGATGCGAAGTCCCGGAGCGAGCTTGACATCGATCTTGCGGGTCTGGAGAATGGCGGGCGCGTACTGGTTGTAAGGGCGAAGGCCGGGATAGCCGACGCTGTGCCAGCCGGAGAGATAATCGCGACCGGCGGATTGCGCGACGGCCTGGATGGAATAGGCTCCAGTCTGCGCGCTCGCGGGAGTTACAGAGAAGAGGATCGGATCAGTGTCTCCGGCGGTCTTCCGATGGAACTCAGCCTGGGCCGGTTCGCAGCGCCAACCATCGGGGAGCTTAAGGGTAACGGTGCCATCCGCAGCGGCCTGGGTGTGAACGGTGACGCGGACAGGGAGCGCGCTGCCATCGAGTGGGAGGATGCTGGCTTGCGGAGCGACGCTGACGCCGATGGCTGGGGTGACTACCAATGGTTCGTAGAAGCCGCCGGGGCCAGTGACGCGCCTAAGGGTTTGCACGACTGTGCCGAGTCGGATGGGCAGGCCATCGAAGGTGAACTCGGCCCAGGCGTCGAGCGGGTAGGGAGCGAATGAGCGCTCGCGCCATTGAGGATTGGCGATGTCGTAGTAGGGCTGTTCGGTGTTGGGACGCGTGAAGAAGGGCGCAGTGGGAGCGGCGTTTGCGGCGGCGTGGACTGTAAAGACGGGATCGGCGACTGGCGCGGTGGGGTTGATAGCGCCGCCGGTGATCGTGCTCTTCCAGTTTTCGCCGGTGCGGCTCTGGAGCCAGACTTT
Organism: Occallatibacter sp.; assembly: GCF_049582745.1. Taxonomy (GTDB): domain Bacteria; phylum Acidobacteriota; class Terriglobia; order Terriglobales; family Acidobacteriaceae; genus Telmatobacter. The sequence continues at coordinate 45,906 of NZ_JBAUUO010000134.1, forward strand.
TTCGAGGCGCGTGGCGTTGGTGGCCTGGGAAGCGTGGACGTGAACGCGGAACTCTTCGCTGGGTGAGACGCCGGTGGGGGCTTCGTCCGCGGAGGCGCCGCGGAATCCGGCGGACTGGGCGTGGGCTTCGTTGGTGCGGAAGGCGACGAGGTCGAGGCCAAGGATGTCGGCGAGTGCGGACTGGAATTGATTGATTTTGGCGTCGAGTTCGAAGAGAAGCGTGGCGCTGGCTTCGCGAGGTAGTGTGGCGTCGGCATCCACGCGTTTGCGGAGATCGAGAGTTTGCCGGTACAACGGCGAAAGGAGGTGCGCAACCTCAAGCGGCGATTTGCCGGAGCATTGCACTTTAAAACCCTGCAATCCCGCCTCGATTGCGCGCAGATCGCCGTTGAGCCACGGGGCTGCCGCAGCGCCGGCATGATGCCCAAGCCTCGTCCAACTGGTATCGATATAGACCTTGCTGTTTTGGAAGAGGCTATCGGTCGCCGCATTTAAGCCTGGTTCCGGTCCAGCTTCAGGCGAGACGGCCCAGAGGTGATAGCTGGCCGTTGCGGGGCCGCTGAGGGATGGATTGGCTCCGCCGTTTTGCGACTTCTGCTCGCCCCAGCCTTCGCGGGCGATCTGTGTGTAACTACGACCGAGGGTAGTGTCACGGGTTCCGACGGGGATACGGACGTCAGTGGACGGGACCGTCTTAAGGATTTCGCCGGTGACGTAGTTCTTGAACTTCGCGGGCGCCCACTTTCCGGTGGCGTAATCGTACATGCCTTTATCCGTGACGGGCGCGAAGGGCGTCATGGAGTAAACGGCGAGGGGCTGCCAGGGTTGGAGGCCGAGGCCGCCTTCGGAGATGGGCTTGAGCTGATCGGGGAAGACCTTTGGATCGGCGGCGGCCTTGAAGACTTCCTGAGCGATTTCGCCGGAGACCTGGTGCTGGCCATGGCCGTCGGTGATGCCGCCGACAAAGGTGGAGACGATGACCTGGGGGCGCTCGCTGCGGACGGCGAGGACAGCGTCATAGAGGACGCGCTCGTGGGTCCACTTCTGGAAGGATTCTTCCTGCGTCTTGGAGAAGCCGAAGTCGGCTTCGCTGCCCCAGAGCTGTTTGGCTCCGTAGTATTGGCCGGCTTTGAGGAGTTCGTTGGTGCGGATGATGCCGAGGGCATCGTAGAGTTCGCCGGACATGGCGTTCTGTCCGCCTTCGCCGCGGGTGAGGGTGAAGAGCGTGCAGCGCACGCCGAGGCCGCGCGAAAGGTAGGTGAGCAGCGCGCCATCTTCGTCGTCGGGATGGGCGACGATCATCATGAGACCGGCGGTGGTGTTGAGTTGCTTTAGAGTCTGCTCGAGCCTGGCTTCGCCGCGGTCTTCAGGGAGCGGAAGCGAGATGAGGTGCGGCTCGGATGGCGGCAACTGTGCGACTGATGCGGCCTGCGCGGGCATTTGCGGTGCCGCGGCGAATGCGATGAGGACCGCTGTAATCGACGCTGCGAGGGCAGCGTTGGCGGATGCGTGAGGTGCTCCCTGAGAAAAGAACATGGTTGTGGTCAGTGTACAATCCGTGAAGCACTGCGGCTGGAAGATCCCTTTCGTGACCACGTCTCGCAAATCAGCAGAAACAGAATCGGGCCATCTCGAGCGGCGGATCGGGCTGCGGTCGGCGGTGCTGTTCAACATGCTGGAGATGATCGGCGTAGGGCCGTTCATCACGCTGCCGCTGGTGATTGCGGCGGCGGGCTACAAGCTTTCAGTTTGGGCATGGCTGCTGGGCGCGGCGATCGCGGTGATGGATGGGCTGGTCTGGGCAGAGCTGGGCGCGGCGTTTCCGCAAGCCGGCGGTTCCTACGCTTTTCTCCGAGAGATCTACGGGCCGAAGGGCGCTGGAAACTGGCTGAGTTTTTTGTATGTGTGGCAGCTGAGTTTTTCTGCGCCGCTTTCGATCGCCTCGGGATGCATCGGGCTGTCGAGTTTTCTGGCGTGGTTCTGGCCGGGGCTTGAGTCGGCTCCGATTGCGGCGCTGCCGGCGCTGCACTGTGCAAATTTTGCGGCGGCTGCGGCTTGTCTGCTGGTGACGGCGCTGCTCTATCGAAATCTGAGCTCGGTGACGCGGCTCGCGTGGGTGCTGTTTGCAGGGGTGATGGCCGCGATGGCGGGCGTGATTGCGTCAGGGTTTGCGCATGCAGCGGCAATGGGCGGATGGCATATGCCGCCGAGTCCGGCGCAGTCGGCGGCGTTTGCGATTGGCGGGTTGGCGCAGGCGACGCTGATTGCGACGTATGACTATTGGGGCTACTACAACATCACGTTTCTGGGCAGCGAGGTGCGGCAGCCGGAGAAGACGATTCCGCGGGCGATCTTGCTGTCGGTGCTGTTTGTGACGACGTTGTATGTGGTCATGAATTTCTCGGCGCTGCCCTCGATGCGCGATGCAGCGAGACATGCGGGCGAGGGTGCGATTGCGCGGGTTCAACTGGTGGCGGAGATTGCTCGATCGGCGTTCGGACAGTGGGCGGGATACACGATAGCGGCGCTAGTGATGTGGACGGCGTTCGCATCGGTGTTCTCGTTGCTGCTGGGATATTCGCGCGTGCCGTTTGCAGCGGCGCAGAACGGGAACTATTTTCGGTTTCTGGCGGCGGTTCATCCGAAGCACGGGATTCCCCACCGGTCGCTGGTGGCGCTGGGGTTGGTGGCCACGGTGTTTTGCTTTTTCTCCCTTCAGCAGGTGATCACGATGCTGGTGGTGACGCGCATCCTGCTGCAATTCTTCTTGCAGCACGTGGGCGTGATGCTGCTGCGGGTGCAGCGGCCGGAACTGGAGCGGCCGTTCAAGATTCCGCTGTATCCGTTGCCGCCGGTGCTGGCGATGGCGGGATTTGTGTTCATCCTGGTGAACCGCAGCAAGGCGATGGGCGGGCTGGCAATGGCGGGGGGGATTGCGTTGAGCGGTACATTGATCTACCTGTGGCGCGCGAAGCGGCTGGGGCAGTGGCCGTTTACGGTACGACCGTGGTGATTTCCCCAAGGGGGGTGCCCCACATACTCTGTGAACAAAGTTGATGTGGCAACCACGCCAGCAGAAGAATGCCGAAGCTGAGCCGATCGCGCGGCGATGGTGTCCATCGCTCTCATCGTCGCGGGAGCAGTCCTGTACGATCAGAGATTTGGTACGCTTCGTGAAGCTTGCCGATCGGACGTGGCTCTTCGCGAAATCAAGCCAAACCCTTTGCCGCCGGCACTATTCTCGACCGCCGTCAGTTGCTCTTGTGCCAGAGCGTAGCGCCCCATCTTGTTCGCCAGTTCCGCCTGCAAGAGCCGATCTTCCAATTCGATGCCTTTAAAGTCTCGTCTCCGTGCTCCCTCATCTATTTGTATTAGCAGAGGCCGTGATTCGGCTGGGTGATCCGAGTTGAGCTTGACTCGTGCCCCTGCTAGTGCACATTGCAGGCGCACATATGGGTTCTGGCTCTTCTTAGCCAGATTCTGCGCTTGTTCATATTCATGCTGTGCATCAATCTGTTTCGACTCGGTAAGCAAGGCCTTGATAAGCACGACGGCGGCTATCAGTTCGTCATCGGACGATCCTTCCTGACGAAATTCTTGTTGGAGTTTGCGAACTGCTGCTTCAGCCTCTGCGGCGTGGCCTTCCTCAATCGACACAAGGGCTAATGCAGTCTCGGTTTCCGCAGCCATTTGCTTTTCTCCTGCTTGTTTTCGCAACGCCAGAGATTCTTCGTACGATTTCCGAGCAGCTGCAAGATCACCTCTATCCAGCCATACGTCACCTTCCCCACTGAGGACGTAGGCGATGGCATTCTTGTCGTCGATTTCCTTTGCCGTAGCTTTGGCCTGAGCATAAAAGACATCGGCGGTTTTCAAGTTTCCGTTTTGCCGCGACAGGTCGCCAAGGTTATTCAAGTTCAGGGCCACGCCCTCCTTGTCCTCGGTAGCCTGGTAGTCGGGGATCGATTCTTCCAGTAGTCTCTTCGCATCAGGCAAATCTCCAAGCGAAACACGGACGGCTGCGATGTTACTCAAAGCCGTAGCGGCTCCCGAGAGGTTTCCGACCTCGCGAAACCCCGCAAGTGCCTGCCGAGAGATTTTCTCGGCCTCTTTCAGATCGCCTCGCTGATAGTAGATCGCTGCAAGATCAGTGCGCATCATTGATTCCCCGTTCACGTCATGTGTCTCAATGGAACTGTCGAGAGCATTCTCGCAATCGCTCAAAGCCTGTTCCAGGTTGCCGGCCGAGGGACCTTGTTGACACAGAATTCCGAGGGTCCTTGAGACCAGAACGTGCGACCCCTGTGCACTCGCTTTCGCGATCGCACGCCTGGCAGCTTCCTGCGCGCGATTGAAGTCGGTATTGATCCAGGTTGAAGCCTCAGCTACGTCGATCCGGGCATCGTCGCGCATGGGAGGCGGAAGGCGTCGAAGCGTGGCCAGCGTTTGCAATGCGTCGGAATGCTTCAAATAATTCTGAGCAGACGCCAGAAGCAGCCCGTAGTCCAGATTGTCCGGGAAAATATGAAAAAGCGTCTGATAGGCTTCGACGGCTTTGGGGTAGTCTGCAATCGCCTTTCGGTACGTCCCTTCCACCAGGAGGCGCTGCTCTTGAGATAGATGATCCGAGAGGTCGACAGCAAGTTGCGCCTCCTTGCGGGCCTTAACTTCGTAGCCTGAATGCCACAAGGCATCCGCGAGCGCCGAATGGGACAGCGGATATTTGGGATCTGCCGCGATTGCCTCGGTGAGCAAACTTCGGGCTGAAGCCAAATCGAAAGCCCAAAGCTTTTCGCGTCCGGCAGCAAAGAGTCTGGCAGCTCTTTCGTTTGATGGCATTGCGGCCCGGATAGCGGTCGAGTTCTCAGACGAGATGGGATGCAAGCCAAGCTTCTGGCGCAGATCTTGTCCTGCGCGGTCAGCGAGTTGGAATAGATCATTCTCGTCACCGGAAAGTGCTTCCTCCGCGATTGTCTCGCCGGCCGCGGTGTCCTGAATGCGGAGGTCGAGACGAATTTGTCTTCCTCCTGGAAGCAGCGTGTACGATCCTAGCACTACCACATCGGCACCCGGATCAGTCCGGAGTCGCTGCAAAGTTGATGGAGCCAGCGTATCTTCATCTGCCAAGAGCAAGTCACTTTTCGCCCGCGCTACATCTTCGCCCGAAACCATTCGTACTTCGCCGTCTGCTCCAAGCTCGGTGTTGAGCATTTCAGAGAAAGCAGCCGAGAGCCACTTGTCTTCGGCACGCCCAGGCAGATTCCGAAAACCCAACACAGCGACCGATCTCCTGATATTGATCGGCGACAGAGCACTGTGAGCCTCCGCGCTGTGGAGAGTGGGGCGCAGTGGGGAACGCAGCGAATAGAGCCCGAGGCCAACGACGACAGCGGCTGCGATGCCGGCGATCATCGGGTTGCGATTGAGACCACGCTGGGGCGCGGCTGGTATTGCGATTGAGGCGGGGCTTTTAGCCACTCGTTCCGCCTGTGCGGGCACCGCAGCATGTATGGTTACCGGCGCCACAAATCTGTAACCGCGTCTCGGAACCGTTTCAATAAACCTCGGGTTGGCGGCAGAATCGCCAAGTGCCTCACGCAGTTTTCCCACTGCCACGCTCACGCAAGCGTCGAAATCCACAAACGTATTCCCCGGCCACAGCCGCTGGCAGATGGTCTCGCGGCCCACAAGCTCGCCGGCATTTTCGAGCAGAAGGATCAGCAATTGGAATGGCTGTTCCTGCAGCTTGAGCCGCGCCCCTTTTCTTTGCAACTCACCAGTCTGGGGGTTGGCTTCGAACAGACCAAAGCGATAAACCGAAGCGGCTTTTGTATTCTCGATCATTCGGATCACTTGAACATTGGTGGGAAGAAGTCCGAAAACGTATCTGGAGTTTTACCACAGATTGGTAGCGGAGCGAATCGGTCCGTTTAGAGTCGACGGTAATCGATTGATAAATAGCCATTTATCTGTTTAGAAGGATTTTGGCCACTGTTTCTTTGACTCCGAGAGGTTTCTCGCGGAAGGTGTGGGTGTTCGAGAACAGATCCCTGCACATCCCCGAGGTCCATATGTCTCTGTCGAAGGAAACCCGAAAAGATCAAACAGCCAATTGAAAAACAATTCAACCCTCGACCCACCCGGCGCAAAGGCGCGACGCGGACCATTACCGCGCCATTGGTTTACTGCGTACCCGCAACTTCAAGGAGAAATGTCATGCCAACTCAAAACGTGCCCCGCTTGCCGGCCGTGGCCTTTGCCTTCGTCCTGGCAACGCTCGCTTTCACCGCGCCCGCGCTCGCCGCACCGGGTAGCAGCGGCAGCGCCTGGACCGCCAATGGCGCCACCGCTTGCGAGAAATATCTGACACCTGATGTGGTGGCCGCAATTTTGCGCAATCCTGCCGGCAAGCCGCGGCGGCTCGACGCGAACTCCTGCAATGTCGGCCCGATTTACATAAGCCTGAAAGTTGCGGACATTGACGTGTTCCGGCAGGAAATCCCGAGAATTGTCGGCACGCACCCGATCAGCGGCTTCGGCGATGGCGCGTACTGGAACGAGGCAGGCGCCTTCTCTGCCGTCAAGGGCCATGATCGCGGCTGCGAAATCAGTGTTATCGACCCCGGAGCACCGAAGATTCACAACGCGGAGCTTGGGCAAAAGTTCGGTGAGATTTGTAACAAGTTATTCGCCATACCGTGATTTACGTGGCGCAGCCTGAGCTATTTTCGCGCGTGGCCTAAGTTTGACCAATAGAAGAACTGGGAATCTCATCTCTCAATTCTTAGACATCGGATGACGGCCTCGAGGGCAATGTCAGGAAGATTGCGCTCAGCTTGTCCGGGACGCCGTGAAAGCCTCGGCTCCTGGATGCCCCAGTTCCCGCCTTTGAAGCTTGGGGCGCTTGCGATCCTCATTGCCGAGGCTATAGATCAAATCGCAACTAGGAGTTGGCACAATGAGCAAATTTTGCGGTACATGTGGATCGCCCTTAAACGATGGGCAAAAATTCTGCGGCAAATGTGGATCGATCAATTCACCTGCTCAGCAAGCGCCTGCAGCGGCCCCGCAACCCAGCACTCTTCCTCCGCCGCCCGCCTACACCCCAGTCGCGCAGCCGCAGCCGATCGCGGCAGCTTCGCAGGCCCCCACTCAATCCAACGCGCTGCTCAAAGCAGGCATTGCTGCGGTCCTCATCATCTTCGTCGGTGGCGCTGCCGCGCTCGGCGCCGTGTACTACGTGGTTCACAAGGTCAAAGAAAAAGTCCAGGCGGTTAGGCACCAAGTGGAGGGAGATAACCCCAACCCAGCGCCAGGTGGACTTGCCTCCATGATCCAGAAGGCGGCGTCCTCGGCCGCTTCGAGTGACGATCCCAGCAGCGGTTTCAAAGGTGATCCATGCCGCTTTCTCAGCAAAGAAGATGTATCGAAAGCAGTGGGCATCGAGATTATCCGTGCACAAGCACAAGACACGGCCTGCAGCTACATCGCCAAGGGCGATCCGGCAGACATGGTTTCAAAACACATGACGTCGATGGTTACAAGTCAGGCCAAGAGCAACGGTTCGCACCCCACTGCGGACCAGACAAGAATGATGCAGCAAATCACGGGCGCTTTCTTCAAACAGCAGGAAGCCTCTGACAAGAGCCTGTCGAAGGAAGCAGCAACCGGGGAGGTCCTCATCCTTGCAGTCAGCTTCAGCGCCGGCAACGCCGAACTCGAAATGAAGATGAATCGCATGGCCTTCAACCACATTTCGGGCACCAACGCTCGTGGCACAACTACGGATCAGGTAGCAACAGGCGATGTCGACGGCATTGGCGACGATGCGTACGAGATGGGCGGAACCGGCCTCATCTTTCGCAAAGGCCAGACCGTCGTGCACATGATGTTCCCCGAATGCCCATGCGATGCCAACGCAATCAAACCGCTCGCCGCGAACATCGCCAAGCAGCTGTAGAAACCAAAACCCGGGTAGAGAAAGGAATCTTCTTATGAGCTTCTGTCAGAACTGCGGACATCGCCTCCCTGAAAACTCATCTTCCTGTCCATTCTGCGCCTCGGGCGCACGTTCCGCGGTGGCTGTCGCCGCGCCGGCACCAGCCGCTTCGGGGCTTCAGCCAAACGTCGTGGCTGCGCTTGCCTATCTTGCTGGATTTATCACCGGCATCATCTTTCTGCTGATTGATCCATTCAAGGCAGACCGCTTTGTTCGCTTCCATGCTTTCCAGTCGATTTTCTTCAATGTTGCCTGGGTTGGTTTTTGGATTGTCTGGGCGATCGCCGGAATGATTTTGGGGGCCGTTACCAAGGGTCTGTTCTTCATCATCGAATTGCCGGTGAATTTACTGCTGATGGTCGGCGGCTTCTGTCTTTGGGCGTTTCTTATGTACAGCGCTTCCCAGGGAAGAACCTTCAAGCTCCCCATTGTCGGCGCACTCGCTGCAAAGCAGGCTGGTCTCTGATGAACACCGCAAGGAAGCATTCTTCACGCTTGTTGACGGCGCGCACATTTTGCAGCCCGGCCTTCCGAGGCTTACTGGCAATTCTGCTGCTGCTCGGCGCGTGCAAGCAGGCTTCCTCGCCTTCCAGTCAGCAACCGCAGCCAGCCGCCACCTCCAACTCAAATGCAGAAGCCGGCGATGTGAAGGATATCTTCGATCCCAAGCTTCATCCCGGGGCAACTGTCGTTCATCCCGTGGATCCGCACAGTCTTACGGAGTCTCAGCTTAAGTTTGGAGTCGCACCTCGCCGCGATCCCTCCGTCGAGTACCAGCCCGGCATCATCCTCATGGAAAACGGCGATAAGGCCATCAAGTCCGTCGCCACGGACGGTATGACCTGGACATTCGACGCGAATGCGCCCCAGGTCAGTGATTTTCAGGAAGGCAAGGTCGTCTTCGCGACCGGCCGCGCCGTGGGTCGCGTGTTGAGCCTCAAGCGGCAAGGTGACGCGGTGAGCGTGATTCTGGGCCCTGTTCAACTCACCGATGTGATACGCAACGGACACTTCGAGATGAACGAGGCCGTCGACCTGAACAACATGATCTCGTATGTGGCACCGGACTACCCTCAGCCACCCGACCCCGATCAGCAGAAAACAAGTTTCAACAGGCAGATATCGCCGAAACATGTTGACGAGCGCATGGTTCTTTCCAGAGTTTCGCACGCAGGAAAATGGACGCCAGCAACCATGGTCAGTTCGTTTGCCGACGGTCATCGCGAATCTTATTACAGAACCGGTCGCCGCTGGTCGCCGACAAGGGTGCATGCGCAACGGCTCGCCAATGGCCCCGGCATTGGATTTGGCGGAGCCCGGCAGGAGCGCACAAGCGGGCAACTGCAAATGCCCGGGGTGCCCGGAGTCAGCGGAATCCAGCCCCTGCAGGTTCCTTTGCAGCCTTTCGACCCGCCCAAGCTTCTGGGTCAGTTGCCGCTTGTGAATCTCTCCGGTGGTAAAGCCATCCCCATGGCAGGCAGCGATGGCGGCGTCGGCGTGGAGTACGACTACGACCAGGGTGGTCTTAAACTCCGCGCCTCCGGCTATATGAAGATGCGCGACTCCGGGGTCAAGTTCTTTTTAGACATCAAGGACGGCCTGCAGGATTGCGGCATCCGCCTGAACGGCAGTGTCGGCATCAAGCTTCATCTCAATGCATCCGCCGCGAAGGACTTCCAAGCCAATTTCCATAAAAAGCTCTGGCTGCCCATCGACCTCTCGATTCCTCTGGGCGGACCAGTTCCCTTGTCCCTCACCTTCAATTCTTCGTTCATTGTCGAAACCGCTTTCAGCGCCAAAACCTCCGTGCTGAATGCGGAGGGTGAATACTCATTCGGTGCGGGCATGGACGCCGGATACTGGGCGAAAGCGTGGCGGCTCAATACCGGCGCATCCGTGAAGACAGTGACCGATGTTGGAGATTCCGTAGAAGGAATCTCGGTCGGAATCAATTCGGTTGTGATGGGATTCAACATCCGAACCATGGTTGGCATTGGCGCGTTCGGATTCAACGCTGGCGTCTACATACAATTCCGGTTTTCCGGCACTGCGCTCAAGGCGCCCAACAATGCTTTTGCGTGCAAGCAGGGAACGATCGACATCAACCTCGACACCGGGGTCGGCTACGCTATCCCGCAATGGGTCACAACCGCGATCAATGTCTTCCTGACGCCATTTACCTCGAAGCGGGTTGACCCTACGGGAACTTTTCTTCGAGGTCCTTCCCAACCGCTCTATCAACACGTGACCCAACATCCAGAAGGATGCGCCTCCCAGAAGGGCGGAGGTTGAACTCAATGAAGTTCTGCACAAAATGCGGAAGCCCCATCGAGCCGGGAGTTAAGTTCTGCACGAAATGCGGCGCGTCCATCGGTGTTGACGCACAACCGGGCACGCTGAGTGTGCCGGCGCAGTCCGTAGCCCCCGTCGTCGCACAGCAGCCAGCGTCAGCGGCTCCCTGGCAAAGCACTCCCGTTGTTCCGGCGCAACCGCTCGCGGCAACCACGAAGAGTGGCTGCATGCCCGCCGTGCTGGTCGCGCTGGGAGTGCTCGTGCTGATTGCGGTTCTCGGCATCGGCGGGCTGGTGTATGCCGGCTACAAAGTCAAGCAGAAGGCAAGCAGCATTGCCGCGAAACTGAACTCTCCCCCATCCGCACCTTCTCGAAACACCGACTCCGGCAAAGGGAAAGATGACGGCCAGAACTCGGGTGAGCAAATACTCAACGGTCTCGCAAACCTGCTCCAAAGCAAACAAGACACGGACAGGGGCGATGACGTGCCAACGGTTTCCAAAAGAGACGCCGTCGTGCCCTGTACCGCGGGTGAGATGCCCTCACAAGATGGCGCTCGCATTCCTCTTCGCAAGGGCACGGTCGTCACCACGGCGTGGGGGATCAAGAAGGGCGACGTAGAGCTGCGAAACGCTGTTATCAGCGTGGATAGCGCAGGTTTTACAGACACAACTTCCTCTGACGAATACATCAATGACAATGGAGATCGTGCCATTGCCGCAGCGGATACCAATACCGTCTGCAGCGAAGATTTGCGCAAGGCCACTGCCTTTACCACCACGACTTGGCATCGCCTTCCACAAATCCTGCACGGCCTGAGCCGTCTACGACTTTCCGACAAAACATTTGAGGAAATTCATACAACCGGGCATGCGCACCTGGCGTATGAGGGATTCAGGCCCATCGATGAGGAACGGCTCGCGCCGGAGTTTGACGATGGCGATCTTGTGTGGATGGAAAAACAGGACGTCGCCTATCCGCTCATCGTGAACGACCAACGAGTCACCGTGCCAGCCATTCATCTCACCGGCACCTTCGATATTCATGGGAAGGATCCAAGACCGATACGCGAGCGCCCCGTTCACGTTCCGACGGAACTCTATGTGCTCGACGATCCTCTCGATCCGCTTGTGCTCCTGTTGAAAATGACGGCTCCCCTATATCACGACGGGAAGTACAGGATTGAGGTAACTAAGATCACTTTTGAAGTCCCTCATCCCGTGAACCTCGTTGAGAAACAGCTTGCCGAGGAGAAGCGCGCCATAACCTACGGCATCTACTTCGACTTCGACAAGGACACCATCAAGCCGGAATCCGACGCCGTGCTGAAACAGATCGTTCAGGCATTGACGGATCACCCGGACTGGAAGCTGACAGTCAATGGCCATACCGACAACATAGGTGGAGACGCATACAACCTGGACCTTTCAAAACGCCGCGCTGCTGCGGTCAAGCAGAGTCTCGTTAGTCGTTTTCACACCGCTCCCGATCGTCTTTCTACAAATGGATACGGCGAATCGGGACCTATCGATACCAATGACACGCTCGAAGGACGCGCGCGTAACCGGCGTGTCGAACTTACGCGCGAATAGAACGGATCTTTCGAAAGCGATTCTTCCCAAAGGAGAATGGAAATGACAGCAAAATGGTTCCCCACCTTGGCTGCAGCGGCCGTTCTGATGCCGCTCGCACATGCCGACGTCACTTATCGGGAGACAACTAAAATTACTGGCGGCTCCCTGACGAAGATGCTCAAACTAGCCGGCACATTCAGTTCCCAGGTCCGTCAGTCAAACGCTCCCACTGTCACCAATGTCGTTCTCCATGGCAATCGCATGGTTCGGTCGAACCCGCACACCACCGAGATCATCGATCTCGATCAGCAAACCTTCACGATCATCGATCACGACAAACGCAGTTACTCCGTCATGACTTTTCAGCAGATGAAGCAGGCGATGGCAAACGCCATGGCTAAGGCTAAGGAGCAAGGTGCATCCTCCAGCAACCAGCAGCCAGCAGCCAGCGGCGCGCAAATGAACTTCGACGCGCATGTCAATTCCAACGGGGCTATCCGCACCATCGACGGCCTCCAGGCGAAGGAAGCTCTCGTCACCGTTACCATGCTTGCGAATGCGAATGATGGCAGCAATGTTAAAGCAGGGATGGCTGCGACGAGTGAGATGTGGCTCGTTCCTGAGCCTCCCGGCATGGAAGAGCTTCGTGCGTTCGATCTGCGCATGGAGCAGGAACTCTCTGTTGACGCCACCGCTAACCAGATGTCCGGATTGCTCTCCGCAGAGCCAGGTGGCGCAGAAGCGCTGGCTGACCTAAAGAAGGAAGCTTCGAAGATGCGGGGTTTCCCCGTTCTGCAAGTCACGCGCGTTGGTATATCAACGGACGGACAGCCTCTTGCCGCTCCCTCCGTAGCGCCTCTTCCTGCCGACAAAGGCAGTGGTTCGTCAGATGGAAGCGTGACTCGCGAAGTAGCCGCCGATGCAGGAACGCAGACAGCCGGCAGCGAGATCGGAAAGCTCGGATCATTCGGTCGCGCACTCGGAAGCTCGAGCCTCGGCGCATTCATGCGCCACAAACCACAACCCAAAGCAGAAGTTGCGGCATCTCCCGGCAGCTCTGCCGCTGCAAACGTCTTGCTGGAAAGCCAGACCAGCATCGATCACTTCTCCACGTCGCCGGCCGAATTGGGCGCCTTTGACGTACCTGCGGGGTACAGACAGGTCACCTCGCCGATGCTCAAAAATACGCAGTAACCACGCATCGTTCTCTCAAGTTGCACTGCCATGCACTTTCAACCTGAATCGAAAAGGAGGTTCACCTCGCAATGCGAATCTTGATCGGCATCCTCTTGCTCTGTGCCGCTGCGTGTGCATTCGGCCAGAATCTGCCCATCAGAGAAGGTCTTTGGGAGAACACTGTTCTTGATGACGACGGCTCTGTCGCCATGCGATCTCTCAACTGCATCACGCAGAAGAGCATCGCCGACATGATTGTCAAGGCCAACAATCATCCCGGCTGCACTGTCTCCGGTCAGAACGTAACCAGCCACAGCATTACAGTCGACATCTCCTGCAGTCGGCCCAGGGCTCAGACGAGCGCACACAGTTTGATGGAGCTTCTCGATTCCGAGCACTGCCGTGCCACGACCACCATGAGGATGACGATCAATGGAAAATCATCGGAATTTACCAGCAAATCGATCTGCCACTTCGTCAAGTCCGACTGCGGCAGGATCAAGCCAGGCAGCCCTGAGACCACGTCGCAATAAAACTGGTCTAGGAGGGCAAGCTCAGAATATTCGATCGCGCGCTCGGAAGCTCCAACCCCGGCGCATTCATCCGGGCAAGTTGCGTCCCCACATCTTGCCCTCGAACCCAGGCAGCAGCTTCGGCTTGCCTGCCTTGCCCATCAAGAGAGAGAGGGGTCTTTATGAGGAATTTACGCATCGCTTTGGGTCTCGTAGTTTGTGTGCTCGGTTTTGGCTCAGCATTCCCCACCCCAGCGCAGCAGGCACAACAAAAGCCTGGGAGCCTGATGATTGCTCAAGAAGACACTGTCAAAGTTGGCGCACGCGAACAGTATGAGGGAGGGCGCAAACAGTTGGCCGCATGGCACGCCAGTATCAAGGATTCTCACGCGCTAGTCGTCTTTGAAGTACGCACTGGCGAGAAAAAGGGGGACTTTGTTCTCGTGCACCGCGGATTGCATTGGGCCGATTTGGATAAGGAACCGGTCCCCGAAACACAGCACCAGGCCGAGATCGACAAAGCAATAGGAGATTCACGGATCAAGTCGGTTACGAAGATGTACGAGGAGGTTCCTGAACTGGGCCACGAGACTGGCGCAACGTCGGACCGCCCGGCAAAATACTACGAAATCGATACATTTCACGTCCCGCTCGGCAAGAACCGACTCTTTGTTGCCGCTGTGGCCAGGTTTCGCGAAGCGCTCGAAAAGACGAAGACGCCGATGGATGCCAGCTGGTATTCGCTGGAGGAAGGCGGCGAGTCCGGAACTTGGATTCTGGTTATCTCCCACGCCACGTGGGCAAGCTTCGATGACCCGGCCGTGAAATCGCCGCCGGAGATTGTGCGGGACGCATTCGGTCCCAACGAAGGACAAGCCGTGATAGAGCAAATTGAAAACTCTATGGGAGGCTTTTTTACATCGGAAGTGGTCGAGTTTCGGCCGGACCTGAGTTATTTCCCAACGAATTGAAAAGAGAAAATTGTCAATGTTATTCATGCAGAAAACTGAACATGTCGCATCTGCTTCGGACTGCGTACACACCAAAAAGGAGAATGAGACTATGAAGCGACTTAGAAAGATCAACTCGGCAGGGCTGGGGATTTTCCTCGGGGCAGCGATGGCCGTCCAAGTTGCTGCGCAGCAATGCAAACCACTCGTAGGCAGTTTCGAAGCTGAAGTTCAACCAGCCAATACATGTCCTGGCGTGCTCTGTACGGCGGGTCATGTTTGGGGAGGCATTCAAGGCAAATATCGCTTCACCATGGACAAGATCATTCCAAACGGCGAATCCGAAGTGCCAACGATCTCTTTCTTCACCGGGCACAGCATCATCACTCTAAAGAGCGGCGATGAACTCTTTGGCACGGACACCGGAACGATCGATCTGCCACCCGGACACGGAGGTTTCGCTTCGTTGATCACCTTTACCGGCGGCACTGGCGCCATGGCAAACGCAACCGGACAAATCCGGCTGCGTGGAGAGTTCGACCCGGTGGCAGGTACTACGAGCGGTGATTACATCGGTACGGTCTGCAAACCCCAGTGAGCGAGGGGCAAGCCTGTTTGGAACTTTGATCAGTGATCGACAGGCGAAAGCCTGATCGGAAATCAAGCGAGGATTATTTGGAGTTTGATCCTTTGACGTTCTTAGTTGGATTGGTCGAAGGCCCTTTGGCGCTTCGCAACCCATCGACACTAATGACACGCTCGAAGGAAGAGCCCGCAATCGACGCTTGGAGCTAACGCGCGAGCGACGTGAATAACTCAACGCAAAGCAAACACATCGAGAAGGAGGTTCCCATGGGGAACACAAGGAATCTATCGAAGACACCGGTGACATCCGCCAAAACGGCAACCCAGGTGGCACCCAAACAGAACGTAATGCAAGGAAATCCAACATCGAAGCGAGTGCTGGATGAACAATCGCTAATTGACAACGCTTCGGACTTTGTAAAACCGGCGCCTCCGCCCAGCAATTCTGAGGGTGAGTTCAAACATACCGGCCCTGTCTGGTGGATCGGCCTGAATAACGATCAGACGCACGCTCTTGAAACGGTCCTGGCCACAACCGGCAATGCACTCTCCACGCTTGCCGGAACGATGTGGCCGGTGGTGGCAGCCGCCCTCAACGGATCGATTGGCTACATCGAACTTGTGAACAAACTGGGCGGGAACAACGGCGTGGATATTAATGGCGTTGCCGGGTTCGAAGGATTGATCGTGACCCCTCGCGTGGGGAAGTTTTACGACGAATTGATCCAGGCGGCACGCTTGGTTATATCTGGCCGAACGATCGTGGATTTCGTCATCATCGCATCCGGATCTGTGCCCGCCCTGGGCGCAACATTGGGCATTCCCGTTGTCGCTTCCGTTCTAACAGCATTGGAATCGGGAACACCGCTGGGCTGGGCTCTCGCCGGCGCGCTTGGACTCGCAGTGGACCTGTTAGGATCGGCGCCCGATCCCAATGAACACGGGCACATCTGGGCGAACCGGGATACGGCAGGGCCATGGGAGAGCTTTATCATGGCGCAGGTTGGCGATGGCAGCAAGGTTTCATTGCTCTCGTGGCAGGGTCTTTTCTCGGCGCAGATGGGCGGTGGAAACGACGTCTACGCCAATCGGCCTCAAGTTGGCGATTGGGAAACCTGGACGATCATCGATAACAACGATGGGACCGTCAGCTTCAAATCGTTCAATGGAAATTATCTGAGCGCGGAGCAAGGCGGTGGGGTTGCGTTGTATGCAAACCGCACCGCGATCGGAGACTGGGAGAAGTTCTATCTCATAAATCTTCCCGACGGCAAGGTGGCGCTTAAAACACACGACAAAAGCAAATTCGTGAGCGTACAGCAGTGACGCGAGCATTGCCGGGCTAACTCGACTTGATTGAACCCCAGTTTCAGAGAACTCCCAAGGAAGAATTCAGCGTGCGTAAACTCATTCTGACGGCTGCGCTTCTGCTCACTCCGCGCATCTTCGCATTCGCGGCCGCAATACCCGTCCTCACCATCGACAGGGCTACGATCAACTACGGCAACAATCAGGTGAGGTTCAACGGCTCGGGTTTTGAACCTTCCAAGAAGTCACCTACAGTCCTGTTCGCCGGTAGTCCGCTCACGGTCGTTTCGTTTACAGATAACCAGATTGTTGCTGCCCTTCCCGTGAATACCGTAGCAGGCGATTTCGCCGTCCTGATCGTGAACAGCTTCGGCGAATTCCGGTCATTTGAACTGACATACGGATCGACCGGCCCGGAGGGTCCCGTCGGGTCCCCGGGTCCGCAAGGACAGGCCGGTGCAGTCGGGCCGGCTGGGCCGACGGGACCGGCGGGGCCGCAAGGGCTGCAAGGACCACAGGGACCCGCCGGTGTCGGGTTGACGATCATGGCGGATTACCTTTCGACTGTGGGGAATGGGGTGACTGTTACTGGTCCGTTCGTAAACAGCAACGTACCACAAGCTATGGAGTTCGACCTCGCCGTAGCGGCGGGAACACCATCGATTTGCAGTGCGGTCGGAGTGCTTGCCTACACCCGAACCGACGACACGGGAAACACCACCTCGGTGAACGAAGTGGTGGATTTGCTGGTGAATCAGCCTCTTGCAGAAACTGGGAAAACTACTCCCGCTCTCGCCGAGTATTTTGGCCCCGAAGATAAATGGCAGAACGCATCGTTTACTCCTACCAGATTCATTCCCTGCAGCTCGTCATTGACGGGAGGTTCCACTACGCCCGTATCAGGTGGCTGGGACGTTTCCGCGAACAGGCCCAGCTGACGATCAAAGTTACTTGCCTTCCTGGAACCGGCACGCAGATTCAAGTGCCGGTTTCTCACCTGAGCGAAAGCCGTTGTTCGGGTTCGTCGACATGTCGGCCAGCATCCAACGTTCCGTACGTTCAACCCTCCACCGTTGCGAACAGGGTAAAGCTCTCATCGAGAATGGATTTCACCTTGAATTCGAGATAGGGATCGGGAAACTGGGATGTGGCCCGGAAAGCTCTCGGTTGATGCCAACATGCGCTCACCGGCAGTGGTGACCGAAAAAAACGACTCGATACTCGATCGAGCATCAAAGGACGACTCGAAGGTCGAGTTAGAAACGACTGGAGCGATCAGTGGTGCTCACACCCATGTGCGGGAGTTTCGAGAGTTCCTTCCAGGTAACGCAACGCCAGAATCCAGGCTCGTCTGACGGCACGCCGGCGATAACTTCAATCGAAAGTTCGTTGCATAATGAGCGTGCACGGGTGCCGATGCCGCCCGCTATGACGTGAGTCACATCGAGCTCCTTGAGCCACGGGGGCAGAAGGCCAGGTGTTCTGGAGCCTCTATCTCGGTCGTGGAGACGATCTTTCGTCTCTCGGGATCGATATCGACAAAAGCAAATCTCTGGCAGTGTCCGAAGTGCTGGCCCAGGCAGTCCCCAGTGATTGGAATTGCAATTCCCATTGGCGACCTCTCTTTGGTTGGTGTAATCTACATCTATAGCACAATCGCATTTACTGGAGCAGTCGAATTTGTCTGCAATGTAGGTAACATCTATTCGTGCTTGTGATAGATTGAATCCTTTGATTTGGCGTTTTGGCGCAGGAGTAGGAATCACAGAACATGAAACAAAAAGTATGTTCGCGTCATGGTGTCGATTACGCGTGTTCCTGTGGTATGGGCAACCTTTACCGCTTTGTCGAACCGGTTGTTCTGCTCCTTTTGCGGAAGAAGGGGCGCTCGTGCGGCTATGATCTCTGCGCCGACTTGCAGGATTATGCGCTTACCGATGCCGAAATCGATAAGGCGGCGCTCTATCGGACGCTCCGTCAGCTGGAAAAGAACGGCAACGTCAAATCCACCTGGGAAACCGGGGAGGGTGGTCCGGCGCGTCGCGTCTACAGGCTCACGAGTAACGGTGAGAAACATCTTCAGGAATGGGCCACTGTGCTTGAACACGTGTCAGAGTCGATGACGCGCTTCGTAGCTACAGCACGAAGGGGCGCACGACGGGTTTCCCGGCAGAATGCCAGGAGCGCTTGAGGTGTGAGTGGAGCTGAGTTTCTCGCGGTCGTTGCTCGATTTGACAGACAGGCAAATGTTCTAGAGACTACTCGGCAATGGGATTTCCAGGCGGACGCGAGAGCGTCGCAGTCGCTTCGGGTCCTTCCCCTACCGCAGTGCCACTCGCGCGCAACGCCAGATGAGGCGATGAGCATGTTGCGAGTTATCGTTCAAAACACAGGTGTTTCGGTTCACAAATCTGATTGCGATTCGCGCATCTGTCCGCTCGAAGAAGACGAGACATTGGAAGTCTCGCCCGAGGAAAGAAGATGATCGTGCGCGATAAAAGTTTAGTCACTATGCCTCTTCTGAAACAGGAAGACTCGAACACCTCACACGGTGCCACGGCCGAACCGCCCATCCCATGCGAGCCGTTGCTCAACCCGCTTACTGAGGCTGCATTACACGGAATCACTCGTGCACTTGCTTCCGTGGGTCGAGCCTTTATCTGTCTCGATCCATCGTTTCGAATCGTTCATGTCTCCAATCTCCTGAATGACATTCTGGGCGACGGCGTAGCAGGAAAGCTGCGAGGAAGACCTGTAGAGGAACTGTTAGGCCAGGATCTCTTTGGCCAGGGAGGACAACTGAGGCAGGCTTTGCTCGGTGGGCAGATGCGTGAAGGTTGGCGGGCCACACTAAAGTTCGGTGATTCGAACCCACGTTTGGTGTCAATAACGACAGCCCCGATGATCACCGACCACTCTGAAATATGCGACCCCCTGGTTCGCTACCTGATACTGCTCCGGCCGGCAGAGGACGAAGAGAGCTGTCCAGCCGCTCCTGCTTTCTGTGCAGGCGCGGTCGGCTGCTCCGCGGCCATGCAGCGGATTTTTCGTCTTGTGGAAGCCCTGCAGTACAGTGAAGCC
This sequence comes from Occallatibacter sp., assembly GCF_049582745.1. GTDB lineage: Bacteria > Acidobacteriota > Terriglobia > Terriglobales > Acidobacteriaceae > Telmatobacter. Next base: position 65,383 of record NZ_JBAUUO010000134.1, read on the forward strand.
TCTGTATTGATCAGCGGCGAAAGCGGAACAGGAAAAGAAGTCGTGGCACGAGCGATTCACCAGAACTCTCCACGCAGCGGCGGCCCATTTGTCGCGGTCAACTGCGGCGCTCTACCCGCAGACCTGCTCGAATCCGAATTGTTCGGGCACGTGAGGGGAGCGTTCACCGGAGCTGTGCGCGATCGCATAGGGCGTTTTGAACTCGCATCGCAGGGAACCCTATTCCTGGATGAGATCGGCGATGTTCCGCCTCAGTTGCAGGTCAAGCTTTTGCGTGTTTTGCAAGAGCGCCAATATGAGCGAGTGGGTGAAAGCGCGACCCGCACTACGCATGCTCGCATAATCGCTGCTACCAATGTCGATCTTCGAGGAGCATTGCGCCAGGGACGAATTCGCGAAGACCTCTACTACCGTTTGTGCGTTGTACCGATCGAAGTCCCTCCGCTACGCGCGCGACGCGAAGACATTACGCCCCTTGTCCATCACCTGCTGAGCCGTGTCAGCACTCAACGCGGTCTCGTGCGCCGTATTTCTCCGCAAGCCTTGCGCATGCTCCTGGATTACTCCTGGCCGGGGAACGTCCGGGAGCTATCCAACGTGCTCGAGTACGCTGTCGTTGTGGCGCGGGGAGAAACAATTCTGCCGGACGATCTACCGCAGGAAGTCCTGCATACTCCCACGGAACACTTGCCGCTCGCCGCAGCGACACCCGACACGGCGGCCGGCCTTACATTACCCGCATCCGTTCATTTGGAGCATCAGAGTCCAGAATCGATGCATATCATTTCAGTTCTCGAAAAGCATCATTGGAAGAAGGCCGATGCGGCGAAGGAACTTGGTTTGAGCCGTTCTACTCTATGGCGCAAAATGCGTGAGCTCAAGCTCGAGTAGCACGTCTCGGATACGACGAAGCGTTGCAGCCTGCAACGAATATGTGCAACGAAACATCTTATCCGCTCCGCGGCTTTCTCTTAATGTATTCATTCTAAAATGCGAACGATTTGGCCTCGAACGTGCACAGTGTCCATCGGGATGCCGATGTTGTTCTACGACGTGATACTCGGCGCGCTCCCACAAGGAAGGCCGAAAGATGAGAACGTGTGGTCGTTGGGGCGGTTCGATTTCAATCCTGCTGTTTGCATTTCTTCTAACGTTATTTTATCCAATTACGGTTTCTGCCACAGACGGGCATTTCCTGCACGGAGCAGGCCCCGTGAACGAAGCGATGGGGGGAGCCGGCACCGGCATCTGCCTGGACGCGACGGGATCGATAGCATGGAACCCAGCCTGTACCGCCCGGTTTTACGGCCGCAGGTTTGAATTCCATGGAACACTTTTTGTTCCGTGGCGTTCTCTCTCCAGCACGGTGGACGCGAATGCCTTCGGACCGGGGATGCCCGGCGCCACTTTGAGCGGGACAACCGTCAGCAAACGGGACATGTCCGTCATGCCCGGTTTCGCTTTCATCTATCACCCGGCAGGAAGTGCCAATGCGTACCACATCGGCATGCTTGCGGTTAGCGGATTTGGCGTGGACTATGCAGAGAACACCGATTTCTCAAACCCGATCCTGACGCCGCAGGCACCCAACGGATTCGGGTTCGGACGCATCCGGTCGAATTACATGCTCGTGACCGTACCGATCGGAATGGCACGTCAGGTAACCGAGCGCCTTTCGGTCGGCTTCTCAGCCGTTCCGTCCCTTTCGATGTTGCAGGTGATTCCGGCGCCGTTTTCAGCGCCCGTCTCCGCGGGCAGTTCCATGCCCTACTACCTGTCAGCCGGTAACAATGCACCCGCCCCAGGAGCCGGCTTCAATGCCGGGGTCCAATACGCATTCGAGAAAGCAAGTGTCGGGATCTCTTACCGCTCTCCGATCTGGTTCAGAAATTTCAGCTGGAATCGCAAGGACCTGGGCGGCAACTCGCATGGCCTGAACTTCCAGATGAATCTGCCCCAGGTCGTCTCGATTGGTACGGGAATCTCTCCCACAAAGAGTACCCGCATCGGCGTTGACCTCCGCTGGATCAACTACGCAAACACGGCAGGATTCGATGAAGTCGGCTACAACGACGATGACGCGGTCTCCGGCTTTGGGTGGAACAATATCTGGGCCATTGGCGGCGGCATTCAGCAAAAGGTCTCCAAGTCGCTGAAGCTAATGGCAGGTTACAACTTCTCCGGGAATCCGATTCCAGACAAGTACACCTTTTTCAACACTCCAGCGCCCGCGATTGTGCAGCATCACCTCTCCGGCGGCGCCACCTGGTCCATGGGTAAGGTCGACCTGACCGCAACGTACTATCACGCGCTCCAGAATTCGATCAGCGGACCCTGGATCTCAGGGCAAGGTGCGATACCTGGCACGAGCGTTACCAGCAAAATGTCTGAAAACTCTGTAACGATCGGCTTCGGTAAGAGCTTTTAATGAACAGGGCGAATATCAGGATCTTCCGAAATTCGCCCGCTTGGCTCGGTGCCTATTTGCGACTTGGCGAATCCAGTGCTTAATCACTCGGGAGCGGCGTCGCGACGGACCGCAGAACTCGCAATCTCGTTGCCCGGACCGTCGTGATGAATATGCGGAGAGCTCAAATCCTGAACCGGACAGACAAGGCGGATGTTTCCATCCCAGCTGGCGTTGCGCATGTCAACCAAACCAGGATGCCGAGTTCTGTAGTGCCAATACACTCTTACCGCCGGCCTTCCCGGCGTCTCTTTCTGAAAACGGCCATGGCGTCCCTTGGCGCCGTGGCGATCTCGCTCATGAACAAGGTCGCGAAGCAGGCCGAGATCATTCCCGAAAACTCAGAGACCTTGCTCACCGTACCGTGGAACCCGGGACACGGGGTTCACTTTTATGACCGACTGATCGTGATCAACAACTCCGCAGGAATTGCCGTCTTCTCCTCACTCTGCCCTCATCTTGGTTGCCGAATCAACAAGATCGAAGGAGCAGAGTTTGTGTGTCCCTGCCACGGTTCGCGTTTTAACCTGTTGGGCGAGCTTGTGCACGGACCAGCCATGCGTGGGCTGCGCCGACTCCCCTTTGCACTGGACCGGTCAAATGCCGTCCTGCGCGCGACTCTGGAGAACTAGGCAATGAACCGCGCGAATGGGCAGCCTCGAAGACGCATTCCACCAATGGGGATGCTGTCACTTGGAGCCTTTGGCCTCTGCGCAGCGAGCGGCATCATGCTTGTGCCTGTGTATGCCTCCGCTTCTCCGCTCGACTCACTCGCTCTCCTGTCGTTGAAGAATCCCGCGGGCATCTTTGTACGTAGCCTGCATTATTGGTCGGCGCAGGCATTCCTCGTGTTGACGTTCGCACACATTGTCGACCATCTGCTGCGCCGTAGCGAAAAGGTGATTCGGTTTGGAGCGTGGCTGCGCCTTTCGCTAACAATTCCAGTGATCATCGCCGCCATGCTCTCCGGGTTTCTCCTGCGAGGGGACGCGGCTGCTATTCAGGCCCTCCCAGTATTACGTAGCTTGCTCGGCTTCATTCCGCTCATCGGCACAGGGCTTCGCCGGCTGCTGACGGGTACTGGGGCAGATCTCTCCACTATCTATCTCCATCACGCCTGCACGGCGACCTTGATCATGTGGCTCATCACTGCCGAGCATTCACGGCGGATCTTGCCCACCGTTCGATCGCTCGGGTGGATAACTCCGGCAGTCCTGTTTTTTTCCCTATTCCTTGTGCCGGGCCTCCAATGGCGCACCTCCTCCGTCGAAAAAGGGCCCTGGTATTTGGTTGGCCTGCAAGAACTCCTGCATTGGCTTAGTCGGCCGCAGATTGTTGTCTGGCTGGGAAGTGCCTTTCTTGGCTTGTTGATTCTATTGCCGAGGCTTCCCTCGCACATGCACACCGCGGCGCGATGGACGTTGGCAGTCTCAACCCTGCTCTACGTCGGCCTGACCATTGTTGGACTCGGATTCCGCGGAGGTGGATGGCAATGGATGAGTCCCCGCACTGTGCTGGCTGGCGAGGCCGATTTTCTCTCCTATCGCGCCTACACCGCGCCTGGCGACAAACTCATTGCGCGCGAAGTTCCGATCGTGGAGGGCCGGCGTGAAGGCTGCCTTTCGTGCCACAAGGGGATGATGGGCTTTGTTGCAGCGCATGATCCCGCGACGATCGGTTGTGCCTGCTGCCACCTCGGCAACCCATGGACTCTCGATAAGACGCTCGCGCACTCCGGCATGACGCTCACGCCGGGCAATCTTTCCCTTGTGAATCAGACATGCGGCGCCTCGAACTGCCACACCGATCAGGCCGATCGGGTGCGCTTGTCTCTGATGAATACGATGAGTGGCGTCGTGGCGGTGGATAAGTATGCATTCGGGGAGAACAACGATCTCAACGCGCACTACAGTGTGGCTGCACTGGGGCATTCGCCAGCCGATACACACCTCCGAAACCTCTGCGCCTCCTGCCATCTCGGGCAGGACAAGCTTCACCCCGGTCCCCTCAATCAAACCGACCGCGGAGGCGGCTGCTCTGCCTGCCACCTCAGCTACGATGCCGCTGCCGCCGAGGAGTTGGCGAAACGGCCGACCTCCTCTGAACCTCTGCATCATCCCGATATCTCGATTCACATTCCGAACGATGCGTGCTTTGGCTGCCACAGCCGTTCCGGCCGTATTTCAACAAGCTACGAAGGCTGGCACGAGACACTGCCCGATGAGAAGGCTGCGACAACATCGCCCGGATGGCCTGCCAAGTACCGTACTCTGGCGGAGGGACGCATATTTGAGAAACACGGTGCCGACATCCACGCTGAAAAGGGTATGACCTGTGTGGATTGCCACCTTGGATCCGAAGTTATGGGCGACGGATTCTCACGAACACATGAGAGCGACGCCATCCGGATTTCCTGCGTTGACTGCCACTCGAACGGCAGGACACCGGCAAAAGAGTTCGCGCAGCTCGATCCCGAGACGCAGCAGATCATCGCCATGCGTAAGCTAAATGATGCTGGACGCATGTTTGTCACAGCAGGGTCGACAACGCTTGCCTATCCAAATGCGTTTCTCGATGCCGCCGCACGCCCAATTCTCTCGTTGACGAATTCCACGAAGCTCCTGCGGCCCAAACCGCTGGCTCGGGCATGCGCCGGGAAGATCCACGAGCGGCTGACCTGCACTGCCTGCCACACGGCCTGGGCACCGCAATGCATCTCCTGTCACACATCATTTGCCCGCGGAACGCAAGGATGGGACCACCTTGCCGGGAAGTCTGTTGATGGCAGCTGGAACGAGGAACCGAATGGATATCTCAGCGACGCGCCGCCACTGGGCATTCAAGGCGCAGCAAGTTTCAGCGGGCAGCCGCAAGAGCGAATCACAACGTTCATTCCGGGGATGATTCTCAATCTGAAGATCCCCAAAAACGCGGCAAGAGTGCAGACTACGTTTCATCGCCTCTTCGCTCCCGCATCCGCACATACGATTGCGAGTCGCGCGCGCGATTGCCGATCGTGCCACACAAATCCTGCAGCCCTCGGCTACGGGCGAGGACAACTCAAGTACGTTGTCTCCGGCCATACTGCGGAATGGCAATTCAAGCCGGCCTATACTCTCAGTCCTGAGGATGGGTTGCCCGCAGACGCCTGGACAGAGTTCCTCGAGGAGCCGCGCCCGAATAGGACAACGCGTAAAGATGCTCGCCCCTTCACGCTGGAGGAGCAGCGCAGGATTCTGCTGGTTGGCGCATGCCTTACGTGCCACAACGAGAAAGATCGCCGCATTGCCGCGGTATTCGCAGACTTCAAGAATTATGGCTCCGCTCTCAGCTCGAAATGCGTGTTGCCTGACTGGCAATCAGCGCCACTCAAGTCGGGAGGATCATTCGCGCGATGAGACCCGCATCCATTCAACCGAACGGTGAAAGTGATGAGGGTCACTGTATGCATGTTACATCTAAATGCATCGTGTCAATAGGAGGTTAAAGCAGATCATGAATCTCTCCCGCCGTCGCTTTCTGAAGATCAGTGCCGGAACCATTGCCGCGGCCGGTGCGCTCGATGGCTCTATTCGCGTCATTGCCGGATCAGACAAGCCTGCCGAAAAAGGGATTCGATCTGTGCCAACCTTCTGTAATCTCTGCTTCTGGGAGTGCGGCGCAATCGCTACGGTACGCGACGGAAAACTCTGGAAGATCGAAGGCAACCCTCTCGATCCCCTGTCGCGCGGACGCCTCTGCCCGCGGGGTACGGGAGGTATTGGGGCACATTCCGATTCCGATCGCCTGCGATCCCCACTTCTTCGCGTCAGCGAACGTGGTGAGGACAAGTGGAAAGCGGTGACCTGGGATGAGGCGCTGAACTTCATCGCTGACAGGATGCAGAAAATCAAGGCCGAGTATGGACCGGAATCGATGGGCGCATTCATCCACGGACTCGGCGGATCTTTTTTCAAACACACACTGCGCGCTTTCGGCACCAACAACATCGTTGCACCGTCTGGGGCGCAGTGCCGTGGACCGCGCGATACGGGCTTTACACTTACGTACGGCGATGATCCCAGTTCGCCGGAACGCACCGACATTGAGAACGCACAATGCATCGTGCTTATCGGCTCGCATATTGGCGAGAACATGCACAACACCCAGGTGCAGGAATTTGCGAATGCGGTCGGGCGTGGCGCAAGCATCATCGTTGTCGACCCGCGCTTTTCGGTCGCCGCCGGCAAGGCAAAATTCTACTTGCCGATCAAGCCCGGCACCGACCTCGCTCTGCTTCTTGCGTGGATGAACGTCATCGTCGCTGAAAGACTCTACGACAAAGAATATGTCGACAAGTATGCCTTTGGTTTCGAAGAGTTCGTCGACGAGATCCAGCCGTACACGCCCGAGTGGGCCTATCCGGAAACAAGCATCGATCCCGATACGATTCGCGCCACCGCGCGCGAGATGGCGCGATACCGGCCCGCAACGCTCATTCATCCAGGACGCCACTCGAGCTGGTATGGCGATGATGCGCAGCGCGCTCGCGCCATGGCTCTCTTGAACGCGTTGATGGGAAGTTGGGGGCGCAAGGGCGGACTCTGGGTTCCGGTCAAGATGCAGGTTCCACCCTATCCGCATCCGGCGTATCCCGAGTCCAAGCGCGAGCCGGCAGATAATCCGGGCAATCGGTATCCATTTTCCACGGAGAGTGTCAGCACCGGGCTTCGTGAGGCCACGATCACGGGCAAGCCATACCCCATCAAGGGATGGTTTGTTTATGCCACCAATCTGATGTACTCGCTGCCAAACGCGGAAGAGACAATCCGGGCAATTCAGAATCTCGACCTGATGGTGGTCTGCGATGTTGTTCCCAGTGAGATCGCCGGATGGGCTGACGTGGTGCTGCCGGAATCTGTTTATCTGGAGCGTCATGATGATCTGCACGTGGAGGCGTTCAAGCAGATGTTTGTCGGCCTTCGCCTACCGGTCGTTGACCCGCCGGCCGATCAGAGGCCGAACTGGTGGATCGCCAAAACGCTGGCCGAAAAGCTCGGCCTGAACGCCTACTATCCGTGGAAGGACATCGAAGAGTATTTAGCCACGCGCGTGAAGCTCGCCGGCCTGGACTGGGAACAGTTAAAGCGCGACGGAGTGATTCTCGGTCCGAAGTCGCCCATCTACTTTGAAGAAGGTGCGCCGGCCGTTTTCGACACGCCGTCGAAGAAGATTGAATTCTACTCGGCACAATTGAAGCAGGCGGGCTTCGATCCGGTGCCGCGCTACACCCGGCCTGAGGAGCCGCCGCAGGGCTCGTATCGTCTGCTGTTTGGCCGGGCACCGATGCATACCTTCAGCCGCACGCAAACGAATGCATTGCTGATGGATCTGATGAATGAGAATGCGGTGTGGCTGAACGCAGCGGAAGCGTCCAGACTGGGCATCAAGAGCGGCGACTATGTGCGCCTTCGCAATCAGGATGGAAAGCTGAGCGAGAAGGTTCGCATCAAGGCGACGGAGCGCATCCGGCCAGACTGCGTGTACATGGTGCATGGTTTCGGTCACACCTCCCGCGGCATGCACCGTGCATTAGGTCGCGGCGCAAGCGATTCGCAACTAACTACGCGTTATAAGACCGATCCATTGATGGGCGGAACCGGAATGAATGTGAATTTTGTGACTCTTGAGACGGAGGTCTGACGATGTCGCGCTACGGGATGGTCATCGATACACGCAGATGTGTCGGCTGCCACGATTGTGTGGTGGCCTGCAAGACCGAGAACGGGGTCCCCGAGGGCTACAGTCGCGATTGGATCACGGAAGAGGCGCACGGCATCTTCCCAACCGTTCAGCTCGAGATTCGCTCCGAACGGTGCAACCACTGCGCCAATCCTCCGTGCGTCTCGTGTTGTCCAACCGGGGCAAGTCACGTGCATGAACGCGGCGGAGTAGTTTTGGTGACACATGACAAATGCATCGGCTGCAAAGCCTGCATGGCAGCCTGCCCCTATGACGCACGTTTTATTCATCCGGACGGGTATGCGGACAAGTGCACGTTCTGCATTCATCGGGTGGAGCGGGGTCTCGATCCTGCGTGCGTCTCTGTCTGCCCAACGCACTGTATGCATTTCGGCGATCTGGACGATCCTCAATCTGAAGTCAGCCGGCTCCTCAACTCCCGACCGCATCACGCCCTGATGCCCGAAGCGGGAACCAAACCATGCATCTTCTATTTGACGTGAGCGAACATGAACGCATTCACTGAACTAACCATCTCTCGACACAATCCGCTGGTTGATCCGTCACTTCACGTCTGGGAATGGCAGATCCCCATCTATCTTTTTCTGGGGGGTATCGTTGCCGGGCTCATGATCATCGCCGGAGTGCGTCTGATTGCAGTCCGGCCAAAGCAGCGGGAGGCTCTCGTCTGTTGCACCATCGGACCTCTGGTCGGGCTGGCCTTTCTGAGCCTGGGCATGTTCGTACTCTTCCTCGATCTTTCGCACAAGTTCTACGTCTGGCGGCTCTACACCACGTTTCAGGTCACTTCGCCCATGTCGTGGGGCTCGTGGATTCTGCTTCTCGTCTATCCAGCTTTGACAGCCAACGCGCTCACACACCTGCCGGAGGCAATTCCGGCGTTGGCCAGGCGGTTCCCAGTCCTAGTCACTTGGAGCGATTTCATTCTTTTGCGCACTCGCCTGGTTATCACCATTGGCATTGGGAACGTTCTAGTCGGAACCGCCCTGGGCATCTATACCGGTATCCTGCTGGGCACTCTCGGCGCGCGTCCGCTTTGGAACAGCGCTTTACTTGGGCCACTCTTCCTGTTCTCCGGCCTGTCCACTGCTGCCGCTCTACTGCATGGCATCCTTGTGCTCACCGCTTCCGATGGCGAGTTGCCGGATTTCGCAGATTTCCTTCTCTCATCCCTGTCACGCCTCGCACAGGCACGGCCTCTCGACCAGAAGGTGGCTCCAGTCCTGGCCGGAGCTGATAACAGCTTTCTTTCAATCGAATTTGGGTTGCTCGGATTGCTCCTGATCGGCCATCTTACATCCACTGCAGTCCACCAGAATGGAGCTTCTCTCCTTCTCAGCGGACCCTACGCTGCGGTCTTCTGGATATTTGTGGTTTCCCTTGGGATCGTTCTGCCGCTCGTGCTTCAGACTCTCGAATTACGAAGCCGCATTCGTCACACATTGGCGCCGGCCGCCCTTGTGATCTTCGGTGGAATTGCACTCCGTTTCATCCTTGTATACGCCGGCCAGCAAAGCCATTGGTTTCAAGCAATGAATTGACAGGTGAATCTATGAACCAGGAAACATCCTCTCCACAGCCTTACTGGAACTCGTACTGGGCCGGATTCGGCCTCGGCCTCATACTGCTCGCGTCCTTCGTCATCATGGGACGGGGACTGGGCGCATCTGGAGCCTTTACGACAGCAGTGGCAACCGCGGTGCACGCAGTAGCTCCGGCACATGCGGAAAACAACGCCTTCTATGCCGAGTACCTCGGCGATGGCTCTCGCAGCCCTCTCAAAGACTGGCTCGTCTTTGAGGTTCTCGGAGTGTTCGTCGGCGGTTTCCTTTCCGGCGTGCTCGCCAACCGGCTGAAGTTCACGGTGGAGAAAGGGCCGCACATCAACACCATGAGCCGTCTGATCCTTGCGTTCATCGGCGGGGGACTCATGGGCATCGGCGCAAAGATTGCCCTGGGCTGTACAAGTGGTCAGGCGCTGACTGGCGGAGCGCTTCTCAACGTTGGCAGCTGGGCTTTCATGTGGTGTGTCTTTGGCGGCGCTTATGCAGTGGCCTATTTCTTTAGAAAGCAGTGGATCTAATATGAACGCTCCCTTCTACAAATTCGGACTCTTCGGGGACGAGGCCAGCTTCATTATTGCCTTTCTTGTCGGCATCGGCTTCGGCTTCTTTCTGGAACGCGCCGGTTTCGGCAGTTCGCGCAAACTCGCCGCACAGTTTTATTTTCGCGACCTCAGCGTTCTGAAGGTCATGTTCACCGCCATCATCACTGCCATGACCGGTCTGTATTTGCTCTCGCGGGCGGGGTTCGTGGATCTGTCGCTGGTCTATCTTGTTCCGACATTCCTGGTGCCGCAAATCGTCGGCGGGCTTCTGCTGGGTGTCGGATTCGTGATCGGCGGTTATTGCCCCGGGACTTCGTGCGTATCTGCTGCCACCGGTCGCATCGACGGAATGGTCTACGTCCTCGGCATGATTGCAGGACTTCTCGGTTTCGCAGAGGTCTATCCCTTCATCACTAATTTCACCCACTCGACCTCGCTGGGGCAGATCACTCTCCCGAAGCTCTTCGACCTTCCTTATGGACTTCTGGTTTTCGCGGTTGTGTTGATGGCCCTCGGCGCGTTCGCTGCCGCAGAGTGGGCAGAGAAGAAATTCGCCGGCAAGGAACCAGATGCCGATGGGTCTCTGATCGGCGCTTCTCGGAAGTTCACACCCGTGCGTGGGCTGGCTCTCGGTCTCGCAGCGGTTGGCCTGTTTGCCGCCTTTGCCGGTGATCCATATCGCGGCAGCCGAACAACCATCGACACCAAAGACCTTGCCGTTCGCGTCGACAGAGGCGCTGATCTGATCGAGCCTGTGCAACTGGCAGACTGGATCATCCAGGACCGGAATGACTTCCGCCTCATCGATCTTCGCGCAGAGAAAGACTATTCCGTTTACCATATTCCGACTGCGCAAGATGCGCCCCTTGCATCTCTGAATCAGAACTTCGCCGCACACAACGAGAAGCTTGTTCTCTACTCGAATGACAGTCTGGAAGCAGCGAAAGCGTGGTTTTTGCTCGAATCTCAGGGATACAAATCGGTGTATGTCTTGAGCGGCGGCTTGCAGGGTTGGAAGGATTTTGTGCTCTTTCCCATCAGGCCACAAGGAGGCAACGATACTGCTTTTGAGAGACAGGCTCAGGTCGCGAGGTTCTTCGGCGGAGCGCCACAGGTGGAAGGTACAAGCGCTCCTGCTACAACCGCGCCGGCGATGCCGAAGGTAGCGGCGCCGGTGCTCCCGCCCGCAACTGAAACACACACTTCGACAACGCAACCCAGAAAGAAGAAAGAGGGTTGCTAAGAACCCGTTCACAGCTTGTTTTCTGATTCAAGCGCAATCGTGCTGTGAAACATAAGGGCAATGAAGATTCGTCATCTCTCTATTTCTCCCGGACACAACAAATCGTGTCTTGGCGATGATTGCCGCTTCCCCTTTCGGGATTCAAGCTAACTTCATTCTGCGCCAGTCATGCGAAATTACCTGCAAAGTGGTCGGGATTTTTATTTGATTTAGTTTGTTCAGCTTGCCCTGGATTTCGGCCGGATGGGGGTTGACAACCAGAAAGCCTCAAGGCCCGATCCGGGTTTGGGGTGTGAGTAACCGACCTGAGTTTAGCTCGATGAGTGCTTGGGCGATGTTGCCGCTAATGTTCCTGAAGCATGGAGAATCCGATCGCCATCAGCAAGTTCGCTATAAGTGGGACACTGTCCCTCACTCCGCGCGCAGAATTTCGGTCGGATCTGTTCGCAGCGCGCGAAGCACGGCGGGCAGCGTGGCAACGAGCGCGGTGAGCAGAATGGCAAATGCCGGCAGGGCGATCATATCCGCGTCGGTTGCTTTGACTTGGTAGAAAAGCGACGCGACATAGCGCGCCGCGCCGAATCCGAGTGCGACGCCCGCGCAGCCTCCGAGCGCGATCATGAAGAATACATCGAGAGTCACAACGCGCACGATGCCGGCGCGAGTCGAGCCAATCGCCATGCGGATACCGATCTCGCGGCGGCGCTGAAGCACGGAGTAGTTGAGGACCGCGTAGAGTCCGATGCCGGCGAGAAGCAGCGCGACGGCGGCAAAGAAGGCGGCGAGCATGGCAATCAGGCGCTCGCGAACGGTCTGGTCGCGGACCAGGTCGAGCTGCGTGGTGACGTTCGAAACGCGAAGGCCGTTGTGGCGTTCGGCAATGAGAGCGCGGAGAGAACCGGCGAGGGCGAGCGGGTTCTTGGCGTCGGTGTGAATGACGAAGGTGGCGAAGCTTACGGCCGTGGGAGCGGATTTGTCGTCGATTCCGGACAAGGGGACGTAGAACATTGCGCCGTTGGGCTCGCGCAGGTCGTGGTCGGGGACGTCGGCGGTGACGCCGACGATCTTGTTGGAGGGTTGATTGGCGCCGCGTTGAAACGTGCGGCCGATGGGGTCCTGACCGGGGAAGAAGGTCTTGACGAAGGTTTCGTTGACGATGGCGGCTCCCGGCGAGGTGTCTTCCGGGCGGAATTCGCGGCCGGAAACGAGGGGAATCTTCATCGTCGAGAAAAAGCCCGGGGAAACGCTCCGGAAGAAGGCGGGAGTGGAACCGGGAGGCGCGCCGTTGATGGAGATTTCACTGTTGATTCGAATGTGGCCAAGAACGGGCCAACTGGAGATGGCTACCGAGTCGACGCCCGGAGCGGCACGGAGCGCCTCGGCGGTTTGATTCCAGACGACGGGGAGCTGGCCTTTGCCGGCGACGGTTTCGATCAGGAGCAGACGGTCGGTGGAGAAACCGAGGGGGCGGTTCTCGAGGCGCTGGAAGGAAGTGACAAAGAGCGAAGACAGAAAGAGGACCAGGAAACAGAAAGCGACCTGAAGACCGATGGCTCCACGCATGAGACGGCGTGGCGAGTGCGGATCTTCACCACCTTTGAGGGCGGCGACCGGCCTGACGGCCGAGGCACGGAGAGCCGGAAGCAAGCCAAGTAATAGGGCGACGAGGATCATGAGCCCGAAGGCGAAGAGAAACACACGCCAGTCGGCGGGAAGGGCGAGGCGCGCAGGGTTGTCGGGCGGGTTGACGAGACTGAGCACAAAGGGCGCCGCCCACGCCGCAAAGAGTACACCAAGGACGGACGCCAGGATGGCGAGCAGCGCGCTCTGGCACAGGATGAGCTGGACGAGGCGACGACGGCCGGCGCCGATCGAGATGCGCAGAGCCATCTCATGGGCGCGGGCGGCGGCCTGGGCGGTCATCATGTTGGCGACGTTGACGCAGGCGATGAGCAGGACGAGAGCGACCAGGAGACCTAGGATGCCGAGGAATCGGCGATAGGCCATTGCGCTCATCGAGCTTGCTTGCGAATGGAGATTCTGGGATGTGGACGGATTTCGGTTCGGGGGGATATTGCTTTGTCGTCGGCGGGTTTGTCGCGGGAGTGCGGGAGAGCCTGCACTTTGGGTGAAGGCTCTCCAGGATGGGCGGGATTTGGTTATTCGCCGTTGAGGGCTTTGGTGGCTTCTTTGAGTTTGTCGGTTTCGCGTTCGATGGCGGCGGCGGTTCTGGCGATCTGAGGATCGACGGCAGACCACTGCTTTTGCTCGATGGCTTCGCGGACGGCGGGGAGCGTTTTGACGCCGTAGCCGGTGAAGAATCCAGGGGCGTAGATCATGTTTTCGAACCACGGACGATTAGGGAGACCGGCGGGATCGGTGAGGGCGTGTTCGGTTGCGAGGAGGAGCGCATTCACCTTGGGATCCGCGGTGGCGGCATGCGCGGTGAAGGCTTTCTCGTAGTCGGCGGCTGCGGCGGTGAGATCGTCGGAGGCCTGGTCGAGCGGCGCGAAGTTGAAGTAGGGCGGCACGGAGTCGACCGGAGGCGGAACGCTCGTTTTCTTAGGATCGGCGGCAGCTTTGTAGACGCCGTCGGCTAGGTCGGCGTTGCGGTCCTTGATCTGGGTGCGCATGGTGTCGGCTAGTTTTTTGACTTCGGTGACGTAGGTGTGGATGGTGTCTGCCTGATCAGTGAACTGGTAGGGCAGGACGTCGGCGTCGGCCATGCGCATCACCATGGAGCCAGCGGTTTGCGCGAGGGCTTTTTCGTAGACGAACGTGGTGTCCTGGAAATGGGTGTAGTAGTAGAAGTCGTCGTAGACGGAGTGGTACTGGCCGCCGCCGGGATCTTCTCCGCCATAGCCGAGGTCGGCGCTGGGAACGCCGAGGTGGTCGATGAAGACGGTGTAGTCGGAGCCCGAGCCGAGAGCGCCGATGCGGCTGTCGGGGCGCGATTTGGCCTCGGTGCGTGATTCGGGTGTGCCGCGGAGACGGGCAGCGAGGCGGGCGCGCTTCCAGACGGACATATTGGTTTCGGGGTCGTCGATGTCTTTGGCGACGCTGTTGATGAAGTTTTCAAGCGAGTGGGAACCGCCGGCGTGGAAGAAGCCGCGGACGTTGCCGTCGGAGTTGAAGTAGGCGACGGCGTGCTGCTTCAATTCGTCGGCGTGGAATTCAGCCCACTCGGTTGAGCCGAGGAGCGCGGGCTCTTCGCCATCCCAGAAGCAATAGATGATGGTGCGGGCGGGCTTCCAGCCTTGCTTGAGGAGTTTGCCGAGTGCGCGTGCTTCTTCGAGTTCAGGGCTGGCGCCGCTGAGGGGATCTTCGGCGCCATTGACCCAGGCGTCGTGATGGTTGCCGCGAATGACCCACTCATCGGGGAAGGTTGCGCCGGGGATGGTGGCGATGACGTCGTAGAGAGGCTTGCGATCCCAGTTGAAGGCGACGGCAAGATGGGCCTGCACTTTGCTGGGGCCGGTTTTGTAGGTGAAGGGAAGAGCGCCGCGCCAGTTCTCAGGTACGGTTTCTCCTTGCAGGGATTCGAGGAAAGGCTTGGCGTCGGCGTAGGAGATGGGGAGCACGGGAATCTTGGTGATGGTCTGAACCTGGTCAAGGGGGATGAGTTTTGCGCCGGGCTTGGCGCCGATGCCGGGAGTCTGCGGATCGCCGGGGTAGACGGGCATGTCCATCACGCTGCCGCGCTGCGCACCTTCGGCGGGACGCATGGGGCCTTCAGGATAGGACTCGCCGCGGGTGTAGCCGTCGTCTTTGGGATCGGAGTAGATGATGCAGCCGACGGCGCCGTGCTCGGCAGCGACCTTGGGCTTGATGCCGCGCCAGGTTTGGCCATAGCGAGCGATGACGATGGCTCCTTTGACGGAAACACCCATGGCATCGAGTTGCTCGTAGTCGGCGGGCGCGCCGTAGTTGACGTAGACGAGGGGAGCGGTGACGTCGCCGTCTTTGGAGTAGGCGTTGTAGGTGGGGAGCTGCTCATCTTTCTGGTTGGAGGTGGGATCGATGGCGAGGGCGGGCTCTTCGAGCTTGGCGGTGAATTTGGTGGGGCCGAGGAGTTCGAGCTTGCGGAACTTTGGCGTGGGGAAGAGTGCTTCCATCTGTTCGATCTTGGCGTCGAGGCCGTAGGACTTGAGCTGGGCGAGGAGCCACTCGGCGTTGTCCTTGTCATAGGGCGAGCCGACGTGGTGGGGGCGCGCGGAGAGGCGGCGCATATTTTCGCGAATGCGATCAGGCTCGGGAATGGCGCGGAATTTCTGCTCCCACTGCACTTCGGCGGTGGAGTGAGCGGCAGTGTAGCCGCGGAGGGATTCGGTGTGGGATGGGTCCACGGCCCAGGCGTTCATGGACAGGATGAGAAGACAGGCAAAGAATTTACGCATGCGGCGGCACCTCATTGGGAGTGAGAATTCTGCAACAATGCTGCGGGTCTTGCGGCTTGCATGGGGGAATACAGCGGGGTAAAGCGACTGTAATACCCGCAGGTTCGAGGGGTCAACCGGAATACGCGTGACGTGTCTGCGTGTCCTAAGACTTTAGTTGACATCGGGAAGGGATGGGAGTAGGGTCCTAAAAATATAGGAGGCCGCGTGGGCGCGAGTTCGGCAAAGAGCGGATTGACCAAGCTGGAGTTGAGGATCATGCAGGTGATCTGGAGGCGGGGAAGCAGCACGGTGGCCGAGGTGCAAGCGGAGATTCGGCCGCCGCTGGCGTACACGACGGTGCAGACGGTGCTCAACATTCTGGAGCGCAAGGGGAAGCTCAATCGCGAACTGGATGGCCGGGCATTTGTATATTCGGCGAAGGTGAGCGAGGAGAAGGCTTACGGGCAGAGTCTTCGCGACATGATCGACCGGATGTTTGGCGGGTCGAGCGAAGAGCTGGTAATGAGCCTGCTGAAGAGCCGGCAGATCGACGCCAAGCGGCTGGCGAAGCTGACCGAGCAATTCAGCAAGGAGAAGGGAGGCGCGGCATGAGCGGCTTTGAGTCCTTGCTGGTGTCGTATGTTTTGAATTCGCTTTGGCAGGCGCCGCTGGTGTTTGCGGCAGCATGGATTGCGGCGCGCGGGTTGAGAGCGGCGGGTCCGGCGGCGGAGCATCAGGTGTGGGTGAGCGCGCTGGTGCTGGAGGGCGCGCTGCCGGCGTTGTCGCTGCTGCCGTGGGAGAGCCTGCATTTTGCGTGGCCGTGGTTTGCGCAGGGAGGCGCGGCGACGGGCGGGCAGGTTGCAGTGCAGATGGGCGCGGGCGCCGGGGCTGGATTTGCCGCCCTGCGGTTGCCGCCGGGAGTGATGGGGACTGTGGCGATCGTGTATGCGGCGGTGACGGGCTATTTTATTGCGCGGTTTGTGTGGCGATGCGTGCGGCTGTCGTTGCTGCGTCGAGGCGCGGAGCCGTTGCGGTTGAGCGGCGAAGCTGCGCTCTCGTATGAGCGATGGTTGAAACGCATGGGCATTGCGGGGCCGGTTGCGGTTGTGCGTTCAAAGGAAGTTTTTGCGCCCGTGACGATGGGCGTTGTGCGGAAGCGCGTGATGCTGCCGGCGGGGATGATGATGCGCATGCCGCAGGCGGATCTGGATACGGCGATTGCGCATGAATTTGCACACATCCGCCGCAACGATTTTTCGAAGAACCTGGCGTATGAGATCGCAGCGCTGCCGTTGAGCTACCACCCGTGTCTCTGGCTTACGCGGCAACGCATCGCGGAGACGCGGGAGATGGTGTGCGACGAGATGGCTGCGGGGATTTCAGGGAGTGAAGAATACGCGCAATCACTGTTGCGGCTGGCGGGTTTGTTGTTGCAGGGCAGGCCGGTGAGGGTTCCACATGCGATCGGAGTTTTTGATGCCAACACACTGGAGAGGAGACTTATGAAACTTACGGAGAAGAAAACGCAGATGGGCAGGGTGCGCGCGTGGGTTTCGGTGACCGCGTGCGTGGTGCTGGGAGTTGCGACGGCGGCGTCGGCGGTGGCGCTGCGGGTGGGTGCCGATGCGCAGGCGAGCGCGGATAAGCAGGATTCGAAGAAGGGCGCGCCGCACTCCGTTTCGGCTGCAACGATGCAGGGAAACGTGATCAGCAAGGTGACTCCGAAGTATCCGCCGAAGGCGAAGACGGCGCGGATTCAGGGGACGGTGGTGCTGGATGCGGTGATCACCAAGAACGGGCACGTGGACAGCTTAAAGATTGTGTCGGGGCCGAGCGAGTTGCAGCAGTCTGCTCTGGACGCGGTGCGGCAGTGGCGGTACAAGCCGTTCTTGCTGAATGGAGAGCCGATGGAAGTGGAGACGACGATTAACGTGGTGTATTCGCTGGAGAAGTAGGTGAGAACCCGGAAGATTGAGGTTCGTGCTCTCCCACTCATGCCGCGATGAAACCGCGGCATGAATGGGGCAGCCAAATTCGTGCGGATTGATGCGGAGTGAAAAGCAGGTCCTTCGACTTCGCTCAGGATGACGGAGCGATAGAGCATTGCTCAGGATGACGAGGCGACATGGATTTGCGGCAACCGGGTCCGATGGTTCAGATGCCGGCGTACCAGGCGTAGCCGGCTTCGGGGGATGCGGAGCCGAGGCCTTTGCCGAAGTGCTTGAGCGAATCGGTTGCGGTGATGCGGGTGATGTATTTGACGCTCTTGTAGCCGAGCTGACGCGGGAGGCGGAGGCGGAGCGGTCCGCCGAAGCCTACGGGAAGATCGCCGTCGTTCATGCCCATGGTGAGGAAGGTCTGGGGATGCGTGGAGTCGGCCATGTCGATGCTTTCCCACCAGTCTTTCTCAATGGAGAAGTAGACGATGTAGCGTGCCTGCGGCAGGACGCCGACGGCGTCGAGCACATTGTGCAGCGGTGTACCGATCCACTCGGCTACGTAGGACCAGCCTTCTTCGCAAACCACTTCGGTGATCTGGCTGTGCGTGGGAAGGCTCTTGAGGTCGGCGAGAGAGAAGGATGCGGGGTGCGCGACCATGCCATCTACCGCGAGTTTCCAATCTGAAAAGCCGGCGGCCTGATGGCGCTTGAATTCTTCGCTGGAGGGTGCGGTTTCGTTGCGGAAGGGGACCTTGGAAATCATGCTGCGCGGGAACTCGCGGGCGAGCGAGTGGCGGGTGAGCAGGCGCTGTGCGGCGTAGGTGAGGGTTTCACCGGGGCCGTAGAAGCCGCTGCTGTCGGGCGGGACGAGCCCGTAGCGACGGGCGATGCGGTTGGCGGCGGCGAGGCCCGCGACGCCGGTTGCGGCGACGACGCCGGTGGTGATGAGTTTGCGGCGGGAGATGTTGCTCATGGGCGGCGCTCCGATGGGGATGCAGTGCGGCCTGTGATCATGGCGCGCGTGCGGCTCCAGAATCCGGCGAGGGCGATCATTGCGACGTGGACGATGAGGAAGAGAACGAGCAGATCGGTGACGAAGAAGTGCAGCGTGCGCGCGGACTGGCGGCCGCCGAGCAGATTGACGGTTGCGGGAAATGCGGAATCGAAGGCTGGGGAAAGCGCGAGGCCGGTCCAGATGACGAGAGGGAAGAGGATGAAGATGACGAGGAGATAGGCGGTGCGCTGGACGACGTTGTACGCGTGGCTTTCCGCGGGGTCGGGCGGACCGCGGCGGAGGTACCTTGCGAAGACATTACGGAAGGAGCGCCAGTTGCGATCTGCGGGCGCGGGAAAAAGGTCGCGTGCAAAGTGGCGGTTGAGGAGGCTTGCTACCCCGTAGACGAGGGCGGTGACGACCAGCACCCATGCGGCTTCAAAATGAAGGTAGCGGGACCAGCCGTTCTGATCGGGCATGACGTAGTTGTAGCCGGAGGGGACAGTATCGCGTGAAGCAGGGATGGGGATTTTGAAGAGCGGAGTGGTGCCGGAGTTGCCGGTTTCGCCCCAGTAGAAACGCGGGTGGGAGATGATGATTTCCCCGCCGGTGATGAGCAGTGCGAGGAAAGAGACGACGGTAAGCCAGTGGGTTATGCGGACGAGCGCAGTGTGCCGCTGCGTGGCTTGCAATTGAGGCGAGGAAGTGACGGACACGCGGGGAGGATAGCACACGCGCGCTTTGGGGCGGAATCTATATCGGAAGACGGCATGTGCGGGGCTGCTTTCCGAGTCTCCGGCTGACAAGGCGGAGGGTGAAATCATGCAACCGAATGGTTGCGTGTCGAAAAAAAGTGCCATTTTCGATCAAAGTCCTGATTCCATGGAAGTTAACGCCTTAAGGGGTCCTTGTAAGTTGTTGTAAGCAAACAACTTAAGATCTAAAGTCTTCATAGATTTAAACTTACGGGCAATTGCATCGTTTTGGGGCAGGTTCGTACCGAATTGCGGTGCGCCGATGTAAGCGGCGGCGGTTCGCTCGTTCTTCCATGCCCAGGAATGGCGTCGATGCAGGTGCGTCGGACATGGTGATTTCCTCTGGAAATGAGAAAGGCATCGCGAGACGGCGAGCCGCCCTCAGATGCCTGCACTTCCAGTGTGCGACTTTTACGTTTAATTACCTGCAAAATCTGCGGAATTATTTTGTGCGTGGAATGAGGGGGTTGTGGGGAGTTCGAGAGAAGTGGGGGTTGACAGGATTTTGAGTTACGTCCGGTTGGGCGGTCAACCGACCGGAGCGACACATTGCTCGAAGAATCCTTGCTACAAGCCGACATATGAGGAGTGAATCGGCCTCGATGAGTGCATCAGCGATGATGCGCTCGTTGACAACCTCGCTTGCGCGATCCCCTCCTTAGCGAGCAATAGCCTCTGGATGGGCGCCAATACCCACTGGATCCCGTGTAGTGAGCTGGTTAGCGCCGATTGCGCTCCGCAATCATCGACTTTGCTTTTTTCTCGAGGATCAGGCACACCTTTTCCGCGTGGCTGGGCATCCGCTTATCATCTTCCGGTAGAAGTCCGAGTTGAACAATCCCATTCCCGGGATTTCGGTGCCGAATGAGCAAGCCCCCAAAATCTTTCCAGCCGGGAAGCTGCAACCGATCGTTGAGGGCACGACGGAGAATTGC
Source organism: Occallatibacter sp. (assembly GCF_049582745.1). Classification (GTDB taxonomy): domain Bacteria; phylum Acidobacteriota; class Terriglobia; order Terriglobales; family Acidobacteriaceae; genus Telmatobacter. Next base: position 85,945 of record NZ_JBAUUO010000134.1, read on the forward strand.
CGCGAGCATGTCACATAGTTGGAGCCCCAACGAGTCGCGCGAATCCTCGAACGTTCTCTGTTCGGTCAGAAGCAGCTCCGCATCGATCGCAACAGAATCCATCGGCTTCTCGGAAACCGAACTTAACCACTCCCTGTGCCGCAGCATCTCGGGGTCCGCCATGCCGTCCGTGGGACCATACCTCGATTCGAAATGCGAATAGTCTTCTCCCTCAATGCAAAGTAAAGGTTTTTTGATGAAAGCAGTCTCACTCAGGGGAAGAATTAGCGTGCTCCACGTTTCCTCCATCTCAGTGATCTTCCGATCCTTGCGATCTATTACCCAACTGATGTCGCCCAACTCCAGAGGTTGGCGCTGGACGTAGTAAAGCGTTGCTTCGCGAACCGTTCTGATGATTAGCTCCCATGTGGCCATGGCTTGCAGAAACAGTTGGTTCGGCATCACTCGAACGCGTTCACCAAGTTGATAAAAATGCGGAATGGGCCCTGGGTCGTGCTCACGCGTAATACTCGCGGTCACCGCGTCAGCTTGGCGGTTTTTGTAATCCTCAACTACGGAGTCAGGGTGTGTATTCGCATCCAGTGCGATGAATTCGACAATTACGTCGTATCTCAGTACGAGATTGATCAATTGCGCAGCCTGCGATTCATCGAGACTGCTGCCCTTAATCTCGACGTTCCGATTCGGCCATGTATCCCTGAGACGCAAGAATTCGTACAGCAACTCCCGTTCAACTGCGCTTGGGATGATCAGAGCGTGGACGAGGGAAAACAGCGACCGTGGGGGATTCGGTGGCAGGAAGGGCCCGGCTTCATCGATATAAATTCGCATGAGTCATCTCGGGTGAGTGGCGCATGCTGCGCATCACAGAGAGTCGTTTCAATCATAGAGCGGCGTACAGGCTGTTGTTTCCGGCAGACCGCCAGACCAGAAATCGCCGATCTCCGCCTACCAGCTTCCGATTAGCCGACTGCCTCCATTATTGGAGCCATACTCGGCTGAGGAGAACGGGCCAAGCCACTCATCGACAGCCGCTTACGCGCGATTTGTCAGGATTGCTCCCCGAAAACGTTAGGTCCCTATCGGGACTGCCCCAACGCAACGATGGTGGATTGCCCCAGGAGTTTTTGGGGCAGTTTCGATAGGGTCGTTTGAAGTAAGTCGCTGGTGGGACGGGCGCGGTGATCTACCTA
>NZ_JBAUUO010000135.1:0-12525 GCF_049582745.1 Occallatibacter sp.
CCTGAATGTTGCACAATGAGATTGTCTGACTTCGATGCGCGGAGCCGGAAGGATGAATCCAAACTTCATCAGCAGCCCAGGTGCTTTCCAACTCGCCCGGTCGAGCAGATGAGCGTCGCTATAAGTCTTTTCACAAGAAATATTTGCGGCTAAACCCTTTGAGAAGAAATATATCGTGCAATGCTCCGGCCGTAACCCACTGATAAAGGCGAACTTCCTCCCAGAGATGGGGTGGGGGGTATCCCGGAGAACGAATCACTGACAGCCGACAGCACTGCCCAGGAAATGACATCCAGAGGCTAATGGAGATGTGAAAACTGCGAGCTGACAGCTGGATCAGTACTCCGCCACCAGCTCCTTATAGCTCGCATTGACCGCATGGCACTGTCCCTGCGCGTGACCGAACTCGTTTTCCGTCACATCCATGACGAATCCGGAGATTGGACCCACTGTCGCATTCGTCCCCGCGCCCGAGCCCGGCTTGTACTGCCGCTCCTGATCGTCCGCCTGCCACAGCAGCCCCAGTTCCAGGCAAGCCTGTCGGCGCTGTTGTGCATAACGCACAAGCCGCTTCATCTGATGCTCTTCCACACGGCATCGAAAAGCGAATCCGCTGTCGCCCGCCAGCAAAACCGCCGCCGCACACAGCGCCGCCACTTCAGCAAACTTCCAGCTTCTACTTAGAAATCGCAAAGGACCGATACCACCGCTGCATGGAGATTTGGGGTTGTGTGCCCCCAGTATAACCAGATTTCCGGTTTTCCAAGTGACGAACCGCACTCGAATTCCGCTCGCCGCGTTCCTGAAGTCACTGGGCATTCCTCGGCAAACCTGTGCGACAATCGTTTCACCGGACCGTCCCCGTCCTTGGCGAGGTCACCATGCGATCTCCAGCCGAACGCTCTCGACTTCTGTATCGCGCACTCATCGTTTCCGTTGCCGTGCATTGCGCCTTCTTTGCCTCGGTGTTTCTCTTCGGCACCCGCGCCGGCATCCGGATTGTCCCGCCCGTCAAGACCCAGTCCGTCGCGCAACTCGCCTTCGCCGGTGGTTCCCACGCCATCAGGATCCAAGTGCCAATCGCGCAGTTCGCCGCTCACACTCGCGAGGCCGCGCCAAACGCGGCGGCCGCCAAACGGACCGATATCCCCATGCAAGTCCCCGCCCTCAAGAAGTCAGGCGGCGGCTCCACGCGCGCGCCTCACCATGGCGACGGCTCCTCTACAGCCCTCACCGGCAACGGCAGCGACGCCCAGGACATCCACCCCGCCTTCCCCATCTTTTCCCCCCACCCCCCCATCACCAACCGCGCCCTCCTCCCCTCCTCTGAACAGAAAATCGTCGTCGACGTCAGCGTCGATGCCTTCGGCCAGGTTGTCAGCGAGAATCTCGTCAAGGGAATGGGAACGGTGCTGGACAAGATTGTCCTCGAGACCGTAAAGACCTGGCGCTTTCAGCCCGCGACGTTGAACGGCAAACCGGTTGCCACCGAAGCCGAGCTGATCTTTCCGTTCAACCAGGACTATCCCATCACGAGTTCCTAGCTCGCGCTGCTGACCTCGATTTTCCAGTAAGTATCACCTCGTGTTCCGGCTGGAAGCATCAAACTTACATGGCATATCGACACTTCAGTCGATTGCAGTAAGATAGCCGCAACCGGAAACATGCTTGGGATCCTTCCCCCGGAACGGCGCAGGGTTTTTGAAGCCAGAGGAGTGTATGGAAAGAGGCAAGAAGGAGAAAAATACAACCGATCATTTGCGGGGTGTTCTGCGGGGAGAAGCCTTCGAAAGTGATTGCACGGTGGCGTTGGTAACCAAGCTCGATCATGAGAGGCCAACCGTGGCCGTCTGGACCAGCCTGCGCATTACCGCAGCATCCCAGACCCCACCCGACGGGACCTATCGGCTCGAGGTTCACGGGCGAATCTTCAACGTGAAACGCGTTGGGGGTAAGTGGCCGACACTTAATTTATAGATTGCTGATATTCTCTCTTGCATCGATCCGCAAATCAGGCGAAATATAACTTCTTCCCCAGTCCCCTGCCTGCCTAAACACGGGTGCGAGCGAGATAGTTGCTTGATCTTCAGCTGAGGCGCTCGCAGGCACACTCTAATGCTCGGGTAGACTCAGTGCATCTTCAGATATGATTCCGTTCTCGGCTATATTCAGAGCGGTTCAGACATAGAAAGATGTCCAGAATGAACTCGTGAGTTCATTAGCCTGAGGTGTTCGCATGAAGTGTCTCTCCATTCTTGCAATGGCGGCGGTGACGGCCGGTGTTGGGGCAACTCAGTCTGGACCGGTGTTCCTGCCGGCGAGTCCGTCAACAGTCGCATGGGGCTACTACTGGTCGAAAGCCAAGCCAGTGCTTACGGTTCACTCCGGAAATACCGTCCGCATCCAAACCCTCTCCACCTGCGGACCGACCGAGCGGCTCGAAGCCAGTGGAGTGGCAGCCAAGGACATTCCGGCCTACAACGCTACGATCTACGAACAGGTAAAAGATCGCGGCCCAGGCGGACATATCCTTACCGGCCCGGTCGCAATCGCCGAGGCCGAACCAGGCGACGTGCTCGAAGTTCAGATCGAAAAGATTGACATCGACGTACCCTTTGCCTGCAACGGGTTCTCCGCGGGAAGGGGATTCTTGCCCAACGATTTCCCTTACGGTCGTCGCAAAATTATTCCCCTTGACCGTGAAAAGATGCTTGCGCATTTCGCCCCGGGCGTTGAGATTCCATTGCATCCATTCTTTGGCAGCATGGGCGTTGCTCCTCCCGAATCGGCAGGGCGGTACGATAGTGCTCCGCCGTGGATGCATGCCGGCAACATCGACAACAAGGAACTCGTGGCCGGTACGACGCTGTTTATTCCCGTTCACGCGCCGGGGGCGCTATTTGAGGTGGGCGACGGCCACGCCGGGCAAGGCAACGGTGAGGTCGACATCACTGCCGTGGAGACGTTCCTGACTGGGACATTCCGCTTTATCGTCCACAAAGATCAGCATTTGCTTTGGCCGCGTGCCGAAACACCGACCAGCTACATCAGCATGGGGTTCAGCCCCGATTTAAAGACTGCGACGGAAATGGCGGTGCGCAACATGATCGATTTTCTTGTCACAGAAAAGCACTTGTCGCGGGACGACGCCTACATGCTTACCAGCGTCGCCGTGGATGTGGACATAACCCAGTTAGTGGACGGCAATGTTGGCGTACACGCAATTTGCCCTAAAGGCATCTTCGTAGATGCCAGGCAGCAATAGATTCTCGCAGTTTCGACGCTTTAGCCCATCGGATGGGATTGGGCCGATTTCCTCATCGGATGCCCTGGCGCCCAGTAAAATCAGCCTATATGGATATTGAAGTGAACAATCTTGCCGGCGAGGAGACGATCCTTGAGGGCACGAGGTTTGTGCGGGCATGTCTGCGCAAGGGGGTAGATCGGACTCCAGTGTGGTTCTTACGCCAGGCCGGGCGTTATATGCAGGAATATCGCGACATTCGTAAACACCACACGCTCGTCGAGATTTGCAAGCAGCCCGAACTTGCCGCCGAAGTGACCATTACCGCAGCAGAAAAGCTTGGTGTCGACGCGGCCATTATTTTTGCCGATCTGCTGCTGCCGCTCGAACCGATGGGCCTGCCATTCGAATTCCAGGCCGGAGAAGGTCCTGTAGTACATCACCCCGTACGCACAGCGGAAAACGTAAAGGCTCTGCGCACAGATCGTGCAGGGGACCTTGCCTATGTGGCGCGCGCGATCGAGAAGGTCGCTGCGCATTTTGGCGACAGACTCGGCGTAATTGGTTTCTGCGGGGCTCCTTATACGCTGGCCAGTTACATGATCGAGGGCGGCGGGTCACGGAATTATATTCACACGAAACAGATGATGTACACCGACACCCTTGCGTGGCGCAGCCTCTTGGACAAGCTGGTTGTCGTTCTGATCGAGTATTGCCGGCTGCAGGTGCAGGCGGGCGCCGATGCGATCCAGATTTTCGACAGCTGGGTGGGTTCCCTGGGTCTCGAGGACTATCGCGACTACGCGTTCGAGGCGTCGAAGCGGCTGGTTCGCGCGGTGCAGGGGATGGGGCTTCCGGTCATCTATTTTGGTGTTGAGACCGCCGGGCTATTGTCGCAGATGGCAGCTACCGGGGCCGATGTCATCGGTCTTGACTGGCGGCAGCCGCTCGATGTGGGCTGGCGCGAAGTGGGCCACGCGCATGCGGTGCAGGGGAATCTAGACCCAATCACGTTGTTCGCACCGCTTGAAGTGCTCGAGCTGCGCGTGAAGGAGATTCTGCGTGCGGCGGCTGGACGGCCCGGACACATCTTTAACCTCGGCCACGGAATCGTCCCGGAGACGCCCGTCGAAAACGTGCAGGCCGTAGTGCGCATGGTGCGTGAGTTCCGGTTGGAGAACCAGGATGCCTAAGAGAGCGGTCCTGCTTCTTGCGCACGGCACGCCGGATACGATTGAAGAAATCCCGGAATACCTGCGCAACGTGGTCAGCGGGCGACCGCTTCCACAGCATGTCATCGAAGAGATCAAGCGCAGATATTTGCTGATCGGACGTAGTCCGCTCACGGAGATCACCCTGGCGCAGGGGCGGCTTGTCGAAGCGGAGCTCGTTGCAGAGGGCATGGACGCGCAGGTCTACGTTGGGATGCGGAACTGGAAGCCGTACATCGCGGACGTGGTTCGCAAAATGCGCGCCGATGGCGTAGCGGAGGCGGCGGTGATTTGCCTTGCGCCGCAGAATTCGCGCACCAGCGTAGGGCTCTACAAGCGAGCCGTCCAGGCGGAGGCGGGGTCCCTGAAGATCGATTTCACCGATGCCTGGGCTCAGGAGCCGCTGCTCGCCGATGCATTCGCCGAGCGGTTGCGTGCAGCCCAGACGCGCATGATTGAGGAAACCGGTGCGCCCGCGCCGGTGCTGTTTACGGCGCATAGTGTGCCCTGCGGAACGGTTCAAGCTCAGGCGGCGACCGAAGGCCAGCCGAAGCTCTGGCCGGGCGAAGGGGCCGATCCTTACGCGCAGGAGGCCAAGCGAACAGCGGAGCTGGTGGCGGAGCGTGTTCCCGAGATTCCGAAGTGGTGGTTTGCCTTTCAGAGTCAGGGCGCGAGCGGTGGTCCGTGGATCGGACCCACGGTTGAAGAGACGCTTACGGCGATCGCGGGTGAAGGCGTAAAGACGATCCTACTGCAGCCTATCGGCTTTCTGTGCGACCACGTCGAGATTCTGTACGACGTGGACATCGCGTTTAAGGAATATGCAGCGAAGCTCGAGATTCGCCTGGAGCGGCCGGACTCGCTGAATGTGTCGCCAACACTTGCGCGTGCCATCGCGGGACTTGCGAAACGTGGGCTCAGTCGGTTACAAGAATAAAGATTTCCAGATCGCCCGAACTGAGCAGCGGGTCTTGGAGTCGTCCTGGTTTCGTCCGTGGAATGCCTTCCCACGCGAATGATCCGCCCTGCGATGAAAGTCTGTTGATGTCGATTAATCGCTCTTCTTCGAATGGTCCTTCGTCTGAACGCTGTCCAGACTGCGGAACGCAGCAGATGCGGCGTATTCCCCGCGCCGGTTTACTGCAGCGGCTTGTACTGCCCCTATTGGGTTTCTATCCCTGGGAGTGCCCGATTTGTAGAAGGCTAATGCTCCTGAGGAAACGCGGACGGCGTACAAGGCGGCCTGCAGCGGCCAGTTCGCTGTAAAGCCGTACGGCGACCGGCCCGCAGCTCACTGCCTTCAGCAGTCAGCTCCGGGCTTGAGGGTTTCGGGGGGTATTATCCCCCCTCTATAGGGAAAGTATCTGTTTTCATTGGTTTAGCGGGGAGGTTGTCTGCAGAGACTTCTTCCGATTGAACTTACCTGTAGAGGTTTCTCAATAAGGGGCTTAGGGCCAGGTCCGTTTCACAGTTTCCCAACGCCGATTTTTGATTCGAGCGCAATTCTTGTCTATATGATTGATACAAAAGGTTTTCGCTTTTAAACTGTGGTGCATTTCTGGTCGATTTGGCACGTTTTGGCATCGTTTAAGGGCCTGATTGGCTGATTTCGATTTGTGAAACTGTGAAGCTGTGAAGGCGGCGCGTTGTGCGGGGCGTGGCCTCTCCTCGATCCCATACAAGTTCATTGTGCGCCAAACGAGCGAAATTACCTGCAACTCCGGTGAGGTTTTTCTTTCGTTTGTTTTGTTGGGTTTGAGTGGCAAATGCGGTTGGATGGGGGTTGACAACGCGTTGAGGTGAATCTGGCGGAGGTCGGTGTCCGTTTCCGGCCGAAGCTCAGATCAGGGATACAGTTCCCGAGCCCAAAAGCGGGATTTTTACCCTTCGGACCCAAGACCTGTCCGACGGGCTCCGGAATCAGCCCTAGCCAGTCAATTCCGACAAGCCGACTTCCCGTTCCCGATCGAGTGCATTTGCAATTTACCGCTCGTCGAGAGAGTCATGGCGCGTCAATAGACAAAGAACACTTGTCCACGCAGGCGGTTCTACGGCCAGGGTGAATTGGATTTGCGAACACTGGCGGACTTCCCGTTCTCAATTCGGCTATCTTTGAAGGGTCGGGCGGCTTGGCGGTGCAAAATGGGAATCATCCTCGAGCGTTTGCAAAAGGTGGCGGGAAAAGCGCTTCTTGCATTAACGGTCCTCTTTCCCCTGTGTGAAGTTTTGCCCGTGGAGGCGCAATCCTGCGGCTCCTCAGGACTGGCGCTTCAGGTACTCGGTTCCGGCGGACCAGAGTTGCAGGATAAGCGGGCTTCCACGAGCTATCTGATATGGGATCACGGCGCCGCACGTGTCATCGTTGATGCTGGGGGAGGCAGCGCTCTACGCTTTGGGGAGAGCGGAGCGCAGATGTCCCAAGTGGATGTTGTTCTGTTCAGCCATTTTCATATCGATCACAGCGGCGATTTTCCCGCCCTGGTATTTTCTTCGTGGTTTGAAGACCGCAAGCGCCCCCTGCCAGTATACGGTCCACCGGGAAACGAGTTTATGCCGTCCACGACAGAGTTTGTGCGTGATCTGTTCAGTGAGCCGCATGGGGCTTGGCGCTACCTGAGCGACTTCGTGGGGCCGCGCACACAAGGAAGCTACACACTCGAACCGCATAATGTCGTAGCCGGTTCCAAACCAGTTCTCGTGTTTCGAAACTCCGGCATGGTCGTGTACGCGGTGCGCGTCATACATGGTGTGTTTCCCGCGCTGGCGTGGCGAGTAGAAATAAGCGGCAAGCGAATCGTCTTTAGCGGAGATACGAACGGCGAAGGTGACGGACTAACCCAGCTCGCGCTGAACGCAGATTTATTTGTCGCCCATAACGCCGTACCCGAGGGCGCCACCGGAGTGGAAAGGCGCCTCCATATGCCACCGTCCGTAATCGGGATGACTGCCGCGAATGCTCATGTCAAGCGGTTGATATTGTCTCATCGAATGCTGCGGACTTTGGGAAGAGAGAAAGAGACACAAGCAGAAATACAGCGCCACTTTGCCGGTCCTGTAGTATTCGCCAACGACCTCGACTGTTTTCCTGTGCAGTGAGCGAAACATGAAGTTCTCCCCCGGTTTCGATCAAGTACCGCTATACGCCCAGATTCTCAGCAAATCTCGACGGTTTATTTAGAAAGTTAATAACTAAGATACTGGCCGACTTTTAGGGAGTGATCGGCGTCGGTGAGTGCCTGGCGATTGGCATTCACCTGACGCACTGGATCGGCCGGATCGCTTAGTGATTGTGCTCTTCGGCAATCGCGGAACAGCCTGAACGCCCGCCCAAAGCGTTGCGATCGTTTGCTCCGCCACGAGAGCCTGGTCAGGCAAGTCAGGCACAACTCCTTGGATGACCATGAGTGTGGCCAGGCCAAAGATCGTAAACCACCAGGTGTGAGCTACCACGATGTCATTCCTATTTGGTAATCCCTCATCCTTGGCAACATCGAAAAAGAGCTGCACGAAACGTCAGAACAACGGCGCGCCAATGTCGTTGATGTATTGTCCAGCGCGGACGCCGTCGCGGTTCTCAGGCCCGAAGAAGACGTTACGGAACTGTTGTGGATGGGAAATGCAGAATTGAATCAAGCCGCGTGAAGTCGCAAACAGACGCTCTTTCGGCGAACGATGTTGAGCGGCAATCGCGTCGAAGTTCTGAACCATCAGCCCGATCGTCTCGCGGCTTAACTCGGCAAGAATATGCCATTTGTCGGGAAAATGCTGATAGATCACGGCGTGCGTATAGCCAATCTCTTTAGCGATCTCGCGAAGCGTCACAGCTTCGTAACCGCGATCGGCAAACATTTTGCTGGCAGCCGCAAGGATTTCGCCCCGCAACCTCTCCTTGCGCTCTATCCGTCGACTTGGTGATGTGGATGTCACTTCCATAGCTTAGTTCCTTTCGGCGCTTTGTGCGACCGATTGTTAATTTATAACCATCGGTTAAAAACCAGCGATTAATTTGCAACTAATGGTTATTATTAGTCTCTAATCGTCAGGTCACTCATTTGAACGGGCGGCCAAATATGAGGCAAAAGGAGAAAACGGGCATGTATTTAGTCATGGGCATTACAGGAAACGTTGGGGGCGCCGCCGCGCGGCACCTGCTGAAGCAAGGCAAACAGGTGCGAGCACTTGTGCGCAATCGCCAAAAAGCTGCGGCGTGGGCAGACCAGGGCGTGGAGTTGGCGGATGGCGACTGGAACGATGCGACAGCCATAACGGTGGCGCTCAAAGAGGTTGAGGGCGCGTTTGTTATGTTGCCGGCTGTGTGGGCACCCTCGCCTGATTACAGAGAAGCAAAGGGCGTGATTGCGAACTATGTTGAGGCGCTGACCAGGGTAGTGCCCCCGCGGCTGGTAGCGCTCTCGTCGATGGGCGCGCATAGAGCAAGCGGGGTGGGGAATGTCACGGCCTTATCACTTTTGGAGCAAGGTCTTCGCAACCTACCGTCTCCGGTCGCATTTGTGCGCGCTGGCGGCTTTTTCGAAAACTTTCTTTTCGGCTTACAGGCTGCCCAGGGCGGAACTCTACCGGTCTTCTACAACCCTACAAACCGGAAATCGACAATGGTCGCGTCAGTCGACATCGGCGCAGAGGTGGCAACGCTTCTGACCGGGCCGGCATGGTCAGGCCGTCGCGTGATCGAACTGGGTTCGATGGTGAGCGCGGATGAAGTGGCCGGGCAATTGGGTGAAGTCCTGAAACTCGACGTTAAGGCCTTTGCAGTTCCGCGTGCAGGGTGGGCGGAAGCGTTCGAGCAGTTCGGCATCCCGAAGGGCCACTCGGGACCAGCCGAAGAAATGTTTGAGAGCGTCAACGCGGGATGTATGGACCTCGGAGTCCCGGGTACGGAGCACGTAGCGGGTACGACGTCTGCACGCGACGTGTTTGCGGCTGCACAGAACGCCGCGAAGGCGTAAGTCCGGGCAAGCAGCTTCAGCGCCCTGGGGGCGGGAACAGCCAGCCGTGCCACCGCGGCTTCGTGTTCGACCGGGCGGTTCCTGCCCCTGCTGCTCAGCCATCGCCGACTAATTCCACAACGATTTGAACCATTCAAACCGCAAGAGGAGGATCGCTTTCATTATGAAAACTGAACGCATACTCGATAAACCCGCGCGGGCAAGTCGAGCAATTCAAATAGCCGCGATGGCAATAACCGGCCTTGTCACCGTCATCTGGGTGTACTTCGGAAAGTTATATCTCACTCACGATCCTGGGGAATGGAGGATCGCCAATCAGCAACTCGGATACCCGCTCTATGTCATCCCTCTGATTGGCGTGACCCACATCCTTGGTGGCGTGGGCCTTCTAATTCCCAATGTGCCTCGATTGACTGAGTGGATTTATGCTGGCCTCTCGATCGATCTCTTACTCGCGTTCTATTCACAACTGAATGACGGTGGCACTACCTGGGATAAATTCGATCCGATTCTCGTCATGGCGTTCGTCTTTGCTTCGTACGTATTGAGACGCTGCATGCGCGCAAACAGATGGTCGATGTGAAGAACACGCTTGGCGGGCAGTTTTACTTTTTCCTGGCTCGTTGCGGAGGCCCAACGAGTGTCCGGCCCGCCAATACGAAACCCTAAACGTACAAGCCGTCCCTCGTTCAGTTCTGGGCAGCGAAGGCTCAAATGGCAGGAACAGGCCTTAGCGCTTTATGGGCAGATTCGCATCAAACGATTACCTGCGAGGTAATTGCTGCGATTCTTGATCTAGCCGATAGTAGGGCAGTAGCCGAACAGGATTTCCTGTAAGGCTGCGGATCACAAAGGAGAATCACATGCCCAACTATCCAGTTCAAACGATCGCTTCTGCGTCCGATGGTTCGAAATCGGCGCTCGAACAGCTCAAGAAGGCTTTTGGTGCCTTACCCAACATCGCCGGCGCTATCGCGAATTCGCGGAAACTTATCAACTCCCTCGTCGGCCTGTTTGGGCAGGTCCATAGCCCGGGCCTCACTGAGGCGGAGAATCAGATTGTTCTGCTGACAGACGCAGTCGCGAACGCCAGCACGTATGCGGTGGCGTTCCACACCGCGTTGGCTCTCCAACAGGGAATCAGTTCTGAAGAGACAACCGCAATTCGTGAGCGGCGCTTACCCACAGACAAGAGATTTGCGGCGCTTTCAGCGATGGCGAAGGCGCTCATTGAAAAACGCGGCCACCTGACCGAGCCGGAACTTGATTCGTTCAACGCTGCCGGCTTTACCAAGGAACAGGTCCTCGAGGTTATCGCCATAGTGGCGGCATCGACGATCACCAACTACACCGGAACCATCGCGAATCCGCCGCTGGATGATGCCTTCCTTCAGCACGCATGGCGTGGCTAAAAGCGGAGCGTCCAAGCCGGCCAATCCGCGGCTCATGCGGGCTCGCCGGAGTCCCTATCTGACAAGGAGGAGGACGAAATGGCAACGCAATCTGTATCCCCGGTTCTCCAACTCGGCGAGTTGCTGCGCTATTGGAGACGGGAGCGCGGCAAAAGTCAGCTGGATCTCTCCCTCGACACCGGCATCTCGCAGCGCCACCTGAGCTTTGTTGAGAGCGGGCGGAGCACTCCCAGCCGCGATTTCCTTTCCACCGTGTCGGATGCATTGAACATTCCTCTCCGCGAAAGAAACGTTCTACTGCTCGCGTCGGGATTCGCTCCTCAGTTCAGCGAGGAACGCGTCGATGCCGAGCAGATGGCGATTGTGACGCGGGCCATCGACGGGATGCTGCGACAACACGAGCCGCATCCGGCGCTCGTGCTCGACCGGTACTGGGATGTGATTCGAACCAATGAAGCCGCGCCGCGATTCTTTGCATCATTTGTGGATATAGAGAAAAGACCAAAGCCGCGCAATCTTCTCGACCTGATGTTCGATCCAACGGGAATGAGGCCATTTGTTGAGGAGTGGGAAAAGGTCGCGGCCGGTCTGCTGCAAAGGGTCCGGCGGGAAGCTGTGGGACAGGTGCTGGATGCGAAACTCCAGGAGTTGCTGGAGCGGCTGCGTCAGTACCCAGGAGTCGCAGGACTGAAGACCCCATTAGCGCCTCAAAGTCCCGTACTGCCCATCACCTTCCGGCGAGGAGATGAGCGCCTCTCCTATTTCTCGCTGATCACCACGGTTGGCACGCCACAGTGCATCACCGCCCAGGAACTGCGCGTGGAGTGCATGTTTCCGACAGGTATTGAGGGGAGAGCACTATGAGCGTTCCTCTGTTTGTACATCCGCAAGATCGCCGGGTGCCCCATCCTTACCGCAGCTTCATAGCGGAAAGGGTGGGAAAGCACTCCCATGCTCACAGCCAGCAAAGCTCCACGCCGCAGAAAGCGCGGGCGAAGGTGCTCGGTAGCGCTAGGGCGTTTCTGTTACGCAGTTTTCAATCTATGTCGCACCCGCCGCGAAGGGGCGTTGAGGCAGATGAACATATCAGACGCCGGAGGTCCGATTCCGCCAGAAAGGTTGAGTATGACTAAGATTCGCGGAAGAGTTGTGGCGGGGATGGGCAATTTTTCGATCTGGATCGAAAGGCTGCACGAACACTACCTTCGCAAGACGGGGATGCTGCTTTTCCCTGGCACCCTGAACCTGCAACTCGACGAACCCTGGTTCGTTCCCGCAGGCTGCTTGCGTCTCGAGGGCGTGGAGTATGGAGGCACAGTCACCGTAAACATTGTCCCCTGCTCTGTCTTTTGCAGACCGGGATTCATTCTTCGAACTACGGCGAATGAAGAAGGGCGTGGACACCACCCGCGGACCATCATCGAAATTGCCTGCGACGTCAAGCTGCGCGATGCTTATCAGTTGAAGGATGGAGATTGGGTAGAGGTGGACATCCCCGACGAGACGAACACGGCTAAAGCAGCACCCTGGCTGTAGGGCTTCATCGAAATAGATCAGTACTCATAAACGTTAGGTCCCTATCGGGACTGCCCCAACGCAACGATGGTGGATTGCCCCAGGAGTTTTTGGGGCAGTTTCGATAGGGTCGTTTGAAGTAAGTCGCTGGTGGGACGGGCGCGGTGATCTACCTA
>NZ_JBAUUO010000136.1:0-14393 GCF_049582745.1 Occallatibacter sp.
CCGCCGTGGCGGCCAGCAGTATCCGAAGACGAAGGAAGGCCCAATGAAGGGTTTTGTGCCGCCACCACGTTTTGGCGGCGCCACGCACTTCAGCGATGAGCCGTTGCCGATCACGCGGGAAATCACGGTGACCGAAGGCATCAGCGTGAAGGACCTGGCCGAGAAGCTCGAGATTCGCGCCAAGGACCTGATCGCAGCGCTTTTGATGCGCGGTGTCTTTGTAACCGTGAACCAATCGCTCGACGCTGCCATGGTGAAGGACGTTGCTGCCAAATTCGGTGCCGGCGCAACCGTTATCAGCTATGAAGAAGAGCTGGCTAACGAGGCGATTGAAGAAGTCCTTGTGGCCGAGAACACCGGCGAACTTGAGGTCCCCCGCGCTCCGGTGGTTACGGTCATGGGCCACGTGGACCACGGCAAGACTTCACTGCTCGACGCCATCCGCGAGACCGAAGTGGCTGCAGGCGAAGCCGGCGGTATTACGCAGCACATCGGCGCCTACAAGGTGCGCTTCAACAAGGAAGGCTCTCCGGCATCGGGCCGCGAGATCGTCTTTCTCGATACGCCTGGTCACGAAGCCTTTACCCGCATGCGTGCCCGCGGCGCCAAGGTCACGGACATTGTTGTGATCGTGGTTGCGGCGGATGACGGCGTCATGCCGCAGACCCTGGAAGCGATCGACCACGCCAAGGCTGCCGACGTGCCAATCATCGTCGCGGTCAACAAGATCGACAAGCCCGAGGCCAATCCGGATCGCGTAAAGAAGCAGCTCGCTGATCGCGGCCTGATCCCTGAAGAGTGGGCAGCCGGCGGCGAAGGGACTGTGTTCGTTGAGGTATCCGCCAAGAAGAAGCTGAACCTCGATCTGCTGCTCGAGATGATTTGTCTCGTGTCGGATATCAAGGCTCCCAAGGCCACGCCGGGACGCAAGGCTGTGGGTTCGGTGCTTGAGGCCAAACTCGATCGCGGCCGCGGCGCTGTGGCTACCGTTCTTGTGCAGGATGGAACGTTACGCCTCAACGACAGCTACATCGTCGGCAACACCTTCGGCAAAGTCCGCGCGATGTTTGACGATCGTGGACGGCCGCTGGAAGAAGCGGGTCCGTCGACGCCGATCGAAGTCCTCGGCCTCGAAGCCATGCCGGATTCCGGCGACACGTTCCTGGTGGTCGCGGATCGCGACAAGGCCAAAGGCATTGCGCAATACCGCAAGATGAAGGAGCGCGAAGCGCAGCTTGCCAAGAGCTCGCGTGTTTCGCTCGAAGGACTGGCAGAGCAGATTCGCCAGGCCGGCGTGAAGGATCTCGCGCTGATCATCAAGGGCGACGTTACAGGATCTGTCGAAGTGCTGGCTGATTCGCTTGTCCGCATGTCGACCGAGAAGGTGCGCGTGAAGGTGATCCATTCCGGTGTCGGATCGATTACCGAAAGCGACGTGCTGCTTGCTACTGCATCGAACGCCATCATCATCGGCTTCAATGTGCGCCCGGAGCGCAAGGCCGCGGAACTGGCGCAGCAGGAAGGCATCGAGATTCGGATTCACTCGATCATCTACGAACTGCAGGACGAGATGCGGCTCGCCATGCTCGGTCTTCTCGATCCCACGTTCAAGGAGAACTACGTGGGCCGCGCTGAAGTCATCAACGTCTTCCGCATTCCCAAGGTCGGCACCATCGCCGGCTGCCGCGTGCAGGATGGCGTGATTCGTCGCGACTCTGAAGTCAAAGTCATGCGCGGCGATGAGCAGGTCTACAAGGGCAAGATCGGTTCGCTCAAGCGGTTCAAGGATGATGCGCGCGAAGTGACCAATGGCATGGAGTGCGGCATCGGGCTCGGTGGGTTCAGCGATCTGAAGGAAGGCGACTTGATTGAAGCCTTCTCGACGGAGAAGCTGGCAGCTGACCTGGGCGCACTGACCTCAGCCAAAGCGTAGCTCTTACGTAGTTCAATCCTTTACAGCCCGCTTCTCTCCATGAGGAGCGGGTTTCTTCTTTTTTGAAAAGATTTTCGAACGCTTGAAACTCGCCCCCGGTCTTAGGGTGTGTACAACGCGGACCTTGCGTCTGAGAATGATCTGCAGCCTGAGGGAGCGCGCGAGTTTTGACCACTGATCCAGACGCGGAGTTCACGGCGCTTGTGCAGCGTCAGTCGCGGTTCGTGTTCAGGGTGGCTTATGCAGTGCTGCTCAACTCATATGACGCGGAAGACGCAGTGCAGGAGACGTTTTTGAAGCTTTATCGCAATCGCGGATGGGAGCAGGCCGAGAACGAGCGCGCCTACCTTGCCCGCGTCGCGTGGCGGGTTGCAGTTGACATTCGTCCGCGCCGCTCGCAGGCTTCGGTTTCAAGTCCCCAACCGCTGGAAGCAGACGAAACGCCATCGCTACATCCCGGCCCGGAGCAGGCGCTCTTGTCCGCCAACCAGGATTCGATCATTCACGCGATGATTGATGCGCTTCCCGAGGAACTGCGCGTGCCGCTTGCACTCTCAGCCTTTGATGAACTCCATTCGCCGGAGATCGGAGCCGTCCTTGGAATTCCCGAGGGCACAGTCCGCACGCGGCTGCAGCGGGCTCGCCAGATTCTCCGCCAGAAACTCACCTCAATCCAGGAGTCGCGCTATGCATGATGAAGACCGGCTGGATCGGATGCTTGAGTCGTCGCTCTCCAGCTACGGCGACCCAGGGACAGATTCCGGACTGGCCGAGCGCATTCTGGCCCGCGGCCGTTCCGAACGAATGTCGCCTGTGCCGGTGGCCATTGGGCCGCGCGTCCGCCCGTTCTGGGTTGTTGCTCTGGCGGCAGCATGCCTGCTGTTTGTCTTTTTCGGATTGAGAACCTGGGGCCCGCAGTCTGTGCATCCGTCGCGCCAGTTGCAGACGCCACCCACCACTTCGGCAAAGGTCGAACAGGCCACGCCTCGTCACAGATCTTCGGCAATCCAGCGACCGCAGACGCATATCCGGCCAAGCTTAGCGGCGGCGAAGCATGCATCTCCGCCGAAGCTCGACCAGTTCCCTCAGCCTCAGGCGCTCTCGCCTGAAGAACAAGCGCTCTACGCTTTTGCAACGCAAGTTCCGGAGAAGCAGCGACAAGCCATCCTGGAGGCGCAGAAAAAAGTTGACGCGCCTCTCAACATCGCCGCCATCCACATTCAGCCTCTCGAAATAACCGATACAGGCAAGAACTAAGGAGAATCCCATGCGCAAGCTCACACTGATTTGCTGCCTCGCATTTTTCACGATGGCTTTGGGGCAAAGGTCATTTGCCCAGGAGTCAGCACCTGCTCCAGAGCCAACTAAAGCTTCGCAGGCGCCGGCTCGCTTTTACCATCTCGATTTTGTTGTTCAGGAGATGGGTCCGGACGGAAAACCTACGAACAGCCGTTCCTATGCTGCGACGGTGACCACGGATCCTCGCGATCAAGGAACGTCCATCCGGACAACCTCAAAAATACCCGTCGCAACCGGATCCTTTTCAGGCGGAAGCGAAAGTCAGGCGCTCGTCAACATGAACTATCAATACATCAATGTAGGTGTGAACATTGATGCGCATAACACTCGCGAAATCGGCCGCCAGCTGTCGCTCGATCTGGTCGCCGATGTAAGTAGCATGGCAGGATCGAATGAAGCTAGCCCCCACCAACCCGTGATCCGCCAGAACAAGTGGCAGGCGTCGGTTCTGATCCCGATCGGCAAGGCAACGGTCGTCTTTACCTCAGATTCCCTCGATAGCAAAGGCAGCATGCAGGTAGTGGTCACCGCTACGACGCTGCAGTAGTTCGCTTCTGTCTCGGATGTGCTTCTCATGCAGCAATTGAGTGCCCACACGGGCACCGGAGTGCACCTTCATTTCATGGGCTGTGATGCGCTGCAAATACAAGGGTTTGCTTTGACGGCAATTGCAATTTTCTGCCGTGGCTTTGCAGGGTCAAAAGCACATCTTTCGATTTTCACTGGACGCGCAACCCCTTCTTGTTGACCGGCGTCATAAGGGTCTGAACGACCCCACAACAAGAGGAGGAGAAGTATGTCTTCAGAATTGAAGGGCAAGAAAATCGCCATTTTAGCTACCGATGGATTTGAGCAGGCAGAGCTGATTGATCCGCGGAAGGCGCTGACGAATGCAGGCGCCACCACCGTTGTGATCTCACCGAAAAGCGGAGAGATCAAGGGCTGGAACAAGAAGGACTGGGGCCAGGGTGTCAAGGTGGACCGGGCGCTGGCCGATGCCAACCCCAACGAATACGACGCACTGCTGTTGCCTGGCGGCGTGATGAATCCCGATCATCTGCGCATGGATCCGGCAGCGGTAAATTTCGTTCGCCAATTTGTGTCGACGGGAAAAACAGTGGCGGCGATTTGTCACGGGCCGTGGACGCTGTTGGAAGCCGGCGCGCTCAAGGGCAAGACTGTAACCTCTTGGCCTTCGTTGAAGACCGACATCAAGAACGCTGGCGGCAACTGGATTGACCAGGCGGTTGTCACGGACGGTCAATTCATTTTCAGCCGCAAGCCCGATGACATTCCGGCATTCAACAAGGCGATCATCGAATCGGTCGCGCATGGTGTGCAAGAACACGCGCACGCATAATCAACAACAGACCAACGAGCACGACAACGGCCATTCTTCCGCACTAGCTTTGCGGAAGGATGGCTGATTCATTTTTAGTGGTGATTTTGACGCGGTCCCTTGAACTAATTCCGCGCACACTGCTCCATCTCGATTTTGTTGTGAGGCTGGAGTGACGGAATTCCTGAAACTTCCGTCGCCTCTGGTTTCACGGACCATGTATATTTTGAGCCATGCATTTCCCTTCCCAATATCTGCACCGAGGCGGTGTGCGCACTTTTCGTAGCTCTGACCGTGCGGGTTTTCTCGCCGGCTTCGGTTTGATTTTTTTGGTTGTGGTTGCGGCATGTCCCGTCTTCGCTCAGCAGTCGATGCCCGCCGGGCACAACATGGCCGACATGCAGCCGGTGGCCCCTCCCGAACAACTTCCCGCTCCGATTCACATGACTGGCATTGGCAATGCGCACATCGCCATCACGGGCAGTCCTGAAGCGCAGGTGTGGTTCGACCAGGGACTGAACCTGATGCACGACTTCTGGGATTACGAGGCTGTGAAGGCCTTCGAGCAGAGCGTGCGCGTCGATCCAAACTGCGCCATGTGCTGGTGGGGACTGGCGCAGGCGCAAGGGTTCCGGAACGGCTCCAGAAAGGCATACGCCAAGGAGGCGCTGGAGAAAGCAGTCAAGCTCACAGATCATGTCACCGAGCCGGAGACGCTCTACATTGAGGCTGCGCAGGCCGACGCCGCGGTCAAGAACGAATCGAAGCGCGGAGCAAACCGGCAACAGGTTGCGATCCTGCGCGAGTTGGTCGCCAAGGCGCCAAAGGACAATCAAGCACGCCTGTTTCTCGCCCTCGCGCTGGAAGATGGCTACGACGATAACGGCGAGCCAAAGAAAGGCGAGCAGGAAGCCATCGCGATGATGGAGGGCATTCTGCACGATGCGCCCAATGACTCGGCGACCAATCACTACTGGATTCATGCTATCGAGCCCGGCAATCATCCGGAGCGCGCGATCGAAAGTGCGGCATTGCTGGCCAGCCTTGCGCCGACATCGGGCCACATGGTGCACATGCCGGGACACATCTATTACCGCGTGGGCAACTACGCGGAGGCCGAGCGCTGGTTTTCTGCATCCATGGCTGCCGACGAACGGTATATGCAGGAGCAGCACGTGAGTCCCGACGACGACTGGAACTACGTACACAACATGATGTACTCGATCGCCGATTTGATGGAGCAGGGACGGCTCGCCGACGCCAACGCGCTCTCGGATCACCTGGCAGCGGCGCGCGGTCAGCTTTCGGCTTCGCTCTATATATGGTCGGCACGGGACCAGCTTTCACGCATCAGCCGGCGCTTGCCGGTGGCGCTGCGCGTGGGCGACTGGGATGCGGTGCTTGCCATGCTGAACGATGCGAATTTAACCAAAGGAGACAAGGCTGCAAATTTGCGCTTCTTTTCCGCAGAACTCACCGATTATGCGAAGGGGATGAAAGCGCTCGACGCGGGCGATGCCATTGCGGCCGAAAAGAATTCAACGAGCCTGGACGCAGGATTGAAGCAGATGAACGAGATGCAGGCCGCACTTGGAAAGCGCAAAGATGCGGACGAGAAAGAGGCGAATGCGAATCCGCCGACGATGCCGATTTCGCCGGATGCACTATCGGATCCGATCCTGAAATCGCTGAAGATTGAGTCAATGGAACTGCAGGCCGGGGTACTCGCCGCGCAACACAAGATGCGAGCCGCGAAGAAGCTCTATGCCAATGCGGCAAAGCAGGAGAAGAAGCTCGGATACCATGAGCCACCGTTTTATATTCGCCCGGTGGCCGAGACCGAGGCCGAAGCGCTGCTGAAAGCGAAAGACTACAAAGATGCGGAGGCGGCTTACCAGGCGGCGCTTGTGGAGCGGCCGAACTCCGGCTTCGGACTGTACGGACTTGCCATGGTGAAGGAGGCTTCTGGCGATGCAGCTGGAGCGCGTGCGGCGTATGAAACATTTCTGAAAGCGTGGCCGAGGGCAGATGCTAATTTGCCGGAGATCGCGCACGCAGAGAAGTTTGTCGAAGCCGGTACGCAGGCGACGCGGTAGAGGGATCACGGTTTGGCGATGGACCTGGAACGAGAAAGCTGAACCCTCTTACAACGCAGAAGCGGCAATCTCGCGTGGAGATTGCCGCTTCGCAGATCTGGGGTTGGGGTTGAGATCTAGTTCCGGCTGCGCATTTTGGAGAGCAGCCTGAGGATCTCAAGGTACAGCCACACGAGCGTGACCATGATGCCGAAGGCGCCGTACCACTCCATGAACTTCGGTGCGCCGGCATTCACCCCCTGCTCGATGAAATCGAAATCGAGCACAAGGTTCAACGCGGCAATGGCGCAGACGAAGAGACTGAAGGCAATTCCGATCACCCCTGAGCCGTTGATCGAAACGAAGTTGATGTGAAAAAAGCCTAGGATGATTTCCATCAGGTAGAAGAGTGCAATGCCGCCGGTGGCCGCGATGATGCCGATGCGCAGCTTGTTCGTCACCTTGATCAAACCGGAGCTGTAGAGCACCAGCATGGTCAGCAGGGTGCCGAAAGTGAGGCCCACCGCCTGGATTGCAATACCCGGATAGCGCAGTTCAAGCAACGCCGAAATCCCGCCCAGAAAAAGGCCTTCCAGCAGCGCGTAGATCGGAGCCGTAATGGGCGCCCAGCTCTGTTTGAAAATGGTGACCATGGCGGTGATGAAGCCGCCAAAGACGCCAAGCATCAGAAGTCCCGACACATCGGCCGGGTCATGCGTCTGCATGAAGGCGCGCCAGGTGTATGCGGCAGTAGCGAAAGCACATATCAGCAGGATACCGGTGCGGTTGACCGTACCGTTCAGGGTCATCCGGTTGGCGACATCAATCGCGCCACCGTAGCGCGCCGCCGCGTCCTGGAAGGTCTTGGTACCCAAGGCAGGATTGGATGTCTTAAACAGGGCCATCAGAGTCTCTCCATTTCGCTTCAGGGCTGGCTTTCCCAAGATTCCAAAGGGGAAACCGCAACTCCTCTCTCTATTCTAATTCCGCCAGGTGCAACCGGCCATGCGGTTCCCGATTCCAACCTCGGAAGGTACGGAAGAGGCCAGGTTTACGCCCTCGTACCCCCTGGGCGAAAAATCTCTTAGATTTCCTGCTTTTCGGCTGTTATCTCAATGGACTATAGTGACCGTCATTCGCTTGGCCCCAGGAGGCTCGTATGAAGATCAGCGACACAATTGGCATTTTGCTCGGGTGTCGACCCGAGAGGAGTGTGTTCTCCATCGATCCCGATGACTCGGTATACGAGGCGCTGGAAATGCTGGCCAAGTACAACATTGGTGTTCTGCTTGTGTGCAAGGAAAATCGACTTGTCGGTATTTTCTCTGAGCGGGACTACGCGCGCAAAGGCATCCTGGGCGGTCATGCCTCCCGCGAAACCAAGGTCGGTCAACTGATGACCAGCCCGGTCATCTCCGTCAACCCCAAGCACACGGTGGACGAGTGCATGACCCTGATGACCGAACACGACTTCCGCCATCTGCCCGTGGTTCAAAACGACGCGGTCGTCGGCGTCGTCTCCATCGGCGATCTTGTGAAGTGGGTAATCTCCGGCCAGCAGCAGACGATCCAAGCGCTTGAGGGCTACATTGCTGGAGCGTATCCGTCCTAGCCGTTCGATGACCGTGTGGGCCAAGAGCCGGTCCGCGGGACTAGAGCGGATACCGCTCCAACTGAACGCACTGACTAGCCACGGCGTGGCTCAGCGTAACGGAATCAACCGGCGTGAATCGCGCCAACCGCCGCAGGATTGCCAGTTGTGTCCGCAACATATCGCCTTCGCTGCAGGCAGCCAGTACGCGCCGCGCTGCCTGCTCAGTTAGAGCCATGCTCTCTTCGGCCAGCAGGCTGGTCATGTCCACAGCTACCGCTGCGGTGGATTTGCCAGCCGCGGCCAGCTTCCTTGCCCGGAGTAGCGCCGACTCCAGCGCGAACACCTGGGTGATCATGTCGGCAAGGTCGGCCATCACCTCCTGCTGGTCCTGCAATGCAGCCATGTAGCGCTGGCTGGCAACCCCGGCCGCGAAGAGACCGATCTTTTTGACAGCCTCAAGCATTGCCGCCTCGCGTGCAAGCACTTCGCCGGTGTCTTCGGCATAGTCAAACGACGGCAGCTGCATCACTTCATCCATCAGCGACTTGATGGCGGCCATCAGCGGCAGTTCGCCGGCCATGGCGCGCTTCATCAGCCAGCCGGTGATGATCATCCGGTTGATTTCGTTGGTGCCCTCAAAAATGCGATTGATGCGCGCGTCGCGATAAAAGCGCTCAGCCGGGTAGTGTTCTGTATAACCGTAGCCGGCCATGGTGGCGACCAGTTCATCGGCAACGAAAGAGAGCATCTCTGAGCCGTAGACTTTGAGGATCGAGCACTCGACCGCGTACTCCTCAATCCTCTTTTGGATATCGCGCGGGGAACGGCTCGCGTGGTCACCCAGTTGCTCGAGCGAAGCGTCGATCATGCCGACGGTACGGTAGGCCATGCTTTCGGCGGCGTAGAGGCGGGTAGCGCTCGTGGAGATCTTTCTCTGGATCAGGCCGAACTCCGCGATCGACTTGCCGAAGGCTTTGCGCTCTTTCGCGTAGCGAGCCATGTGCGCAAGAGCGTGGCGCGCTCCGCCAACGCAGGCCACTCCCAGCTTGAAGCGACCCACGTTGAGCACATTGAACGCGATGTGGTGGCCCTTCCCAGGCTCACCCAGCAGGTTCGCTGCCGGAACTCTGCAATCCTGCAACACAAGTGGGCAGGTGGACGAGCCACGAATACCGAGCTTGTGCTCCTCGGCGCCGACCGTGAGGCCGGGTGTATCCCGCTCGATCAGGAATGCGGAAAACTTCTCGCCATCGATTTTCGCAAAAACCGTGTACAGCCCGGCGATGCCGCAGTTCGTGATCCACATCTTTTCACCGTTGAGCGTGTAGGTGCTGCCGTCGGGCGAGAGGGTCGCGCGGGCCCGGATGTTCATGGCATCCGAGCCGGATGTGGCCTCAGACAAACCGTAGGCACCGATCCACTCGGCGGTTGCGAGCTTGGGCAGGTAGCGCTTCTTCTGTTCCTCGGTGCCGTACCAGACCAGAGGGAGAGTGGCGATACCAATGTGCGCCCCAAAGGCCGTGGAGAAGCTGGCCTGGATCGAGAGGTGATCCGTGATGATGGTGGAGGTGGTCTTGTCCATCCCCAGGCCGCCGTACTCCTCGGGAATATCGACCGACGTGAATCCCAGCTCTGCTGCCTTGCGCAGGAGCCCCGGCAGCACGCCAGGCTTTTTGGCGTCGATATCGGCGGTGGCGGGCAGAATCTCGTCGCGGGCGAACTGAGCTACCGTGGCGGCCATTTGCCGCTGTTCCTCGTTCAGGTCTTCAGGGATGAAGACTTCGGTGGGAATACGTGTCTCAATGAGAAAGCTTCCGCCCTTGGCGGCAACGACCGGGGAAATAGCTGTCGTAGACATTAGGGTCTCTCCAACTGTATGGAAACATTACGCTAATCCGTACAGCTCGGCAATCGGCAGGCGGTGAAATTGTGCGCTCGGGTCACGCGGATGAGACGGCCTATGAACCAAAAATGCGATCAGCGCGCATGGAACTCCCCCTCCCTCGGAATCGGGATCGGGCCTGTCGGTGGACGCAACTCCACTCAAGCCTATCGCATACAATTCACTTATCCCGTTCGTGGAGGATCTGCACTGCTCGCCGACATCCAATTGATCTCTAGGCTGACCGCCGGGCTACCTGCGCACTGCGGAGCCTTGCTGGCGGCTATGCAGCAGAACAACAGCTTCAAGCACTACCTGAAGATGCAGTATGCTGACCAGACCTTCCGCGGACTCTACCACTGGAACTGGTTCGATCTTGCGCTGCTGCTCCCTTACTTCGCCGTCATGATTGTGCTGGCGATCTACGGCGTCCACCGTTACACGCTGTGCTACCTCTACTTCAAACACAAAAAGAACTACAATCCCAACCCGCTCAAGCATTTCGATGAATTGCCACGAGTCACGATCCAGCTGCCCATCTTCAATGAGCAGTTTGTGATCGACCGCCTTGTGGAAGCCATCTGTGGCATCGATTATCCCCAGGACAAGCTGGAGATCCAGGTCCTGGACGACTCGACTGACGAAACCACGGAAGTCGCTGCCGCGATCGTGGCGCGCTATGCCGCGCTTGGCCATCCGATTGTCTATATCCATCGGACGAACCGGCACGGCTACAAAGCCGGCGCACTCGATGCTGGGCTGAAGGTTGCCAGCGGCGAGTTCATCGCCATCTTCGATGCCGACTTTGTGCCGCCACCCGACTGGCTGATGAAAGTGATCCACCACTTTGCCGAGCCCGATGTGGGCATGGTGCAGACGCGCTGGACGCATCTCAATCGCGACTACAGCCTGCTGACGCGCATTGAAGCCATCCTGCTTGACGGACACTTTGTGCTGGAACACGGCGCGCGCGTACGCACAGGCGATTTCTTCAACTTCAACGGCACGGCTGGCATGTGGCGCAGGCAAGCCATCTCCGACGGCGGCGGCTGGCAGCACGACACGCTTACCGAGGACACCGACCTCAGCTACCGTTCGCAGATCGCGGGCTGGCGCTTCAAGTATCTGCCCGAAGTGGAATGCCCCTCTGAGCTGCCCATCGAGATGTCCGCTTTCAAGACGCAGCAGGCGCGCTGGGCCAAGGGTCTGATCCAGACCTCGATCAAGATGCTGCCGAAGATCTTCAAGTCGAATGTGCCCAGACGCATCAAGATCGAGGCCGTGTACCATCTGACGGCCAACCTGAGCTATCCCTTGATGATTGTGATGACCGCGCTGCTGATCCCGGCCATGATCTGCCGCTTCTACCAGGGCTGGTTCCAGATGCTGCTGATCGACTTTCCGCTGTTTACTGCGTCATCGGCATCGATTGCCGTGTTCTATCTGGCGAGCCAGCGCGAGCTCTATCCGAAAACGTGGATGAAGACGTTCTTCTATCTTCCGTTCCTGATGGCTCTGGGCATCGGCCTCACCGTCACCAATTCCAAGGCGGTGATGGAAGCGCTGCTCGGCATCAAGAGTCCCTTTGTCCGCACACCGAAATATCGCGTGGCGCAAAAGGGAGAGAAGTCGCAGGCTGCGAAATATCGGAAGCGGTTGAAGCTGGCACCGTGGATCGAGCTGATCATTGGCTGCTACTTCCTGCTGGCGATTTTCTACACCTTCGCAAACCAGAACTACTTCACCGCGCCGTTTCTGATTCTGTTCGTAGTCGGCTACTGGTACACGGGATTGATGAGCCTGCTGCAAGGCCGCTTCGAGCGCTGGCGCAGCGGCACCGATGCGAACACTGATGAGTCGAGCCCGAAGCCATTCCCGGTGGGTGTGTAACGGATGCCGCAACAACCGGCGCCTGAGCCAAGAGTCCTATGGGACTCTCGGAAAGCTGGCAGCAACATCCGGAAGCATGGCATTTCCTTCGGGGAGGCGGCAACTGTTTTCAGGGATTGGCTGGCCATAACCAAACCTGATCCTGATCATTCCGTTTCAGAACGCCGGTTTCTCACTCTTGGTCTATCATCCAATCACAGGCTGCTTCTTGTAAGCCCATACGGACGACGGAGACGAAATCCGGATTATCAGCGCCAGATCGCCAACCCGGAGTGAACGAAGTGCCTACGAAAATGAATGAACGGCTGCTGAGAGTGAAAGATACGATGCGTCGCGAGTACGATATGCATGGCGGCGTGCGCGGCAAATATGCCGGGCGATTCAAAAAGGACGTCGTGATGGTGCCGCTTGCGCCCGATGTTGCCGCCGCTTTTCCCGATGCGGATTCGGTGAACGAGGCACTTCGGATCATTCTGAAAGCAGCCCGGAAATCTGTCCCATCGGGCCGATGATTCGGTGGTTCGGTCCGCTATGCAACCAGACTCTCAGGAATTTCCAACTTGCCTTTTGGGCTTGCTTCCGAAAAGAAAATTGGAGGCGAGATAAACTACCGTGGCGCCTATTTTGACACTTCTTGTGCTTGCTACGATCTTCGGTCTAGTTTATCCGTTCAACAGCTACGTGACCGGTTTGAGGAGGCTCTCGCAGCGGTTTCGTTCATCGTCAAAACCGCTGGGCAATGCTAGGACAGCTCTTTCGCTTGTCCACATGGTTTGTTGGCGGTTCTTATCCCGAGATCCGTTTGTTCGAATTACCTCAGCGGACGATGGTTTCTATCTCTCAAGGGTTTTCTTTATGCGGCCGTTTCGTCCTCCGCTCAGAGTTCCATGGGACGAAGTCTGGTGTTCTCCGGTAACGGGTTCCCGTTGTGGGACGTGTATTGATCTTAAGCTTGGAAAAGAAGAGCAGATTCCGTTGACGATCCTCACGGGGATGGCACGAAAGCTTGATCTCATGAATCGAGTTCCCGCGGAGAATGGCCTGCCACCTGGTCCGAATTTCGACGATCTCAGCGAAGCGTTTGTTGAGTCGATGGCGAGAAAGCATGACGAGAAGAGCCCGCGGTAGCTCGCTTAACCCCAACGATTTCCAGTGCTGAGTCGCCGCTCGGCTGTCCGCTACAATAGTCATAAGCGCCTGCAGTCCTGGTAAAGGTTTCGCGACCGAATCCCAAGGCCTCCAGGCGCATCAGAGCATTATGCTAGCGAAAACCCTGCCGGAAGCCCTCACCTTTGACGATGTCCTGCTTGTGCCTGCGTACAGCGAAGTTGTCCCCGCGCAGGTAAGCACGCAAACGCAGCTCACGCGCGACATCACGCTGAACACTCCGCTGCTCTCCTCGGCCATGGACACGGTGACCGAATCGCGCATGGCCATCGCCATGGCGCAGCAGGGCGGCATCGGCATCGTCCATCGCAATCTCACCATCGAAGCGCAGGCGGGCGAAATCGACAAGGTCAAGCGCTCTGAGAGCGGCATGATCGTCGATCCCGTAACGATCGGCCCGGACCAGATGATCGGCGACGCTCTTGATGTGATGAGGCGCTACAAGATCTCAGGCGTGCCGGTCACGAAGGGCACCAAGCTTGTCGGCATTCTTACCAATCGCGACCTGCGCTTTGAGACGCGCACGGATGTTCCAGTCGGTGACGTGATGACCAAGAAGAATCTCATCACCGTTCCGGTGGGCACCACGCTGGAAGAGGCTGAGCTGATATTGCACGAGCACCGAGTGGAAAAGCTCCTCGTAGTGGACGATCAGTACAACCTCAAGGGATTGATCACGGTCAAGGATATCCAGAAGAAACTGAAATACCCCAACGCCAGCAAAGACGAAAAAGGGCGTTTGCGTGTTGGTGGAGCGATAGGCGCTACCGGCGATTTTCTGGAGCGTGCGGAAGAGCTGGTGAACGCGCGCGCCGATGTGCTGGCCATCGATTCGGCGCACGGCCATTCTTCGCGCGTGCTTGACGCCGTGCGCGAAGTGAAGAAGCGGTTCCCTGACGTTGGTCTTCTTGCCGGTAATGTCGCCACCTATGAAGGCGCGCTGGCTCTGATCGATGCCGGCGCGGATGCTGTGAAGGTTGGCATCGGACCGGGTTCCATCTGCACCACGCGCATGGTCACCGGCGCGGGCATGCCGCAGATCACCGCCATCAGCGAGGCGTACAAGGCCGCGCACAAGCACAACGTCCCCGTCATCGCCGACGGCGGCATCAAGTACTCCGGCGAAATCACCAAGGCCATCGCCGCCGGCGCAAGCTCGGTCATGATCGGCTCGCTCTTTGCCGGCGTCGACGAGAGCCCCGGCGAGACCATCC
>NZ_JBAUUO010000137.1:0-5344 GCF_049582745.1 Occallatibacter sp.
GGGGCAAACCCTGAGTTACGCCGCGAGCGTGACAAACGACTCCAACGCCGCAGGGGTGACCTGGAGTATGTCAGGAACAACTTGCACCGGGGCCGCTTGCGGGACGTTCACCAGTGGCACTACATCCGCGGCAATCTACAAGGCACCGGCAACAGTCTCCGCCAAAATGACTGTAACAATCGTCGCGACGTCGGTTACGGACACGACCAAAGCGATGTCATCGACGGTTGTTGTTTCTCCGGCGCCGAGCATTACCACCACTTCGCTCGCGGGCGGCGCTGTCGGCATCGCTTATAGCGCTACTTTGCAGGCCACTGGAGGCGTGGGCACTCTCACCTGGAGCCTGGCATCCGGTTCATCGCCGCCTGCAGGTCTCACCTTGAGCAATGCGGGAGCCATCTCCGGGACGCCGACCGCCGCCAGCACCACGGCCTTCACCGTGAAAGTGACGGATCAGTCCACCGCTCATGAGGGCCCAGTCTCTGTCACACAGCAGCTAAGCCTCACCATCGCCCCGCCTCCCATTTCCGTTTCTCTCAATCCATCGGCGCAGACCGGCATCGACCAGGGCCAAACCCTCAATTTCACAGCCACGGTTGCCAACGACTCAGGAAACAAGGGCGTCACATGGGTGGCGTCGGGCACAACGTGCAGTGGAAACGCCTGCGGCACGTTTACAAACGCAACCACCTCTGCGGCGACGTACAACGCTCCAGCCTCAGTTTCTTCGAACACGACGGTGGCGGTCCAGGCATTTTCTGTCGCGGATTCGACGAAATCGGCAGCGACGGCTTTGGTCATTTCACCTTCGCCCGTCATCACCACGACCTCGCTGGCGGGCGGTGCAGTCGGGACTGCTTATAGCACCACGTTGCAGGCCACCGGAGGCACAGGCGCGCTCTCCTGGGGCCTCGCTTCCGGCTCCTCGCTTCCCGCAGGCCTCTCTTTGAACGCGGCCGGAGGGATCTCCGGTACACCCACAGCTGCGGGAAGCCCCAGTTTTACGGTGAAGGTCACCGATGCCTCTCAAGGTCAACAGGGACCCGTCTCCGCAACCCAGCAGCTCAGCCTCACCATTGCGCCGGCGGCGTTGACCATCATTACCACCTCGCTGCCGAACGCCGTTGTGGGTGGTGCTTACAACGTTGCGTTGGTCGCCTCCGGTGGTACTCCCCCCTACACGTGGACAGTGGCGAGCGGATCCACATTGCCGAGTTGGCTCAGCATCACCGGCTCCGGGACCAGCTGGCAGATCACTGGCACGCCGACGGCAGCCGAAACGGACAGGTTCTCGCTCAAGTTGACTGACTCCGGCACGCCGACTCCGCAGAGCAAGAATCAGAGCTACAACCTCAACGTCACGACGGCTTCGGCCGCCTGCCCCACCGGGAACGAGTCGGCCATGAAGGGGCAGTTCGCTTTCAGCTTGACTGGGTACACTCCAGACGGATTCCTTGGGGCTATCGGATCCTTTACGGCAGACGGAAGTGGAAATATCACCGCCGGGTATGTTGATGCCAATGGAGCGCAGATCGGAGGTAACGGTGTGGGCGTTCAGGCAGGCAATGTAACGGCCGCCGGCAGCTCTTACACAATGGGCGCGGACAACCGTGGATGCGCCACCATTGTCACGTCGTTCTACACCTTTACAACACGCTTCGCCATTCCGCCCAGCACGTCAGGAAACGCGGAAGGCACAATCCAGGAATTTGAACCCTCTCCGGCCTACTTTGCCGGCTCGGGTCAGCTATTCCAGCAGAAGATCTCCAGTTCCGTACCCCAGGGGGTCTGGGTGTATGCGCAAAAGGGTGTCTTTGATGGAGTACGAGTTTCTGTAGCAGGAACGAAAACGATAAGCAGCGGCGGGCAGATCACAGCCGGCGAGTATGACTCGAATTTCGAGGGCACTGTTCACAATTACAGCGGCATTACCGGCACCTACGGCACACCTGACCCAGTCACCGGCCGGTACACTCTCACCACTACGCTCAGCGGTATTTCCCTCAACCGTGCAGCCTACGAGGTGTCGCCCACGCAGGAAATTGAGATCACCACAAGCGGCGCTTCAACGACGATTGAGGTCGGGTATGAACAACTTCAAAGTGGAGCCTTGACACTGTCTGGCAATCTGGCCTCTTTCGGGTCAGGAGCAGGCCCTTCAGGTATGGTCGCCCAGTTCTCAACCATGAGTGTCAGTGGTTCCAACTACACAGCCAAACTCTATGAAAATGACGGCGGAACATGGGTAACCCCGACCCCAACATCGCTGACATGCTCGTACACCATTGATGCGAATGGCAGGGTCACCACGATTGGCACGAACTGTGGATCCTCTTACTCGATCAACACGTGGAGTCTCCCTGTCTACTACCTTACCGGCCCCAACACGGGCTTCGTGCTTGGCACGGACAAACGCGCAGTACTAGGGCAGCTTGTGCCGCAATCGGCGACCACGATCACCGCCGGGAATTACTACTTCGGGACAATGGACCCGATGATCTCGTCAATTGGATCAGGCAGCTGGGATACGGTGACCGGAGTTGCCACGATATCCGCCGGCGACACTATCACAGGCACGGAAGACAGCTCACCTGAGGGCAGCAACGAAGCCGTCAACCAGTCCTTGACCGTGAACTCCGACGGGACCTTCAGCTCGTCGACGGATCCCGGAGTGATCACGGGGCTGGTCATCTCCTCTTCGGAACTGATCCAGATGAACGACCCGACGAATCTCTGGCCGACCATCTTGGTTTACAAAAAAGTCCCCGTCAATTAGCCGGCGACTGCGGACCGCGAAGGGGTCTCGGCGCTCCCGCACCGAGGCTCCTTCGCGATTAGCTTGACGCAGGGAGCATCCCTGCCCGACGAGACTGCGCAAGAAGACCAGGATGTTAGCTAACTTCAGGTTCATCGATAAAGAAGTGGTCAATCATCTGCCTTCTGCGGTTAACGAAACCTCCATTGATTCAAACAGTCAGTCGATGAGCGCACTGGTAACTCCCACTTATCGAACCCAAACAGATCCGTAGGAATTTCACGGAGAACTGATCGTGTGCGAGAGAGTCTATTCGACAGGATTGATTCGCTTCGCCGCGCCTTCCACAAGGAACTGCAACAACTCTGGGATTCCATGGCATCGTGCCAGGTTGGCGCTCTGTCCGGCCCACAGTGCGAGCAACTCAGCTCTGCTGGCCTTTTGCGCGGGAAGGGCTAGGTTCCGCATAAGAGCTCTTTGCAATGGATATGGCAATATTTCGGCTCCGGGCTGATTCAGCGTTTGGAGCAGCTCATTGTCGATGCCTCGTGCCAGTCTGCCTGTAAAGCCTCGCGTCAGCGCGGTGTGTCCTGCCCTGCTGCTGAGAATGGCCTCGCGATGCAGGGAGTGTGCGCCAGACTGCTCGCACGCGAGAAAGACCGTGCTCCTTTGCGTACTCGCTTGCCAGACTGCGGGTCACGGCCTCAAGGCCACCCTTGGTGATCATTGGTACCGAAGCGGTAACGCCAGCAATAGGGTTCTCCACAAGCGACGCGGTGATGGTGACCACGCTGCCAACAGACTTCTGCGCAAGCATCTGCTCTACGGCTCCCTGCGTAACGTAGAGGAATCCTTCAAGATTAGTAGATGAAAGCCCCTTGAAATCTTCGGCCGTATAGTCGGTGAATGCCCTGGTGAAGAAGATTCCTGCGTTATTCACCAGCGCGTCAATCGATCCAAATCGCTTGATCGCCACTTCTACAACTTTCGCGGTCACGTCGCTCTCGCCGATGTTGCCGTCCACTAGCGCAAGTTGAGCTGACTCGGCAAATGCAGCCGACTTCGTAATGGTCCGTGAGTTGGCTACGACGTTGTAGCCGCGATTGAGGAACGCCTCCACTACGCCTGCTCCAATGCCTTGCGATGCTCCCGTCACGATGATTGTTTTGTGCTTGCTTCCCACACCCAGCCTCCTTTTGGCTGACGGCCTTTTGTCGCCGTACAACGTAAAAGATTCGCGGCAGGATGATCGTGATTCGTCGTATCTTCCAATCAACTGATTGGGAATACCTATCGGTCCAGATAGCGCGTTTTCTGCCGGATCGCTGGTAACTCTTCGTCGAGCAGCTCGAGGAACAGCTTCAGTGCGATCGAAGGTTCCTTCTTCTGCCATGTGGCGACAAAGTCAATGCGAACGTCGTCGAGCTGCAGCCGGAAGAAGGAGACGTTGTCCGCTCGCAGATTGCGGGCCGATGCGGAAACAATGGCGACCCCTTCCTCTGCTTCCACGGTAGAGAGCACCGAGTGCATGTTGTTCAGCTCATTGTGCAGTCGTGGCGAGAAGCCGCTGTCGTTGCAGACGCGGATAATCGTATCGAAGACCTCTGGGGAACTTGCGCGCTGAAAGGTGACGATGCGCTCGCTTGCGAGGTCCGCAATGCGGATGCGCTTTGCTTTTACCCTGCGGGTCTTGGGAAGCGCTACTACCAACGGCTCGCGGAACAAAAGCCGGGTCTCATAGGACGAACTGCGATCAGCGGAAGGCGGACGCGTAAATCCAATGTCGATCTCTCCCCGGTCGAACGCAAGGTCTTGACCGCTAGGCACATTTTCTTCAAGACGCAAGGTGACCTCCGGATGACGGGCCTTGTATTTGCGCAGCAGATCCGGGAGAAATGAGTAAGTGGCAAATCCTATGAAACCAATCCCCAGCCTGCCAGTCTCTCCCTTGGCCGCGCGTTGGGCAGTTGCAATGGAGCGCTCCGCCTGCGCCAGCGTCTTGAGAGCTTCCTCATAGAAGACCTGACCTTCCGGAGTAAGTCGCGCCACGCGGCCTTCGCGCGAGAAGAGCTTGACGCTTAGTTCACTCTCAAGATCGGATACAGCCTCGCTGATCGAAGGCTGGGCTATATACAGATGTCGCGAAGCTTCACGGTACCCCTTCCACTTCACAGCCGCCGTGAAATAACGAAGGTGCCTCAGCTCCATAGATGATAGGTTCTCCCTATCAGTGGATTAGAGAACATCGTCGGGACCGATCGCGTCGAGCTTTGTCAATGGGCAATCAAATGAGCTTCTGTCGAACGTTCCGCAGCGTCCGTAGCGCCAGCGACTTAGTTCAAACGCCCAAGGAGGGTCCCATCACGCCATTGGGGCGCATTTCGCTGCCGCAGTCCACTTGAGCGATTAGTCGCCTACGCGTCCATTTGGTCTCGGGGAAACGGCCCCGGACTCTATTTGCAGCGAAGCCGGTTTGAACGAAGTCGCTGGCGCGACGGACTGAGAGTTGTGGTTAGCGCAGCAAGGTCCGCCGTTTAGGGTGAGTGGTCATAGGAGGAGGTTCCTATGACCCCACTTCGCCAGCGCATG
>NZ_JBAUUO010000138.1:0-117641 GCF_049582745.1 Occallatibacter sp.
GTGGCAAGCCGGCAGTATTGGTGAATCTGCAAGAGACGCAGCTTGATTCTCGGTACGTTCTTGCGAGAACCTCATGGCGCTTTGACTTTGCTCGGTCAAGTCCGGAGGAAGCCGAACACGTACTCGCCGATTCGACGTTTCTCGTTGACACCGGTGAGGAAGAATTCAAGATCGTAATGTACATGGCCCATCAGGACATCATGCAGGTGCTCCGTGACCGCGGCATCCTTCAGGGCTGAGTGAGCTTAACGCGGCGTTGCTCCCGGCGCGTGCAGGTACCGGCTCGCGAACTCGAGAAAATAAGGCCAGTTCGGCTGTGGCGTGTGTCCGCCATCGTGCTGCCGAAAAGCCAGATCGCCTTGGTCCAGCAATGTACCAACTGGTGGAAATTCTTTGGTCCCCATGTCCTTCGCACCAAGGAGACGATAAACCGGCCCCGCCGCCACTTCTGCCAGGAACATCCCCCGCGGATCGGCCCATGCATCGCCGCTGGGATTGGCATATCCGTCGCCTTCATCGCTGCCTCCGCCAATAAACATAGGCCGCGGCGCACACAGCGCGATCAACTCGTGATTGTCTACCGGCAGATCGCCAGCATTCAGCGGCCCTGCATAGCGCAGAAAGTTCCCATCAAACCAGTGATACAGCGAAGCGCTCGCCAGGTTTGGAATCGTCTCTCCATAAATGTGCCGGTACAGCTTAGCGCCGCC
This sequence comes from Occallatibacter sp., assembly GCF_049582745.1. Lineage (GTDB taxonomy): Bacteria > Acidobacteriota > Terriglobia > Terriglobales > Acidobacteriaceae > Telmatobacter. The sequence continues at coordinate 711 of NZ_JBAUUO010000138.1, forward strand.
CTCTCCCGATGAGCTGATGTACCCAACCGCAAATTCCCTGTTCTCGTAAGCCATCGTCACCAGCACAGCTTTGCCGAACCTGGAGTGCCCAACGAGGCCCACCTGCTTCGCGTCCACCGCCTTGTCCACTTCAAAGTAATGCCTGGCCTGTTCAGCGCCCCATGCCCACGCCTTCAGCACGCCCCAGTCGTCAAGCTTCCGCGGCTGACCGCGGTTGCTCAATCCAATAATTCCTTCGGTCAGCCCCGACCCATCATCCTTCTGATAGCTCACTGGATTCAGAATCGCGAATCCCCACCCCCGCTGCACCACCAGCCTGCCATCCACACCCCACGGCGTCGGAACATAGCGCTCCAGCGGCCCGCTCGTCGCCAGCTCAAAATCCTTGGCAAACGCCAGCTCCATGATTACGGGCACCGGACCCGCCGCATGCGCGGGAACCGTGAGCAGCAGATCGATGCTGAATGCGTTCGGCGTATTCATCCACGGCCCAACCCGCCCAGCCAGCCGCTTTGTGATCACATCGACTCCGCCGTATTTCTCATGCACGGTGCTGACAACGTGCCACTCCACCCAGGGCAGGGAGCCCGGCGACCGCCCCAGCACCTCGCGATCAAAACCCTCCCTGATCTCGCGTCTCCGCTTGATCCAGTCCGCCGCAGTTTTTACCGGCTGTCCATTCTTGAACACCAGCGGATCCGGCAACTTTGGATAAACGTTCGCCTTCGCTTCGTCGTAGTTCGTCGCTTTCGGCGACTGCGCATCCGGAACCGGCGCCGGCCGGAGATCCGACTCCTTCAGTCCAAGCAGCCCCAGCAAGCGCACTCGATCCTGCTCCGCCGTCAGATGCTGCGAAGCTGCCTGCTTTGCGCCCGTTGCCGTGGACCCCGAAGACACTTGAGCCGCAACATAAGGTTGAACACCGAAGGCAACGATCAAGCTCAACCCCAGCTCAATCCCGGCGCAGCGTCGTGTGCAAAGCGTAACGTTCAAGAAGCATTCTCCGAACGCGCCAAGCATATCCATTTGCGCGCCAGCCGACAAGGCGGCCTGCATTCTCCCGCCTTACCGGTTCACCGTCCGGCTAGCTCCGAATGCCTCCCGATGCGGAGCCGCAAGCCCTGGTCGCATGGTGTAGATAAACCCCATCAGAAACTGTTGCCGCGGAGAAGCGGCGGTGTAGGCGCGCCCGTAAGCTCCGTTCACCCCCAGCCACGACCGCAAGCCCCATGCGGCCCCCGCCAATGCCGGACCGGAGCCATTCGATGAGCCCGGCTGCGGTCCTTCAATCTTTTTCACCACGACACTCCCAAGGCCGAGGACCGCGGTGTCATTTGCACTCGTTTTGCCTGCGAAATGATGTTCCGCCGGATCCTGAGCGAATCCTTGCGCATTCAGCAAATACAAGGCTGCAAACGCAATACAAATCTGCCTCACCTGCATCATCACGCGCCTCGGCAGGCCGGGGTGGCAACTGCACACTTGATGCTTCGGCGAAGAAAAGAAAACCTTCATGGAAGAAATCAAAAAAACAAAATGCAGAAATAACGTTGGTAATGAATGAACTATCTTGGGACACTTCCTCGCGCAGCCGATTCACCGGGTCATTTTTCGCACGACACCCCGCCCTCCTTGCCATTGCTTCTGCGCGTGCAGTTTTACACCACCATCAAGGTCAGCGGGTACAATCCTTGTCTGGATTGCTGAAACCTCCCGCGGGTTGAGACAATCACAAACGGAGCATGAAGATTCCGTCCCCAGGTCGCTCCGCGCCAGGCCAGCGCAAGGCGTATGCTGTGCCTGCTATGGCTTGAACCACCGCCGTGTTCAGTACCACGTTTCGTCCCTCAGTCTGCACTCCGGAGACACGCGCATGAGCGCCGCCAAATACGACCTTGTCGTCATCGGTTCCGGGCCCTCGGGTCAGCGCGCCGCCGTGGCCGCATCCAAAATGAAAAAACGCGTTGCGGTGGTCGAATCGCGTTCCGTTGTCGGGGGCGTCTGCGTCAACACCGGCACCATCCCGTCCAAAACCATGCGCGAAGCGGTCATGCATCTCTCCGGCTACAACTACCGCTCCGTCTACGGCATGAATTACCGGGTCAAGGAAAAGATCACCATGGCCGATCTGGCCTTCCGGGTTCAAGCCGTCATCAAAACAGAAGTGGACGTAACCGAGGCGCAACTCTCGCGCAATGGCATCGATATCGTCCACGGCATTGCCCATTTCGTCGATTCACACCAGGTACGCGTCGAAGGCCTCACCGGCGACAGCACCATCGAGGCGGACCGCATCATCATCGCGGTCGGGACCAAGCCTGCCGGTTCGCCGAAAGTCCCCATCAACGGCCGCACCATCATCAACAGCGACCAGGTTCTCGATCTCCCCTCGCTTCCAAAATCCCTGATTGTCGTCGGCGGGGGCGTCATCGGCGTCGAGTACACCTGCATGTTCTCCACTCTCGGCGTGCGCGTCACTTTAATTGAAAAACGCGCCAAGCTGCTGGAATTCGCCGACCAGGAAATCATCGAGTCCCTGAGCTATCATCTGCGCGACAGCCGCGTTACCATGCGTCTTGGCGAAGAAGTCGAAAGCGTTGAAGAACTCGCCGACGCTACGGTTGTCGCCAATCTGCAGAGCAAGAAGAAGGTCTCAGGCGACGCCCTCCTGTACGCTGTCGGACGCCAGGGCGCCATCGACGATCTCAACCTCGCCGCTGCCGGCATCGAAGCGGACAACCGCGGCCGCATTCCCGTCGACGAGCACTACCAGACCAAGGTCGAGCACATTTTTGCTGTCGGCGATGTCGTCGGCTTTCCTTCCCTCGCCTCCGTCTCGATGGAACAGGGCCGCATCGCTGCCGCACGCGCATTCAACGATACCCACACCACTTCCAATCCCAGCTTTTATCCCTACGGCATCTACACCATTCCCGAAATCAGCTTCATCGGCAAAACCGAGGAACAGCTCACCGACGAAGATGTACCCTACGAAGTCGGCATGGCCTTCTATCGTGAAACTGCGCGCGGCCAGATTCGCGGCGACACCACCGGCCGCCTCAAACTTATCTTCCACCGCGATACGCGCAAGGTGCTCGGCGTCCACATCATCGGCGAAGGCGCCAGCGAACTGGTCCACATCGGCCAAGCCGTCATGGTGCTTGGAGGGAACGTCGACTACTTCATCGACACGGTCTTCAACTATCCGACGCTTGCCGAGTGCTACAAGGCCGCCGCATTCAACGGACTCGGCCGTCTGAATCGCTACCAGGTGGAATAACCATGGTCAGTTTCAGGACGCCCGGAAAGCGTACTTCTTTCATCACCGGCGATTTCATATCCACGCAAGCATTCTCCCATGGAGGGCGAAATGACTACCGCAATCGGCGTTGTCGTAACGGAACACATTGTTGCCGGCAGGCTCGAAGATATGCGCCTCGTAGGAGAGACGGTGCGCTATCCCCAGAACGCCGATGAGGTCGACGCACTCAACGGACTCCCCGTGGGCGAATTCGTTGAAATCCTCGCCGGCGAAATCGTCTCCGTCATCGGCAAAGGAGATGTCGACGCGATCGGTGTTGCCGTACCAGGCGTCATTCGCCACGGTGTCGTCGAAGACTCTCCCAATCTCACCCAGATCAAGGGAATGAATCTCGCCGAAGAACTCACCCGCGTCCTCAGCGCACAGGGTGTCAATGCCCCTGTCCATATCGCCAACGATGCCGACGCCATCGCAGCCGGCGTCGCGGCCACGCGCGGTCAATTGAACAAACTTACCCGTGTCTGGACCATCGGCAACGGCATCGGCTATGGCCGCTGGCCGTACGTCGAAGGCGTGTGGGAAGGTGGACACATTACCGTCACCCTCGACCCCAAGGAGCGCTTCTGCGGATGCGGCGGCGTCGGTCATCTCGAAGGCATCATGGGCTACCGCGCCATGCGCATGCGCTTCCTCGACCTCGAGCCGGAAGAAGTCTTCGCGAACGCCAAAAAGGGCGACGTACGTTGCCGTGAATTCGTCGAACTGTGGCATAACGCACTCGCCGCGGCAACCGCTTCGTTCATCCATCTTGCCGGCCCCGGACGCTTTTACTTCACCGGTCACAACGTCGGCTTCCTCGACATCCCCATGCTGCGCCGCTATCTCGAAACCATGGTCAAGATGAGCCCGCTGCTCAGTTACTCGCTCGAGATTCTACCCAACGACGACGCCACTGCCCTGCTCGGCGCCGGCGTCAGCGCAATCCGAGCACTCGCGTCCTGACGCGAGCCACGCACAGCCTCGCCGCCGAATATAACCAGCTAACTTGCTGGTGCGCGCAGCGCAAGCAGACTCGCCAAACGCGAGCCCACCGTATGACCTTGCCAACCCAACTGAATGAGCTAAACAAGATCTTGAATTGATTCTGAATTTGGTCCGCGTTCCGCTGCCTAGCTTAGCCGCAGATACGTCTTCGAGAGCCGGTCGTGCCAACTCATCTGGTCCTCGTCGAAGATCGACCAGACCACGCCCAGGCCCACCGGAAGAACGGAAATCAGCATCGCCTTCATCCGCTCCTTCACCTGCGCGGCGTTCGGGACCTCCTCATCGAAGGTGCAGAGCGAAAGCTGCGCATAACGCATCCCCGGCGTCACCTTGGCGAACGTCAGAAAAAACCACTCGTAGAGCGCGGCGAATCCCAGCGTTGCGATCACCCCGCACACCTCGGAGTCGCGCAGGCTCGGCAGACGATCGAAATGCGAAGCCGCAAGATAGGCCGTTCCCCACACCAGGCTCAGAATCAATGCTGCGTCCACCATCGTCGCCATCATCCGGCGGCTAAAGGGCGCCTGGTAGAGCCTGGGAGCATCCGGCTGTAACGCATAGTAGTCGGGCAAAGGCTGCGGCTGCTCCTCGAGCTCGATCTGCTGCCAGCTCGATCCTATCCAGGTCGCCTCTTCTACGATCGTCGCAGCAGCGCCCATCGGCTCGGTGGAAATGGAATTCGGCTCAACCTCGAAAATGCTGAGCTGTTGCGGTTCAGATTCGTCGACAAATGCTTCGGTGATGCGCGGACGCATCCGGCGTGTCGCCACAATCTCGCGCGGAAACTCGATGAGGTTGGCGGCAATCGGCTGCGCAGCCTCCACCGCTTGATACGTCTCTCCGCCGTCCAGATCATCCGCAGTCGCCGCGTCCCAGGTCTCAACGCGCGTTGCACGCATCTCCTGCTGCGCATGTCGGACCGGCATATCCGGCTCCCAGCGAATCTCCAGGCCCACGGTTGCCGCTGCTTCGGTTCTCTTTGCTGCTGCCGCTTCGGTCTGCTTCACCGTATCGGAGTTCTTCGTCCGCTTCTCCGGTACGGGAACCTCGGCGGGCCGCTCTTCGTACGCAAGCTCCGCAACGTGGTTGCCATTGCTTTCAATGTGATCGAGCACAGCCTGTGCGGCCGCCTGCGCCTCAAGTGCCGCCCGAGTCGCAGCCTCAGCAGCGCGCAAAGCTCCGCGGGCTTCCGCCGCCTGCATTTCGCTATAGCTGGGCGTGTTGGCGTACCTTGCCGCAACCCGTGCGGCTGCGGCCGCAGCCCGGCTGTTTGACGATGCCTGCGCGGCGTCTTCAGCAGAATCCTGATCTACGACTGCGATCCCCTTGCGAGTCTTGTGCTCCGCAAGGCGACGATTCACTTCCTGCTTCCACGTTGGGAGGGGGGTGGGCGAGCTAGCCAGTGTGCTCAAAACTCTAAATTCCCTTCAATATCTTCCCTGGACCAATGCATTGGCCCCGTTCAATCAGTCCGGCTAATTGAATCCGGCGAAATCAATCGCGTCAGCACATCTCTGTGACGGCATGGTGCGATTGATGCTTTGATAACGTCTCAACACCAGAGGAGGAGCCGCAACCGAATGAACCGTGCTCGCATTTGCTATGCTGGCCTTGGTCCTCGGATGCATCCTCGTAATCTCGTGTTTATCACGGTGATAACCCTCTGTCACCTGCAACTTGGCGGTCAGATGTTGACCAATGCGTTACCCCCTGCCCAAAATCGAACCAGCGGTGTAACCAGCGGTCAGGCAACGCCCGCTTCCCAACTCCCCGACGACCCCGGGCAGGAGGCGATTCCCATCGCCAAACCGGAGCCGCAGCCGCCTACCGGTGTGCCCTTGCGCTGGGAAGCCGGTCTGCAAACGTGGACAAGGGACGGAGGCACCGTAACGCTGAGCGACGGCGTGGTCGTCTACTACCGCGACTACATCATTCACGCGGACAAGATCGTCTATCATCGCTCCTCTTCAGAACTGGAAGCAGAAGGAAACCTGCGGGTCACCGGCGGCCCCAGCGACGCCTACATCACCGCCACGCATGGCGACATGCGGCTCGACATGCATACCGCGCGCTTCTACGACGTCAACGGCTCGCTGGGAGTCAGGCGCGCCGGACGGACCGTGGTCTATTCCACCGCCAATCCATTTCTTTTCTCGGGCCGCGTTCTTCTGCAGACCGGCGAAGGAAGCTACAAGATCGTTGACGGCACAATGACCAACTGCCGGCTTCCCAAACCCGACTGGCAGTTGATCGCACACTCCATCACCGTCGCCAACAACCAGGCCACCACCAAAAACACTGTCTTCAAATTTGTCGGGATCCCGCTGTTTTACCTTCCCTACCTCCGTCACCCGGTTGAACAGACGGGGCGCGAAAGCGGACTGCTGATTCCGGTGATCAGCAACTCCTCGATCCGCGGATTAACGGTGGGCGACCAGGTTTACCTCGTCCTCAACCGCAGTATGGATATGGTTGTGGGCACCGAATACTACAGCAAGCGCGGCTGGGCGCCGAACGGCGATTTCCGGTACAAGGGACCGGGGCTCGATCACTTCACGCTCCGGTGGAATGCTCTGATCGACCGCGGCGTCGAACAGTTGCAAACTTCGGGACCGCAGGCAGGCGAGAACATTCTGGTGAACCAGGGCGGCGCCGACATAATGGCCGTCGGCCGTTACGACCTGACGCAGGAAACCCGCGCGGCTGTGAGCGCCGAGTATCTCTCCAGCTATGTCTACAAGCTGGTGTTTAATGACAACTACCTCCAAGCTGTTAACTCGCAGGTTCACAGCACAATATCCCTGACGCACGCACACAACGGCCTCGTGCCTTCGGCCTACCTCGAGCGGCTGCAGAATTTCGCCAGTTCCACCCAGGGCGACGAAGTCCGCATTTTGCATCTGCCGAGCCTGCGTTTCGATGTTCTCGACGAACCGCTGCATACCTCTCCTCTCTACTGGAGACTGGGTTCGTCTATCAGCTATCTCGGCCGCTCTGAATTTGGATTTCATGTGCGCAACATGGGCAGGTTCGATCTCCATCCGCGCCTGTCGCTGCCGCTGGTGGGGGGCGGATGGAGCGTGGTCCCGGAAGTCGCGCTTCGTGAGACCTTTTATACCGGCAGTCAAAATCCCGACCTGACCGGCGCCAATGGCGGCACTCCCACCGTGAGTCATGAACCATTGAGCCGCAGCGACGTTGAGGCTTCAGTCGATCTCCGTCCGCCGGCGCTCGAGCGCGACTTCACAGTCGGCAGCCGCGTTTTGCGCCACGTCATCGAGCCGGAGTTTCAGTACCGCTTCGTGGGCGGAATCGGCGTAAAAGCGCGCGACGTTCCGCTGATCGATCCGGCTGACATCGCCACCGACACCGACGAGGTGGGCTTCTCCATGACGCAGCGCTTCTATGCGCGATCGAAGAATGCCCAGCCTTGCGCGGCTGAAGACGGCGACACCGCATCTGCCTGCCCGGTGCAGCCGCACGAATGGGCGAGTTGGCAAATTGCACAGAAATACTTTCTGAATTCGACATTCGGCGGAGCCATCATTCCAGACCGCAGAAACGTCTTCGACACGACCCTCGACTTAACCGGGATCGCGTTTCTGACCGATGCGCGCAATCTATCTCCGCTGGTTTCGCGCCTGCGCTTTGAAGCCATTCACAATCTCCGCATTGAGTGGGACATGGACTATGACCCCCGCGGAGGCCGCCTCGACGCGGACAATGTGTTTGCCGGCTACAGCATAGGGGCAACAACTGTTGGGCTTGGGCACACGCTCCTCAATGCCGTCGATGAGAAGGGTAGTGCCGCTTCCCTCATTCAGAGCCAGCAACTGCAGCCCTTTATCGAGATTGGGAAGCCCAATGCCGGGGGATTCAATCTGGCGGCAAATGGCGGCTACGACTTCGTAAATCGAGACCTCCAATATGCCGGCGTCCAGGCCGTGTACAACTGGAATTGCTGCGGGTTGAGCGTAGGTTACCGGCGTTTCGCGCTGGGCTCGGTGCGCGACGAAACCCAATATCTGTACAGCTTTACGCTCGCCAACTTCGGATCCGTCGGCGACATTCGCCGCTCCAACACGGTTTTTCACGATCCATCCGAGCCGCCAGCTTACTGAAGTCCACGCCGAGCCGCCCGGCAACTCGAATCCCATCCCCTCCTCCTTGCTTTTTGAGGGTTTCCGCGTCCATCAATCAGTAAAACAGCAATGGTCCGTTCCCGCGCTCGGCAAGGGCTTGGCTGAGATATCCTTGCTGAAGAGGGCAATCATTTGTCGCGCATACATTTTTTGGCCGGCCTGCTAGCCTTGAGCCTGGCCGTTGGTTGCAAAGCGCAGTCTGCCGTCTCCGGAACGCAGGATGCGGCGCTGAACCGGCGCATTGAAGTGATGGTACGTTCGCAGTTCAGTATTCCCCCCGAGGTGTCCGTCGCTCTGGGTGAGCGGACCTCGAGCCAGATCTCCGGCTTCGATACTCTGCCGGTTACGCTGTCCCATGGCTCGACCAAAAAGGTCATCGACTTTCTCATCTCCACCGACAACAAGAAGCTGGCACGGCTTGAGACCTTCGATCTCGCAAAAGATCCTGTCTTTAACATCGACATTGCCGGGCGGCCCATTCGCGGCAATCCGAATGCAAAAGTGACGGTGATCAACTTTGACGACCTCGAGTGCCCGTATTGCGCGCGTATGCATTCGTCTCTATTCCCGGCCACGATGGATCGATACAAGGACAAAGTGCGCTTTGTCTACAAAGACGACCCGCTGACCGATCTGCACCCCTGGGCGATGCACGCTGCGGTGGATGCGAACTGCATTGCCGCGCAGAATGGCCAGACTTACTGGAATTTCGTCGATTATGTGCACGCGCACGGCCAGGAAGTTAACGGCGAAGACCGTAATCTGACCAAGAGCTTTGCGGCTCTGGATCGTATCGCCCGCGACGAGGCCGCGCTGGCGAAGTTAGACAGCGCCAAACTCGACGCCTGCATCGCCAAGCAGGATGAGACACAGGTGCGCGCATCGGCAAAAGAGGCGGACTCGCTGGGTATCGATGGAACTCCGGCTCTCTTTGTGGATGGCGAACGCATCAATGGCGCTGTGCCCGAGGAACAGGTGTGGCTCGTGATCGACCGGGCTCTGCGGGCGGACGGCATCGAACCGCCGCCACCCGAGCCGGCCGCTCAACCCGCGGCCAAAGGCAAGTAGCAGGTGGGGGATTCTCTTCGCCGCCAGGCTCTTGGCGTGGTGAGTTGACGCGCGAACCGATACCCCACATGTGAGTCTTTCGTTTCGAAGCCTCGGTCTTGGGATTTATCCTGTAGTTCCGGGGCCAAGGTCCGGGGTCCACATCGACAGGTCCTGGTCGATGAGGGGTGGGCGGGCTCCCGAGGAGACACAGGTTGCAAGTCCAAGCATCGTCGTTCCAGCGTACGTCCTTAGCACTTGTTATTCCATGCGCATTTTTGCTGATTGCCCTGGCGGCGTGCAGGCACACTCCTTCGCCCGACGTGATGGCGACCGTCAACGGCAAGGACATTTCTCGCTCCGATCTTGACAAGGCATACAACAACTACAAGGCCACACAAGGCAATGCTCCGCAGGATCCCAGCGCGGAGCAGGCAAACATCGTTCGGCTCAACCTGCTGCGGCAGTTGATTGACGGCGAGATCCTCGACCAGCGCGCAGCAAAACTGAATCTTTCCGCTTCCGACGAAGACGTCAATGCCCAGCTGATTGACTTCAAGGCACCCTACACAGAAGAAGAGTTTGCGAAAAGGCTCAAGCAGCAGAATATGACGCTGGATGATCTGAAGCAGCAAATTCGCCGCAAGCTTACCGCTGATAAGCTCATCAACAAGGAAATCGAATCCAAGATCAATATCACCGATGCTGATATTAACAACTACTACGCGCAGCATAAATCCGAATTCAACGTGATTGAGCCGCAGTACCACCTGGCGTGGATCGTTGTCACAACGGGTCCTTCACAGCAGCCCGGCAATCTGCAGAACAACAAGGCCACAAGCGATGCCGACGCGCGCAAGAAGATCCTGACGATCCACAACCGCTTGACAACCGGCGAAGACTTCGGCTCGCTGGCGATGAACTACTCTGAAGACCCCAATACAAATTCGAGCGCCGGCGATATGGGCTTTATCCCAGAGTCAGCGCTGCAGCAGCGAGATCCTGCCACGTTCGCTGCCATCAGCAAACTGAAAGTCGGGCAGATGACCGATGTGCTGCCCGTATATGGCGGCGCGGGACCGACCCAGCGGGCCATCGGTTATGCCATCTACAAGCTGCTCGAACGCGAGCCGGCCGGACAGCGCGAACTCAACAACCCAAGCGTCCAGCAGCATATCCGCCAAGGCCTGCGCGAAAGCCACGCGCAGCTGCTTAAGCTTGCCTACTACGAAATGCTGCGTGACGATGCCAAGGTGCGAAACTATTTTGCCGAAGGAATCTTGAAACAAGGCGCAAAATAGCGCAACAAGCAGTTATGCGATCGCGGTCTTGTGCATCGAGGCAAACTTGCGCTGATAGTAAGCTGTCGTGATGATGATCGCTGGCAGGCCGATCGACACAGGCACTAACCACAGCCACCAGGCCCCACGCACGAGCGGTCCAATCGTAACGAGGCAGAACGCAGTCCAGGCAGCGATGTAGCTGCCGATCATGCCCTGCAGATGGGCGTACCACCAGAACATTTTCTCCGTTGGCGGATGCGCGAAATGCCACATGGACCTGCCTGAGATGCGCATGCCGATGAAGCCGAATACAATCGCCGGAATACGCAGGTTTTGCACGAGTTCTGGCCGGATTGCCCCAATCAGCGCTAATGCTGCACTGGCCGTAAAGCAGATGATGGCGGCAACCCAGTCCAAGCCGCGGATGACGCGCTCGCCTTTCCACGCAGCCTTCTGGCCGAGCACCCGGTACGCCGCGAAAGCCGCGTAGAAGCTGAAGATCGCGACCAGCGCAAGAAAGAGAATTGGCCGATAGACGGCCATGATCAGCGCGGTGCTGGCAACAACGGCCATGCACCAGAAATAGATCTTGCCCCATCTGCGATGCGCTTTGCCGCCTTTTACGGTCACAAGCGCAAGCGGAGCCAGTACAAATGCTCCGCTGCCGGCCGCAACGTGAACCGCCAAAAGAGCGCGCATCCATATCGGATCATGCATATGCCACCACCTTGCGGTGCCCCGAGCCCAATGTATTCCCCTACGCTCTCCGAGGTAAGGTCGTTCCGTAACGTGGCTATTTAACTCTGAATGCGCCGAGTTAATGTCCAGCATTCAAGCCCAACATCAAACGGCCTTCGCGTGGAGCGAAGGCCGTTTGGCTGACGGAACTGTTTCGAGAACTACTTCATGTTGCCGCTTGAATCCATGGTGATGCCGCCGGGGCCCTTGTCCTTCTTCTCTTCGTTGGTTTTGCGGGTGCCCATGGCCTTGGAACTCCAGTCCTTGGCTGCGGCAACATCGGCCTTCACCGCGGCAGGATCCTCGTAATCCGTATCGGCCTTGCGCCGATACAACAAGTTGGCGTACGACATTGCCTGGTCGTAGTTGGCGCGGTTAGCCATGGCCTGATTGATGTACTGAATCCCTTCATCAACCAGGGGAGTGTTTTGTTCCTTGATCTGCTGCAGGACCTTCTTGGGTGCCTTTGTGTTGCCTTCGCCGTCGTCATTCATGTTGGCGCTTGCCAGAGCCTTCAGCGTATTCTCATGGGCCAGTGTCCAGTCGATCACGCCGATGGTGTAGGCAGCTTCAGGATCCTTCGGGTCGGCCGCGAGGACTTTCTTCTGATAGTCCTTTGCCTCGTCGAAATTCTTGATGTTGAAATAAATTGACGCAATATTCTTGAGGCTGTTGACGTCGTTGGGTTCCTTGGCCAGAACTTCCTGAAAGATGCTGATCGCCTGTTGCGCATTCTTCAAGTTTTCAGGACTTGTAAGGCCCGGGACAACGTTCACCGCGAGCGCAGTCGCCAGGTAGCTCTTTGCCATCGGCAGGCTTGGGTCCAGCTCAGTCGCTTTCTGGAAGTGTCCGATCGCCTCTTCATAGTGAGCAGACTTGTATGCCTCCACTCCCTTGTTCAACTGATCACGGGCTTGAAGGCGGTTGCACCCGCCCATGGAAAGCACCATGCCGGCTAAAGCAACCGTGAGCGCCGTAATTCGTGCGGGTCCATTCATGTTCTTATTCTTCTCCTTCAGGTCGTGCGCAGCGATCACGCACTTTCTCGATCATGCATCTGGAAACGGGTGGGAGATTCCGAAACCGGATTGGCCAAATTGTACTCCTGCTGCCTCAAAACAAACTGTGTTCTTCGACTGGCAATATTTCTAGCGCCCGGCCAGAACTTCGGGCGTCATTAAACCGATCCGATCAACTCCGGCTGCATGACCAATGTCGATGATCTGAGCAATCTCCCTGAAGCTCAACCGATCGTCGCCCTTGATGAACATGACACGTTGCGCGCGGTTGGCGTAAATGGCAGCAAGTTGCGATTGTAACTCCCCCTGTGCGACTGGCTGCCGGTTGATGCGGAGACCGATTGTGTTTCCAGCTCCCTGGATCACTTCGAGGACGATTGGATCCCCGACGGAAACGTTGGTGCGTGAAGCCTGCGGAGCCACCGCAGCCTCTCCCCTCGGAACGGCGGGAACAATGACCATGAAGATGATCAGAAGCACCAGAAGCACATCGATCATCGGCGTCACGTTGATCTCAGAAGCCAGACCCCCGTTATCGCCGTTCGTCGCGGTCATCGCAGGTATCCCCTTTCTTCCCGTTCGGGGAGAAATTGATGCAAAGTGCGCCGCTACTGTCCGGCCATGATCTTCGGCGTCATCAGACCGATATGATCCACGTTCGCCGAATGGGCGATGTCGATCACATCTGCGATAGAAGAGAAGTTCAGATCGTCGTCGCCCTTAACGAACATGACGCGCTCGGCACGATTTGCGTAGATCTCCGTCAGCCGCGCAAGCAAGTCGGTCTTGGCAACGTCCGTTTCGTTGATCTTGTAGGATGGCGCCGCACCGGGGCGATAGAGCACCTGCACGACGATGGTGCGGTCATTGGGCTGCTGCTGCTGCTGGGGATTCTTCGGCGGCTGCGGTACAAGGGCGTCAAGGCCCTTCGGGGTAACCGGCACGATCACCATGAAGATGATCAACAACACCAACAGAATGTCGATCATCGGGGTGACGTTGATGTCGCCCATTGCGCCACCGCTGCTCCCAGTTGTCATTGCCATGGCTTCAAACTCCTCGTGTGCTGCAATCTGTTAATGTAAAGCGTTCCAGGTCAATGATTACTGGCCGCCCAGGCCGTCGGCGCCCTGGCGCTTGTTTGTCAGCAAGCCAACCTCGTCGACACCCGCGGTGCGCACGGCGTCAATTGCGTCTTCAACTGCGCGAAATTGAGCGCGCGCGTCTGCGCGGATAAAGATCTCTTTGCCCGGCGTATCAGCCAGCTTGTCGCGAACCAGACCTCCCAGCTCTGAGGTAGCAACCTTGTTCTGGCCCAGAAACACACCGCCATCGCGGGTGATGGCCACAACAATGGCGTCTTCCTTATCGGCGTCGGGCATCGGGGTGGGATTCTCCACCTTGGCCATATCGACGGCGACCTTGTTCTGAAGCATGGGGGTGATGACCATGAAGATGATCAGCAATACCAGCATCACGTCCACCATCGGTGTGACATTGATGTTGGAGTTGACCTTACTGCCTTCGTTACGAACTGCAATTCCCATGTTTGGGCTCCGTGCCTGATGAATTCATGTACCGGATGCCATCCGGACTTTCGTCGAAGCGATTGCCGTGCCTGATCAGAATCCCGGGCAGGATGGCGTTGCCGCTTCCCCTGCCCAGTGAGTGTCTCGCTCGGCCTGCATTCGGATCGCTTAGCGCCTGCTCTGCTTGATGAAGTAGTCGATGAGTTCGCTCGAGGAGTTATCCATCTCCACATCGAACGCTTCGACACGGCCTGTGAAATAGTTGAACGCCATGACGGCGGGAATGGCCACGAGCAGACCGAACGCCGTGGTCACCAGCGCCTCGGAAATACCGCCGGCGACTGCGCCGATGCCCGACGTCTTCTGCGTCGCGATCTGATCGAAAGCGTGCAGAATGCCGATGACGGTTCCGAGCAGTCCGACGAAGGGAGCCGTGGAGCCGATCGTGGCCAGCACAGAGAGGCCTCGTTTCAGCTTGGCGTGAACGATGGCCTCGGAGCGCTCCAGCGCGCGGCCCGAGCTCTCGATCGTTGCCTCGCTGGCGACTCCACCTGAAGCGCGGAATTCCTGCAGGCCTGCGGTAACGACTTCCGCCAAATGGGACTTCTTGTTGCGATCGGCGATCTTGATCGCCTCTTCCAGCTTGCTGTCCTTGAGCGCGCCGGCAACCTTGGGCGCGAACTCGCGCGACTGCTTGCGGGCGGCTGAAAAGTACAGGTAGCGGTCAATCATCACGGCCAATGACCAGATCGACTCAATGAAAAGGATGATGGCGATGGTGCGCGCCGCCCACGCCATGTGTTGCCACAGCCCTAACGGACTGAAACTGACAGTTTGTTCGTCCTGAAAGAAAGCCAGGCTGTTGACCGTATGCGATGCGATATGTGCGAGCTGAGCGAGAATCACTTGGATCGTTCCTCCTAAGGAGTTTGTGAGCTGAGACGATCCGCTTGCGCGGATCGATTGAAACTCAATTGAAACAAAACCTGGGAAACTGACTCCTGATCAGCTTCATTCTTACCCGGTATTCACTTTCAATCTCGAAAAAGCGGCTGCAGGAGATCGAACTTGGCGCCCACCGGACAGAGTGTTGTTGCCTCGGGATGCATCATCCCCGGTTTTGCGATTTGGAATGCGGCTCGATCACGATTCGCATTCGGGTCAAAAACAAGGCTCTTTCTCCTGGGAGAAAGAGCCGAAGATTAAACTAGCCTCCGAGCGTAAAGATCACGTTCACCGTGGTCTCTACTTCGACGGGCTCGTTGTTGAGCAGGTA
This sequence comes from Occallatibacter sp., assembly GCF_049582745.1. Classification (GTDB taxonomy): domain Bacteria; phylum Acidobacteriota; class Terriglobia; order Terriglobales; family Acidobacteriaceae; genus Telmatobacter. Next base: position 16,051 of record NZ_JBAUUO010000138.1, read on the forward strand.
GGGCCGGTAACGCCAGGTCTTGACCGCATCAAGTGCAGCTTGCTGCAACATGGCAGGGCCGCTGACCACGTGAAGGTCCTGGATGGTCCCCTGTTTCGAAATTTTCGCCTGGATCACGACCGTCCCGGAAACGCGAGCCGCTTTGGCGATTGGCGGATATGTCGGCGTGGTTTTCTGGATCAGCATGCCTTGCGCGACACCGGCGGAAATATTGATCTTCTTCGGCGGAGCGGCCTGCACCTTGGGACCCGAACCGGAACCGAACACACTGCCCATCACGCCGCCTGCACTGCCGCCTCCCAAGTCGGAGCCGGCCACGCCAAACGAACTTGGCGGCGCTTCCTTCTCGGCGACCTGCTTGATGGTATTGGGAATCTTCCTCGGCGCAACAAGCTGGTTGTTCATCATCTCGGACTGAACATGCACCACTTTGATGACCTCGGCCGGCGGTGGCGGTGGTGGTGGAGGTGGTGGCGGTGGCGGGGCCACGAGCAGAGTCTGCATCATCGCTTTGGGCAACGCTTCTGGGTAGATCAGCGGGATAAGAATCAGTGTGATCAAGATCGTCGCATTGATGATGCCGGTGAAGATCATCCAACGACCGCTCTTGCTCTTTATTCTTCCGCCTGATTCAAATGTGGAATCTTCAAACATGGCCAGCCTCGAATCGGGGGTATCGTTTACCTCTGTTTAGACACCGCGGGATGTTCAAATGTTCCCGCGCTCTAAAACGCTCACAAAAAGCGTGCTTCACCTATATCAGAACTACCCACCACATGCAAAGGTTGCGGCAAAACAAGTGCACTACGATGCCTTGGACCCAGACCGCTTGGCGGCCGGCAGGACCGCGGCTTTGCCGCTTCCGGCGCGATACTGCTGCCAGGCAACCAACATCGGCGCGGCGATCGCGATCGATGAATAGGTTCCGATCAGGATACCGACCACCAGGGCAAACGAAAATCCGCGCAAAACGGGGCCGCCGTACACAAACAGAGACAGCACCGTAAGAAACGTGAGGCCTGAGGTCAGAACCGTCCGGCTCAGCGTCTGATTGATGCTCCGGTTGACCACGTCAGGAAGCGATTCTCGCCGGCTCAGCCTCAGATTCTCACGGATGCGGTCGAAGACGACGATGGTGTCGTTCATGGAATAGCCGACCAGCGTCAAAATCGCGGCAATGACGGTGAGACTGATTTCCATTCCCTTGAAACCAAACGAGTCAAGCAACGAAAAGGCGCCCACCGTAATCAGGGTGTCATGGAAACAGGCCACGACCGCGGCAACGCCGTAGATGAGCTGGAACCGGAACCAGAGATAAACGAGCATGCCCAATAGCGAATACAGCGTGGCCAGCGTCGCCTGTTTTTCAAGCTGCTTGCCGACCGTCGGGCCCACCACTGTCACATTGCGGACATCGAATGCGCTATCGCCGAATTTAGCGCTAAGAGCGTTCTTAATCTGCTCCCGCCCTGTATCGAGAGACGACTCGACATGCTGCTCCGGAAGGCTGATGAGGACTTCATGATGACTGGGAAGATCGTAGTTGACGATGCTCACATCGCGAATCCCGGCAGTCGCAGTGGCCTGGCGAATCCGTTCGATATCCGGCGCTTGCTTGAACTGGACCTCAACCTGGGTCCCGCCGCGGAAGTCGACGCCCAAGGGCACGGGGCTGCGCACCCCACCCACGGGATGCGCCCAGTGAAAGGCCATCGAAATAATGCCTGAGACACTGAAGACTAATGAAAAGGCCAGGAAGTACCACTTCTTTCCCAACCAATCGACGCTAACGCTACGAAAGAATTCCACTGGTTCTCTGCCTTCCTAATATGGCGAACAAGCCTTCAAATCCCTCAGCTCTCGTCGCCGTTGTCCCTTGTTACCTTTGTTCCTTGTTCCCTGCCCGGCTAGATCGAAACAACCTCTCCCGCTTTCAGATTGTTGACGTGGGTATCGAAAATTACCCGCGATACATAAACCGCCGTGAACAGGTTGGCCGCGAGACCGAAGGTCAAGGTGACCGCAAATCCCTTCACCGGTCCGCTGCCAAACAGGAACAAAATCGCCGCCGACACGATCGTAGTCACGTGCGTATCAAGAATCGTTGTCCACGCATGCGCAAAACCCTGATCGACAGCCGCCGACGGAGCCTTGCCCGCACGCATCTCTTCACGAATGCGTTCAAAAATCAGCACGTTGGAATCGACGCCCATACCAATAGTCAGAATCACTCCGGCTATGCCCGGCAGCGTAAGCGTCGCGCCCGAAAAGCCCATGAATCCCAGCAGAATCACCAGGTTCAGGAACAGCGCCAGGTCGGCATTGATGCCCGAGCCCCGGTAATAGATCAGCATGAAGACCATGACCAGCAGTACGCCCACCACCGCGGCGGTAACGCCCTGCTTGATCGAGTCCGCGCCGAGCGATGCGCCGACCGTGCGGTCTTCTAAATAGTTGATGGATGCCGGCAGCGCGCCGGTGCGCAGCATCTTGGAGAGGATCGTAACCTCATCCGTAGAAAAGCTGCCTCGGATTTCACCCGAATCGCGAATCGCGCTTTCAATGTTGGCCACTTCCTTCACGCGGCCGCCGAGAACCACAGCCATGCTGTGGCCGACGTTGGCGCTGGTGTAGTCCCAGAACTTGTCGCCCGCTTCGTTGGTGAGCGTGAAGTGAACGGTCCTCTGTCCCGTGTTGGAATCGGTCCCAGGATCAGCGGAACGAAAATCAGTGCCGGAAACGATTGCAATCCGCTGCAGGACATACACACTGTCCGCATCCGAACCGGTAGCCATCGAGCCGGATCCATGGAGCATCTCGTCATCGGACGGAAGTGCTCCGCCTACGCTGGCCAGTGCAGCCTGCTCATCGGGATACGGTCCGCCCACGACCGCGTGAATCTCGAGACGCGCCGTCGAAGTGATTATGCTTCTTACCCGGTCAATATCCGAGATACCCGGCAACTCCACCAATATCTGGTTGTCGCCCAACCCGTACTGCTGAATGATCGGCTCGTTCACGCCAAGCGAGTCCACCCGGTCCCGGATCACTTCGATCGTGTTCTGCACGGTCTTGTCATCGAGGGCCTTCTCGATGTTCGGCTTCATCGTAACGTTCAGGCTGTTGTCGCTCCCACCGCTGATGTCGTACTCGTTGGAGTACTTGCTGTCGATGAGCGATTGAACAGCGCTCGATTGAGTCGGATTGATCCCTTCAATCCGGATCGACTGCGGATTATTGACGGGATCCGGCTTTGAAACCTGCGAAACCGTCAGCTTCGCCGTCTTCAGATCCTGTTCAATCCGCGCCAGCGTATTGTCGGTCTCGGTGCCCACCGCCTCTTTCACCTTGACCTGCAGAATGAGGTGAACGCCGCCCTGAAGGTCCAGTCCGAGATGGATGTGCTGCGTAAGCTGGCTCAGTAGCGGTTGGCCGCCGCCAAGCTGCGGCGGATCGAATCCAAAGAATGCCCCGTACAGGAAAACAACCAGCACTCCAATGATGATCAAAAGCTTCTGTTTGAGATTTTTCTTCATTGTTCCAATTCTCTAATTCGAATCGTTGTCGATTTTACGACTTCCATTGACCGAATTCCGCCCTGGGACCCTATCAGGACGCGCCACACCCAACCGGGCGCACCGCCCTGCACTCAAGACCCCGAATCTTCCTGCGTGGTGACAGAAGCGATCGCGCTCTTCGCCACTTCCATTTTGATGTTGTCGGGCGCCACGCGAATGATGATGACATCGTCCTTGATTGACATGATGATCCCGCGAATGCCGCCCGAAGTCGTCACCCTGTCTCCCGTCTTGATGCTACCGAGCATCTGCTGCCACTGCTTCTGGCGCTTCTGCTGCGGCCGAATCATGACGAAGTACATGACGGGGATCAACAACAACAGCGGAAGCATCGTGATGCCGCTCCCAGCTCCGGTGGACGCAGCCACCAACAATGCAAAACTCGTCGTCACACTCATCCTTTACTCACCCCGGCGGCTTAGTACGCCGCTCAGGGCGCAGGCGCCTCCCGCCTGGGCGGGAACCTGCAAAAGAGTTTGTCTCCGGGAATCTTCCTGGCCTCCAGTGTTTCCGGCGCAGGCTGTGGAACATGAAATCGCTGATTTTGACCGGCGACAATCACTCTAACCCCTCGCCAGATTCAAACCAGTGACTCAGCTCACTTTATGTTTCCTGTTCGACACGGTCTTTCCAAAAAAGCCAACAGGAAAATACGCCTCGCCTAACAGCGCACACTCCAGCCTGACTTCAAAAGAGAAGGCCTGTCTAAGATAAGAAATGCGCAGCCGCAGCCATGTCAAGGAGATCCCTACAGAAGCGCCAGAGCCAGCGCGCACCAACATGCGCCCGCGCGGTGTTCTGTCTGCGAAGTTCTTTATAAACACCTTATCGTTTGATTTCTCCGCTTGATGTTCTAAGGGGTTTCTGAAGAAGAACGATTGCTGTGGCCCGAGTGATTCGCTTCCTTCCTCTTCATTGGAGTTGTCATTTTGAGTGAACGGTGCCCCAAATTGAGTGAACGGTGCCCCAAACGCTTTTCAGTTTGGGGGTGGTGAGCGAAGAACCTGCTTTCGGCCTTTCTGGACTATAAGAAAGACCCGAAACTCATCCCCTCTACTCCGGCTTCCAGTAGCAAAGCTCAGGGTGCGCGCAACTGACGCAAAGCTTCTCTCCTCCGACCTCCTCAAAGCGCCCGAAATTGATCCCCTCGCCGCAGCTCGCGCATAGCACCCGGTCTACCTTGGTGCCAGGCAACTCAGAGGAAGCTACCTTCACCCGAACCCTTTGCACTCTGAAAAGCTGGTCGTCGCCGAGTTCCCGATAAGCCAGCATCTGCTGCTTTTGCTTGTTCTCAATCTCGGGATGAAGCTCCATGGCAAGCGCGCGTGAGTTCTCGAGCGCGACGACGCGAAGCCCACTTCCGGTCGATAGATCGACAAACGTCGCGGCCATCTTTCCCCAGTCGCGGAATTTGAGGGTGCGCTTGCCCAGCCGGCAGCCCGTCACCAGGCCGATTGCATCGGTGGCGCAGCGGTCGATCTCCACATAAACGACCAGCCGTTTCCGGTCGCTCCCCAATGGATCTTCGATACCCAGGCCCCGCAGACCAAGCAGCGCCATCCGCGTACCCAGTATCTGCCCCGCGCACAAGTGCCCGTGCGCAATTTCTGCTCGCTGCAACAGTGTCTCAATCGATTCCAGCATCTCTCCAGCTTGACTCAACCCTCGGGAGCACGCAAGTCGGCGCAACTGTGGTTTTGCTTCCGGTCGTAAAAGGTTGGGCCACGATATGCCCTGGGAAGCAAGTGATCGCTGCCTTATGTGGATCCGACCGCGGAAAACGGCCGTCTCCTACGATGAGGACAACTGTTCTCGATCTCATTCCATCGCACCGTAGGAGTGGTATGCTCTGACGCGTCGTTTTCATACGAACGTGGTGGATGACGTGCGAAATGGCATCATCATACTTGCTATTGCAGGACTGGCGTTTCTTGGGGGGTGTGGCAACCAGGGAAACAAGGCTTCCGACGCTCCCGCTACGTCCAAATGGAAGGCTCCCTACCATATCGAATTTGACACGAAAGCGGTGAAGCCGAACCCGGCCGGTGTCACACTTCCGTCTATTATTTACACGGCGAATCCTAAGGCGCTCGAGAGAAGAGCTGTTCTCGTGGTGCGATTCGACGCTTCGGGAGTGAAGAATGACCAGCCGAGCAAGGACCGAGTGGTTATGGACCCGGCAGATATCCCTGGCACGGGGGGCACCCTTCCCGCAAACTATATGGATTTGGCAGATCAGCGACTGGGAAAACTACTCGCCGGTTACTGCATGCATGGGACCGTAAAGGTAACCGTGGCGCTTGTCAGGTCGTCGATCAAGCCCGATCCCACTGATGTTGAAATCAATGCGAAGCGCCTCTCAGACTGGTTGCCAACCGAGGTGGCGTTCAAAAACCCCCATCCGAAATGCTAGCTCTCCCCTGGCGCCTATCACCGGGCTGCGTCAAAATCGATTCTGGACGGACTCAATGCGGCCTGGCTGGATAGCGCGCGTTCATAAGCACAAAGCGTGGATGCGTCGGGCTTTGGCGGTCTTCAGATGATGACAGCCGTCGTGACCGTGGAACTGTGGGAATCCCGCAGGGATTTCCAAGGGGTGCGGGAAGGGTGGAAAGTCGGCATTTTGGCTTTCCATGCTTTCCACACCCCCGGTATTTCGATGGCTTGAAAATGGTGCCCCCCGGAATTCGCCCCGCCAATCGCTTCCCGCCCAGATAGGACCGACCGAAATTCCACAAAACATGAGACGTCAAGCCCTCTCACCGAAGATTCTTTCTAACTGCTTCATTTCAAAGCGCAAAAACTCCCCAGCGATTTGCAGGTAATTCTGCCCTTTCGTCGCACAATCAAGTTGTAGAGATGAAGGACGGCCCGCTCGATGATTACGCAGCGAGCACTGTTTTCCGTCCACTGTTGAGACAACCCTGGCGTAAGTCCTTTTGCATGAAATATTTGAAATCTAAGTCCAATGGGAAGAGGTACTTGGCGAAAGCCATCGCTGTAACTTAATGAAAACAGCACATTTCCCGCCAAATATGGGGGGGGACACCCCCCTGCACCGGTTTCAGTGCAAAGGGTTCTAGCTCATGCGCAGAGGACGCGTAAGCCAATGATTGCCGGATGGTTATTCCTTGGTCCCTGTTCCCTTCGTCCCTGCTCCCTTGGTCCCTGTTCCTTGTTCCCTGCTCCCAGGCTGGTCTTCGGAGTCTTCCACGAGGACAGCGGAACCGGGAACAACATCAAAGCTGATCGCTTCCCTGCCGGCGGGGTGGAACGTAGCGCGCAACGGCTCGCGCTGCCACTCCGCAACGCCGCACGCCGGCTCCGGCCGGCTCGCGAGATCCAGCGCCGCCAGCTTCTTCGCCAGAACCGGCTTGCGGGCTGCCACCTGCGCCACGACGGCATAAAGGCTCTTTCCGCTCGCCGTAACGCCGCAATAAGCACCATAGTCGCGGAACCAGACCACCTGGCTGACCCCCGGATCGTAGTCCGGCAGCTTCAGCGGGGCGATGTGGCCCGTAACGCGATCGATCAGCAGCCACGGACCGCGCTGCCATACCCAGTGCTTCTCGGGACTTCCCGGCTTCTCCCCAGGCAGCTCGTCGTTGATGCGGATGACGCGGCGCACCACAAAGCTGCGATCGGTAATATCGTGCGTCTCGCCCGAGGTCCATTCCTTCAGCAGGCCGTCGACGACGAGAGGCCGGATTTTGAGTACATCGTCGCCAGGTGCGGCCCCGGCTGGGTCGCCGGTCTTCGAATACGGTACCCGCCGGACCGCGCCAAGAGCGACGACATGAGCCTTGCGAGGTGCAGCATTGATTGAACCCGAAAAAACTGCGAGAAACGCAAATACTGCAATCATTCCACCAAACGTCTTACCCAGTTGCATGCTGATTCCTGCTTCCTAAATCTGTGCCGCCTCCACTGCGCGCGCGACACGGAACGCCGTGCCCTCCTGGAAATGCGCGGCAAGCACCTGCATTCCTACCGGCAAACCTGCCTTCGTTGCCCCACAGGGAACGTTCACGCCGCAGATGCCCGCGAGGCTCGCTGTAACGGTATAGATATCGGCCAGGTACATGGCAAGGGGATCGTCTGCCTTTTCACCAATCTTGAACGCCGGCGTCGGCGCGGTCGGTGTCACGATTGCGTCCACATCGGCGAAGGCGCGGAGGAACTCTTCGGCCAGAAGCCGGCGCACCTTCTGCGCCTTGAGGTAGTAGGCGTCGTAATACCCTGCCGAGAGTGCATAGGTTCCGAGCATGATCCGGCGCTTGACCTCGGCGCCGAAGCCCTCATCGCGCGAGTGGCTGTACATGTCAGACAGAGTCGCCGACGAAGACGAGCGATACCCATAGCGCACGCCGTCGAACCGCGCGAGGTTGGCACTCGCTTCCGCGGTGGCGACGACATAATACGTCGGAATCGCGTAGCGCGTATGCGGCAGCGAGATCGGCTTGATCGTACAGCCAGCCGCCTTCAGGGCCTCGATACCGCTCTCGATGCGCTCCCTCACCTCCGGGTCGAGGCCTTCCGCGAAGTATTCTGCAGGCACGCCGATGCGCAGGCCTTCCGCGCCCTCGTCGCTTTCGGCAGCGTAATCGGCAACAGGAGCCGGGGAACTGGTGGCATCGCAGGGATCGTGTCCGGCAATGACGCCGAGCAGCGTGGCCGCGTCGCGGACGTTTCCCGCGAAGGGGCCGATGCGGTCGAGAGACGATGCAAACGCGATGAGCCCATAGCGGGAGACTCGTCCGTAGGTCGGCAGGACGCCCACGACTCCACAGAAGCTTGCCGGCTGGCGGATGGAACCGCCAGTATCGGTGCCCAGGCTCGCGACCGCCATATTCGCCGCGACAGCCGCGGCAGAACCGCCGCTTGAGCCTCCCGGCACCCGCTCAGGGTCGACCGGATTGCGCACCGGCCCGTAGGCTGAGTTCTCATTCGAAGAACCCATGGCGAACTCGTCGCAATTGAGTTTTCCGAGAAGCACCGCGCCTGCGGCTTCAAGCCTCGCGACAGCAGTTGCGTCGTAGGGCGGATGATAGCCTTTCAGAATCCTGGAGCCCGCCGTCGCCGGCGCGCCGCGCATGACGAGCACGTCTTTGATACCGACGGGGACTCCCGCGAGCGGACCAAGTGGATCGCCCTTGGCCGCAGTCGCATCGACTTTCGCAGCTTGTTTGAGTGCGCGTTCTTTGGTCAGGCTGAGAAATACGTTAAGCCGCGGATTCAGCTGTTCGATGCGCGCGTAATACCTGTTGGCAAGATCCACGGCCTTCACGCGCCCGGACGCAATGCCCTGGCGCAGATCAGAAAGGGTCTTCGATGTTTCCACGTAGGTCTCAGTCGTCATGAAATCGCCTGGCAACGATGGGTTCCACCCTGCTCTCTATCTTTCAATCACCTTCGGCACTTTGAAAAAGATCCTATCGGTCTCTGGAGCCTCCGCCATCACTTCGACCCGATCGAGGGACGGCAGCACCGCATCCATGCGCAGGGAACCCTCGCCACCGGCGCCGTCGAGTTCGCTCACCTGAGCGAGAGGCGCAACGCAACTTGTGTCCAGCTCGCCAAGCTGCGCGACGTGGTCAAGAATCGCATTCAAATCCTTAAGCATGCTCCGGGATTCGTCCGGAGTCAGTTCAAGGTGGGCCAGTTCGGCCACACGATTCACGTCTTCGACGCTCACTTTGGCGGTCATTCTCGATTCATCCTTGAAACGGCGCTTGCATGCGAGTTCGATGGGCTCTTGTGCCACACCGGCGCATCCTGATCTGAAACTCAAGTATAGCGGCTCCTTTCTTCCGTTCTAATTGAGACTCATCGATCCGAACTTGACCGTTCACAGCGCGTTTAGTCCACGGTCAAGTTCAACGTGACCTTGTGTGACAGTCCGTTTGCAGTTGCTGTAACGACGACGGAATAGGTTCCGGGCGGGGTCGTGCCGCTCGTCGAATTCGGCGGCGCTCCGCCTCCGCCTCCCCCCGCTCCGCCGCAGCTTGCCAGCCAGAAAGAACTCAGAATGAGAATCGCAAAAAAGAACGTGCCTCGTTGCCGACGACCGATTGCGACTGGCAACATTAAGACGCTGAGACAGACAAACAAGCCGCCAAATGCGAATGGTCCTGAAGCGTTGCCGGTATTCTGCGCAGAAGTTGACGCGAGGCCCGTCGCAATTTTTACCGAGACGCTGCCCGTTGCGTTCGCGGTCACCACTTCGCTGGTTGGGTTGAAAGTGCACGAAGAGTTCGTTGGAAGCGAACTGCAACTGAAGGAAAAAGTTCCGCTGGAGCCGCCCAAGGTGGCAAGGTTGAGTGCGAAGCTCGCAGACTGGCCACTCGAAACCGTCTGGCTCGATTGCCCATTTGGCGACATGGAGAAATCGAATCCCATGCCGGAAAGAGGCCCTTTCGCGCTTGTTGCAAGCGAGGAACTCGCAACCGTGAGGTTGCCTGTCTGCTGGCCGGCAGATGCCGGAGCGAACATTACCTGCGCAGTACAACCGGCCCCAATCGCAAGTGAGGCTGTGCACGTTGTCGATCCCAGTTGAAAGCCGTTCGAAATCGAAATCGCTAACGCAGAGAGCGTTTCGGCACCGTTGTTCGTGAGGGTGACGGTTTGTGCCGCACTTGTGCTTCCGACTCCGGTTTGTGGAAACGTGAATGTTGCGGGCTGCATTTGAACCGAACCAGCCGCACCGCCGGTTCCGGAGAGGGCCGCGACCGCGGCGGTAACGAACGAAGAGGAACCGACGTTGAGAACGCCGGTGACCACTCCGTTGGCCGAGGGAGTGAAGATGATTCCAGACGTGCAGCTGCTGATCGACAACGTCAGCGGCGCACCCGCCTGCCCGATCGGCTGCGCGGGAAATGAGATTTGCATCGGGGTCACGCCGATGGCGGGCGGCAAAATCCCTGTGCCGGAGAGCGCGATTGTTTGGCTTCGAATCGCATCCGACACATTCAGGCTGCCGGAAATACTGCCAATCGAATTTGGAGCAAACACCACACTAATGGCACAACTGGCGTGGCTGGAAAGGGACGTTCCGCATGTGTTGAACTGCTGATAGCCAGCGCTGACGGTGACGCCAATGGAATTGAGAGGCAGGTCGCCGCTGTTGGTCACGGCAACGATCTGCGCGCTGGACTGCTCCCCGATTGCGGTTGGCGGAAAGATGAGAGATTGAGGAGAAAGCGCATCGGACGCTGGAGAGGCGCCCGTTCCATTGAGCACGACCGCCTGTGTTCCAGCGCCATCGGACAGCACAAGCGATCCGATGACAGCGCCGTTCTGTGTGGGCGTAAATGTAATGGACAGCGCGCAATCGCTGTTGGCGGCGAGCGAGGATCCGCAAGCATTCAAAGCAACATCAAACGGCGGGTTCACGGACACGCCCGTCAACGGGATAGCACTGCCGGCAGAGTTCTCAATTGTCACCGCTAACGCCGACGATGTCGTCCCCACCGGCACCTGGCCGAAACTGAGCAAGGCTGGTAATGCAGTCACCGGTCCCGCGCTCAATCCTGTACCGGAGAGCGGAATTGAAAGCTGGCCGCCCGTGGTATTTGTGTTGATCGTGAGTTCACTGGCGACGTTGCCGGCCTGGCCAGGCGTAAAGGTCACCTGAATAGCGCAGCTTCCGCCCGCGTTCACGGCGGCATTGACGCAATTGTCGGTCTCGCTGAAATTCGTGCTTGCGAGTATTGACGTAACGGCCAACGCGATTCCGCCGTTATTTGTAAGCGTGACGGTCTGCGCGCTACTTGATGTACCTAGCGTCTGAGATGCAAAGGTCAAGGAGGCTGGCTGTGCCGATGCCGTTGTAAGCTGCGTCCCGGAAGTCCACATCGGGATCTGCCAGATGCCACGCCCGTAGGTCCCCGCCACCAGCACGTTAGGCGATGTCGCCGCAGGCGCAGCGCTCAATTGCGTAACGGGTGCAAATGGAAGGCCGGTACCGAAGACCGACCAGCAGTTTGAGGGACCATTGGAGCAAGCTGCAATTTCCCGAGTTGCGTAGACTCCATCGTCGGTCGCAATATACGCGGTATTGGCATCCTGGGGATCAATCAAAACGGCGTTCGCCGGGGAGTGGGGCAAATTGGACGTGAGTTCGTTCCAGTGCGCACCCCCGTCGGTTGTGCGGTAGAGATTGCGAATTGAATGCAGCGGATCTTCCGCACCTTCAATCGTGATATAGATCGTCTCGCCGCTTGCGTCGTGGGGATCGATGAAGATGCTGGAAACATCGAGGCCGTAGTAGTTGAGCCGCGCCTGATCGTTCACGACCGGGTTCAGCGTAAGATCCTGCCATGCGGGCATTGTAGAGCCGGTCGGATTGTAGATTGCCTTGAGGATGTGTCCGGCGAGAACTGCTCCGCCATCCTGCGCACCGTACATTCCAACGTAGATCGCCTCGGTGCCATCGGAGAGCGGAAGCGCAGCAATGGAGCGGATCTGCGCATCGCCGCTGCAATATTTCAGGCCTGAGACGCCGTCGAGTATCGGACTGATGGCGTTTACACTCGCCCAATTGGAGCCGTCAGCCGGTCCGCGCCAAAGTCGGCATGTACCCACCAGCAATTGAGTTGTGTCGAGCGGATCGACGATGAACCGCGCAGGCGACGTCATGGTGTAACCGTCGCCGGCCACATCGGCATCATTGACGACGGGCGTCGAGCCGAATTCGCCGGGAGTGCAATCTCCGCTTTGGGAGCAGCGAAAAATGGAGATGCCGGCGCTGTTGTTGACGTACCAATTTGCCTGGTTCGCGGGGTCAATCGCGACCGGTCCGCCTTCGCCGCCGAGGACTTGCGGCCACGCCGAAGTGGGACCGGTTGAGCCTTTCACGCCTGCTGTGCCGTTCGCACCGAGGCCAGCGATCATTGTGTACGGCGAGTCGCCGACCTGAGACATACTTTCAACTTCGGAGAGTGATCCAAGGCCGGAGTTCAAATTTTGAAAATGAGAGGCATCGGCCGATGAGCAGGCGGAACCTGTCTCACCGACGCCGTCGATCGAGCGCCAGAGACCACTATCATTTCCGATGAATACTTCTTGCGGATTTGCCGGATTCCATGCAAGTGCGTGCTGATATGGGGCAACCTGCGCGCTCATGCAGGTAAACGCGTTGGTGGAGTTGCGCCAGGTACACCCCATGGCGAGGCTGCAACGCCAAAGATCGTTCGCACCGGCAAAAAGAAGTGTGTCCTGTTGGGCCGGCACGGCCGCCAGCACCAGGTTGTAATCGCCGTTCGCGATTGTTGCAGCTCCGAGGTTTGTGTTGGTTTCCAGTGGTACAGTGACCCAGCGCTGCGCAAAGGCAACCGTCTGGTTGCTGCACGTTCCTCCGGAGATAGAGCATGCATCCTGCCAGAGCCCCTGGTCCTGGTTATTGATGTCGACAGTCCAGGCAAATGTGTCGCCAGTGTTGGGATTCACAGCAAGTGCGCCGCGAAAAATGGGGCAGGCGATAGAACCGATGGTCCCGAGATTTGTGGGACACATCTTCACGGTGAGCCCGCTGCCGGGTTGTGCGGTCATACGAGTCCAGGTGATCCCGTCGTTCGACTGATAGTAGCCATGGAAGCGAACCACAGCGATAAAAATCTGCCGAATGGGATTCCAGACAACCGCTGTGGCCGAGTTTCCATTGGGACCTGCAAACTTATCAAGCGGGCCCTGCACATCCTGGCCGGGAGAGTCGGTGATGGTTGCAAGGCTCCATGTAGCGCCAGCGTCAGTTGAGTAGTACAGGCCCGCATAGCTGACCCCTGAGAGTTCCGCACCGACGAGGGTGCCCTCGTAGGCCTGAGACACGGCAGCGACGACGAGTTGCGGGTTCAATGTGCTCCACGCAAAGCCCGCAAAGCCCTCTCCCTGAAATGAAAGCTTCGCGTCGGCCGTGTGCGACATCAGGGTCCACGTGTTTCCCCCATCGGCGGATCGCAGCACTCCGGCGCCGTAATAGGAGTCGAGCGCATCGTTGGGGTCGCCGGTTCCAGCCAGGATTACGCCCGTGCCGCCGGGCTGGATTGAGACGGCTCCGATGCTGATGGAGGCGTAGCGAACGGCGTCGAAGCCCTCCGGCGTGTCAGTGAGCGGCGTGAAGGTGACCGAGCCCGCCGTTCCGGCGTTCTGCGAAAACCAGACTCCGCCGCCGGTGGTTCCGAGGATTACGCGGTTGCCAGTGGGATCGGACGGATCAATGGCGATGGAGGAGATGCGGCCAGTGACGAGGCCGTAGCTGGGAGTGATGACTCCCATCGGGCCGAGCGGCTGCCAAACAGCGGTCGAGGGGATGGTTGAAGTTGAGACTGCTGGCGCGGTCAGAGCTTTTCGCAATCGATCGGAGAGGGCGATGGATTGAGGTTTAGGATGGCCTCGCTGTGCGAGGAATCGCTGCGCCTGGGTTACGCGGGGCGGAGTTGCCGTTGTTCCATCAGCATGTGTCGATGCGGTGGCGGATTGACCTGGAGTTGTGCATCTGAATAGAGCGATCAGCGCAACGACGGACAGTCGCGACACGTTGACGCTAGACCACGTCAACGGCCACGAGATTCTTCTACTTGCTGAAATCGTCAGGCGCGTACAGGATCGGATTTCCGCCTCCCACACTGATCCTCCGAGGGAAGCTAAGCAAAATCCAATGAATTACCTAGCGCGGAACATCCAGATTCCGGGATTGAAATTGTGTTCCATTTTAGGACGAAGACTGCACTATCGAGATGTGATCGCTGCTACATCTCTTCGTGAAACAGGAGTGCGATTAGAGTAGCGAGTTTGCCTTTGCGCTTTTCTGACAGATGTAAGTGTTGGCGCGCTGCATCCAGTAGACGACGCACCTGCCGTCAGGGCGCGGAGGTCCGTTCCGCCGGACGAGGATGCGCGGGTTAGCGGCGAGCAGGGCGAGATCTTCCGGATGATTGGGAGTGTGTTCCATTCGCATCGTCCGCGCGAGCGGTGCTTTCATTGTCCACGGTATGGATCACAGGCGGGATTGGCGATGATTTTGGCTGCAAATTCCGGCGCGGATATTGGATGGGGTGAAAGCGGCTCCGGTGCTCGAATCGACAGGCAAGCTTATCTTTACTGATCAGTACCCTCCCCCCGTGCTTTGGACGGAAGTATTCATTTTAAAGGGTTTACGGGAATGATGTAGCTGCAGAGTCATCCTGCGATTGAAGTTAGCCACAGAGATACCTCAACAAAGGACCAACGAGCAACCTAAAATTTCTTGCTCCACAGTTTCACAGCGCGTTTCTTCGAAGATGCGATTGCAGGAACTAATTCTCTATGCGATTGAGTTCTCCACCCATCGGGAAATCGCCCGGATGAGGATACCTAGAGTTTTTCGAGACTGATTCAGCTTAGCGAATTGAGCGAAATAAACTGCAAAATGTAGAAGATTTTTTGATGTTTGTTTTCAGAGAGTTGGCTGCGTTTGAGGGGAAGGGCGCTTGACAGCGAAAAAATGGGATATCGAAGCTGGGTGTTGTTGACGGGAGGTTTGCGCCAGCGGCCCATGGCCGACAAGCGAGGTTACACCCTGTGCGAAGGTGTGATTTCTCCGCCGTCGTGCAGGAGAGCGGGTCCGCCGAATTCAATTCAAATTGCGCTTACCGGTGCCTGGGAAAGAACGATGAGACATCGGCAACATAGCATATCCAATTCTTTGTTGCCTCGTTTGTCTTCGAACCCTATGCTTGTCGAGCACACATGAAATTCATCGAAGGGCGAGAGAGGTTAATCGAAACGATGAACAAGCGTGACTTCCTTAAATCTGCGGGAGCGATTGTGGCTGGAGGTATGATTTCGCGGTTGGGGCCGGCGCAACAGCAACCCGCGCCGCGCGAAAACTGGGCGGGCAACATCACCTACAGCACCGATCATGTGCACAGGCCGGCGAATGTGGACGAAGTGCGCGACGTCGTGAAGACTTGCAGCAAGCTGCGGGCACTCGGCTCGCGCCACTCATTCAATCACATTGCCGACAGCACGCAGAATCAGATTTCACTTGAGCACCTCGGCCAGATCGACATCGACGACAAGGCCCGCACCGTTACCGTCGGCGCTGGAGTCAAGTACGGTCAGCTCGCGCCGGTGATCGACGCACGCGGCTACGCGCTGCACAACCTTGCGTCTCTGCCGCACATCTCTGTAGCCGGCGCGATTGCCACGGCGACCCACGGCTCCGGGATCCACAACGGCAACCTTGCCACGGCGGTTCGCGCCCTCGAGATCGTAACTGCGAACGGCGAAGTCATTCATCTTTCCCGCGACAAGGACGGCGATCAGTTTCTGGGCGCAGTTGTCGGCCTCGGCGCCGTCGGGGTCGTCACCCGCGTCACACTCGACCTGTTGCCGACATACCAGGTGGCGCAAACCGTGTATCAGAATCTCAGCTTCGATGAGCTGGCGCATAACTTTGACGCCATCTTCGGAGCCGGATACAGCGTGAGCCTGTTTACCGACTGGCAGCATCACCAGGCCACGCAGGCATGGATCAAGCGCAAATTGCAACCGGGCGAAAAGCACGAATGGGCCGCTGATTTTTACGACGCAAAACGTGCAACCGAAAAGTTGCATCCCATCACGGGCCACCCCGCCGAAAGCTGCACCGAGCAGATGGGCATTCCCGGACCGTGGTACGAACGCCTGCCCCACTTCAAGATGAATTTCACTCCATCGAGCGGCCGCGAACTGCAGACCGAGTACCTCGTTCCCCGAGAGCGCGGCTACGAGGCGACCTCGCTGTGGAGAAACTGCGCGACCAGATCACGCCGCATTTATTTGTGACGGAACTGCGCACGATTGCCGCCGACACTCTCTGGATGAGCACGGCATACGAGCGCGATTCCCTTGCCATCCACTTCACATGGAAACCCGAATGGGACGCGGTCAAGAAGATCCTTCCCCAGATCGAAGCACAATTAAGGCCGTTCGCTCCGCGCCCGCACTGGGCCAAGCTGTTCACCCTGTCGCCCGCGCTGCTGCAGGCGCAATACGCGCACCTCGGCGAATTCAAGGCGCTGGTGAAGAAGCATGATCCGGGCGGAAAGTTCCGCAATGAGTTTTTGGAGACAAATCTCTACACAACGTAGGAGCGGGCCGGACAGGTGATCATCGGAAGGGCGAGATCATGGGGAAGGAGGATTCAGCATGAAAAAGAAGGCCGGAACAACCTTGGCGGGATCGGGCTCAGCGGAGGTGGAGGCGCGAATCGAGGCGCTAGGCGACTGGCGCGGGGAGATGCTTGCGCGGCTGCGCGCTGTGATCAAGCAGGCCGACCCAGATGTGGTGGAGGAGTGCAAGTGGAAAAAGGCTTCGAACCCGCGCGGGGTGCCGGTGTGGTCGCATGACGGGATCATCTGCACGGGCGAAACCTATAAGAGTGCCGTGAAGCTGACGTTCGCCAAAGGCGCGTTTCTGGATGATCCGGCGGGTCTGTTTAATTCGAGTCTTGTGGGGAATTGGAGGCGGGCGATTGATTTTCGCGAGGGCGACAAGGTGAACGAAAAGGAGCTGAAGGGGCTGATTCGCGGTGCCGTGGCGCTCAATGGTTCCACGGTTTGAAATCGGGGCGTTTGGGCTCGTGGTACATCGCAAGACCTGGGGCGCCGTCTGTTGTCCACAATCAGGGCTAGTCTGTTGCGGCTTTCTGATAGACCATATAGACGATGCCTCGTCATGCCAAACCGAAACAGAAGGCTCCGCACGCGTTTGTTTTGGATGCGCTCATGCCCATGAACCCCGAGGTGCGTCGCATGTTTTCCGGTTTCGCCGTCTACCTGGGCGACCGCATCGTTTGTATGCTCCGAGATCACCTCAAATCTCCGAAGGACAATGGAGTTTGGCTTGTTCTTTCAGACGGCACGAGTCCCACAGATCCAGAACTTCGCCGTGACTTTCCTTCCATCCGCTCGATAGAGCTCCTGAGAAACAAGATCGGCCATTGGCTCCTCATCCCCAGTGACAGCCCCAGCTTCGAGATGGAGTCACTTCATGCGTGCGATCTTCTGCTGCGTCATGACCCTCGCTTCGGCCGAATTCCTAAATCGAGAAGATAGTCGACTGCGTGAATGCGATCTCCGACCGAATCGTGACAGGTTTTTGTCAATCTCTCCAGCGACAATTATGCGGCAATTGATCAACCAGAGCTTGTCTCAAGAATGGCCTTTCAGGCCGGCTTTTTCTACTTCGATGGCTTCGCGAATATAAGACTTCAACACAGATTTCATCTCCGCGATTTCGCGGACGGAGGTGAACTTGATCCAGCGTGTGGACTGCGAATGCTGACCGGGGCGGGCGAGAACGCCATGGACATCGTTGAGCAGCGCGCCTTTGAAGAAGGCGAATGCGCAGGAGTTTTTTAATCCGCCGATGACGACTACGTTCTTGCCCTGGAAGGTGGCCTGCGCATTTTCGCCGAATCAGGACAAGCCACTTTCCAGACGACGCCGTGAACCAACTCGCAATGTCCAGGATCGCCTCGTAACACTGTTGTCCGGCTCGTCACCCTTCGCTCGTATAAGGGGGTGCCTGTTCCATAGGCTGACGTCATGAAGAGATTCTTCAGCAAGGATGCATTTTGGAAAATTACGCTCTGCGTTTGCTTCCTCTCAGCACATTCGATTGCCTGGGGCGCGGAACCGATCAACATCCCCATGACGGCCGATCACTGGCAGACGAAGGAGAACGCGGAATTTCTGCGGCAGCTGGGTTTTTATCGCGGCCTGATGCGATTGAACAGCGGCGATGCGGTGCTGAAAGACATCGCGTTCAGCGACGGAACCATTGAGTTCGACGTGAATACGATCGGGCGAGGCGCACCTGGCATCGCCTTTCGTCAGCAAGACGAAGAGAATTTCGAGCTTCTGTACCTCAGGCCTGATGCGGCCTGTCCCGCTTTCCACGCCTGCATGCAGTATGCGCCGCAGACGCATGGGGTGCTGCTGTGGGATCTATTTCCGCAATATCAGACGCGGGCGCCGCTGCGGGAAAACGGGTGGAACCACATCAAGATGGTCATCTCGGGTCGACGGATGAATGTGTTCGTGAACGATACACCATCGCCTACGCTTGAGGTGGGCAGGCTCGAGGGGGATGTGATGAAAGGCGGTTTGCGGCTACAGGGTCCTGCGACATTTGCAAACCTGGTGATCACTCCCGATGCAGTGGACGGTCTGTCTCCCGAGCCGGCGAGAGATCCGCTGGAGGATAACCGCGGCTTGATCAGGAATTGGCGTCTCTCTACGTTTGCAGCGCTGCCGAATGGCAAGGACCCGATGTATAACGAAATGCCCAGTGCTTTGTCGGAATGGAAGACGATCAGCACGGAGCGGAACGGGTTGGTGAACATCAGCCGCATATATGGCAAGCCTCTACCCGAACCGAACCGGGCCGTAGCATGGCTGAAGACGACGATCACTTCAGACAGAAAGCAGACGAAGAAGGTCGATATTGGATGGACGCGCGAATTGTGGGTCTTCGTGAACGGGAAACTGGTGTACGCAGACCGAAACCTGTTTGAGTCGGACGATGCAAGAAAAATTCCCGATGGGCGGTGTTCGCTGGAGAATGGGACGTTCACGTTGCCGCTGGAAGCTGGCGAGAATGAGGTTTCGGTGGCTATCGCGAACAACTTCTTCGGATGGGGAATGAAGCTGCGCGTGGCTGATCCAGACGGGGTTCGACTGGCAGCTAAGTGACAAATCCCAGTTCTAAAAGCGACACTTGGGGCCCTCAGTTATCGGTGGTCAGGGGTGGGCCACCGGCCCACTCGCCCGAGAAGCAGGTCCCTCCGCCTCGCTCGGGACGACGAGACCAAGTTGGGTTGGGTTCGTGGCTCGTTGCTCCTACTTATCGAGAAGGCCCTTGCCTTTGAGGATGTGGGGCATGAATTTGCGGACGCGGGCTTCGCGGGTCTTGGATTGTTTGGGGGCGGAGAAGTGATAGATGTATGCGCGCTGGCGGCCGGGGGTCAGCGCTTCAAAGGCTTTCTTGAAGTCGGGGAACTCATCGAGCAGGATTTGCAATTCTTCGGGGAGTTTGAGGTCCGACGTTTTTTTTAGTTTTACTTTCAGGCCGGACTTTTCGATCTCGATGGCTTCGCGAATGTAGGCCTTCAACACGGACTTCATCTCGGCGATTTCGCGGACGGAGGTGAACTTGATCCAGCGCGTCGATTGCGAATGCTGACCGGGGCGGGTGAAGACGCCATGGACATCCTTGAGCAGCGCGCCTTTGAAAAAGGCGAATGCGCAGGACTCCTTCATTGGACCGAGAACGATGACGTTTTTCCCCTGGAAGGTGTAACAGGGTTGACTCCACTTGAAGTCTTCGGTCAGTTCGGAGTCGAGCAGGATGGCGCGCAACTTTGTCAGTTCGTGTTGCCAGTTTTTTGCGTTGGCGATGAAGGCGTCAACGTTGGGGTTTGATTTGTTCGGCGTCATCGTTGGTGATTTTAATTCTTTGACGAGAGATTGGTTGCATAGATCTCGTGCGCAAGCAGGAGGACTTCCCCCAGGGGCTAGCGCCATCCTCATGTTGCTGGACTTGTGGCACGCGACCCAGAGGGTACCCCGATCCGCGCCCTTTCAAAGCTGCGGGTTTTTCATCAACCTGGGCACGACTAAAGTCGTGCCCTTTCAAACCGGCCTTCTACCGCGGACTGTTACGGAGTTGTGGGTGCAGCGGGTTGGGCGTTGCGGAGAGTTGGGAGGAGGAAGGCCATCAGGAGGAGGGCGGCGGGGATGATGAGCATTCCGGTGCGCAGGCTGCCGGTATGAGTGGACGTGAAGCCCGCGATCCAGGGGAGAACAGAGCCGCCGAAGCCCGCGGTGAAGAGGATCCAGCGGGAGTCGGCGGTGTGACGGCTGCGGGCGAAGAAGCCGGCGAGGACGAGGGGATAGGTCGGGGCCAGGGACGCGCCGAGGAGGAACATGGCGAAGTTGCGGGCGGAGACGGAAGGTGCGAATTCGAGAAGCAGGGCTGAGACGAAAGCGACGGCAACCGCGATGCGGAAGACGCGCATGGGATCGGCGCGGAGAAGGAGGAGGGAGGAAAGGCCACGCGAGCATAGGAATCCTGCCCAGTAGAAGGAGGTAGATGCGGCGGCCATGACGAGTCCGGCGGCGGCTGTGCGTAGCGCGTAGGTAGGGAGCCATGCGGCGACGGTGTTTTCGATGCCGACCTGGAGGAATGCGGCAAATGCAAAGACAGCGACGAGGTAGAACGCGGTGATGGTGTGCGCATCCGCCGAGGCTCGCACGGGTTCGGGTGGATCCCTGAGAACGAGCGCGGAGGCGAGAGCGGCGACAGCGGAAGCGAACGCAAAGAGGACGTATCCCGCCTGGTAGGAGTGATGCACGAGAACGCGTGCGGCGATGAGCGGGGCGGCGAGCGCTCCGATGCTCCAACTGAAGTTGAGGAAGGTGAGGAGCGGGGCACAACGTGCGGGGTATGCGCGGCCGACAAAAAGCGTGACGGCAGACATGGGAACGCCGACGCTGATGCCGAGGAGCAAAAACGCGGGCGCGAGCAGCGAGCGAGGGCAGACGGCCACAGCGATGCAGGTGCAGATCATCGCGGCAAAGCCAATCGTGATGAGGCGCGCAAAGCCGCGGCGGCATAGCAGCGCACCTAGCGAGGTTCCGGCGAAGTAGAGGAGAAAGAGCAGGCCGGATGTGGAGTCGCTGAGGTGAAAACGCACGGCGAGGGATGGAAGGAGAGCGCCGCCGACCGTGTGAAGGACGCCAGTCAGCGCGAATACTGGATGAAGAACAGCGAAAGTGCGAACCGAAGAGGACCTGGGTTGAGAAGGCATCGATGACTCAGGTGCGCTTGATGCGGTTGCGTTTGGGATTGGGCGGACTGGTGGACTCGCGAATGACGAGTTCTGGATGAATGGGAACGAAGTCAGGAAAGGTGGCCTGGCCGCGGATGCGCTGAAGCAGGATGCGGGCAGCGGTGGTTCCCATCTGAGAGAGCGGCTGGCGAATTGTGGTGAGGCTCGGGTTGTGAAATGCAGCGCTCTGGATGTCGTCGAAGCCAACGACGGAAACGTCTGCCGGAACCTGGAGACCGCGGTTCATGAAGGCGCGGATGGCACCGATTGCGGCGATGTCGTTGTAGCAGAGGAGCGCCGTAAAATCGACTTCGCGCTGGAGGAGTTCGTTGACGGGGTCGAATCCAAGCTCCGGCGTGGAGACGCGAAGCTGGAGCTGCACAACGAGTTCCGGAGGCACGGCCAGCTTGAGGTCGCGGGCCACGGCCATGAGGCAGTTCCAGCGATCGTCGGCGTCAGAGCTGTGGCTGCCACCGCGCATGAAGGCAATTCTGCGGTGGCCGAGCTGATAGAGGTGACGCAGAGCGAGCTCCGCTGCGCGCTTCTGGTCGAGGACGACGTTGGTGACGCCTTCGATTTTGCGGTGGCCGGCAACAGAGACGACCGGGAGAATCCCGATGCTCTTTTCAAGGGCCGTATCGATAAAGATGAATCCTTCAACAGAGCGATCCATGAAGAGGCGCGGGTACTCCTCGATGAGATCCGGTTTGCGGCGATGACTTGCGGTGAGATAGAAGTAGCCTTCTTCAATCAGGTGCTCTTCAACGCCGCTGAGAACCTGCATGGCGTAGCTGTCACTGAGCTCGGGAACGAGGACGCCGACGGTGAAGGTCTGGCGCTTGCGCAGGGAGCGCGCGAAGAAGCTGGGTCGATAGTCGAACTTGGCGGCTGCTTCAACGACGCGGTCGCGTGTTTCCTGGGGGATGGAGCGGACGCCGGGAGCGTTATTCAAAACCAGGGAAATGGTGGCCGGCGAGAGGTTGAGGTACTCGCCCAAGGTGCGCAGGCTGATGGGCTGGCCGGGAAGCGGCGGCGCTCCTGGTTTGGTTCGCTTGGGCATGCATTCCTGTTTTAACACCGTTGAGCGGGAGCGCGCTGTGTTTTCACGGTGTGCTCGATGAGGAATGCCTGCGGATGCGGGCCCTGTGGATGAAGGCGGCGAGACGCGCGGAAGGGGAATGCGCGAGAATGATCGCGCCTGAATATTGCGGCGGAGGGTCGAATGAATCGGTGGGTTTCTTCATTTTGTTTTGCTCTTGTTTTTGGATTGAGCGCGGGATGCGCGATGGGACAGGCGGGGTCTGGGGCCGTGGGAGTGTTTGAAGGACACCAGGATGTGGGGACAGTGCTGCACCCAGGATCGACGAGCTACGACGCCGCAAAACAGAGCTACGCGGTAACGGGCAGCGGCGAGAACATGTGGTTCGGGATGGATGATTTTCAGTTTGCGTGGAAGAAGATGAGCGGAGATGTGGCGATTTCCGCGGACATCGCGTTTGTGGGAGACAAGGGAAATCCTCATCGCAAGGCAGTGCTGATGATCAGGCAGAGCCTGGACGGAAGTGCGCCGGCAGTGGACATTGCGCGGCACGGGATTGGACTGACGTCGCTGCAGTTTCGCGATGCGGCGGGTGCGGATGACCACGAGGTGCAGTCGAATGTGGAGGCACCGCAGCGGGTGCGGCTGGAGAAGCACGGCGATTATTTCTACGGGTTCGTTTCGGGTTCGGACGGGAAACTGGAACCGGCGGGCGCTTCGACGAAGCTGGTCATGGATGGGCCGTTCTACGTGGGGATCGGGGTTTCGGCGCACGACAAGGATGCGACGGAGACGGCGGTGTTTTCGAACGTGAAGATCGAGGCGCTTGCAGCGACAGGTCTGAAGCCGGTGCTGTACAGCACGCTGGAGACAGTTCCTATTGCTTCGACGGATAGGCGTGTGGCGTATGTATCGCGGGCGCATTTTGAAGCGCCAAACTGGTCGCGGGATGGAACGCACTTTTTGTTCAATCAGGATGGCGGGATTTATCGTCTGGCGGTGACGGGCGGTGAGCCGGTGCGGATCAAGACTGATCCTGAGGTGAAGTGCAACAACGATCATGGAATTTCGCCGGACGGGACGATGCTGGCGATCAGCGATTCGACGGAGACGGGCAAGTCGCTGGTGTACACGGTGCCGATTGCGGGCGGAACGCCGAAGAAGATTACGCCGACGGGACCATCGTATTGGCACGGGTGGTCGCCGGATGGAGGGACGCTGGCGTTTGTAGGTGAGCGCGGGGACAACTTCGATATCTACGCGATGCCGGTGAATGGCGGCACGGAGAAACGGCTGACGACGGCAGCCGGGCTCGATGACGGTCCCGAGTATTCGCCGGACGGGCAGTGGATCTATTTCAACTCGGAGCGGACGGGGCACATGCAGATATGGCGGATGCATCCGGATGGCAGCGGGCAGGAGCAGGTGATTATGGACGAGACGAATGACTGGTTCCCACACATTTCGCCGGATGGGAAATGGATGACGTTCGTCGCGTTTGAGAAGGGCGTAACCGGACATCCACCGGACAAGGATGTGACGCTGAATGTGATGTCGCTCGCGGACAAGAAAGTGAAAGTGCTGGCGAAGCTGTTTGGCGGACAGGGGACGAACAATGTTCCGTCGTGGTCACCGGACAGCACGAAGGTAGCGTTTGTAAGTTATGAGTATTTGACGGATGGGGCGCGGGATTGAGCGACAACTATCGTGGGAAACCGGAACCGTGGAGCGGAGATCTGATGGACGCGAGGGTATGGCTGCAGTCGGGCGGCATGAAGCTGGGGACAATCGTGACAATCGACCATCCGGCCATCGTGGAGATCGCGCAGCTGGCGGGATTTGATTGGGTGTGGATCGACGGGGAACATGGACTCTTTAACGAGGTGAGCGCGGCAACGGCGTGCGCCGTGGGTGCGGGCGGGGTGCCGATGTTTGTGAGGTTACCGGACCGGTCTTCGACGGCGATCAAGCGGTTTCTCGATACTGGATGCGATGGGATTATTTTGCCGCAGGTTTCATCGTCGGAAGAGGTCGATGAGATTGCGCGAGCCGCACTCTATCCGCCGCGCGGGGAGCGCAGCGTGGGTATTGCACGCGCGCAGGGGTATGGAGCGCGGTTTGCGGAGTGCCTGGAAAAGCAGGATTATGCGATCGTGGTGCAGATCGAGTCCGTAGCCGGGGTGAAGAATGCGGAGGCGATTGTGGGGCATGCGGCCGTGGACGCTGTGGTGATTGGGCCGTATGACTTGAGCGGGTCGTATGGAATTCCGGGCCAGATCGAGGCGCCCCATGTTGTCGAGAGCATTGCCGCGGTTCGGGCTCTTTGCAAGACGGCCGGCAAGCCGTGCGGGATTTTTGCGGCGACGGCGGAGAAAGCCAGGGCGTATGCGAAGGCGGGATTCGAGCTGATTGCGGTCGGCATGGACTGCAGTGTTTTGCTGGGCGGATACAAGACGGTGCTTGAGGCGATCAGGTGAGGAAGGTCTGCAAGAAGGTGTGACGGAAGATTGGGTCGAACTTGGGCTAAACTAAAGGAAAGCACTTGCTTTCCACCCGCGGAGGGATGGGTGAGCGGTTGATACCGGCGGTCTTGAAAACCGTTGTACCTGAAAGGGTACCGGGGGTTCGAATCCCTCTCCCTCCGCCAGTTCTCGTTTTGGGCTCGTTCGGTGGATCACGTTGAAGGGCTCAGCATATGTAGGATAATGGTTTAAATCATCCGTCGAGCAGTTCGAAAGTACGTTCTTGAGCAATTCGGCACGTTTTGCGAATCTCGGCCTAAAGTACATCGAAATCACTTGGAATTGCCACGGAAAGCTGTTTCATGGACTCTTGAGCCTGCATTTTCTCGGGAGACAGATTGCTTATCATTGCACGGCAATGTGTGCATTGGCAGCACTCCTCTCAGGTTCCCAGTTTTCGTTGGATTATCTTCCCGGTATACTCGGTTCGATCAAGTCTTGAAATCCAAGGTCCGGAAAACGGTTGAATATGCCGCCAGAACTTTCCCAGGCAGGGAAAAAGTCATCAGACATTGAGGCACCAGGCGGTTCCGAATCCGGAAGTCGCCGATGGGCTTTTGCCGGTGTAATGTCAGCCATCGTGCTGCCAGTTTTCCTTTTCTACTTCAACCTGTTCAGAACTGCGCTGGATCTTCCGATCCTGGATGATTATGAAGCCATTCTCGGGTTCATGAATCGCTGGGCGACCAGCCCAAGCATCACCGACAGGCTCATCTGGTTCCTGACCTCGCAACACGTCGAGGTGAAACTGTTTCTTCTTCACGCCATTGTGCTTGTCCAGTATGCCGTGCTGGGACACGTGAACTTCCGGTTCCTCTCCCTGTTTTCCGAAGGGCTCCTACTTGGCCTCGCCTACCTGCTCTGGAAGATGTTCGTCCCCAAGAGCCCGGATACGTTGTTGCGCCTGACGCTTTTTCTTCCGGTTACGTTTCTGCTGTTCCAACTCCAGTATTCCCTGGAACTGAGCGTGGTGACACAGGGAATGGCGCATATAGCTGGCCTTCTTTTCTCGCTTGCAGCACTTTACGAACTGAATCGAGACAATCGCAGGTCGTTTGTGGCTGCTCTGGCATTTCTGCTGCTGGCCGTTGCGTCGTTCGGCAACGGGTTTATGGTCGTTCCGATTGGGATGTTGATTCTGGCGCGAAAACGGCGGTACAAGGAACTGGGGCTCTTCCTCGCGATCTCCCTGGCATGTGTAGCAATCTATGCGTACCGCTTCGACTTTCACGTGCCGGAGGGCGGCGTAGTCTCGGTGCCACAATTCAACTGGCTGACCATCCCGAAAGACTGCCTCTATGTCGTTTATTTCCTCGGAAGCGCCGGCGGCCTCAATTCCCATTTCCCGCCGGGAGGTCTCATCCTCGGCATTTTGCTTGTCGCGACGTTTGTATGGATGCTTGCAACAGGCCAGATGAGTAAGAATTTCTTGCCGTTCGACTGTGCGATGTTCCTCTTGCTATCAGCTGCAACAGCGGCAAGCCGTAGAGCAGCTTTCGGCGTAACGCAGAGCCTCGATCCGCGATATTCGCTCTACTCCATCACCTTCGTGATTCTGCTTTGGATACTGCTTGTCGAGAGATTTCTTCCACGCCTTCGGCATCCCTGGAACAGTGGATTATTCCTGGCGGTAATGGTGTGTTCCGTTCTTTTCTGCTTGTGCTGGAACATGATCGGCGTGGCATCGATTCGTCAGCGGAACGACAGCGTGGTCGCCGCCATCACGAGATTCCAGCATCCTGACCCGAACGCGCCTGAACGATATCCGGTTCCACCATACCGCTACCCCGGACCCAACGGCGAAGCTGACGGAGTGAAATTGCGCGAGCGCATGCTCTCGAACCTGAATCTGTCGGCCAAGCTAGGTGTTTACCGCCCGCAATTCTAGACAGCTATTCTGGCTCGCCATCTAGAAAGAAATGATTGCCGCCAGGGGAGAATGCGCGGATTCGATTCATGGCGAATGGAGGCATGGGCCAATATGGCTGCGTCGTGTCTAACACATTCCCGCTTGGGCGGTGATGGAATGGAATTGCAAGTTGGGTGTTCATTCACTTAGCGACCGCTACAGCGATCAGGCTTTGGCCGATTGGAGGCGGACAAATGCGCGATTCGAAGCCATGGACCACCGGAAATATCGCGCGATCAAACCATCTCACCGCATCCACGTCGAAGGATCGCCTCTTCAATAAACAAAAGTTGACCCACCACGCAAAGTAACCAACGATGTTGTAGTACCGGAGCCGCACGACTCGAAATCCAGCCTTCTCCAGCATTGAATGCAGTTCGAGACGGGTGTAGCGGCGGAAATGACCGAAATCCCTGTCAATCGGTGCGTAAATCTCCGGCCGCGCCGGAACAAACAGACAAAGCTTGCCTTCCCTTGGCCACAACAAGCGGTGGTAAGCGACCAACTCCTCGATGTCCAACTTGATGTGCTCCAGAACATTAATACTCAGGATGGCATTCCAATCAGTCTCTGACCTCAAATCGCTTATGGTTCCATGGAGCAAATCGTGATGGGGCATGCGGGAAAGCAACTTTGCGCAAGAAGCGGGGTCGGGTTCAATGGAACATAATCTCTTGATTTCGGGAATCTGTCGGAGTTCGGAAGTCATTTGGCCAATTCCGGCGCCGACCTCCAGTACATTTCCTTGCAAATACACCCTGAACTCGTGGAGCAGCGCCGCACGATAGTTCTTCGCCTCACTCAGGGCAGCGAATTCGAAATCAGTTGTCTGCGCCAATTCGTTGTGCTGATTGGTCATCTGTCCCAGAAATTATACTTCCAGATGCACCACAGAGCGCGAAAACCATCTCGCCAGCCAATCTTCTTACCCTCGGCGTAAGTGCGACCGCTGTAGGATATCCCAACTTCAAATATGCGCGCTTTGGTCCTGGCTATTTTGGCAGTGATCTCCGGTTCGAAACCAAAGCGATTCTCCTTAACCCGAACCTTCTGGATCACTTCGCGCCGGAAAGCCTTGTAGCAGGTTTCCATGTCGGTAAGGTTCAAGTTGGTAGCCATGTTCGAACATATCGTTAGGAGGTTGTTTCCGACCGAATGCCAGTAATACAAAACCCGGCGCGGATCCGCACCGGAGCAAAAACGCGAACCATAGACTACATCCGCCTTGCCGGACAAAATCGGCGCAATCAAGCGGGAATATTCCTTAGGGTCGTACTCGAGATCCGCATCCTGGATGATGACGATTTCCGAGGTCGCGTGTGCGATGCCGGTGCGCAAAGCCGCGCCCTTGCCCTGATTCACGCCCTGCCGGATGAGTTTGATGCGCGAATCGCTTTGTGCGAGGGGCTGGAGCTGGTCCCAAGTGCCGTCCTGCGAGCCGTCATCCACAATGACCAGTTGTCCAACGTGGCTTTGCGCCAATACCAATTCCACAATTTCCGTAACGGTGACGGCCTCGTTATATACCGGCATCACCACCGAGATGCACGGTTCTATGTCGTCGTTCGATTTCATTGCAGACATCGTAGCAGCTTCAGGGCTTAGGAAATCCGGCAACGCTGTGAATTGACTGTCTTCGGGTCGACCGCACTGATACCCTGGCCGGGCGGGCACCAAGTAATGACAGGAAAGTCAAAACCAGAGACGATCAGAGTTCTAAAATCGTCCACTAGTCTCTCCGCCCTGGAATCCATAAGATCAATTCAGGAAGTGAGCGCCGATCCGGTCGTTGCAGCAACGTCTTCGATTGAAGAAATGTCTGGACCGAGAATGCGAATCTCTGTTTAGATTGCACTTGATTGGGAGCGGGTTTATGCGAGGTTTTTTCTCGGGTATTGACGCAAAGAGCTACTTGCTATGCGCACTGCTTCTCGGCACGGCGGCAACTTTTGGGCAGGAACAAAACCCCACGCACGTCGTCATCCCGAATCCAACTCCCCGCCCGCCTGACTTGAAGCAGGAGTTTGGCGACACTCCGGCGGATCAGAAGAAGCGAGAAGCAGTCTCGCTCGAGAATCAGCTGCGCGCTCGAGAAATTTGGCTGGAGTCCAATCAGATACTTTTGCTGGCGCAGCAACTCCAACAAGAGATTGTTTCCGACAAGAAATCAAAGTCTATGGCCACCGACACCGCCAAGGTGGCGCAGATTGAAAAGCTCGCGCACACCCTGCAAGAGAAAATGAAGACGCAGTAGCACCTTTTCCCGTTGATCCGGAGGCACGTGGTCATCCTCCGGCTGCACAAAGGAAATAACGATGACGAAGCACCCCAGAAAACCAAGGCTAATCTGCTGGCTGCTCTTGCCTTTGGTACTCGGGTCGGCCTTCGCTCTTCCAGTGCTCTCTCAGTCAAGTGCGGCCTCTTCGATTCCACCGGAACCCAAGCCCGAGGTTGGCAAGGATGCGGCGCAATCGAGTCATCCCTCGTCTCTGGATCCGAGAACTGAAACCACGCCTCAGGCCTCAGCAGAGGAAGTGAGACAGGCACAGATCGAAGCGGATACAAAGAAGCTGTACCATTTGTCCGCCGAATTGCGAGAGGAGGTGGCCAAGACCTACAAGGAGAGTCTCTCCCTTACGGTGCTCAAGAAGGCTGAAGAGGTCGAGAAGCTGGCACGGAGCCTGAAGGAACTTATGAAGCAGGAAGCAGCCGCTGCCAGGAATTAGGATCCGTAATTGAGCGATATTCTTGCGGTACTCAACATCATCAAGTGGGGACTGCGCGGAATGTTCCGAGCCAAATTCGTCTTTGTTTCCGTCTCGGCTAGCTTCCTTTTTCTGTGCCCGGCTGGTGCATTTCACTCGCCGAAAGAGGACCAATTGGGGACGGATCGAACTGACTATGTTGGCGACGCAAGTTGCCAGAAATGTCACGGAGATGTGGATCAAAACTACGAGCACACGCCTCATCGCCTGACTTCCCAACTCCCCACGTCCATTTCGGTTCTTGGATCATTTCAAAGTGGCGCCAATTCCCTGATCATCGTTGACTCAACGCAAACCGCGGAGCCGGGACTTCAGTTTCATATGGAGTCAAGAAAGGATGGTCTCTTCGAGATTGCGCGGAGCGGGTGGGGCTCTCATGTTTATCAAAGGGCTGAACGCATCGATCTTGTCACGGGATCCGGAGTGCGCGGCCAGACTTACCTGTACTGGCAAGGCGACCGATTATTCGAATTACCGGTCAGCTATTGGAGCGACGGCCATCGATGGATCAACAGTCCCGGCTATATCGACGGAACAGCGGACTTTTCCCGCCCTGTAAATCCGGCCTGCCTGGAGTGTCACGCGACTTATATTCAAGCTCTTTCCACCGACCCGGCGACAAATCGATATGACCGGAGAAGCCTGGTACCTGGCATCTTGTGTGAGAGCTGTCACGGCCCCGGAGCAAATCACGTTCGACAAGAACTGCGCCATGAGACCAAGAAAAAAGAGCCGTCGATTCTGAATCCTGCAAAATTCTCGCGAGACTTGCAGGTTGATTTGTGTGCTGAGTGCCATAACGGGATTCAGAGAGAGGCTCTGAAGCCGGCCTTCTCCTACGTTTCTGGTCAGCCGCTGAATGAATATTTCAAGCCGCTCCCAACTCCGGAGGTAGAACATCCGGATGTTCACGGGAATCAAGTGGGTTTGCTTCAGCGCAGTAAATGCTATCGATCATCGAAGCAGATGAGCTGTTCGACCTGCCACGACGTCCACACCACCGGACAGTCACTCGAGTCCTACTCGCTTAAATGCCTCAGCTGTCATACGTGGCAGAGCTGCGGCATGTCAAGAAAGATGGGGCACGAGATCATGAACAAATGCATCGACTGTCATATGCCGATCGAGGAGACCAATGTGATTGTGTCTCAAACAGCGGGGCAGGTGGTACACGCCAAGATGCGGAACCATTGGATAAAGGTCTATCCAGACTTGAGCATGCCCGGGAATGGAGGCAAATCCCTTCGGCTTTAAATGCGGCTTCCTTCAAGGAGTTGGAGATTCGACAGAGTCGATGGTCTCCTCGAGAGATGCATGACTCCGCAGCGGCAAACTTCTGGCGGTTTCGAGCTCAGCTTTCGCTTCTTCGCGTTTGCCAACCGACTGATAGAGCCTGGCAATCTCGATGTGGGATTCCTGTTCCTCTGGATCAGATTGTTCTGCCATCCGGAGTTCCCGAATCGCATCTTCAGTGCGGCCTTTACGCGCATCGATAAGGCCGAGATCAAGATGCACCATTGATTCTGCCGGATTGGAGGCAGCGAGCTTTTCCAACTCCGGTAGTGCTTTGTCGAACTGGCCCTGGTGGACCCAGGAGTCTGCGAGATAGATGCGCACTTTCGTTTGTTCGGGATTGTTTTGAATCTCGAGCTGGAACTCGTTTGCTGCTTCCGACCAATTGTTCCCGGTCCATAAGAGATAGCCAAGCCCAAAGTGAAGTTGAGGTTGTGCGGGGTTCGCTTCTACGCCCGCGCGCAATGCTTTCGCAGCGCCAGCCTTGTCTCCGATTTGTTCCAGGGCTTCGCCTGACAGCATGTCGGCTTCGGCAGAGTCGGATTTCAGGGCGAGGATTTCTTTGCATACGTTTAGAACGCATGGGTACTGTTTGCTCGAGAGACAACTGTGAGCAAGGGTAATGCGCAGAGCGACACTCTGAGGGTCCTGTTCAGCCGCACGCTGCAAATACGGAATGGCAACAAGGTAATCCTTCATTCCATAGTGCGCCATGCCGAGGAGGATGGTCAGACGCGGGTCCCCCGGATGCTTCTTCAGTTCGGCGGTGAAGGATCGAATAGCATCTGGAAATTGAGCAGCTTTGAACAACGCCAATCCCAGGTTCATCTGAAGACCGGGCAAATCCGGATCGATCGCCGATGCTTGGCGGTAATAGGCAATGGACCTTTCGTAGTGTTCTTGCCGGGCCTCAAGCAAGCCAAGATGTGCAAGCGCCTCCGCATTCTGGGGATCGGCTTTTGCGATGCCGTTCCAGACCTGTTCCGCCTCAGCATTCTGTCCCGATTGTTCAAGGGCCATCGCCCTCTGGCGGGTCGACGCCCGATCTTCCTGCTGTCCCATTAGGGCGGAAGCCGTCAGCAGTCCCACTGCGATTGCGCAGGCAGATATAAGTCCGGTATGAATTCTG
Source organism: Occallatibacter sp. (assembly GCF_049582745.1). Lineage (GTDB taxonomy): Bacteria > Acidobacteriota > Terriglobia > Terriglobales > Acidobacteriaceae > Telmatobacter. Next base: position 48,140 of record NZ_JBAUUO010000138.1, read on the forward strand.
ATTCCCTTCAATGTCACGATGGGATCCATTCTCCAAATCTACGCGCAAAAAACAAAGCGCGGCAGTAGTTAACTGCCGCGCTTTGGGTTATCGGCTGGAGTTAGAAGATGAACTTTCCGCCGAGCTCAAGTGCACGGGGATCGTAGAACGAGGTTACGGTTCCGAAGTTCGAGTTGCCGAGCGTGTTGCCTATTCCATTGGGCTCGGTGTGGTTGAAGGTGTTGAACGACTCCGCACGGAACTCGAACCTTGCCTTTTCTGTAAACGCAAACGACTTGTAGAGCGAGGTCGTAAAGTTCACGCGGTTCGGTCCAGGTATGGCGTCTTTGCCTGCGGTGCCGAAGCCCTGGTTGGGGCCGCCGGCCCATGCGGGGAGCGGGTTGCTGAAGACTGAGGTATCAAACGCTGTACCGATGTGCCCCAGCCTCTTCGACTTGGCCGACTGACTCGGACGATTGGTGTATCCTCCGCCCAAGCCAACCGTGTCGTAGTTGAGCGACAGGCGAGGAGTGGTGGGTACGCCTGTCTCATCAATGATCGTTCCGGCAACTTCCCAGCCGCCAAGGATTGAGTGAGTTATACCTGCCGCTTTGAAGATGGGCAGCTTGTAGATGTAGTTCATGCTGAGGATCTGGCGCCGATCGAAGCCACCGGACCCCTTCATGTATTTAATGTTGAAGGGATTGTCGATGCCCGAGTCGTCGGTGCTGGTGATGTCGATTTCGTGCGAGTACGTGTAGTCGACTTCACCGCTCAGCCCCCAGCGGTTCTGCACCCGGAGACCAGCCTGGAATCCGTTGTAGTTGCCGTTGGTGTTGTTTTCCTGCTCGGTGATGCCACCGAATCCATCGTAGTTCCGCATCTGGTCAGGAATTGGGATTTTGTTGGCATTTGGATGGGCCGGATCGTAGTTCGGATTCGTGCCCGATTTGTCGGTCTGATCGCCAGCATCTGCGCGGTCATAATGCAGGTAATCGGTCGGCGAGCCACCCACCACGTTGAAGGCCGGGTTACTGCCAGTGAGCAGCGGTGTGTTCAACGAATAGTTGTTGATGTTGCGACGAATGTTCTGATGCCAGGCAACGTTCCCGACATATTGAACAACGAGGATAACGGATTGAGCCAACTGGTCCTGTAGACCCAAGCTGAACTGGGCAACCGCAGGCGCCCTGAAGTTCTGCGCGAGAGTGGTGCTTCCCTGCGCGAAGAACGGTGTGGCCGCCACCTGGCCAGTTGAATAGCTGGTGTGCGGATCGGTCAGGTATACGGTGTTGGCTGAGGGGGTGTTGGCAAACGGAGCCGCAGTGGCGACATCGTAGATGTCATTGCCCTGGAGCCGTTCGTAGAAGGTTCCGATGCCGCCACGCAGAACGGTCTTACCGTTTCCGAAGACGTCTTCAGAGAAGCCGACGCGGGGTTGGAGCGTGTCGAAGTCGGTCTTGACGAGACCCGCCGGGGTTCCGCTTTGACCGGCCAAGTGAACGCCGTTCAAATAAAACTGGCCGCCATTGACAGTTTGGAATCCCGGACCGTTGGGATCCATGGACCCGCTAGACAGCCATGTTGGAGACTCGCTGCTGAGGTATGTCGCCGGATCGAAGTTGGCAACCTGGTTGGAGCGCTCCCAAGCGAACGGCAGCGCGTCATACCGCAACCCGAGCTGAAGGCTGAGGCGAGGAGTGACCTTCCAGGTATCCATCGCATACACCGATGGAGTCTGGTTGACGTAATGGCGGATCGGAGCAGCCTGCGACTCGGAATAGTTCGAGGCCAGACCTAGCAGCATATCCATGAACGGATCGTTGGTGTTTGCACCCCAGGTATAGCTACCTTCGGCATTGAGGAAGAGTTTCTGGTTTTTGGTGTAGCGGTTGTAGCTGGCGCCAAACTTCAGGGCGTGCTTGCCCATGGTGTAGGAAACGTCCACCTTGGGCTCAAGATCACCCGCGGCGTTATGCCATGGCGCGGACCCGGGGTTTTCCTGGACGCCGTAGCCATTACCCGACCAGTTCATGCTCGGAGCAGACTTCGATCCATTATTGAAGAATTTGTTAACTGAGAACCCGGACGGCAGGTTGCCTGACGGGCTGTTAACGATGTCGATGATGTTGCCGTCATAGTTCATGCTTGCTTCAACCAGCAGAGTGGGGCTGATGGTCGCTGTGAGCTTGATCGCGGCGCTGTTGGAAGGGTTGTTGAGGGTGCTGGTGATCGTCGGCCAGCTGCCTGTAGACCAACCCACCATTGGCGCAGTGAAAGCCTGCGAAACCGAGTCGTGCATGTAGTGGGCGAGGATCTGGAACTTGTCGTTGATACGGTGATCGACGCGCGCAACGTCATCCCGCACATTGATGGGGAGACTTGCCTGGCCCAAGTACTGATCTTTGGCCACGTTCGGTTTGGGAACGATTCCGGAGTTGAGATACGCCACGGCGTTGGCGTCGAACAATGCAGCGGGAACCACGCCACCGGGAAACGGCTGGCCCTGCACGCAGGTCGGACAGGCGAGAGCCAGTTTAGCGGCCCATGCTGGATCGCCGACGACCGGCACATTCAAAACGATGGGTGTGGTTTTCCATCCCGGAGAAACATACGCCAGGTCCTGACCGGCGGTCGGGAAATCGGCGGCTGGCAAGTCGTTCTGAAGGTTTGGAGCATTTCCCTGGATCAACTTGCGCCACTCTTCGTTCCAGAAAAAGAACGTCTTGCCCTTGGGGTAGACACCCGGAATGAAGAGCGGGCCACCCAGATTGACACCGAAGATGTTGTAGTTCAGCTTGGCACGGTTGGTAGGAACAGCTTTGTTCTTGTTCTGGAAGCTATTTGCGTTGAACGCTGTGTTGCGGTTGAATTCCCATGCTTCGCCATGGAAACTCTGCGTGCCGCTCTTGAGAGAAAGACTGATTGTTGCGCCCGAAGAAATACCGTAGTCCGGCGGATAGTTGGAGGAAAGAGTTTCCATCTGAGCAATAGCATCCTGCGAGGGCAGAATGCTGATGCCACCGGCGCCGCCGCGGTCATCGGCCTCGCCGCCGTCGATCAACCATATGTTGTGGCTCTGGCGAAGTCCGTTCACGCTGATGCTTGCGCTGGCACCGACAGATGTCGGCGTGTTGTTGTCCGGCAAAGTGGAACTGACGCCCAGACCGAGCGCAACCAGCGATGCAAAGTTCCGGTTCTCCGTCGCAATTTCAGTGATCTGTTCTTCGCTCACCAGTGTACTCACGACGTTCGAATCTGTTTGTACAGTGAGGACGTCCGATTGAACGGTTACGGTTTGGTCGACACTGCCTACGGTAAGATTGGCGTCCACGCGAGTGGTCTGGGAAACGTTCACTACGATTCCCCGCTCCACGAAGGCGTTAAAACCTTTCGCAGTTGCCTTGAGATCGTAGGTTCCGACGTTCAAGCCATTGAAGCTGAAGTTGCCGCTGTCGTTACTGGTAGCTTTGGAAACGAAGCCCGTCTGTTGCTGGGTGAGTGTGACCTCGGCTCCCGGAACAGCTGCTCCGTTCTTGTCAAAAACGGTTCCTGTGATGGTTGAGTTTTGCTGGGCGTGTCCCGCCAAGCCTGTGAGAAGTAGTACGAGCGATAACAGAAATAATCTGTATTTCGCAGGTGTCGCCAGGTTCACTTTCATGCGTCACTCTCCATTCAAGCTGGTTTTCCATTACTTATGGCGCTGCGTACGAGTGCAGTTGGAGGCACTCCCAATGCGCCGCGGTGTTGATCCCGCTTTTTCTGCGCTCGAGACGACCGTAACTAAGCCGCCGATCTGAGCGATTGCATATCCCGGGTTGCAAGTGAACAGTTAGGACGAAACTCCAAATCCGTCCCGCGTTTCATAACCTTAATCCGTTTCGAAATTTCAGCCGAAGCACCTAGGGGAAGCGTCCAGCATTCAAACGACAAGTGATCAAAACTGGCCTCAGTATTCGGGGACCCGGGGAAGCAGCTGAGGGACAGTAGGCAGCAGGCTAAAACGCTTTACTGATTCGGTGGGTATGTTATTCAGACCTTTGATCGGTGTCAATAGGGAATTTGATTCCGTCCTGGCGGCATAGCCCAGCGGCTCAAACAGCCTGAACTGGTCGAGGCACTCCGGTAAACGCTATCCCAACCTGTCAAGTAGTAATGGGGGGCAGGGGCGGCGCAAATGTCTAACTGAAACAAAAAAGAGTGTATCTGCTAATTAGTTTCTGGAATTTACAAAGCCTGATTCGGTCTGTGTTCCGAGCTCCCAGGGAAGTGGAATACCGCGTGGCTTATATTGGTAGGTGTCGTGCGTCTCAGCTCGCAGAGCGACGAGCCGCTCCTTTAGATGCGCGGTCAGTTCCCCAAATCCGAGCTTCGTATAGAGGTTGTTCATCTCATCCGGGTCCGCCTCGGGTCATAGAGTTCGAACTCCTCGGGCTCGATAAGGAATCGATCTGTTCTTACGCCGCGGCGATGACGCACATTCTCAAATCCAGGATCTTAGCTACGGCTATGCGGTCTCAAAAGGATCAATGACAGGAAAGCTCTGGAAACCTTCGATCGCAAAATCTCCACTTGCTCCGTGCGCTTGAACCGAGTCAACGGACGAAATGCTGGCGCAATTGTGAGCGAAAGGCCTGACCAATGCGTCAAAGATACGTCTAACGAAGAAGTTCAGTCCAACTAGTACGTCCTGGTTTCGTTGTTCGTCCTTCCGCTGTTGAAGCATGGGGAAATGGCGCGTATATTTGCGGTAAAGCAAATGACGCTGGAGAAGGCTCGGATGGATTCATCTCCAGTCAAATCGGGCTCACATGAGTAGCGCGGTCGAACCGGCTCGTGAACCGCAGCAAGCAGAACCGGCAGATTCCGCGGCACGCTCGCGACTGGGTAAGCTGCAGCGCGCCTTCGTTGTCGCTTTGCTGGCGGCATTGCTGGTTGCCACGGCTGGTGTGGTCTTCTATCTCCGCGCCAAGAGCCGAATACACGACGCCAGTTCGAATTCCCTTTCCGGCCGCGGCCAAACTCCAACGCAAAACGTGCTCCGACTGCGCGGAATGACGGCTGCGGTGGAGGCGCGATCGATACAGGCCCCTCTGATTGCAGGCCAGCAGGTGGGTACGCTTATCGTTACGAAACTTGTCCCCAGCGGAACGCGGGTCAAGCGGGGGGATCTGCTGGTTGAGTTCGACCGGCAGGCACAGTTGCGCGACATTGTGGACAAACAGGCGCTAAGCGACGACGAAAACGAAAAAGTGATTGAGGAACAGGCCAAGGAGGCTGCTGCGCGGGCCAAAGATGAAACAGGGATCAACCAGGCGGAACATGATCTGGCGAAAGCAAAGCTGGAGATGCAGAAAGTCGAACTGCTCTCGCGCATCGACGCTGAGAAGGCCCAGGAAGATCTGGATGAAGCTGAAGCAACGCTCACGCAGTTGAAGCAGACCTTCGATTTGAAGCGCATGGCGGCGCAGGCATCCATTCGCATTCTTGAGATCCAACGCGATCGAACTCGCGAGACGATGCTTCATGCGCAGGCTAATTCAGCATTGATGGAGGTCCGCGCTCCCATCGACGGCATCGTGGTGCTGAACACGATCTGGAAACAAGGCAGCATGGGAGAAGTGCAGGAAGGCGACCAGGTGCGGCCGGGCGTGCCCTTTATGCAAGTGGTCGACCCTGCCGTGATGGAAGTGCGGGTTCCCGTGAATCAGGAAGATCTGCTCGCCTTGAAGATTGGCGAGAAGGCGCATGTCCACCTGGATGCTTACAGCGACCTTGTCCTTCCCGGACAGCTGGAATCCATTGATCCGATGGGTACGCCTGGAGACTTCTCCTCGCGGCTTCGCAAATTCTCCGCCACCTTTTCGATCACCGGCCACGATCCCCGGTTGATGCCCGATCTCTCAGCCGCGGTCGACGTCAATTCGGCCGGCACCGGCCGTTCCGCGAGCGGTGCGCAATGAAGCAGAAGCTCAGGGAGGTGTGGACGAGGCACAGAGCTCTTTTGATTGCAGTCGTGATCGTTCTTTCCGGCGGAGCCGTGTATGGGGTTGTCCATTTCTCGGGCAAGAAGCCATCCGTTGCGACCTTCCAAGTGCAACGCGGGGAGTTTCTCGATGCCGTCCAGTTTCGCGGCCAGTTGAAGGCGATGAAGTCCGTCACGATCACGGCGCCCGCCAACGCCGGCGATCTGCAGATTATGAAAATCGCCGCGGACGGGACACAGGTGAAGAAGGGCGATGTTGTCGTTGAATTCGATCCTTCGAAAACCCAGCAGGATCTCGCGCAGGATCAGTCAAGCTTGAAATCGTCGCAAGCCGAAATCGAGCAGGTTCGCGCGCAGGGCGGTCTGACTGAAGAGGCAGATACGACTGCTCTGATGAAGGCGAAATATGACGTAGAGGTGGCGAAGCTTGATGCCAGCAAGAGTGAGGTTGTCTCAAAGATCGATGGGGCTGAGGCGAATCTGAAACTCGCGGATGCAGAGCAGGGGCTCCGCCAAGCGGAAGCGCAATTAAAATCGGACATCGCGATCGGCCAGGCGACAATCGAGGGCAAAAAGCATGCGAGCCGGAAGGCCGACTTCGATGCGCAGCGCGCTGCATCTGCGCTGGCTGCCATGACCTTGCGCGCGCCCTCTGATGGGTCAATCAGCCTTCTCTCTGTGTGGCACAACGGCGGGGAAGGTCCCTTCAAAGCAGGGGAGCGCGCATGGCCTGGAACACCACTCGCCGAGCTGCCAGACGCGACTTCGATGCGCATTGCAGCGCGCGTGGATGAGACGGAACGCGGTCGGCTTGCGACCTCACAGCCGGTCACGCTTCAGCTAGATGCGATCGCCGATCGCCAGTTTACGGGCAAAGTGGAGCGGATAGGCACAATCGCCACTCCCGACTTTTCAAATGGCTGGCCAATACCCCGGAACTTCGACCTTGAGATCAGCGTTGACCAGGCGGACGCTCGCCTGAAGCCTGGCATGACGGCGCAAATCACCGTGATTGTGGGTCGGGTCCCTAATGTCATTACGATTCCCGCACAGGCTTCTTTCCTCAAGTTCGGACAGACGGTGGCCTACGTATGGAGTGGCTCCGCATTTCAGGAGCGTGCCATTCAGATTGAACGAAGGAGCCGCGACCGCATCCTTGTGTCGGCTGGCTTGAAACCGGGTGACCATGTGGCGCTCCAAGACCCGACGGAGCAGAACTGAAATGGCACGCATCCAACGCCATCGCATCCTCATATGGGCATTGGCCTGCGTGGTGCTTGTCGCCGGGATCGCCGTCGTTGCCTCGAGCCGTGTTCCTCTGACTACTAAGAGCGATGAGATTCCGGTGGCGCCGGTTCAGAGGGGTGAGATCGACCTGAAGGTACATGCGACCGGAGAACTTCGTGCCAGCCACTCCATCACGCTCACAGCTCCGGCGGTGGGAGGCGACGCGCTGCAGATTACGCATCTTGCCCAGACCGGCCGGCCCGTGAAGAAGGGGGATGTTGTTATCGAGTTCGATCCCAGCGAGCAGCACTACAAGCTGGAACAAAACCGCTCTGAGCTATTGCAGGCCGAGCAGGAGATCATCAAGGCGAAAGCCGATGCCGCGGTGCTGGCGGCAGAAGACAAGGTGCAGCTTCTGAAAGATCGCTATGCAGTGCGCAGGGCCGAATTGGACGTCCAGAAAAACGAACTCCTTAGCAAGATCGATGCAGACAAGAACGTTCTGGCACTGGCACAGGCGAAACGCGTCCTGGCTGAGCAGGAGAAAGATATCGAATCGCACAAAGCTACGGGGCAGGCTGCAACCTATCTGGCCCAGGAAAAGTACAACAAGGCCAAATTGGGGATGGATCAGGCACAGCAAAACCTGGACAAGATGCGCGTCACGGCGCCGCTCGATGGCTTGATTTCGATCCAGAAGAACATGAATGCGTCGGGCGGGTTCTTCTTTACTGGAATGACGTTGCCTGACTACCACGAGGGTGACCAGGTGCAACCGGGCAGTGCGATCGCACAGGTGGTTGACCCAAAAGGGCTGGATTTGACAGCGCAAATTGGAGAGCAAGACCGCGACAATGTGAAGAACGGACAGCCGGTTGAGGTGACCTTTGACGCATTGCCGGACCGTGTATTTCATGGAACCGTGAAGAGCGTAGGCGGCATGTCGGTGCGGCAATTCTTCTCAAGCAACACAAACGGCCACTTCGAAGTCTCGATCAAGCTGACCGATGAAGATTCGCGGCTGCAGTCCGGATTCACGGCCAAAATTGTTTTTCTTGGAGGCAGCAAGGGGAACGTGATTTATTTGCCTCGGCTTGCAATTTTTCTCAAGGACGGCAAGCGCATCGTCTACATGAAGAAGGGCAACGGATATGAACAGCATGAAGTAACGATTCAGTACGAGAATGAGAGCCGAGCAGCCGTCAAGGGATTGGAAGCTGGAGACCAGGTTGCATTAGTCGACCCCACCGCGCCGCGCAAGACGAGTGGTGACGGTTCGGCAGCGGGCGGATTGGGAGGGACCCCCTGATGGCGATTGATGTCTCACCACCGCGCTCGCTGCTTGTCTATCAGCAATGGACCAGAGACGCGCAGCTTGGAATGCAGAACCTGCTGCTGCATGGAACGCGGTCACTGCTGACGATGCTGGGGATGATCTTCGGCGTAGCCGCCGTGGTGGCCATGCTGTCGATTGGCGCCGGTGCGCGGCAGAAGGTCATGGCACTTATCGAACAGATGGGAGTCCACAATTTGATTGTGGAAGCCAAGCAGACGATGGAGTGGCAGGCTCATCAAAAGGTTCGCACGATCTCACCGGGTCTGACATTCCAGGATTATCGCGTGATTCGCGACGACGTTGGCGGTATCGCGGCTTCGACACCGCGCAAACAACTCACGCCGTCGAAGATCATCCCTAAAGCGCAGCAAGACATGCCGAATGTAATGGGGGTCAACGCCAGCTACCCGAAGATCGCGGGGCTCCACTTGCTTTCTGGAAAGTTTTTCGATCAGGCAGATGACGACCGGGGCGCAGCAGTGTGTGTGCTGGGCGCTGCCGCAAAATGGAGCTTGTTCGGCGCATCCGATCCGCTGGGACAGTATGTCAAGGTGAATGAACAATGGTTCCGGGTGATCGGCGTTGTCAGTCCGCAACTAAGCGCGCAGAGCGACAGCCAGGGAGGCACCACCACCGACGCGAATAATAACATCTACATTCCTTTGGAATCGGCCTTCCTTCGACTTGAAGACAGTTACAGCGACGTACGCGATGAAATTGACGGGATTTATCTAAATCTTGCGAACACTGCGGATATTCCGGAATCCGCGCAGGTGGTCAGAGCGGTTCTTAACTCATCGCATCATGGTGCGGACGATTTCAGCGTGGTGGTGCCAGCTGAATTGCTTGCCGAACAGCAGCGAACCGAACGGCTTTTCAACACCGTCATGGTCGCCATCGCATCCATATCTCTGCTGGTGGGCGGAATCGGGATCATGAACATCATGCTCGCCAGCATTCTCGAACGCACCCGTGAAATCGGCCTGCGGCGCGCGGTGGGTGCACGGCAGTCGGACATTGTTCGCCAGTTTGTGGTGGAGGCCACGATGATTTCCTTCGCCGGCGGAACAATCGGCGTGGTATTTGGCTTCTTTATGTCCAGACTGATTGCGTGGCTGGCAGGGTGGTCCACCATCGTCACGTTCAGTTCCATCGCGTTGGCCTTCCTGGTTTCGATTTCGGTCGGATTGATCTTCGGCATTTATCCCGCGACCAAAGCAGCCCGACTCGATCCAGTGGAGGCCATCCGCTATGAATGATTCCGCGATGTTCCCTTCATGGGGCCTATGGCGGCGCCTCCGTTTCTGATACCGAGATTCTTTGCTTAAGGGTGGAGTGTTCTGGATGAGGATCTTTCGATTTGCCTTGATTTTGTTCTTTGCCTTGCTGGCTTTCTTGCCACCTCATGCGCAGTCGTCTGAAAGCTATCGCGGCATGCTCACGGCGCGCGTGCGGTCTGACAAGCTGCCACCGCCATTGCATCTAAAGGACTATGTAAAGGACGGCAAGCTCACCCTTGGCCTGCGCGATGCGATTCTGCTTACGCTTGAGAACAACAGCAACGTGCACATTGAAGAAACGCAGATTGAGGCACAGAAATTTGCACTGCTCGGTCAGTTCAGCCCCTTCGATCCTTCGCTTCAGAGCAGCCTCAATGTGAGCAGGTATTCCTCGCCGACATACAGCCAGTTGCAGGGGACTGGAGTTACCGGAAATACCACGCTCAACTCTCTGAGCCAGATCGGCCAGGTTTCGTATACACAAACCTTTATCACGGGCACCAACATTTCTGCCAGTGTATCGAGCAATAAGAATTCAACCAACAATTCTTATTACTACTTCAATCCCTATTTCAGTTCAGTATTGAATTTCACTTTCAATCAGCCGCTGTTGCGCGGAGCCAGCCGCTTTGCCAATACAGCCTTGATCAAGATCGCACGGCGCTCGCTCGAACAGTCGCGTTCCACCTTTGAGGCCGAAGTAAACGACGCCATCCTCCAGGTCATCAACCAATACTGGTCTGCCGTTCAAGCTCGCGGCGCTCTCGATGTGCAGCAGGAGTCGTTGAAGCTTGCCGAGGCGAGCTACCAGCGCGATGAGCGCTCGCTTGAATTGGGAGCACTGCCGCCGCTGGATATTTATCGGTCGGAATCTGAAGTTGCCGCTCGCAAGGTAGGAGTGATTCAAGGCCGTTATGCGCTCGACCAAGCCGAGGAGGCTCTACGCTTGACTATCGGTGCCGATCGCGATTCCGGTGTGCATGCGCTGGAACTCGATCTGACTGAGAAGCCCCAGCCAACAAGAGAACTCGAAACTATCGATGCAAGTGCGGCTCTCGCGCAGGCGCTTGGCCAACGCCCCGAACTCGCAGCTATCAAAGATTCGCTTGCCAACGACCAAACCAGCATCCGACTGGCGCACAATCAGCTCGAGCCCAACCTTCAACTCCAGGGTTTTTACCAAAGCAGCGGACTGGGCGGCAACCAATTCAACATTACGACCGGACAGTTGATTGCGCCTGGTGGGTTTGGCTCATCGATGAACCAGCTTTTTGGCTTTGGCTATCCGGGCTACGGCGCTTCCCTCACTCTGTCGCTGCCTCTCAAGAACCACAGCGGCCAAGCAGCGCTTGGGTCCGCCCTCGTATCGCGCACGCGCGATCTCAATACAGGCGGGCAGATTCGAGAACAGATCACGCGCGAGGTCCACGACGCTGTTGAGCAACTTGAAGAAGCGCGCATGGCTCTGGCTGCCGGCACCACTTCGTACGACCTGGCTGAGAAGTCCCTTGCATCGGAGCAACGGAAATTTGAGTTGGGCGTAGAAACAAACTTCTTTGTGCTTGATGCCCAGGCAAAGCTGGCCCAGGCAGAGCTCACTTTGTTACAGACGCAGGTAAATTATCGGCTGGCACTTGCTGCTGTCAGCCACTCCACGGGCGATCTGCTGAGTCCATACCATGTGCAGATCAGCGATCTGTCGCGCTAATAGTAAATTCGAGATGTAGTTGTTTATGATCTCAGAGACCGCATCGGAACAGACGCCGGTCAGGGCACATTATCTTGGACAGCTTAGGAACGAACGATGGCGAGACGGAGCGTGGATGGGGTTGGGCAGCGCTCCTGTTGCTGGCATGCCTGGGCGCGGTGCCGGCAACAATCTCGCAGGTATCCGCAGATCATTCCGCAGCAGATCGTAGGGAGGCGCCACCCCGCAGCGCCTACGCAGGCGATGCCGCCTGTGCGCAGTGCCATCGCAAGGAGTCGGAATTCTACAAGCTGACGCCGCATGCCCGTGATTCCGGGCCGGCTACGGCAAAGAATATTACTGGCAGCTTCAGCCAAGGGCACAACGTACTGCATACTTCGAATCCGAATCTCGTCGTAAACATGGTCGCCCGCCCCGACGGTTTCTACCAGAGCGCCGTAAATCTGGCCAACCCAGAAAATCGGCTGGAGGAACGGTTCGATATTGTGATTGGATCGGGACGCCACGGACAATCGTACCTTTACTGGCAGGACGACCTGCTTTTCGAAATGCCGACGTCGTACTGGACGTGGAATCACGAATGGGTAATCAGCCCCGGATTTCCGGCAGGGCAGGTTCATTTTGATCGCGCTATCGTGCCAAGATGCCTGGAATGCCACGGGAGCTACTTCACTTCCCTGGCCCCTCCATTGAATCGTTTTGAAAAGAACAGCCTGATGCTGGGAATCAACTGCGAGCGTTGTCATGGGCCGGGCGCCCGGCATGTTGCCTACGAGCGCTCAGCCTCGCCGCGCAGCGAAAAGCACAATGAGACGATCGTGAATCCTACGCGCCTGACGCGCGACCGTCAACTGGATTTGTGCGCGTTGTGCCATGCGGGCGCCGTCGAGCCAACCCGGCCGCCGCTGACATTCGTTGCGGGGGATGATGTTCACGACTACCTGGCGATTCAGCCTCCCACTCCCGACGCTCCGCCGGATGTGCACGGCAACCAAGTCGGCGCGCTTGAACAGAGCAAATGCTTCACGTCCAGCAAAATGACATGTTCCACCTGCCACAACGTTCATGAGAAACAGGAGAACGCGGAAGCCTTCTCGCGTCATTGCCTGAGCTGCCATGCGATAAGCGCCTGCGGAAAGTACGTGACCCTTGGATCGAGAATCCGGACAAAGTGCGTGGACTGCCACATGCCGCTGCTTGAATCTGGAAAGATCACGTCAGACTCGAGCGCAGGAACGCTGCATGCGATGCTGCGAGCGCACCAAATCAAGGTGTATCGCGAGGCGAGCGAAGCGGTTGAACGTGACCTCAAAGGCAAGTGATAGCCTTGGTCCACGGTCGACGTCAATGCATGGCGGTCGGCGTGTTTGCAGCCTGCGGCTGCGGACCTGAAGGAATCTGATCCATCGGCAATTCGAGCGCGAAGAGACTTCCGTTGCCCTGGTCTGCATGGATCCAGATGCCATGAAATGCCTGCTTCAAATCAGGGTGCTGGAGGAGCAACGCGGACATGACGTCGGTGACTTGCTGACGAGCGGAAACGGGAACCCGAAGTTGCGCCACTTGCTCGGGATTGGGAGTGTAATGGAGATCAATATCCAGTGCGCCGAATTGCGTGGTGGTATCGACGGTCGTCACTTCGAAGGTCGAACCCCGCGCGTTAAGCATCAACGGTGATTTTCCGGGAAGATCACCTGGACGAGCCTGGTCGGTCTCCTGTTGCAACTTTTCGAGATTCGGACTGGACAGGAAGTCAACAGGACTGAGCAGATTTTGCGCCACGCGGAAATAGAGCATCGCCGGCCAATCCGACTTCGTCTGCGCAAACTTGCGTGCTGAAGCCCAATACCAGACTCCATCATGATCGGCCACAAGCATCGGCTTCGCATAGAAACCCGCAAGCTGCCATTGATCTCCCGGGGTGCTCGCGAGAATGATGGAGATTTGCTGCGGATGCGGCACTCCGGTAGCGTGCAGGATTGCAAGTGCGTATTTGCCGGCGGGTATCCCATTGAATGTGAGCACGACCGTGGGTGAACCGCAGAAGAATTGCGTGCGTTCCGCGCCTGGTTGGACCATCGATGCGTCGAGCAGATAGAGATCCTCGACGGTGATTGTTGAGTTTTGCATAAGCGGGCTGAGACTGGTTACCGATGCCGCGATGGCATCGAAATCCGCTGCGATTGCGGGAAGCGTGCGGGCGCGCAAACCCGCAATGTTGTCCTGCTGCACAAGTGCAATCATGGCGCGAGCCTGATTTGCAAGCAGATCGCGCTGCTGAAGGGGCATCTGGGATTGGGTTGAACAAGTGGCGGCATGCGCCATTTGCAGCTGGAAGGCGAAAGAGCAGATGACCAAATGCAACAGGGTACGCCGAAGCACCTCAAATCTTGACGGCATAAGTGATCTTGCCTCCTCCCCATCCGCGTCGACGACGCAATTTGAAACAGAACTACAAAGATTTAGATGCGAAAGTCGGTCCCCCTGAACCGCAGAGTTTGCAAGTTGATTGGGAAATGAGAGAGAGCGGAAAATCTGGAAGTCTCGTTTCCGGGCGCCTTGTCAACCCTCAACATCGTCCCAGCATATGGACCTCAAAGGACTCACTCGTCAAAAGCGCAACTGGATTTTGAGTAGTTTTTACCCGCTTATGGCTTAAGTGCGTAGGAAATTCACGGAAATTCCTTTGTTGCAATTTCGATCAGATTTAAGCCTAAAAAAAGGTTGCCTGAACAAGTGCAAGGGTGAAATATTGCACACAAAGAAATCCAGAAACCCTGGGGAGTTGGCTCGCACGACGCCAAAATTCTTACGGCAATCGAGCAGACAAGCATGCTCGTTCGTGTGTGATCTGGAGAAGCCTGAAAGCAGCGAAGTTAGCCGGAAAGAGGGCGACCTCGCCTCCTGGTTTGAGCTGTGCGCAAGGCACAGCCTGCTACAAATCCTGCCGATCGCAATCACCACCATTTTTTATGCAAAAGGATCTTTAATGAAGGTTTCGAAGAAGCTTGCCATCGCAGTTTTTCTGTTTGTTTCCACCATAATTTCCTCCTTCGCAAGCGTCATTGTGAATACTCCGGCAAACAACAGCGAAGTTAGTTCGCCGTTCAGCCTCTCGGCTTTTACCTCTCTTTGCTCGGGTCAACAGGTGAGCGCTACGGGCTACTCCCTCGACAGCAGTACGTACACGACCATCTTCAAGGCTCCTGCAATCGCGACGGCGGTGTCAGCATCTCCCGGTGGACATATTCTGCACGTGAAAGCGTGGGGAGTCTCGGGTGCTTCGTGTGTAACCGACGTCGCTTTGACTGTAGGAACGTCTTCAACAATTCCGTCTGGTGCAATCAGTGTGAGCAGCCTTCAGACGCTGGGCGGCTGGACGGCAATCCACGATACCGGAACGCCGGGAAGTTCCAACGGTTGGTCAGCCATTACCAGTTCGCCGTCGCGAAGTGGAGCAGCCCGCAAATTCTCGATGAACTATTCGTACTACGGTGGGGAACGTTACAGTATTTTGTTCGGAGACGATGAAGGGGCTTCAAATTTTATCTTCGACAGCTGGGTTTATATTCCCAGCCCGAATAGCGACCTGGTGAATCTTGAACTTGATCTCAACCAGGTGCTGAGTGGCGGCCAGACTGTCATCTACGGAATGCAGTGCGACGGATGGTCGAATACATGGGACATTTCCGTCAACAAGGGAACGACATCACATCCGTCGAATCAATGGGTTCACACGGGCGCTAAATGCAATGTTCGCAACTGGTCCACCAATACCTGGCATCACGTGCAACTGAGTTACTCGCGAAACGATACCGGCTGGATTACATACAAATATGTTTCGCTTGATGGAGCTCAGCAAAACATCAACACGACGGTTCTGGGTGCATACAACCTGGGGTGGTGGCCTACACTTCTGGTCAACGTACAAATTGACGGAGCGACCAGTGGAAGCGGTTCTGCGGCCGCAATTGTGGACGATCTGACCGTTTACAGGTGGTAGCTCGTGCCGGTTCGTGAATGCGCCGGACTTCTGAAGCCTAGGTCTCGCTGGAGAGACGGATATGGAGAGTCTTCTCCAGAGTGCCCTCGGGCGCAAGAACACGAAGGACCTGGCTCAGGACATCTCGACTCGCTGCGTCGATTTCAGTTGGCTCAATAATCGTAAATATGCGGAGCAGTTCGTTTAACCGCATGTATGCACGACGGTTGACGCGAACAAATTCAATCGGATACTCCGGCTTTCTGGCGTGCGCTGCCTCGGGATCCGCATCGAGGAGAAAGGCGACGTCAGGATCGGGAGTAACGCTCTGGAGCATGCGCGCATAGGTACGCGAGATGGGATTACTCAGGTCGAGATTGGCTAGCTCATCGTAGGTGTATCGATCGAAGATGACAAAGTCACAATTGCCGCGGAGTTGATTTTTAACGACCGTTCGCAACGAGACTGCGTCAACCAAGTAGAGGAAGAAGCGAAGGCCGGTCATCAGCCAGCCGCCGACGTTCTTATCGCGCCGATCGATGGGGGCTTCGGGGCTGCCGATGCCTTTGTCGCCCTTGAAGATTCTGTGACCTGTGCCTTCGCGGAGTTTGGTGAGCTTTGCGACGTCCTCCCAAAAACGAACGACGCGAATTCGCAGGCCCCGTTTTTCAAGATGAGCGCACAGGCATGCGATCTGCGTGCTTTTCCCGGCGCCGTCAACACCTGAAAAGCTCACGAATCTGACGCTTTCGGCACTGCGCTTACTTCGCAACCGCTCCATCCGTTTGATGACCACACTTTCGAGTTATTGAGGAGCGCTATGAGTCGCCTTGGAGAGTCCCACAACGGCACCAACGGCTGCCCCTGCGGCCAGCACGATTCCGACTCGAATGACGAGGGCGCGCACCCGCCGCTGTTTTGCAGGCGCAATCGCAGCGCCCGCTGGCCTTGAACCTGGGACGCCAGTGGGCTTTTCGTATGGTGCCGCCGCCGTTCCGACCGGTTGTTGCGGAGCTTGCTGCTGTTGTGGAGGCGCCTGCTGTGCGGGCTGCGGAGTGGGCGCCGATGGAAGCGAATCGGAGGACTCGTTACGCGCATCCTGGGTGGTCGGCGCCTGCGGTGTGGCCGCTTGCTGAATGTTCTGTGTCTGAGGCGCCTGCGAAGGGACGCTGGGTGGTATCGGCGTGGTGCTTTGCTGCGCGCCAGCCACAGTTGAGGTTTCAAACGTCAAAAGCACAACAATCCCGAATGCTACGAGCCGAATGCCGCGACTCAAGAGATGATTTTTCCCCTTTCGAGGGAAGAGCCTGCTTTGTGTTCTTGCCATACGTTCTCCCACAATGCCTAGGCGGCATTCTCACTCGCGCGCCGATCGTTTGCGGCGGACTGGTCGGGCAGGATGAACCTCATCCGCGGCATCTGGAAGCTTTCAAGCGCATCCTCGATGCTTTCGAAAATCTGAAAGAGCGAATCCAGGCCTGTTGATCGCATTTCCGCCCTTAGCGCGGGTTGCAGAGCTGCGAGTCGAATATCACCGTTCCGCTTCATGGCTTCTTCAAGACAACACAGAAGAAAGTGGATTGCAGGTTTGTCGAACCGACAGAGCATTGAGCAATCCAGTACCACCGCGGGGCCGTCAACATTGATGCAGCTTTCAAGTTCGCGATAGAGAGTTCTTAGCCCCGCACCATCGATCTGACAAGGAAGCGTTCGAACTTCAATTAATTTTCTTCGATATTTCATCGTATTGTTCCTTTCGATCAAGATTCGTTCTTACTTTGAATAATCCGTGCATTTCCCAAGCCTCACAACCTTTGACCGCAGCGGGACGGGGAGACGCCATGACAGCCCTATAACAGCCGAGCCAGTTCCGCCTCGGGATTCCGGGTGGAGTGTGTAAGAACGTTCTTCGCGTAGCGAAAGAGGGTCATCAGATTTGTTCTGTACCAGCAGCACTCCGTCATGCGCGGAGAGAGCCCACATATGAATCGAAGCTTTCGTACTGCCTGCGGTGAATGCAGCATTGCGGCCACCAACCTGTGATTGCCATCAAGAACGGTGACTGGGTCTGAATCACTCAAACCGATCATCAATACAGCGCCGAGCTGGGGGTCTTCCGCATCGAAGCGACGGGAGATGGCATCGATTTTTGAAACGAATTGCGCGTCAAGTTGATCCTGCCGCTTCTGGATTCCTTCGGCGATCGCGAGTGTTGAGAATCTTCCATTCGCAACTTTGCGCCATTGCGCCCGGGGAAACATGCGGATGTTTGCGAAGTCATCCGTAGAGATCTCTGCCTCGTACCACTCTGTATCGGCCGGAATCTCCCTCCACAGATATAGATGCCGAAGGAAGAGAAGAGCACGACGCTTTGCGTTTTCGCGGGGATTTTCAAAATCTGGAAATTTTACGATATTGCCGAGGGCGTTGTGATACTCGCGGAAGGCTGCGCCGTGGAAATCACTTTTCAAGAACTCCGCAATTGCGACATCCTCAGATACTCTGCAGATCAGACGGAGAGGACGAGAACTTCCCGGCTGCAGAATGTCCTTCGGATCCGTGAGCGAATTGATAAGAAACGGAATAGCCACGAACACCAGCAAAAGGCCCATGAGGCCGAGCTGCACCAGTACGACCTCTCTCAAGGAGGAATGATATTCGCAGATTCCGACAATCAGGATGCCGCTGAACATCAATTGCACCCAGCTGGTATTTGCAATCTTGTAGGACATCTCAAAGGTAATGATGACGCCGGCGAGCGAGTAGACCACGGTGGCAAACGCGTAGATGGCGAGCAGATAGGGCAGATTGTATTTCCCCGCTATTGCAAAGTCGTTTCCGAACAGACGTGACCACAGCTCGGGCGGAGCGAAGCAAAGTCCAACGGTGATGGTAAGGCCTACACCAAGCACCAAAGCCAGAGAGGTCGCAATGACGCGAAAGTCTCTTCTCTCTTCATTGCTGGTTCCGGCTACGAGAGGAAAGGTGGAATTGACGACAGCCTGGGAGAAGGAAAAGATAACGCGGCCTACCATGGCAGCAGCGGCGTAGTACCCTGCCTCACGAGCCAGGAAGAAGTGGTTGACCAGGACAATACCGCAGTTATTGATAATCATCTGGCCGGCAAAGAAAATGCCAGCCTGAAAGGTCTCGTGAGCTGCATGGGAGAGGCGAAGCGGATTTGGAGCGCGACCAGTGAGCTTGACTCGAGCGCTGCAGTAGGCAATCGCAATCGCTCCAGAATTTGCCGCGATGACGCCATAGAGTCCAAATCCCAGCCCGATTAGTGCGAGCGACCCGCCGAGCCGGATCGCTTGTTCAATGACGAGATTGAGCGCCAGGCTGCGGAAGCCGCATGTTCCCTGGATGTAACCACGCCGCGCTCCCAGCGGAACGTAGAATGCCGCACCGACAGCGATCAGGGTAATGAGATTAGCATCGGGCAGATTCAAGTAGCGTGCAATGGGACCCTGAAATGCAACCAGCAGCAAAGCAACGGCAACACTGCCGGCCCATGAGGCGCGATGAAAGAAACGATAGATGGCGGTCTTGTTTGCCAGGGACTCCTGCTGGGCGATCATTTTTGCGGCAATGATCTGAAACGACAAAGTCACAGCCGAAAGCAGGACGAGAATGGTGTAGATGACAGTAGCGTGGCCGAAACCTGTCGGCCCAAGGTATCGAGCAACGGCAATGTTGTACGCGAGATTGATTCCGGTGTTGAGCCCGGAGCCGGAGAGCAGGACGATGCTGCCGGAAATTATGCGCGCCTGTAACGACTTTCTGGACTGGACAACAGAACTTACCACTGTGAATGGGTCTCCATGCGCTTCTTGAAGGAAAATGCATCGATCACAGGCTTTCTCAATATGTTCGGGGACAGCCTCTATTCATCCGATGCGTTAATTGACGCTATGGCTGCTCACAACCGGGCAACTGCGTCTTGGGGGGCTGGCTGCAACCGAAGTAGGCGCGAAGGCTTCTAAATCACTATTGATGCTGAATCGCCCAGGCGTTACCCTACTCTTCTTCCTTTTTGTGGCACACGGATGCTTTGCACCGGCCTCAAATACGCCTGTGCAGCTAAAGTACAGAGCAACCGGGAGTTCGCCCCAGGTGATCGCCGTATATGAGGCGTGGTTTGGACACCCGAGACACATCTCGGTTGGCTATTCTTCACAGGATCCGGATGAGATTCAAAGCCAGATCAAAGCCGCAAAGAAGATGGGGATCAGCGCTTTCGTAGTGGACTGGTATGGAGATCGGGAGCCGTTTATCGATCACAGCTATGCGGAAATGCAGAAGCAGGCAGGGAAGAACAACTTCCAAGTGGCCATGATGTACGACGAGACCAACCATGAAGACGACTCTACGGACGAAGCAATCGCGGACTTCACGATGTTTCATGATACCTATCTCACGTCAAAGGCGCAGGGCCACGAGGCATATCTGACTTACGAAAGACGTCCGGTGATCTTCATCTTCCCGAAAGGCGGACATACCGACTGGGATAAGGTGCGTGCCATGGTCAACACATGGAATCCCGCACCGCTTCTTATCCAGGAAAACCTTCCTGGTCAGTACGCGAACGATTTTGACGGTTTCTACGCTTGGATCAATCCCGGGACTCAGGGTTGGAAGCCCGACGGCAGTGACTGGGGTGAAGAGTACCTGAGCAATTTTTACGAAACAATGAAGACCAAATACGCCGACAAGATCATCGTTGGCGGCGCCTGGTCGACATTCGACGACAGCAGGGCATCGTGGGGATTGAATCGCCATATCTCCGCACGCTGCGGCCAGACGTTTGCCGACACATTCAGTTTTTGGCGCAAGGAGTTCCCCGGTAGCGAACCTCCGCCGTTCATCATGCTGGAGACCTGGAACGATTATGAAGAAGGATCAGCGATCGAGCGCGGCATTCCAGGCTGCGCCAAGGGAAACGGCGGGAAGCTGGTTTCCACGTCCACCGCAACGTCGACTAGCAATCCCACTCCAGCTCACTAACGGGGCTCGTTCATTGAGAGACCACCGTAACATGCAAGCATTTCGAAACAAAGAGACACCCCGCGGGCCGGATGGCAGCGGGGTTCAGGGAATTCTGTGTGTTTATGCGGCGTCCTGCTCTGAGAACCTGACGGCCTGCATGGCAAGGCTTCCATTGGCGACGCCGTAACTGCCGACGGGAACCTCGATCGATCCCGCCTCAGTTTCGATAGTGAGCTGGGGCCGATGTACTTCATTGATCAGAGAGACTGGCCGGTTGCGTACTTCGTCGTAGACGCGACCAATATATTCGCCGAGAATTCCAATGGATAGAAGCAAAAGTCCGCCGACGAAGAACACCGCGCTTGCGATGCCGAAACCAGCGGTAGATACGGCGGATGATGCTGCAATCATGCATAGGGCCAAGAAGGCAGCCATCAGCGTGGAGAACCCAAAGAGACCAAAGCTGAGCCGAAGAGGTTTGTAGCTGAAGCTCGTGATCGCGTCCATGGCGTACTTAATTCGGCTGAGAAAAGAGAGCTTTCCATCCCCAGCTGCACGGTCGTGACGATCGTAATAGACGATCGAGTTCTTGAAGCCGACCCAGGCGCGCAGTCCAGGAAGGTAACGGTTCTTTTCGCGCAAAGCAACGATCGCGTCGACAGCCTTGCGGTCCATCAGGCTGAATATTCCGGCATTCAATGGAATTGGATAGTCCGAAAGAGTTCCAAGGACTCGATAGAACAACGGGAAGAGCGCAGCGAGGATCTTGCGGCTCTCCTTGCGGGTACGACGCACTCCCACGACGACTTCAGCGCCGTCGCGCCAGGCTGCGATCAGGCGTGGAAGAACCTGCGGAGGATCCTGAAAGTCGCCGTCCATAAGGATGACGGCCTGACCGCGCGCTGTCTGGAGACCGGCGGAGATCGCCCCCATGTGACCCCAGTTGCGCGATAAATCGACAACGACCACATGCGAATCTACGGCTTGCAATCCTTTCAAAAGTTCAAGAGAGGAATCTGTTGAACCATCGTTGATGTAGACGACCTCCCAATCATCCGCAACTTCCTTTAGGGCGTTTGCGACTGCGTCGTTCAGTCGCGCAATCAACTCCTCTTCGTTGTAGATCGGGATGACTATTGAGATCATGTTTCAGCTCCTGAAGATTCGCATTTGATTTGTGGTTCTCCTTTCTCTTGCACTTTCCCTTTCTACTTCCCTTGCCGGATTTGATCCGTACCGCAGCATCAGGCTGTCAAACTAGTTAGATGCGCGGAACTGCCACTCATTCGGGTTGTGCCTGGAAAATTCGTACCCGCCAGCGGACCTCTGTAGGAGTAAGAACGACAATATATCGGGTGTGAACTTGTTCGGTCCCAATTGCTTTATCGTGATCGAAGAGTTGCACATCGTATTGAACCGTATCGGCTAATTCGATCGACAGGCCGTCGGGAGAGTAAAAAAGTATCTTGATAATATGAGACTTATCGCGATAGTCAGTGTGGACGCCGTCTGATTGCTGTTGCTTGATTGTGCCTGCAAGTTCGTCATCGGCGTCACCGATAAAGGCCTGGTCGAGCAGGCCAGGCCGGTTCTGGGAGAGGGCGTTGCGTAATACAGCCCATGATTCGAGATAGTCCTGAATTGCAGCTTTCGCTGTTTGCTGCTGAAGCTGCCGTGGCCCCTGGAGATTGGGCGGTTCGACGCGCACAACCGGCCGGTCTGCGGCGAATGCCGCAACAGCGCCACCGAGGGCGGAAGCCAGAGTAAGTGCCGTCAGGAATCTCATTGCTCCCACCGAATCTGGTTTCCCAACACCACGCCACTGGCAACGGAGATGGTCGCACCGCGATGTGCAGGCATCTCGATGCTGGCCACGTCTCGCTTCAGAGGCACATCCACTGTGGATCTTGTATCGTTGTACGACTCTGTAAATGTCACGATGGTGCCATCGGGAATCGCGTTTCCGCTGCAATCGTGCACGGGATCAGTCTGAAGTTGAATCTTATCGCCAGCAGATTTTGCATTCATTTTCAAAGTGCATGGATCGCCGGGCACCTGGTTCACCACGCGGGTGCTCGAGACGTCGCCAACGCGTGCGACAAACTGGTCTTTTCCCTCATGCGGTGAGGAGTCCATCTGGATCCAGGCGGCGCCATTGCGTGTCTGCACGACGTGGGTTTGCGTTGGAGAGGATGGATTCGACAGTTCGAATGAGACCGATTCCGGCTTCGTGATCAGATTATGGTATCTGTCAAAAACATAGGCGGCCCCTGTGATTGCCCCCTGTAGCGCTACCGGCAGCCGTGAAGGTTTTGCGATGAAGGTTAGATCTGCCGGCTTGTCTGCCGGCAGAACTTCGAGCGAGCCTGTTTCGTTCACCGATGGCGAAGAGAGAAACACAGCGTAATGACCTGCGTTGCCAAGTGATCCCGCTGGGAACGATGCAGCCTCGCCCAATTGCACATCGCGCTTGATCAATTGACCGGGACCGACGATGTAGAGTTTGGCTTTTCCCGAACCGCTGCATTGAATGGAGAATGCGGCGCCTGCTTCGATGCTCGCGGGGACATTGAGATTGCCGCTTTGCGCCGCGGCGGCGGCAAGCCCAAGCGAGAGGCCGACGAGCAGAATTGGCAATCCTGGCCTCACTCGGAGCCTCCGAAGCTGAAGGTGGAGACCACAGTTCGTTCACTGCTGACTTTGCGTGCCAGGTCTTCCGGGATGTGGATGTTGAAGGCAACCGGCGTCTGGGGCAAGAGCGCATGGTCGATGTATTGATCTCCAACCCATATCACCTGACCCGATTTGTCGTAGAACGTTCCCAGAACATGCGCCACATTGGCGATTTGACCGCTCTGGTTGGTGAGTTGGCCAGTGAGGGATGCATCGGGCGCAGGATTCAGCTTTTCATTTTCGATCTCAATCACTGGATCGGCCGATGCGGAAATGAGGGTTGAGAAGGGGGACATCCGTACGCTCCCAACGTCAGAGAGGGAGACATTCGGAAAACGAATGAGGAAAGGCGTGACTTGTTTCGGCAAGAGCTGGTGGGATATTTTGTCGAAGCTGGCCTCGGTCTCAATCGGCTTCTGGTCTTTTGAGATGAGCGTGGCCGTGACCGACACGTAGGCCGGAACAACGTCTTCATTGAGCAGTTCGCCCATCAAGACAAGACCTTCCGCCCTCTGCACCGGATGCATAGTGACGATGCGGACATGAGGAGCATCAACATCTTGCGCTCCCCAATCGTCGCCTGCCGTACGGTAAATAACATCCCAGCGCAGGTAATTCACGGGGATCACCTGGGGAGGGACGGCCGGTGTTTTTCCGATGGGCCACTCCACTTGCCACTCGTTGCCGTTCTTTACGATATGCAGATCGCGTGTCGTTACCGAAGGCCCGACGACTGTGGACCACTGCATTTTGAGTTGAACATTTGCGTCAGTCGCAGTGGCGTGCTCCGGTTGTACCTCAAAGCTGTTGAGGGTCGCATAGGTAAGGAGATCGGGATATGCACCGGTCAGGTCGCGTCGAAATTGGCCCTCGGAGAACTCCGCTCTGTTCGCCAGGCCAGAGTAAGCCCGGTCCCATGCCTGGGCACGAATCTTCTCGCCAAGGCCCTGCACCGCAGCTTCAGGAGTTGATGTTGATCCTGTGAAGTGCTCTCCGCTGGCGTAAGCCGCAGCGGAGGCGAAGGGCCATATGGTGCCAATCGCGATGAGGGCGACTGTTGCTACCGCAAGCGAAATCGCGAGAAGGGGTCCTTTGCTCACGAAGCCAACCTCCCCGATACGAGATGCTTCTCTGCCGGGTAAGAGTAGGAGACACGGCTCTCCAGCGGTTTTTTTCCCGGGATGAGCAGCACCAGCAGGGCAAGAATGCTGCTGCCAAACGGGAGGATGCCCCACATCAATCCCTGCCAGTGGGGTGGGATTTGCGGAACATTCAACGGCGTTGCAGGAGGGATACCATCCTTGCTCCAAACGACGATCGTCCTGTTTTCAAGATTGTCCACGGGCCGCCATCCCGCGAAGGACAAAAGCGGATCGTAGTAGTGATCACGAACGAGGACCCACTTCAGGCCGTAGTGATCCGCATGCTCGAGGATCGCACGCAGAGCACCGATTCCATTTTTGCCAAAGTACTTTGAACTCGTGAGCGGACCCGCTCCATTGGCTGTCAGTTCAGGAAGCATACGTCCGGAGTTCCACTCTCCATCAACGCTGCCTGCGTCGGTCATCATGGCAAGACGGGAGATCTTGTTTCCAAAACCGAGCGTGACGTATCGGTACTGATCGTGCCCATCACGGTTGAGCCACGCAGCCACCGAATCAACCTTAAAGTCCTCAGCGTCAGCGGGGTGAAACGTGGACCAGCCTACGGCCAGCGCGCATGTCGATGCGGCCAGAATGCTGAGTCCAACAATGGCCGGAGTTTTGAACCGTTCGACAAGTTCCGCGGCGAGCAGTCCGACGAACGGCAGCGCGAGGAGCGTCGCCCAATAGCTGAAGCGCTCCATCGTGAGTACTTCGTAGGCGCGCCCCAGCAGGATGTGCCCAACGGGAGTTGTCCCGCCGAGTCCGATAAGGAAGGCAATCCAAAAGCCAAACAGAAGCGGTCGGAGCCTGCTCACTACCGCCCCACGCCAAAAGATGAATGGAAGCGCAAGCACCAGTGCGCCATAAGGAACGATGAAATAGTTGATCCCGAATTGCGGACTCAGGATGTAATTTGCGCGACTCGGATGTGGAATAGGCGCCTGCGTCACGGGATAGTGAATGAGTGCAATCCAGAAGGGTAAGAGCACGGCACCGATCAGCGCGGAGACCAGGACCACGATGCCGACCGTGCGGGCGACGACTGCTGCTGTCGATGACTGCTCTCCTTGGTGCCGATCCATGATTGCAAGGGCCACGACGGGCAGAGCGAAGAAGAAGGACCCAAACAGCAGAGTGGCATGGTGCGCGGCCGCGGCGGCAGCAAACAAGGCACTGGCCTTGATGAAGGCGCGCCATTTCCCGAAGCGAATCCACTCATACAAAAATGGAAGCGCATTGAGATAGATGGGAGCAGCAGCGGTCGTGCCCAATTGGCCGGCCGAATACACAAGGAAGCTTTCGGAACCAACGAAGACACTGGCGAGGGCCGCGAATGACGCAGCACGCGGTGAAACCCATAACAACGAAAAGCGATAGACCCCGACTGCGAGGAGGAGGATGGCAATTAACTGAACTGCCATATAGGCGAAATCAAGGCCAAGAACATGCGAGATCAAAGCGACCCATTGCTGAGGTAACGGTGGGTAGGTCGCCTGGGAAAATCCCGCGTACCACTTTGTGTTCCAAGGATCAAACCAATGATGAACATAGTGCGAGGCGAAGAATATATGGAAATTCGTGTCGTAGGACCGGAGCGGCAGCTTCATTAGCAGGAGCGGAAGGTGAACCATCAACACCGCCAGCAAAACCAACGTCAATGGTATTGGCCGTCTGGATTGTGCAATCGACTCGGACGTCTCCATAGATTCCTCTCTGGATTAAGTTGATTCGGAAACACCGATTGCCGTGGTTCACATGCGATGCAAACCGGTCCGCAAGGATCGAGATATGCAATCGTTCAGGGGTTTTGATTCGCAGAATGCAAGGATAGGTTGCATTCCCCGTCGTATATCGACGTTCATAGAATGGCGTTTTCCGTGAACTAAAACCTCAGAATCAACGATCAGCCAACACTCCAGCCTTTTCCGGAATCAAAACAACCGCCGTGAGTTCGCGGCTGTGTGAACTCTTGCAGTAAAGAGCGGACTGGGTGAACTCTTGAAAGCAATCGATCACTGTTTGAGAACTGTTTGCTTCGCGGCATGCATTGCGGGAGGTTGTGCGGTGCTCGCGCAGACATATCAAGTTGGGCCCGACAATTCGAGACCTTCACAGCATCAACAAAACAATGCACAGCCTGAACTGGGATGGGGTTCAAGCATCGAGAACGCGCGCCTAGCTCACGCCGCACAACAGGCGCTCGAACGCGGTGATCGAGTCGAGGCGCTGAAATACGCGCAACGCGCCACGCAGGCAGCCCCGAATGATCCGCAGCTGTGGTTTTTGCTCGGCTATGCGGGACGGTTAAATACTCGATATCAGCAGTCTGTCGACGCCTACTCCCATGGATTGAGGCTAAGCCCGTCATCCCTCGAAGGACTTTCGGGACTCGCGCAGTCGTACTCTGCGATGGGCAAAAACGACGACGCGGAGCGATTGCTGAAGCAGGTACTTGCCGCCGATCCGCGGCGTGCGAACGATGCGCTTGTGCTGGGCGATCTTTACATGCGCTCAGGCAATTACGACTCCGCTCTCGATGCTTTGGGTCGTGCAGAGCGCTCTCATCCCGACGCACGGTCAGAGTTGCTGATGGCTATTTGCTACGAGCACGAGAAAAAGCTGGACCTGTCGAATCGGTATCTTGAAGCTGCCAAGAAGCACGCTCCTGACAATCCTGAGGTGCAGCGGTCGATGGCCGGATATTTTCGCCAGGTCGGCAAATATCCAGAGGCCATTGCGGCTCTGAAAGTAATTCACAATCCAAAGCCTGATGTCACGGCAGAGCTTGCGTACACGTATCAGCTCGACGGCAAGCTCAACGAGTCTGCAGCATTGTATGCACAAGCAGCCAACAAGTTGCCCAAAGACCTGGAATTGCAGCTATCGGCTGCGCAGGCACAGGTGGGGGCCGGGTCGATCGAGCGAGCCCAATCTTATTTGAAGCGCGCAGAGCAGATTGACGGCAACTCCTACCGGATGCACGCAATTCGCGGCGAGATAGACCGGATACAAGACAAGGAAGGCGATGCCGTCAACGAATACAAAGCTGCAATTGCGAATCTGCCGGCGGAGCCCGCGGAGGGCCCTCTGTACGGGATTCAGCTTCATATGGATTTGTCAGAGCTTTATCGCGCGCAGCGCGATGATGCAGCGGCGCGGCATGAGGTCGAGATTGCACAGGAAAAGATCGGCAAAATCGACGATCAGGGCCCGAGCAGAGCACCTTTTCTTCGACTGCGTGCGCAGATCAAGTTGGGATTGGGCAACTTCAACGGGGCGCTTGCAGACGTGAAAGAGGCACTTGGCATTGACGCGAACAATCCGAACGGACTGCAACTGAACGGCGACGTGCTGATGAAGCTGGGTCGAACCGAGGAGGCCATCACAACCTACAAGAAGATTCTGGAGATCGATTCGAAAAGCCGGTTTGCACTTGCTTCTCTTGGCTACGCATCGCGCGCGGCGGGGAAAGACGCGGATGCGGAGAAGTACTTTCAGCACCTCGCCCAGGTAGATCCCAACCTGTATGTGCCCCACCTGGCACTGGGAGACCTGTATACCGCGCGAAAGCGTTTCAAGCCCGCAGAGGCCGCCTATGAGAAGGCGTTTGAGTTGGATCCGAAGAACGCGCTTGCTGTGGCCGGAGGCATGAACGCTGCAATTGAGGCACATGATCTGCCGACGGCCGGAAAATGGCTAGGCCGCTCCACGCCAGAGATGGTGCAGGAGCCAGTCCTACTTCGTGAAGAGGAGCGGTATCTCACGTTTAAAGGCGATTACCGGCGATCGGCACAGCTTGGGCAGGAGGCGATGAAGGGGTTGCCACGCGACCGCGATGTGGTTGTCTATCTCGGATACGATCTGCTGCATCTTGAGCAATGGGATGAATTGCTCGCATTGACGGAGGAGTATGAAACCGTATTGCCTCAAGAACCGGACATTCCCCTTTTGATGGGGTATGTCCATAAGCACCAAGGCGAATCCCGGAAGGCTGAAGAGGACTTTACCGAAGCGCTCAAGCGGGATCCCAACGTGGTTACGGCTTACGTAAACCGCGGCTACATGCTCAATGATCTGCACAAGCCTGATGCGGCTGCGACTGACTTCGAAGCAGCGCTCAAGCGGGAACCGAAAGATGGCGAAGCTCATCTTGGACTCGCATACTCCGATCTCGACCTTCACAGGCCGGCGGCGGCCATTCGCCACGCCAACATGGCGAAACAGCTGATGGGCGACTCCAAGGATGTTCACGTCATTTGTGCAACGGCATACGGCCGTGAAGACATGCTGGCGAAGGCTGCGCAGGAATACAAGGCTGCACTGGCGTTTTCGCCGGATGATCCGACTCTTCATTTCGGTTTAGCCAACACGCTCTTTTCAGCTCGACGATATCACGAAGCCATTCACGAGTTGCAGAACGCTCAACGTTTTTCGCCGTCAGATCCGAGCATCTCCGCCCTGCTGGCGCGCTCATACGCAAACCTGGACAACCGCGACCAGACTTTTCACTACGTGCAACTTGCGGAACAGCAAGCCGAGGCAGCACCGTCACCTAAGGGCCCCTTCGGACTATCGGTGGAGAGTGCGACTCTTGTCTCGACCGGGGAAGCCCTGAGTAGCGTGGGCGAGCAAAAAGCCGCGATGGATCGTTTTCGCAAGGCGCTTCAGTTGCCCCAAGGTAATCGCGTAGATGTGCGGCTCGCGATCGCGCAAGCAATGGCTGAGCAAGGTCATGACGACAATGCTCAAAGAGAGATTGCCCTTGCATTGATGGAGGCCACGGCCGGCGATGCGCTACCCCCGAGTGGCGGCCAATACATCGAGGCCGCGGATATCTTCCGCTCCATCCACGACTATCGCCTTTCACAAAACTATATCCAGCATGCGAAGGCAGCAGGTGCGCCCGATACACAGGTGCGCATTGGACTTGCGAACAATTACCTCGCGCTTGGAGAAACGACCAAAGCCAATGCCGAACTTGCGGCCATCAAGGTGGAGGCGGACAGCGCTCCCGATTATCAGTACCTGCTTGCCCAGGCAAACCTTTACCGCCAGGAGCATCACAATGTTCAGGCGCTGACTTCGTTTGCAATGGCCTCCAATGCCGAAGGCGAAGATCAGACCGCCACGACCAGCTTGCTGGAAGCGGGTGCGAACGAGGGGCTTCGTGTCACTCCCATGGTGAGCGTGCTATCGGAATTCTCAATCCAGCCGATTCTTGAGGACACGACCGTGTACGTACTCGATTCGAAACTGGATGCGCCGTTCTTTGTTCCGAGTTCCGACATTTCACTTCTTCCGCCGCCGCGCTCGTCGCTGCAGACTGAGTCAACAAATGCCTTCCATCTCCATGTCGGAAACCTGCCAACGCCAGGCGGGTTTTTTCAAGTGCGGAACATGCGCGGACAAATTTCAGTTCCCGCCACAAACTCCATTGTGAACAGGGATACAACCGATTACACGCTTAACTTTGGCTTGAACCCAACCGTGAATCTTGGAGCCAATGTCATCACTTTCAGCGGCGGCATCCAGACAACAATCCGTCGCGATTCCCTGGCGCCGGTCCAAATGAACCAGAATCTTTTTCGCATGTTCGTTTACATGGATACGAGTTCGTTTTTCAACGCCATCTCAGCCAGCGGTTACCTTATTCGCGAGAGCGGTCCGTTTACAGACACTAACGAGCACTCTCGCGGACTGACCGGGGCCATTGATTTCAGAGTGGGCGCGCCCTGGGGAAAGACGGCTCTCCTTACAGGTTGGGGAGCCAACGACAAGCTGTTCACACCAGTGAATTATGAGGACTTCTACACGTCGTCGTACATCGGCTTGGAGCATCGCTTCTCAGAGCGTCTACTGCTGAGAGGGATGATTGAAGATCTTCGCGCGTGGCGCGTGGTTGGTGGCGCATATGCCATTGCGCAGAACGTTCGTCCGGCTTTCACTGTTGAATTCAATCCAAAGCGGAACTGGGATTTCCAGGCATCAACCGCTTTTTCAAGCACGCGTAGCTTCCACGTTTACGATGCGACCCAAAACGGCTTCTCGATCTCCTACGCACGACCGTTCCGGCACAAGTTTCATGACGACTCTGGATCGGTCGTGCTGCAATACCCGATTCGATTTGCCGCCGGATTTCAAGAAGAAACCTTTTTCAACTTTAGCGGTAGTCAAAATCAGCAGTTTAGGCCGTTTGTTCAAATCAGCATTTTCTAAGGCCAGTATTGATGAGAATTTGTCTCGTAGCAACATTCCCACCGAGCGGCAGGCAGTTGAACGAATACGCCTTCCACATCGCGAAGGAGCTCAACCGCCATGCGGATGTCGAGCTAACCATCCTGGCGGACGAGCTGACAAGCTGTGACTTTGCGACGGACAAGAATGGCGAGTCGCTGAAGATCGATTCGCAGGCCGAGTTGCCTGGGTTTAAAGTCAATCGCTGCTGGAGATTCGGCGCGCTTTCTACCCCCTGGCGACTCCTCAGCACAATTCTGAGACTAAAGCCGGATGTGGTGTGGTTTAACCTGGTTTTCTCGAGCTTTGCGACACCTGAAAACCCATTCGCCGCGTTCGCCGGGCTTAGCGCGCCGGCGCTGGTGCGTGCGGCCGGCTTTTACACACACATTACTCTGCACCACATCATCGAACACGTAGATTTTGCGGCTGCGGGCGTGCGCCGCGAACGTCTTTACCGCATGGGCACCGATCTCGCGACGCGTGCGCTTCTGCGCGCAAACTCAGTTTCCGTGTTGCTTCCTGGTTACCGCAAGACGCTGCTCAAGAAATATTCCGCGCATAATGTCCTGCTGGGCACACACGGTACATTTGCCTCAGCACCGACACCACCCGACTTCAGCAATCGTGGCAATCCCGATCAGCGCATACTCGCGATAGGACATTGGGGTACGTACAAGCGGCTTGAGACGTTGATGGAAGCGTTCCCCAAGATCCTCGAAAAGATTCCGAACGCGAAACTCGTGGTAGCCGGCGCAAACCATCACACACGCGCCGGTTACTGGGAGTCCATTCGCGATGTGCAACCGAAGGATCTTCCAATCGAGTTTCGCGGATATGTTGCGGAAGACGATATTCCGGAGTTGTTTCAGTCGTCGTCCGTTCTGGTGTTGCCTTACGATTCGGCGACCGGATCGAGCGGTCCCGCACATCAGGCTTGCGAGTATGGTGTGCCTATCGTCTGTGCAGACATTCCGGACTTTCGTGGAATGGTCACCGATGAGGGCATGGCGGTGCGCTTTTACAGAATCGGCAACGCCCGCGATCTGGCGGATCAAATCATCCGCATTTTACGTTCGCCGGAGTTGGAGCACAGGATGGCGGAACAGAACTTCATCGCCGGTGTTCAAATGACAATGACGAATGTGATTCAAAGCTACCTCCGCTGGTTCCGCCTCCATAAGGCGAAGAGAGCAATGTCACGAGAGGGCGCGTTCATCGGGTCGCGCATTCCCTGGCGCAACGGAACTCTCGGCAGAGGGCGGTCACCGCGATGGGGTTTGGAGCCAGGGATTTCTTTGCTTCACGAGGGCGGCGCAGTTCCTCACCTCGTGTCTCAAGAGGCGGACGAAATCCTCACTCTCGACGAAACGGAGCCCCCAATTGGGAGTGACGCGAATTCTTGAGAGGATTGGCCGTGAGACTGGATAGAGTCAGCCGGTAAGGGGTTTCGGAATGCCTGGAAACGCCGAAGATACCGTATGGATTTTTCGCAAGCATTTCGGCTTTCTAAAACTTGCTCAATCGGGCATCCTGGCGTACACGAAGTGTCATCCAACGTGATGTTGATTTGCAGCCATCGATTACCTAAAACGGCATAGATATCGGCCATAGAACCCGGCATGAATCATGAAGAGGTCAGGAGAATCCCTGCGCGAAGGTCTTCTGGCCCGCCAATTGAGATGGCTGTGCGCGAGTGTTTTCAATCTGCCGTGTCAGATTGGTGCCGTTTTCGTCAAGTGCTTCCGGTTGCTGCGTGCCGATGTAGGCCCTCGGAAAGAAATGGAGATTCCTTGCATACTGAGCACTCAACCAGGAGTATTTCCACTCCTCTCCTTGTCTTGGTGTTCGGAACTCTCTGCTTCCTTTGTTCGGGATGTGCTCTTTTCGTGGGAAGCAGTATTCTGAAGGCCCCCACGATCACAATTTCAGCGAACCCCACGTCAGTTGCCGTTGGGCAGACCGCGATACTTACCATCACGGCAATCGATGCGACGCAGGTAACTGTCACGGGAAGCGATGGCACGACGTACAATCTTGCAACGAGCGGTGGAATTCAGTCAGTGAAGCCATCAACGACCACGACGTACACCGCGGTCGCGACGAACAGCAAGGGCAATGCTTCAGCGACCGCAACTGTTACGGTCTCTCAGACCCAACCGACGGTGAACATCACAGCAACGCCAACGACGATCACCGACGGCGCTTCTTCGACTCTGACGGTCACCGCAACAAATGCGACGCAAGTGACGGTAATCGGCTCGGATGGCAGTTCATACACATTTCAGCCGACCGGCGGAACGCAGTCAGTCAGCCCAACTGCAACCGTCACCTATACGGCGACAGCCACAGGCGGCGGGGGGGGCAGCGTCACTGCCACTGTCACTGTCACGGTTGAGCCCGCAGCTACGCTTCAGTCTATCAAGCATGTGATTTTCATGCTCCAGGAGAATCACTCCTTCGACAACTACTTCGGCATGCTGAATCCTTATCGCAAAGAAAACGGCTGGAATATCGGCGATGACGGCATCGACTATGAAGTGGACGGCATCGACGACAAGCTTGGCTCGATCAGCAACAGCGATGACGAAGGCGACGTGTTTCCACTTTTTAAATTCACGAGCACCTGCGTCGACGATGAGAGCTCCGATTGGCTTTCAAGTTATGGCGACGTCAATCGGTACAATTTCACGACAACGCGTCCGATCACGATGGACGGGTTTGTGCATAATGCTGAAGGATATGCAAAGAGTTGTGCCGCATCCGGTGCGACGTGTTCAGGGAGCTTCACCGATCTGACCGGCAAGCGAGCCATGGGCTACTATGACCAGACTTTTCTGAACTACTACTACTACATGGCCTCCCAATTCGCCGTTTCGGATCGGTGGTTCTCTCCGGTCGCGACCAAGAGCATCGGCAACCGCATTGCAACGTTTACGGGAGGCACAACTCAGGGTTTGGTCAAGGATCCTGGAGGCAACGATCACTTGCCGCAGCTGGACATTGCGAGCATTTTTCAGGAACTTCAGCAGGCAAATGTTTCGTGGAAGATCTATTACACCGTAACGCAGGGTCTGTGCCTGACTGGCGACGACTGCAATGGATCTGCCAATGCAAATTTTCCCGCGACCGATTTCACAACGTTGAGCTACTCAACGCAATTCGTATATGAAAACCCGACGGGGGCTGCCTGCACCCCGCCGCTGCAGGCGTCGAGCGTGGTTGGGGACTCGACAAATTCTTTCTGTATCGACACAAGCCACATCGCTCCAATTTCGACATACTTCACAGATCTAACGAACGGCACGCTCCCAAGCTTTGCCTTTATCGAAGCCGGCTACGGAAACAACGATGAGCATCCCGGCTCCGGGCAATCTGTCCTGGCGGGGCAGGCCCAGGTAGCCAACATCATCAACTCGTTCATGGCGAGCTCGTCGTGGAA
This sequence comes from Occallatibacter sp., assembly GCF_049582745.1. Taxonomy (GTDB): domain Bacteria; phylum Acidobacteriota; class Terriglobia; order Terriglobales; family Acidobacteriaceae; genus Telmatobacter. The sequence continues at coordinate 82,121 of NZ_JBAUUO010000138.1, forward strand.
CGACTCGGTTTTCTTCTTCAGTTACGACGAGGGCGGCGGACCCTACGATCATGTGCCGCCTGTGCCCGGCCATTCGAATGACTACACCGATACGACGCTCGGATCGATTGCCGACATCTCGGAGATTGCCGTCAATCCTGATCAGTTCAATCCCTGCGTGCCAGTAGGAGAGACGCCGACAACCCATTGCGATCTTTCTGCTACCGACCCCGGCGCGAATCCATTAGATGCCGCAGCGGCCCAAGGCTTCGCGGCGCAACTGGGGTTTCGGTTACCTAACATCATCATCTCGCCATTTACGCGGCGGCATTACGTATCTCACACACCGATGGATAACACAGCGATCATCAAATTTGTGGAGAACCAATTCATTGGCAGTTCGGCACACCTGACCGCGCGCGATGCCGCACAACCAAACCTGCTGGAGTTTTTTGACTTCAGCAAGGTTCCGTGGCAGACACCGCCGACGCCGCCCGCTCCGGTTTCGGCGAGTTCCTTCGCCAGCGATCCTTGCACGCCGACGAGTTTCGCGCCGCCAGCATCTCCAGCTAATAAGTCCGGGAAGGCCGAGCAATGAGAATGCCGCGATTCAGAATCGCCCGAAGCCTATCAGTACGCGGTCACGTTATGGGCGAGATAACGCGTTCCGTCGTATTCCGCTGCAACGCGCACGCGTTGGCCTGGACGAACATCTGGCATGGATGCCATGCTGCCGGAATTGAACTCGATCTGATAGCTCTGATTGTTTGTGGGGTCAAGCAAAACCATGGTGCCGGTGTGCATGTCTAGAGCAATTAGATTTCCACTGAAGACGAATTGCGAGCCGGGTATCGCCAGAACCGTAACCTTGGTGATGGTGCCGCGGCCATTGCCGTCGGGCTCGAAGTCAATGGACACGAGGCTTCCCTTTTGCAGGTCGGAAGGACCCGATGACGATGCGACAAAGTTTCCCTGACCCTTGCGAGCAAAGGTCGCGTCTTTGGAAACTTTAAAGCGGATCGGTTCTCCACCCTGGCCGCCGGCGAGTTCGAGGTCGCCCGTCGAAGGGTTGTAGCTCATAACTTCGCCTCGGTAGGACCCCTGCTGCAGCTGGGAGAGGATGTGCACACTCAGGGCGAATACCGAAGTGCCGTCCAGCGTTGTCTGTACCGACGCGTGGCTGGCGGGGCGCAGGTCGCGCAAGGGGATCTTCTTACCGTCGACGAAGATCTGTGTTCTCTCGTCAAACAGGATTCTGATTGGCTTTTCCCCAACGATTCTGAGAGTAAAGCGATCAAGCACCGGATCGACGTCGTGGATAGCACCGCCCAGAATCGTGCTTTTCCCGCTTGGCAGCGGTGGCATTGTCGAAACATTGTCATGTGCGCCGGCCGCATTCAGGTCCGAATCGACCGCGATGGCGCCAGCTGCCTGTGAGTGGATCATGCCCGAGGATGCAAGGACAAACAGACTCACAAGAGCGAATTCACAAACTCTCTTCATTCTCGAACACCTGTTAAGTTTCCGAATTACCAGACAGTTGATTGGATGAGATTTGGATGTAATTCGTGGTCTCGTCCTCAAAATCCCTCCCCATGGCAGAGCAACACAGATGACGATTGGGCATCTAACCAAATGTACAGATATGTTCCGACCCAATCCGGGTCGAGGTCTAAAGCTCAACAGGAGAGTTTGTTGCAATACTCATATTCCAAGATATTTGCCTATATTGCTCTTGCCGCCGGGTCGGGGCTCTCGCTGTTGTGGGCGGCTGAGGGCAGAGTCATCAAGATTCCGAGGCGCAGCGAGCTAACGCCGGTTCAGCGTCTGAATCGGGAGGGCGTCAAAGCCGTTGAAAAGCATGACTACAAGAGCGCTGAAGCGCTTTTCTACAAGGCATACCTGTATGATCCCGCAGACCCTTTCACGCTGAACAATCTTGGCTATGTGTCTGAGCTGGAAGGCGACCTCGATCACGCCAACCAGTTCTACCAACTGGCGTCGGAACAGGGATCGAATGCGAGCATCGATTTGAGCAATGCGAAGCATCTTGAGGGCAAGCCGATGCGCGACGCATTGATCAACCTGAAGGACGCGCCGATGCGCGTGAACCGCTCGAACATTCAGGCGATGCGGTTGCTCGCACAGAATCGCGGCTTTGAGGCCCTTGGGCTGCTCAAACAGATTCTGCCGCTCGCTCCGCAAAACGCCTTCACACTCAATAATCTTGGCGTCGCCAGCGAAGCCACAGGCGACCTGGAGGGCGCGATTCGATACTATCGTGCAGCCGCAGCTTTGAATTCTCCCGAACCTGCCGAAGTAACCTTCGACCAGTCATGGCGCGGGAAATCAGTGAGCGAGATGGCAGCCGCGAGTGCGAGGCGTCTTGAAAGGCGCATTCGCGACGGCGGCACCGTCGAAGCGCAAGCGGAGATGTATACCATACACGGAATCTTCGAGGTGAACCAGAACGACTGGGCCTCAGCGCGAAAAGACTTTCTTCGTGCCTACTCGCTTGATCCGACCAGCGCCTTCACGCTAAACAATCTCGGGTACGTTGCGGAAAAGGATGGCGACTTGGAATCGGCGCAGTTTTACTACGAAAAAGCGCAACGCGCTGACAATGCGGGGACACGCGTTGGCTTTGCGACCCATCTCTCGGCAGAAGGCAGAAGGCTGAACGCAGTGGCAACCGACAGCAATGACAAGATCGATGATGCCCTTGAAATCTACAGCCAGCAGAGGCGACGGCAGACGGGCCCAGTCGAGCTAACTCCGCGCGGTGATTCCGGTTCGACCCCAAGCCGGCCTACCGATTCGCCGAAACCTGCGCCTTCTTCATCGCCTTCAGCGGTGCCGCAATTGCCGCAGCAGCAAGCACATCAACCGCACTAAACGAGCCTTCGCCAATGATAAAGAACTGCACGCAATCTCCTGCTCATCGGTCGCTGCAACTTCTCTCTCGCCTTGTGCTTCCACCGAGGCACGCGGACAGCACCGACAACGTCTTCTCCGCGGAATTGAAGAAAGAGGCGGTTGAACTTTCACGATCTGAATTCGACTGCATGGTCGCGTTGGCTGAAACGAACCATGTTCTCGTGCGCGGGCTTGATGCCTTTAGAGAGGCCGCTCTTCAAGCCGGAGATGTGATTCGGACTTCGTGGGCTGAGGTTTGCCTTTCTGGGGAACGGGCGCGCATTAAAGCGGCGCTTTCCTACCTTTCGCTGATTTGCGACGCATTCACGCGTCAACAACTCCGCGTTGCAGTGATCAAGTCCTTGGATCACTGGCCTGACCTCGGCAGCGACCTTGACCTTTACACGAATGCGAAGCCTGAAGAGGTCATTCGGCTAATGGAGAAAGAATTTGGGGCGCGCCCTGCATCGCGGAGCTGGGGCGACCGGCTTGCCTGCAAATGGAATTTCATTGTCCCAAGATTGCCGGAACTTGTCGAAATCCATATCGGCCGACTTGGACAGATGGGCGAGCAGTTCGCCATTGCGGACTCCTTATTGGACAGGACGCGGTGCATCTCGATCGATGAGCTGCTGTTCCGCGTGCCGGCGATCTCTGATCGGCTGATGGTCTCGACACTGCAGCGCATGTATCGCCACTTCTATTTTCGCCTTTGCGACATTGTCGACAGCGCGCTCCTCGTCGAGACGGGGAGTATCGATTACGACGATCTTTATGTAGCCGCCGCGACAGCTGGAATTTGGGAAGGCGTGACGACCTATTTGGCAATCGTTTCGGATTACGTAGAACGTTATCGTGGAACTCCCTTGGACATACCGAATTGGGTATTGGCGGTAGCGCGTTTCCGCGGCAAGGAAGTCTACTTTGCGAACGATTTCCTTCGTGTTCCGATTCTGCCGCAGTCTGCCAAACTTTACGGTTCGCAATTGGCGAAAGTGATTCGGCGTCGACAGTTTGAAAGTGGTGCTCGTTTGAGTCTTTTGCCGTGGCTGGCAACCGCCGCGCTTGTAGGACAGAAGATCACGGGAAGCGATAAAGGTATCTGGTGATATTTCTTCAACTCGGGCCATGTAAGAAAAGCGCCGGAGCTGTGAGGTCGTTTTGAAGGTAAAAGCGATTCTTTGGTTCGACTAATCAGGAGAGGGGGGCCGGAGGCCTCATTACACCGGCGTAGATTATGGGTGATTTTGAACCAAGAACAAGAAAATCTGTCTCAAGACTCAGGCCGTTTTCAAGCAGTTTGGGAAACACAACCCGGCAGGCGGATTTGTACAACTCGTCATCGCTGGCAGTCGATCTGCTGGACCATGACGCTGAAGAGGCGCATCCTCTTTATCTTGTGCACGCGCGTCCGATACCGAGGCCAGTTGCTCCTTTGACAATGAGAGTGCCGACGTTCGGCAACCTGGACACCGCACTCGAGGAGCGCAGTCCGAGGTCGCGAATCGTCTCAGCAGTTTTTCATGCCGTTGTGATCGGCCTTGTACTATGGCTTGGAATGAGGATGCATCCAGTGATCGTGCATGAGGCCACGGTGATGCATGTGGACTTCAAACTCTTTGCGCCAGCTCCACCTCCGCCGAAGATTTTGCCGGTAGCGGCGAAGGCAGGAGGAGGAGGAGGAGGAGGAGCGCATCAGCCGATTCCGCCGACGAGAGGCAAAGCGCCAGAAGTTGCAAAAGTGCAGATGAATGCCCCGCAACTGGTGCGGCTCGAACGGCCGAAGCTTGCGGTTGAACCGACAGAGCAGGTGAGGATTCCGGACAATCCAAAGATGCTGAATATTGGCATCAGCAATTCACCGCAGATCGCACTCGCCTCACAGGGCAACGGCAGCGGCTCAGGATTTGGAAGCGGGCTTGGCGGCGGGCTGGGCTCGGGTCATGGAATCGGTGCCGGACCGGGAAGCGGAGGAGGATACGGCGGCGGATTGATGAACGTGGGCGGTGGGGTGAGTGCACCGGCTGTGATTCACTCGGTGCAGCCTGAATTCTCAGAACAGGCGCGGTCAGCCAATCTCCAGGGCACCGTTGCTCTTCAGCTCATTGTCGATGCTGAAGGCAATCCCCAAAACATCCGGGTTACTCGCCATCTCGGAATGGGCCTGGATGAAAAAGCGGTCGAGGCTATGCGGCAGTACAAATTCAGACCGGCCATGTACCAGGGGCACCCAGTCGCTGTTAAGATCGTGGTGGAAATCGATTTTCACCTTCACTAGAGATTTGAGTTCGTCAATCGCGAAAGCTCTAACGGCTCTTGAATCGATCGGGCACGGCGCAAGCCGTGCCCATTGAGTAATGTGGCCTCTTGCGACCGGCGGGACCATCTCTGATTGGCTCCATCATCTTCGCCAGTTTCCACCGTCGTCCGAATCGTGTGTCGAAATCCAGCGGATTCGTTCGGGCGGCAGAACGCGGCGGTGTAACTTACGAACGCTGCTACAACGGGCGGGACTAAGCTTGGTGCTGAAACTCCGAATCCTTGAGGCCGGCTCCAGATCGCCAAAGGCGAGACATGGGATGCACGGCGAATTTTGTGAATCGCATTTGGCTATTGATTCAGAGGCCGGGCAGTGCCTTGGGCGGTTTGATCGACCACTGCGGGACTAGCGTAGTAGCCACGGCGTGTTCTGACGGTAAGTTTGCCGTGATGGGGAGAATAGACTTCGACGTGTACCACTCGATATCCGCCGAGGCTGACAGGCTTCGTAGAGTGGTATCCGACCGTGTATTGATTGCGGATGTCCTCAGCAACCTCCGACGCGATCTTGTCGACTTCACCGAGTGAGCGCGGGAAATAGGCGATGCCGCCGGTGTCGTCGGAAAGCGATTGAAGCGATTCGCGAGCGCGCTGGTATTCTCTTGGGCTGGAGTCGTAAAGCAATCCGATGGTGTAAACCACGGGGCCTCCAAGATTCTGGACGCGCCGGATGGCCTCCTGCTCGTTTAGCCTCGATGCATTGTCCGCGCCGTCCGACACGATGAGCAGCACTTGCTTTTCGAACTTTGCGTGTTTTGACAACTCGTCGGCGGAAGCGGCCACCGCGTCGTACAGCGCCGTGGTTCCTCGCGTATCAAAATGGGCGAGGCCCCGATGCAGTGCCACCAGGTCGGAGGTAAAACCCTGATCGAGATAGGCACGATCGTTGAAATTGACGACGAATGCTGCGTCTTTGGGGTTTGATTCGCGCAGCAGGTTCATCGCAGCTCCATTCACGGCGGTGCGCTTGTCGCGCATGGAGCCGGAGTTGTCCACGAGGATCCCCATTGAGACGGGAAGATCCTGGTGACGGAAGGAGCTGGTGCGCTGCGGCGCGTTGTCTTCCCACACGCGAAAATCCTTCTGTGTGAGGTCCTCGACAGGACGCCCTTTCTCGTCAATCACGGTACAGTTGAGGAGAACTTCGTCGACGTTTTCATGGAGCGTATAAATGCCGTTCTTGCCCTTCTCAAGCTCAGATCCGTGGGTCGGAATCTCGGGAGACGCCGCGGTCACTTCGGGATTCTCCACATCCGGGGAAGGCACCGGATCGCGGTCAACAGACAGGCTGGGCTGGATCTCCGGCCGCCTCGGATCGTTTGGATTGAGCGGAACGGTCGCACTCTGCGGGCTGGAAGTCGATTGTTGCGGAGGCGCTACCTGCGCGGTCAAAGAAAGGACGGGCAGGAAAATTGCAGTTGCAAACAGGCTTGTCCATCGGGATGGTCTCGTCAGCCTTCGGATCAACCCGCGCAAAGCTCGACTCTCTGGTCTGCGAAATTGCATCTGGTGGTTAGATGCGCTTCCGAGCCATCCCGGCCATTTCGTTCAGGCCCTTTTGAAGCGATTTTCCGAGCTGGACTTGGCCAACTTCAGCAATTTAAACGCCAGCTCTGAAATGAGTCGACATGAGCGCCGGCGCTCGAGTCGAGCGGCCAAAGGCAGAAGGTGCAGTTCGATCAAAAGGTCAGCCGGACTCCCAGCTGTGCGGCAAATGGTATGCCGACAGTGGTTCCCGGGCCAAAGAAATCGCCCAGACCACCACCGGGAACACGTAACTGGTTTGGATTGTCGATGGGCCTCGTTGCTGTACATGAGGCGTCGGAACAGATGTCGGTGATATTGCCCGACTGGGCTTGATCGACCGGAACCGGAAGAGACGCGATGTTTGTCACGTAGTTGGCGCCGGGGTTATTGCGATTGAAAAGATTGAAGAACTCCGCGAACGGGGTAATTGTATTGTTGTCGCCCAATCTGAAGGGACGGGCGACTCGGACGTCCGCCTGGATGTATGGCGTGCCGCGGAACTGGTCGAGTGCGGTGGTAACGCCGTTGATCTGGATGCGGCCCGAATTATCGGCCGTGGTGATGGTGAACGGCCGTGCGCTCTCGGCCTGTGTGAGGGTACTTACTTCCATTCCCAGAGGGGTCCGCCAGGTTCCTGCCAAAACGAAGCGATGGCGGACATCCTCGCCAGACGGACCATAATCGCCGGGTCCGAATGGGTCGAGGGGATTGCAGACGCCGTTGACATAATCGAAGACCTCACCGAGTACGCAGCCCCAGGTTTGCGCATTGGCCAAGGTGTAGTTTGCGATGAGCGTGAGCTTCCGCGAGACCTGACCTTGTAAGTGGAGCATTAGTGCATTGTAACTGGAGCGATTGTCGGAGTGAAAAACATTCATATCCGGAACAAACGCAAACTGGTCTGGATTGGAAGATGCCGATAATGGAGTAATCAGGTTTGTTCCGCCGCTATAACCATAGGACCGATAGCCGTGGTTCCCCTGCTCGTGGGTGTAATCGGCGCTAAGAGACCAACCAGAGCGAAAGGAATGCTCGACACCTCCGGTGATATGGATCGCGTAGGGTGTCTTGTAGTTTGAGCTTATAAGGTTGCCGCTTCCGCCGGATGCCGAACCGGGAAGGCAGCCGCTGTTTTCATCGCCGCCCGGGTTTGCGACGGGATCTACGCAGGGGCCAGCGGCGATGTTGACGGCCTGGAATGCCGTGGCCCATCCGGTCTGTGCGAGGTCGTCGGCATAGAGTCCAAAGCCGGCGCGCCACACGGTATTGCCCCCCGCACCGGGAGCATACGAAATGCCGAGCCGAGGCCCGAATTGTTTACGATCGTCGCGGGGTGCACTGGTGACTAGCGGAATGTTAAGCGCTTTGAGGGTGAGGTAAGCCGGATTGTCCTGCTGTGTTCGACCCGACGCATCAAGCAACCCGAATGTAGCGCCGTAACGCAGGCCATAGTTCAGGGTCAGGCTTTTTGTCGCGCGCAGAGAATCTTCGACATACAACGCGAGGCGCTGGACATTCTGCGAGAAGCCTCCGCCGAGGTTTGTGGTCGACGCGCCGGCCTGCATGTCCGACGCAAACTGGGACAGGTTGTCTGCACTTGCGTTGTAGTAGTCAGGATTTTGCGGAAACTGATAGAGAGTCTCGTTATTGCTCGGAAACGTACCGCCAAGAACGGGTTCATGAACAAAGTCGACGCCGAATTTGATGGCATGACGGGCGCGCGCATTGGTGACGTCGTAGCGGAGCTGATACTTCTGCTGATTGCGTTCAGACGGAAAGAAGGTAACAGGCGTGGCGAATTGATTATCGCCGAATGTCTCGAATCCAGAGACAGTAAGTGCTGTCGAACTGAAGGGAAAGGCCAGTGCGAATCCAAGATTCGAATTGCGCTGCTGCGTGAGATGCAAGCCACTCGCGCCGAGGACGAGTCTGCCTAACCACGTAGGACTAAAGATGATCTGGTTGCTGACTGCCAGGTCGAGATAATTGTTGTGAGTCAACAGGCCGGTGGAGGGCAGAGTTCCCTGCTCAACCAGATTGTTATGCGTGGTGTAGTTGTCCACCGAGCTGCGCAGAAACCACGAGGACTTCGCGGATTGTTCCCAATCGAAACGTAAAGAGGCGAAGGCGTCTCGAAACGGAATCGGCACATTTGCGGGAATGGAAATGGATGGGACACCGGGAATGAGGCCGTCGGCAGCGATTGCGGCGAGGGCATCGAACTGCATGTTGTTTGCGGGACTGTAGACAATACTGGCATCCTCATGGATCAGTTCAAAGTCGGCGAAAAACCATAGCTTCTGTCGCCGAACGGGGCCGCCCAACGCGGCGACGTAGTTTTGGCGGGAGAATGGCTGTTTGGGATTCGGAGCAGGATTCTCGATGGGAAAACGCGCGTTGAGAGGCGCCGCGCGCTCGTAAAAAGCCGCGTCGCCATGCCACTCATTGGTTCCACGTTTGGTTGTAATCACCACGGAACCAGCGGTGGTACCGCCGGTGTCGGCATCTTCCTGCGCGGTACGAACGGCAAATTCCTGGATCGAATCGGGCGAGAAATTCTGCAGAAATCCGCCAATGTAATCGTCGGAGTTATCGGCTCCGTCGACGGAAAGCTCGTTGTTCAAGCCTGAGCTGCCGCCTGTGGAGACAGCGGTAATGCGCGCTTTGGTGGGGTCAGACGGCTCGACGGGCTCTGTGCCAGGTGCAAGATAAGCGATGTTGGCGAAGCTGCGCTCCGCCAGGGGGAGCGACTCGAGATCGTGCGCGGTAATCACGCTTTGGTGGGTCTGGCTGGCAAGATCGATGGGCTGCGTGGCGATCGACGATCCCAGCGCGTGAACGCCAACAGCCGCCTGCACCGCGGCCGGACGCATGGTTATGGTGATGTCGCGACTACTGCTGACGGAGACGGAGACATCGGCGGCTGCTTCGGCAAATCCTGGCGCCGTCGCTACAACGCGATATTTGCCGGGAGCCAGGTCGTCAATGCGAAACAATCCATGACTATCACTTCGAACAGAACGGCGCTCTTCGTCGGTCGGCGCATAGACGACGATAGTGGCGTCGCCGATTCTGGCCCCGGTCGCATCCTGCAGCGACCCCCGCAGCGCTCCTCCGACATTCTGCGCGACGCCTGTTGCGGCCGCAAAGATGATCACGAGATAGACGGCAAGGTTCTTCATGAATTCTCGAGAGAGCAAAATGGGGTGTTCGTTGGCGCCGTTCCTCTGGATTTTCGCATAACCCCGCAATATGAGGAATAGGGGAAATACTTTTCCGCGTTCTCGGTGTTTGGCCGAGTGGAGGACGCACCAGATCGATCCAGACCTGCGGCCTAAGATTCTCGAAGCGGCAGATGCGCTTAATCGGACAGTTCTGATTCGCGAGAACTATCCGAATTGACCTCGATGCGATGAAGCAGCTTCGAGCCCGTGTGGACAAACAGTTGCACAAAGATGGGGTAGGGTTGGAATTGTGTGCACAAGCTGCGCTTCTTTCGGAGTCGAATACGCCGGCTTATGGCTGCACCGACCTCCAATTTCCTTTACAATCCCATTCAATCGCAATCTGATTGTTTTCCCTGCCGTAGAACAAAATCCCGTTTGCATTGGAGCTCTGCCATGGTTGCCGGCCGACGTCGATTTGCCGCGTCATTCTGTTTGGCTTTTGCGATTCCACTTGGAGCACAGCAATATCCCACCACTATGCTCTCGGGGCTTCAGTGGCGCGATGTTGGGCCGATGCGCGGCGGGCGCACGTATGCCGTTGCCGGAAATGCGGCGCAGCCTGACACCTTCTATATGGGCTCGGTAGGCGGAGGGGTATGGAAGACAGAAAACGCCGGTCGGACCTGGTTTCCGATCGCAGATGACCCGGTGACGGGGATTCCGATTGGCTCAATTGGTGCGATTGCGGTGGCACCTTCGGATCCCAACATTATTTATGTTGGTACCGGTGAGCCGGACATTCGCAGCCAGCATTCGTATGGCATTGGGCTCTTTAAATCGACAGACGCGGGAAAGACATGGCGCTCGATCGGACTTGCGGAGACTCGGCAGATCGGAAAGATCGTAGTCGATCCAACCGATCCGAATCGGGTTTATGTCGCAGCTCTCGGGCACGCTTATGAGGCGAATCCGGAGCGGGGCGTTTATCGCTCGCTTGACGGCGGAACGCATTGGAAGAAGATCCTGGTGAACGCGAAGGATTCTGACAATGTGGGCGCGATCGATCTGGCACTCGATCCGCATGATCCTCGAACAATCTATGCCTCGCTCTGGGCGACGAGGCGACCACCGTGGGCGGTGTATGCACCGTCGAATATGCCCGGCGGAGGGCTTTACAAATCCACCGATGGCGGCGACACGTGGCATCAGTTAACCGGCGGACTTCCAGCGGACGATTACCTGGGCAAGATAGGCATTGCAGTAGCGCCCAGCAATCCAAACCGGTTGTATGCGGTGGTCGATGATCTGGGCACGGCGATTGCAAGGTCGATTCGAGGCGGCCCGGCGGGCGAGAAGGGGCCGGAACCGAAACCTTCGGGAGGGATTTATCTATCGGATGACGCGGGCGCGACGTGGAGACTGGTGAATAACGAACAGCGTCTGTGGGGACGTGGGTGGTACTTCGGGCAGATCAGTGTGGACCCCACCAATCCAGATCGCGCGTATGACATCAATACGTCAACATACATGACGCTCGATGCGGGCAAGACGTGGGTTCCCGTAAAAGGTGCGCCGGGTGGCGACGATTATCACCAGCTTTGGATCAATCCCAAAGATGGGAACCGGATGGTCCTCTCGAGCGATCAGGGAACGGTGGTTTCGGTTGACCGTGCGAAGACGTGGAGCACGTGGTACAACCAGCCGACCGCGCAGATTTATCACGTTGCGGCTGACAATCGTTTCCCCTACTGGCTCTATGGCGCACAACAGGATTCGGGAGCGGTTGGCGTCAGCACCTGGTCGCGCATGGGCATTCTCGATTTCAGCAACTGGGAGCCAATATGTGAGGCTGGAGAGAGCAGCACGGTGGTGCCGGATCCCGACGATGGCAATCTGCTGTATGGCAACGGAGATCAGCGTTGCAATCAGGAACTGAACTTGCCTTCGCCTGCCGGCGGAGAACTGCCCGCAGCCGACCCGAACGATCCCAATCGCAGGACATGGACGCTGCCGCAGGTGTTTTCTGAGGCAGACAAGGCGCTCTACTATGCAAATCAATTTGTTTTCCGCACACGCGATCGAGGCAAGACGTGGTCGAAGATCAGCCCGGATCTCACGCGGCTGCATCCGGTTGTGCCGAAGACGCTCGATGCGGTGACTGCGAGAGACGTTGATGAGCCAATGACGGACCGCTTTGGCGTGGTATACAGCATCGGACCATCTCCGCTCGATGCGAAGACGGTTTGGGTGGGCACTGACGACGGCCTGATTCAGGTGACGCGCGACGATGGCGCGACGTGGAAGAATGCGACGCCACCGGGAATGACTGCATGGAGCAAGGTGTCACAAATTGAGGCTGGACACTTTGACCTGGCGACGGCATACGCTTCAATCGACCGCCATCGGTTGGCAGACGATCGCCCGTATATCTATCGAACACACGACGGGGGAAGGACGTGGAAGAACGTGACGGAGGGCATCCCCGACGGCGCTTTTGTGAACTCGGTGAAGGAGGACACAAAGCAAAAGGGCCAGCTTTACGCAGCCACAGAATTGCGCGTTTACATCTCATTCGATGATGGCGACCACTGGCAGCCGTTGCAATTGAATATGCCGGTCACGTCGGTTCGCGACATTGTTGTGCATGGCGACGATCTGGCAGTAGCGACCTTTGGCCGCGGATTCTGGGTGCTGGATCAGATGGCGGCACTGCGCCAGATTGCAGAACACGGCAGTACGATCGAGGGATCGGCGGCGTTTCTGTATGCTCCCGGAGAGACGACTGCGATTCACCAAGGTGGCCAGAACGGGACTCCGTTGCCGCACGAAGAACCGCAGGAGTTGAATCCTCCGGCTGGTGTCGTCGCTTATTACTGGTTGAAGAGTGCGCCCAGCAATCCGCTCAAACTGGAACTCGTCGATGCGAAAGGCAAGGTGGTTGTCTGCGTCGCGAGCGATACACCCGTGAAGCCAGTCGACACCGAGGCGATCAATGTGCAGGCGTACTGGCTGCAGCCTGCGCCCCCGCCATCCGCGGAGCCCGGTATGCATCGTACGGCACTGAATGTCGTTGCTCAGCGCGGCTTTGGATTCGGGGGACGCAGAGCAGTGCCAAAGCCGCCTGTAGACGCTTGTCATCCTGCGGGAACCGCGGCGCCTAAACCCGAAACGACTCCGATGCGCCGCGGTCGGGGTGCTTCGGGCCTGCAACCCGGGAATTATACCGTTCGGCTGACGGTTGACGGTCAGACGTTAACGCAGCCGGTGAATGTCAAACCGGATCCACGCCCATTGCCCAAAGGTGCGGAGGCTTCGCCTGACGATGACAATGATGACGAGTGACGGATAGTCCGAGCGTTCGAAATGCGTATTGTCAATGGGCGCACGAAGAGATGACGCAACCCGTTTCAAACAAGGCGGGAGCAATTAAGATTCAGTCAATGTGAAACACCATCGGAAACAGACGACGCTTCTGGGGATAGCAGCCGTAGTCCTTTCAATTGGAGTAGCGGCGGCTGTGGCCCAAACCGATCCCGGCCAGGTTGCGTTTTCCCTCGAACGCGAGGGCAAGCTGGCGGAGGCGGAAGCGGCATGGAGCGCGCTGGCGAAGCAGTATCCATCGAACCCGGAGCCGCTGGCTCATATGGGTTTGATCGAATCGAAGAAGGAGCACTACCCAGAGGCGATCAGATTTTACAGACGGGCAATGGCGCTGAATCCGACGATGCAGGGACTGCGGCTGAACCTGGGGATTGCTCTGTTCAAGGCTGGAGATTACCGCGAGACCATCGCGGATCTTGATCCGTTGTTAAAGGCACAGCCCGATGATCAGCGGCTGACAATTCTGGTTGGGATGTCGCAGTATGTACTCGAGCATTTTGCCGAAGCCTCACCGCTTTTGAAGCGAGCTTCAGAGCAGGATCCACACAACCTTACGCTCTTGCTGACACTGGCACATAGCTGCCTGTTATCGAATCAATACCCCTGCGTGCTCGATGCTTATCATCGACTGATCGCATTGAATGCGGAGTCGGCCGAAGCAGACATGCTGGTCGGCGAAGCCCTTGACGAGATGAAAGATCCCGAAGGAGCGATGAGGGAATTTCGCGCGGCGGTTGCAGCGAATCCCAAAGAGCCGAATGTGCATTTTGGATTGGGCTACCTGCTGTGGACGAAGGGGCAGTATCCGGAGGCGGCGCAAGAATTTCAGGCAGAGCTTGCGAACGATCCGCATCATCTGCAGGCGAAGCTTTATATGGCGGACGCACAAATGCAGATGAACAAGATGGAGGAAGCGCGGCCGCTCCTGGAAGAGATCGAGAAGGCAGATCCGAACATCGCAATGCAACACCTCGATCTGGGCATCGTTTTTGCCGATGAAGATCTGAAGCAGGATGCGAAGAACGAGTTAGAAATGGCAGTGAAGCTAGCGCCAAAGAATGTGAACGCGCACTACCGGCTCGCACGACTCTATCGATCCATGGGAATGACGGCACAGGCAAAGATGGAGTTTGACAAGGCGAGCGGCTTGAATAAGGCGGAAGACGATCGGCTGCTAAAGGTCATGTCGACGGTACCATCGACGAAGGGCGCATCCGGAACAACGAAACCCTTAGTGGATCACTAGATTAGCGGATCACTAGATTAGCGGATCACTTGATTGGGATCCGCGGCTCGATGATTTCACTGCGGATGCTGGTGATGGCGCCAGTCCCAGTATTCTTTCTGTTCGTCCTTGTTGCGCTTTTTGAAGTCTTCATGATGACGGTGGGTATCCGTTTCCCACTGCTGGTAATACACCGTCTCACCGCCCCACGGATGGCGGTCATGGTAATACGGATCATAATATCCGGCGTGGACCGTACAGCCGGCAGCTAGCCCGGCCGCGAAGGTGACCAGCGCAAGCGGAACTAGAGAGTGCTTTCTAGTAGAGTGCATTTCGTTCCTCTCACTATGGATACACCTTCTATCCAATTTCACGCTAGATGCACAATTCTGCCTGAATGGTTGCATTGATGGGTGGAGGAGATCTCGCAGTTTGTCTTCAATCTTTGCAGAACTTCGCGGCAAAAAAAATAGGCCGGAGCGCGGGCTCCGGCCTGTTCAGGAGAATGACAACCGTTAGAAATAGAGCTTTGCGCCGATCTGGATGATCCGCGGTTCATGTGCCGTGGTCACCTGTCCGAAGTTGCCATCTTCCAGCGAAGAATCAACGCTGTCAAAATTGGTATGGTTGAACGCGTTGAAGTATTCTCCCCGCAGTTGGAACCTGAGATGGTCGCCAATGTTGACGTTCTTCATGGTTGCAATGTCCCACTTTTGGACGCCGGGACCAAGCAACGATCCAACGCGCTCATTGCCGAAGGCACCGGTGGCCTTTGCCTCTGCGAAGGACGAGGTTGAGAACCATTCTGCCCTGGTCTTGGTCTTTTCAATCTTGGCAGATTGGTTCGGGCGAATCGCGATGTCTCCATCCTGAATAAAGCCCAGGCCATTGATTCCCGTTCCCGGTGCGCTGCCTGCCTGGCACACGCCGCCTGCCACAATGCACGCAAACGGGTCGACCTGCTGCGTAACGGTGAAGGACGAGCCGGAGACGAAGGAAGAAACACCGGAGATCTCCCAGCCGCCCAGAATGTGACCTTCGAAGCCGTGCTGGGATTTGAAGAACGGCAACTCGTAGATGTAATTGACTTCAAGGATTTGGGGCGTATTCGTCGAAGACGGACCGTAATCCATCTTGAAGTCGTAGCTGTTGGTTGCAGAGGTGCCGCGATCATTCGAATTGGTGGTGAGATCTTTCGACCATGTGTAAGCGACGCCCACGGTCAGCCCGCGCGAAGAGCGATGGCTGAGCGAGACCTGCAGAGAGTTGTAGTTGTTGGTGAAGAGTGGAGCCCTGTCGTGCATGTATCCGTAGCCCAGGTAAGGGCGGATCGCATTGACATCGAAGTTTTGGTTGTTCGCTCTGGCGGAGACTGTCGGTTGACCCAAATCAAATTCGCCGAGCAGGTGGCGCGCCAAATTCCCGACATACGCAACTTCGACGGTCGTCGTGGGCAGCAATTGCCGCTGCACTGACACATTGTAATTGGCGTAGTTGGGGGCGCGGAACGTCGGTGTTCCCGTCACGGTCAGCGCGTTGGGACCATACGAGACTGCGTTCTGACCGGATGGGCTATCGAAGGAGGTGTTGTTGATGGTCGTTGTTTGCAACAGAGGTGGATCCTGGAATGCGTTCTGCTCCCAGATTCCGTTGAGCAGGCGGTCATAGAAAATTCCAAAGCCGCCGCGTATGGAAGTCAGTCCGCGGCCATCGGGATTATACGCAAAGCCGAGGCGCGGCCCGAAGTTGGTGTTCTTATTTGGGTTGATATGGTTGCCAAAGGGCGAGCAGGTCACCTGCGGAGAGATTGCCTGCGCCGCTGCGCATGCACCCCCCTGCGGGAAGATGATCCCGTTGGCGTACGTGGCCGGAATCAACGACGTTTCGGTTGGGTCGAAGTTACCAGACGCCGGATTGATAACGGGCGCCTTCGTGGAGCTGTAGATTTGCGGATCGAAGTTGTTGAGCGTGTTTCTCACGTCGGCAGGCGACGGGAACGCGCTCCAGCGAACGCCGAGGTTGATTGTCAGCTTCTTCGTGACTTTCCAATCATCCTGAACATACGCCTCGCTGTTGATGTAGTGGAGGTCGGGAATGATGTCGCGGCTGCCCTGTGAGTAGGTGAGCACATTGCCGAGAAGGAAGTCACCCCAGGAGTTGAACGAGAAGCTCGGACCACCGGAAACCGCGTTCTCAGTCTTGATCATCTGCTGGAACTGGAAACCCGTGCGAAGGGTGTGTTTTCCGAAGCTCATGGCGAGGTTGTCGAAGTAGGTTCGATCGAGATTGCGCTCTTTCCATGGCGCCGAACCAGGGGAGAATCCCTGGACTCCCGTGATGGAGACGGCGGGAACACGGCCGTACGGATCCTTATAGGCCCAATTGTTTGTGAGTGCGCTGTTGACGGTCGATGAAGTGGCAAATTGTCCGGAAGCGATCGTGGAATTGTAAGTGCCCTGGGCGTAGACAAACTCGACCTCATTGACGATTTTGGGAGAGATGCTCCACGTCAGGTTGGCAACGACGTTCTTGCCGGGCGAATCCACAATGGTGTTAACGAGGCCGGGGTAGTTCGGACCGGCCCATAGCCCCATGGGTGCATTCACCGGCATGTCGTCGTTCATGCCGCGTGCGTAGAAGTGCACTTTGTCGTTGAAGTAGTGATCGACACGGACGATGTCCTCGTGCAGGTCGTTCTTGGCCGAGTAAGAGAAGGCATAGTTTCCGCCGCTGTTTGCCGGAAACTTGTCGAAGACATTGGTCAAGTAAACGTTGGAATTTGAACTGTAGCAACTGGAATTGATCTGGGTAGTATTGCTCGCCGCATCGTAGGTTGTGCAACCGGCACCATTCGGGCCCGCGGGCGTAAAGTTACCCGGTACGACGCCACTGAGTTCAGCCGCGGTAGCCACCGCCATGCTTTGACTGCCAGGAGCAGTGTCTTTTTTCCACTCCTCTGACCAGAAGAAGAAGGTCTTCTTCCTGTCGGTGTTGTAAACCTTCGGAATGAAGATGGGGCCACCGATCGTGAAGCCGTAATCGTTGTAGTGATAAACATTCCGCGGAGTAAATGGCGCGTTGACCTTGTTGAAGTAGGAATTGGCATCGAGAGCCGTATTGCGCACGAACTCGTATGCGTCGCCATGGAAACTCGAGGTGCCGTTTTTAGTAGCCACCAGAATCTGGCCGCCGCCTGAGCGTCCGTACCCTGCGTCGTAGCTTCCTCTCTGCAACGTGAATTCCTGGATCGCATCGATGCTGGGCTCATTGGTGATGGTTCCGTTTGAACCACTGTCGTTGATGTCAGCGCCATCTACCGTCCAGTTGTTCGCGGTCGTGCGAGCTCCGTTCACCGCAAGAGCGGTTGCGCCCGCTGATACATCATCTCCCAGCTCGTTCACAACGCCGGGTTGCAGAGTGACTAACTGCTCGAAGCTACGGCTGCTCAGCTCGAGCTCACGCACCTGCTCTCCCGAGATTGTGCCGGACTGCGCGCTGCTCTCTGTGTCGATTGAAACTGGATTGTCTTCCACCGTAACGGTGGTGCTGACGGAGCCAGTCTTCATCTGAACGTTCAGCGAGTGCTTCTCAGCGACGTCGAGTACGACGCCTTTTGCATTGAATGTGTCAAAGCCGGTCGCGACCACGGTGACCGTGTACGTTCCGTTGGTGAGATTGGTGGCTTTATAGAACCCGGTACCGTCGGATTGAACTACGCGCGATGCACCACCAACGCCATTGAGAGCAATGGTAACGGTGGCATTGGGAATGACCGCTCCAGTGCTATCCGTGACAATGCCGCTCAGCGTTGCAGAGAGTTCCTGCGCGCGCGTAACGAAAGGGCAGATGAGGAGCAAGACCGCAACGAGCCCCACCATGACTCGCCGCATATTCAGGCCCCCGCCGATTGTGGAGCGTCCTGGGCCAGGGTTTGAACGCACCAATGAAAGACTTTGATTGAGAACCCGATTCAGGTCAATCATTGCCATCACACCTTTCTTATGAGATCTCGTGGTGTCGATACGCATCCGCGTATGGACGGGTGAATTCAAGAGCTTTCACACGGATTGCGCTTGAACGAATTCGCCCTGGGATTTCCTGAAAGAGACCGGCCGCCAAAACCGTTGTTCCAGTACAGCGGGTCGCGCTGCGAACGGTGCAGATATTGGCTTGCTGATGGGCTTTTCGATACTGGCACTACGCCTCCCAAGGTGTTGCAGAATGGACGGCGATCGGAACTCGAGATATTCGCCGGCCTTGTTGCCGCCGTTGCCGAGTCCCAGAGATCTGCTGCAGGATGCCGGCACGGAGCTTACGGACCTTTACTCGTTGGGGATGAAAATACGACATTCCTGGAGCAATTTCAACAATAAAATGATCGAATAGGACTTAAACAATCACTGCTACGGATTTATTGGCGATGACTAATCGATTTTCCATTGACTCTTGATCGAATTTGGATTAGTTGTCCCAAGAGACTGCAAAGATTGAACAGCATGGATACAACGATCTCGCCCGAAGCGCCGGCAGAGTCAAAATAACTTATAAATTGTTATTATTCAATAATTTATAAAATGCAACCCTGAGATCACTTGTCAAACGAATTCCCGGTGACGCAGAGAATCAGATCTTGTCTCTCGCGTTTGCGGATAATTTGCTCATTGAGCTTAAAAAGGGGCCAAGTGGTAGATCGAAGGGGGAAGCACGCCATTGCTAGGCTCGGATGATGCGCGTCCCCTGCCGCTCGAATGGAGCGAGAGCCTCGGGCGAGGCTCCAACATTGGTGATGATGGTGTGGATTTCACTAGCCGGGCAGATAAACGCCGGGCTCACGTTGCCGAATTTGCTCGCATCTGTCACAACGATGACCTGTTTGGATTGTTTCAGCATCTTGCGGTATACCAGCGCCTCGTCAGCTTCCAATGTGGTGGCGCCCCGTTCGGCATCGAGACCCGTGACGCTCAGGAAGACTTTGTCCATGTACACATCGTCGAGAAACTCAAGAGCCGCATTTCCGGTAAGCGAAAAAGACCACGCCCACGGAATGACGCCTCCAGTCAGGTAGGTGCGAACACCGGGCTGATTGCACAGTTCCATGCCGATGTTGATTGCGTTGGTGATGACCTGGATCTTTTCGCGATGTCGCAGACTCCGACCGATATGAGTTGTTGTTGTTCCTGCAGAGAGCCCGATCGTCTCGTTGGGCTGAACGAGTTCAGCGGCGGCAAGGCCAATGCGACGCTTTTCAACGGCGAACTTCTGTTCGCGAGCTAGAAAGGAACTGTCGTAACGGAATGGCTCATAGAGCAGGGGTTCGACCAGCGTTGCGCCGCCGTGCGTGCGGCGAATCAGTCCCCGATTTTCGAGGCGAGCCAGATCCCGACGGATACTGGGAGCCGAGGAACCGGCGACGGCGAGGATTTCTTCGATACTGGCTGAACCTGCACGGAGCAGAAACTTGATGATGAGTTCACAGCGGCCGTTCAATGTCTCTGGCATGACGCGAACGATTCTACACGCTCAATGGCTACGCCTGCATCAACTTTGCAGATTTTTTGTCAATTTCCCTAGAAAATGGCCGCAATATTTCAATGTGGTGAATGAATTGAAGGCTTTCGATCACAGAATTTGATAGATGAAACCCTTGAGCTAAGCCAAAATCGACGGAAATAGGGCACTTCGGTCCAATTGTCGGAGTCCTGAGTTCAACGAAAATCCAATCGTACCAGTTTCCCGTACTGCCCCTGACACCTAACCTGCGCATCTGATGGAATTTGCAGAGTTTGAATGCCGAGATCTTTTTGACGGCTGCCTTATAATGAGCAATCGAAGGCTAAACGATCAACGCGCATGTAGGTCCTTCTTGGGGGTGATTGTGTCGATATCCTGCGGTCGTAGTTGCGCTGCTCTTATTTTCGGCATTTCTCTGGCGGCCTTTGTTTACGCTCCGGCAATCCATTCGGAGACTCCTGGAGCGCTCGCCCTCATGCCCATGCCGCAACATGTTGTCCGTGGAGACGGGCACCTGAACATTGACGGCAACTTCACCATCGCTCTTGAAGGGTACAAGGATGCGCGGCTTGCGTCAGCACGCAAACGGTTCCTCAACACACTTTCGCGCGAGACCGGAATTCCCTATCACCACGAAGTGACCAGCGGACAAGCCATTCTCACGGTAAGGACCGCGGGAGTTGATGATGCAGTGTTGAAACTGGGCGAGAACGAGTCGTACCACCTGGAGGTCACGTCGTCGCATGCGCTCCTTACAGCGCCAAATCCGCTAGGCGCGATGCATGGGCTGCAAACATTTCTGCAGCTGGTGACGATCACTCCTGAAGGATTCAGCGCGCCGGCAGTAACGATCGACGATGAACCACGCTTTCCGTGGCGCGGATTGATGATCGACGCGGGGCGGCACTTTCAGCCAATGGATGTGATTGAGCGCAACCTCAACGGGATGGAAGCGGTGAAACTGAATGTCTTCCACTGGCACCTGTCGGAGGACCAGGGTTTTCGCGCCGAAAGCAAGATATATCCGCTTTTAACTGGCAAGGGTTCGAATGGCCTGTATTACACGCAGGCACAGATGCGCGAGGTAGTGGAATATGCGCGGGATCGCGGGATTCGGGTCGTGCCCGAATTCGACATGCCTTGCCACACCACGGCGTGGTTCGTGGGCTATCCGGCTCTGGCGAGCGGCAAAGGGCCATACAAAATTGAGACGCAATGGGGAGTCTTCGACCCGGCAATGGATCCGACGCGGGAGAGCACGTTTGAATTTATCGACAAGTTCATCGGGGAGATGACGAGAATTTTTCCGGATGCCTACTTCCACGTCGGCGGCGATGAGTGTGATGGGAAAGAGTGGGACGCAAATCCGCGGATCAAGGCATTCATGCGCACACACGGCATGAAGGACAATGCGGCGCTTCAATCGTACTTCACGGCGAGAGTCCAGAAGCTTGTGGCCGCACACCACAGGATCATGGAGGGCTGGGACGAGGTGCTACAACCGAACACTCCGACGGATGTTTTGATCCAGTCCTGGCGTGGGCCGAAGTCCCTGGCGGCCGCGGCACGGCAGGGAAATCGCGGCATACTGTCGACGGGCTACTACGTTGACCTGAACCAGTCGGCAGCCGAACACTATCTTGCGGACCCATTGGCGGGAGATGGGGCGAGCCTGACACCGGAAGAGAAAAAGCGCGTGCTGGGCGGTGAACCGGCAATGTGGAGCGAATTCACGACTCCGGAAATCATCGACAGCCGCATCTGGCCCCGCACGGCTGCGATTGCCGAACGCTTGTGGTCCGCGCAGGATGTGCGCGATGTGAATTCGATGTATGCGCGACTGTCGGTCGTGTCGGACAAACTCGAATCCTATGGTCTGAAGCACCAGTCATTCACACGGCCCATGCTGCAACGAATGAGCGGGCAGGCTGATCCGAAGTATCTTGCGGTTCTGGCGGGTGTGGTTCAGCCGCCGGTGGGATATCAGAGGGAAGAACTCAAGAAATATGACTGGTATTCACCTCTAAACCACCTGGTGGACGCGGTTCCGCCGGAGAGCGAAATGGCGCGCAAGTTCAAAAACCTAGTCGGGGTGATCGTTGCCGGAAACGCTTCGACGGAGCAGATTCAAAAAGCGAAGAAGTGGCTGACGTTGTGGCGGGATAACGATGCGAAACTCGAGCCTTCGCTGAAGAGGTCAGACATCACGGCAGAGCTGACTCCGGTGTCGGAGACATTGTCCCAGGTTTCTACGATCGGGCTGAGTGCGCTTGACGATCTCGAAAGTCATCGCGTCGCGGATAGTGCGACAACGCAAAGTGGCATGCAAACGTTGAAGTCTGCGGAGAAACCGCAGGCCGTACTGCGCGACATGGTGGTGGCGCCAGTTGAGATGCTGGTGCAGGCTGCCCACGCGCAGAAACCGTAGGCGGCCATCCGGACGAAGGCGGGCTCCGCAGTTGGCAAGACAGAGTCTAGACTCAATCGGGATTCAGCTCGATGCTACTGTGGGGAGAGCTAGCGCATTGAAACAATTTCGACCTCGCCGCTGCGGCGCAGGATGTTGACGCTTACGGAGTCGGCATACCGCTCGCACGCGAGGTCGACAGCTGGCGCTCCCAACCCTGAGGTTGCGAATACGAATATGCTGCAGCTTTTCAGGTAATGCAGGGTGATGTAGATAGATTCGTGACTCGCTGGCGCGGATTTCCAGCCCGAGACAAGCCTGCAGAAGCATGAAGACCGATCCTGCGGCCCATGCCTGCGGCGAGCAAGCGACCGGATACAGGGTCGGCCCTTTTCCGGGGCGGCGGCCGAAGCCGCAGATCAATTCGGGAAGACGGTGGAATATCACCTCGGATGAGAGATCGAGCAATCCGGACGTGATCCTCAAGGCAAGACGGCGTGGCCTGCAGAGGCCAAGACATACGTGCGGGGTAGACCATGCACAAATCAAAAGAGATCGGTGTGGTTTCTCGCGTTATGAAAGATTTGCATTGAGTGGGCTGCGAATGCGCTCTGCTACGCAAGAGTTGCAATTTGGTGCGCATCCTGCGAATATCGATGCATGGAACTTCGGACCTGTTGTCGCCGCTGTATGACGCCTCGCGCGCACAGGTGACCATGGTCTATTAAAGCTTCCATCCTTCCCAAGGTTTCCTGATTGCCCGCGATGCAGCCTTAGCTGTCGCGGGCTTTCTGTTTTCAGCGCATTCCAAATCCCCCTCAAAGAGGTCATATGACTGAAGTTGCCGCTCCCCCGAAAGAGACCAAGGCTCAACGCGCCGAACGCCTGAAGCTCGCCAAGAATCCCTGGGAAGCATTCGATGAAGTACGAACGTTTGCACGCGAGGGGCGCTCCAGCGTGGTCCCGGAGTGGGCCGGCATGTACTTCAAATGGTGGGGTATCTACACGCAGGGAGACGGTGTGGGTGCGACCGGCGGCAAGGGTGGCGAGGGACTTGTCTCTGACCATTTCATGATGCGCATCGGGATCCCGAACGGGATCATTTCTTCGAGCCAGCTGCGAACCATCGGCGGCATCACGCGGAAGTATGCGCGCAACCTGGCCGATATTACGGTGCGTCAGAACATCCAGTTGCACTGGCTGACGATTGAGACCCTGCCCGAGGTGGTGGATGCGCTGGACGCGATCGGCCTCTCGCCGAAGGGCGCTTGCGGCGACGTGGTGCGCAATGTCACAGGCTGTCCTCTGGCCGGAGTCGATCACGAAGAGTTGATCGACGCCTCGCCGATCGCGCTGGAGATTGCACACCTCCTCACCGCGAATTCTGATTTCTATAATCTGCCGCGCAAGTTCAAGATCTGCGTAACGGGCTGCCCCACCTGGTGCTCCTATCCCGAAATCAATGACATCGCGCTGACGCCCGTGAAGCGTAACGGCCAGGTCGGATTCACGGTGCGTGTCGGCGGAGGGCTTTCCAACGAGCCGCATCTTGCGGTCCGGCTCGATGCCTTCGTTCTTCCTGAACAGGCGGTTGCCGTAGTCAAGGCGATCACGGAAATCTTCCGCGATCAGCAAGTTTTGCGCGAAAGCCGCGACCGTGCGCGATTGAAATATCTTTTTATGAAAGAAGGCTGGACGGCCGAGAGCTTCCTTGCTGAGTTGCAATCGCGGTTGGATTTCAAGCTGGCCCCCGGTGTCGACGAGAAGATTCCCGATGAGACGCTCCGCGACCATGTCGGCATTCATCGCCAGCGACAGGCTGGATTGTGCTATGTCGGTGCTTCTGTCCTCCGCGGCCGGCTGACGGGAGAGCAACTGGAAGCCGCCGCCGACCTGGCCGACAAGTATGGCAGCGGCGCCCTGCGCGCAACCGTCTCGCAGAACCTGCTCTTTATCGACGTGCCAACGGAAAAGGCCGCCGCCCTTGTGCGCGAACTGGGCGCCATCGGGCTTCACGTGGAAGGCTCGCCCTTCTGGCGCGGTGCCGTCGCTTGCACCGGAACTGAATTCTGCAAGCTTGCCATCACAGAAACTAAAGGCTTCACGCGCTGGCTGGTAGACGAACTTGAGGAGCGCGTCCCGCAATTTGATCAGCAGCTGCGGCTTCACGTAACCGGATGCCCCAATGGCTGCGGGCAGCACTGGATCGCGGACATCGGCATCGAGGGCAAGAAGATCAAGCACGAAGGCAAGCTGGTGGATGCCTACTACTTCTGCCTCGGCGGGTCGGTCGGGCAGCATGCTGGCATTGCGCGCCCAGTCGGATATCGCACACCCGCCTCGCATGTTCCCGAAGCTATCGCGCGGCTGCTGCGCAAATACCTGGTCACGCGCGAAGGCGAGAGAGAGAATCTGCGCGCATGGTTCGCCCGCCACACCAATGACGAGTTGCGCGGATATCTGGCTGGAGAAATCTTTGCGCCGGTTGAGCGCGATCTACCCACGGGCCGCGTGCCCCACTCCGTAGCAGACTGAGGTGCCATGAGCTTACTGCCTATTTTTCTAAAACTCGATGGACGGCCTGGATTGCTGGTGGGCGCGGGCAACGTGGCGCTGGAAAAGATCAACAGCCTGCTGATTACGGGACTGCGCCTGCGCGTGACTGCGCCGGAGGCAAAGCCGGAGATTCAGCAGCTTGCCCGCGAGAACCGGCTGGAGTGGATTCGGCAACGTTTTGATGCGAATGACCTCGACGGCAACTTCGTGGTGATTGCCGCTACGGATGATCCTGATGTCAACGCCACGGTTTATCGCGAGGCGGTTCGCCGGGGAATCCTGGTGAACAGCGTGGATGACCCACCACATTGTGATTTCTATTTTGGATCCGTAGTGCGGCGAGGCGATCTGCAGATTGCAATCTCGACGGCGGGGGAAAGTCCGGCTGTTGCTCAGCGGCTTCGGCGAGAAATTGATGCGCGGTTGTCCGCGGACATTGGGCCTTGGCTCAAGAATCTAGGCGCGTTTCGGCGTGAAGTTCTGGCAACGATTCCCCCTGGCGAAGCGCGCAAGGCTTTGCTGCATGAAATGGCGGAGCGGCCGTTTTTTGAATCAGATTCGACGCTTTTGTTCCCTTCAGAATATTTGACACCGGGCCAACCTGAAGAGAGTGTGGAAGGCAAAGTGTTTCTTGTCGGCGCTGGGCCGGGGGATCCTGACCTGCTCACGTTAAAAGCTCTGCGACTCATTCAGTCGACCGAGGTCATTCTGCACGACGATCTGGTCCCGCCGGCGATTCTGGAGTTAGCTGCGGCGGGCGCAGAAGTGGTAAACGTGGGCAAGCGTTGCAGCACGAAGAATATTACCCAGGAGGAAATTCATGCGCTGATGATTGCGCATGCCTCGGCCGGGCGAAGCGTGGTGAGACTGAAGAGCGGCGACCCACTGATTTTTGGCCGCGCGGGTGAAGAAATGAAAGCATTGACCGAAGCCGGAGTGGCCTTCGAAGTAGTGCCCGGAATTACGGCTGCCTTCGCGGCTGCGGCGGCAATTCCCTGCTCTCTCACAGATCGCAACGCGGCTTCAAGCGTAATCTTCTCGACGGGCCATCACGCACAATCGCACAATGACGCGCCGATTCCAGAAATCGAAGATGCTACGCGCGTGGTTTACATGCCGGGACGCGACCTTACCCTGTTGGCACTGGAATGGCTTGAGAATGGTTTGCCTGCCGATTTTCCCTGTGCGATTGTGTCCCACGCCGCGCAACCGGGTCAGCAGGTGCAGCGAACCACGCTCGGCGAGTTGGGGACGGCGCACCCGACCGAGTCGCCCAGCCTGCTGATTGCAGGGTGGGGAGTGCGCGACATGGCGGACAATCGCCTTCGCATGGCTGCCGGCCAAGCTGTGATCGCGTAATCTCGGTCGCACAATCGCAAAACAACGATTCAGTCCGAGGCGGTCCCGACCTTTATACTGAAGTGTTTGTTGAATCAATCTGACAGGCCGTCCTATTGCCTGTTGACGGGAGCGACATTGCCGCAGGCAGAGATCGGGATTATTGGCGGTAGCGGGCTCTATTCGATCCCCGGATTTACCAACGTCCACGAAGAACGCATTGATACGCCTTTCGGCGAGCCTTCCGACCCGTTCGTGCTCGGCGAACTGGAGGGACGCAAGGTCGCTTTCCTTGCGCGCCATGGTCGCGGGCACCGGATTTTGCCCTCGGAATTGAACTTCCGCGCCAACATTTACGCATTCAAAAAGCTCGGCGTAGAACGGATTCTCTCGGTTTCGGCTGTCGGATCGCTCAAGGAAGAGCACAAGCCGACAGATTTCGTAATTCCCGACCAGTTTATCGATCGTACATTTCACCGCATTTCCACTTTTTTTGGCGATGGCATCGTCGGCCATGTGGCATTTGGCGATCCGGTGTGCGCTGTGGTTGCCAAAGCCGCGGAACTGGGCTGCACGCGCGTCGGTGTCGTGGGCAAACTGGGCGGCACGTACGTTTGCATGGAGGGCCCGCAGTTCTCAACCAAAGCTGAATCGAATCTCTACCGCAGCTGGGGCGCGGACGTGATCGGAATGACCAACCTGCAGGAAGCAAAACTAGCACGCGAAGCGGAGATCTGCTATGCCACTGTCGCCATGGTCACCGACTACGACTGTTGGCGAGAGGGTCACGATTCGGTGACGATTGAAGAGATCGTCGCCGTTTTGCACCAGAATGCGGAGAATGCCTGCAAGGTGGTAAAGGCCACGGTTGCCGCGATGCCGGCGGAACGAGCGTGCGCGTGCGCTTCGGCAGCAAAGTTTGCCGTACTCACGCAGCCGGATGCGATTCCAGCCGCTGCCAAGGAACGACTGAAACTGCTTTTCGGCAAATACCACAACTGGTAGTTATGGAACTTTTTGAACCTTGGGTTGCCAATTCGGATACACGAATCGTCGAAAAACCACCGCCGCTAACACCGCTGGCTCAAACCCACCCTGGAGAAGAATTCACGCATGTCCATTACCGTAGTTGGCAGCGTTGCCTTTGACACTGTCGAAACTCCCTCAGGACGCAAAGAGCGCTGCCTCGCCGGCGCGGCCACTTACTTTTCGCTCGCCGCAAGCTTTTTCACCGATGTCCGCGTCATCGCCGTGGTCGGCGAAGACTTCGGCGCGGGCGAGCAAGCCGTCTTCGATGTGCGCAAGATCGACACCACCGGCATTCAGCACGCGCCCGGCAAGACGTTCTTCTGGCAAGGCTCGTATCTGGAGAATCTCAACGAGGCCCGGACGCTCAAAACCGATCTCAATGTCTTTGCCGGCTTCGAACCCAAAATCCCCGACGCATATCGCGATTCGCAGTTCCTCTTTCTCGCAAACATCGATCCTGTTCTTCAGCGCCGTGTTCGAGAGGCCACGCCTCAGGCCAGGCTGGTCGCCGGCGACACCATGAATTACTGGATCAAGGACCACAAGCCGGCACTGCTCGAGGTGCTCAAAGGCCTCGACATCCTCCTCATCAACGACACCGAAACGCGCATGCTCGCCGGCAACAGCAATCTCGTCCTCGCCGCGCGAGCTGTGATGGAGATGGGCCCGCGCATGCTCGTAGTCAAGCATGGCGAGTACGGTGCAACGCTCTTCCACAAGGCAATTCCCGGCGCCCCCGGATCACGCACCTTCAAAACTCCCGCCTTCCCGCTTGAGCAAGTCACCGACCCCACCGGCGCGGGCGACAGCTTCGCCGGCGGATTCTTCGGCTATATCGCCTCGCAGCGCGAACTCACGCCCGGCGCCTTCCGGCGCGCCATGTTCTATGGCTCCGTCATGGGCTCATTCACGGTCGAGCGCTTTGGAACCGAGCGGTTGCAGCAGCTAACGCGCGAGGAAATCGACCACCGCTTCAAGCTGTTCCGCGAGTTGACGCACCTTGACTGAAGAGCCGATTCGCCGCCCCATCGGCCGCAACGAGTGGCTGCTAGTGGCGGCGTCTACGGTGATTGCGTCTGCACTGGCAAGCCTTTGGAGTTGGCGCCACGACGCGATGCTCAATTACGGTGACGCCGTTGCGCATCTTCATATTGCGCGGCGAGTTTTCGATTCTCATCGGCCGGGCCTGTCGCAGCTCGGTTCGGTTTGGCTTCCGCTCCCGCACCTGCTGCTGATTTCCTTCGTTCGGGTCTACGCCTGGTGGGCCGACGGCATCGCAGGGATGATTCCTTCAGCACTGGCGTACGTTGCCGGGTGCGCAGGGGTCTATCGGCTTGCGCGCCACTGGCTGCGCCCATCTGCGGCAGTCGTGGCTCTCGCATTTTTTGCGCTGAACGCGAACCTTCTTTACCTGCAGACCACGGCGATGACGGAGCCGTTGTTTCTGTGCGAAATGGTTTGGCTCGCAGTGTGGCTGGTGGAGTGGCGCGGTGCTCTCAACAACGATCCGCCGCGTGCGGCGCGGCTATTGAGCGGCATCGCACTCGTTCTCGTAGCGGCAGTGTTTACGCGGTATGACGGTTGGATCCTGGCGTTTCTGGCGTGGACCTCTGTCGGGATTGTGCAGCTTCGCACCAGCACTCTTCGCTCGCGGACATTCTGGATCGCCAGTGCTGCTGTGGTTGCAGCGCCGCTGATCTGGTTTGCCTACAACGGGATCGTCTTTGGAGACTGGCTCGACTTCGCGCGCGGTCCGTATTCTGCGGCAGCGATCGAGATTCGCACCGCGATACCAGGGTCAGGACCCCCGCATCCCGGGTGGCATAATCCCTGGGTATCGCTAATCTTTTTTGTCAAGTGCGCCGAGATGGATGTCGCGCCGGAATCGTGGGGGAACCTCACGCTGGGGCTTGCGCTGCTGGGCGCCGCGTGGGGATGGCTCACAACGCACCGGCGTGCATTTCAATGGACGCTTTTGTTATGGCTGCCGATTCCTTTCTACGCATACTCCATCGCGTTCGGTTCTGTGCCGATCTTTCTTCCCGTCTGGTGGCCCCACTCCTGGTACAACACGCGCTATGGGATGGAGATGCTGCCGGCCTTCGCGCTCGGACTGGGATTCGTTGCGCAATTCACGCTTGCGGTTTTCCGTGAATTCAAACGAATCCTGGTGCCTCTTGCCGCCACAGCAATCTACGCGATCGTCGCCGTCAATGCGTGGGCGGTTCTTCGCGATCATCCTCTGACATACGTCGAAGGCACCAAAAACATTGAGTCGCGCCGCTCCTTCGAAGTCGAAATACCGCCCGTATTGCGCTCGCTGCTGGCGACGCGCCCTGGCAGCCTCGTTCTGATGGAGACTTCCGTGTATCCGAATCTGGTCGCATTTACGGGAATCCCGCTCCGCCAGACGATCAACGAGAGCGACAAAGAGTATTATTCTGCTGCATTAGCCGCACCTGACGCACATGCCGCAATCGTGGTTGCATTCGATGGCGACGAGATCGATCAGGCAGTGAAGGCACATCCCAATGGGCTTAGATTAGTGAGGCGTTTTGACGCTCCCGGGCAGAAATCGGGCACGGTTTACGTCTCCGATACCCCAACCGGCACGAAAGCTGCAGAGCGGTGATAGCATCAGCCAAGGTGGCAGCCATGTGTACGACATTGGCAAACATCTCAGCGCCTTTCGACTTCAGTTGGCTGCAGCAGGTCGTCGTTTTCAACGGCGCCATCCCCCGGCTGATCGTTGCATCCCTGTTGGGCGCTCTCATCGGTCTGGAGCGCGAGTACAAACGCAGATCGGCCGGTGTGCGCACAAACCTGCTCATCTGTCTGGGCGCAGCGTTCTTCACGCTGCTCTCGGCTGTGCTGGCCGGAGATGGAAGCCCGAACAAGGGACAGGTAGCGTCGAATATCGTTCAGGGCATCGGATTCCTTGGCGCGGGATTGATCATTCACAATCGCAGCCGGATCAGCGGACTGACCAGTGCTGCCAGCGTCTGGGTAGTCGCCTCCATCGGCATGGCGTGCGGCGCGGGATTGCTTGCCGCCGCCGCGGTAGCCACCGTGATCGTGATTATCGCTCTAGAATTGGTGGGGTTTCTTGAGCGCCGAGCCAGCATCAAAATCTACTCTCTCGTTTATGAAGCGCGTGGAGACGATCAGACAGCAATGCTTCACTCGATTCTCGACGCTATGGATAAGGCGGGCGAGCGGTTGGCCGACTTTGCGACCAACGCGATTGGCGATCTGCAGCGCGTGAGCTTCACCATAACCGCTACCAAGAAACAGCATGAACGGCTGCGGGGGCGGCTGCTCTCCGAGCCGGCAATCAACGCGCTGCTCAATTTCCGCGATCCGGAGGAAGATTGATTCCCTTTGCCAAGGCGCACGCGTGCGGCAATGATTTTCTAATCGTGACCGAAGATTCAGCAGCCAATCGCGACTTTGCGGAACTGACGCGCCGGCTTTGCGCGCGCAACACGGGCGTTGGTGCGGACGGTATCGAGTTCTTTGCCTGGATTGGCTCGAAGTGCGGAAGAGTCAGGCTTCACAACGCGGACGGCTCGATTGCGGAAATCAGTGGTAACGGAACCCGTTGCGTTGCCGCGTGGATGAGCTCGATGATCGGCGCGAAGGCTGGCGACGAGTTACGCATCGAGACAGATGCCGGATTGCGCATCTGCCGGATCAACAACGTGCTCGCAGATGGAGGATACTCAGTCGAAGTCACGACAGGCATGGGCATCCCCAGTTCCGCACGGAAAATAGTGACGCTGGCAGATGGCCGCTCCGTGGAAGGAATCGCGGTCTCTACCGGAAACCCGCATTTTGTGATCGTCGTCGAAGACCCAGACTTCTCAGTCGCCCGAAATGCGTGGCAGACAATCGGCGCTGAAATCTGCGCCCACTCCGATTTTCTGCACCAGACCAATGTTGAGTTTGTGCGCATTCTAAGTCCCGAAGAGATTGAGATCCGCATCTTCGAGCGCGGCGTTGGCCCGACGACATCTTCTGGAACCGGGACCTCCGCATCTGCGACCGCGGCCATTGCATTTCATGCATGTGCATCTAACTTGCGTGTATTGTCGCCGGGAGGAGCCCAGACTGTGAGTTGGCGCGGGCCGGGCAGCGAACTGGAACTGACAGGTCCTGCAACCTTGATTGCGCGCGGCGAGGCATGGTGCGGATGACGACCGGATCAAAGCCACTGATATCCGTTGGCCCGACTGCGCCGGGCGCCGGCGTCAGCGTTATCTCGCCTGCATCCTTTGCGATTCCGGAACGGGTTGACCGCGGCGTTGAACGTCTTCAAAGCCTTGGATACGTACCGCGTCTCGGAACAAACACGCAGGCGCGCGGTCCGTTGTTCTTTGCGGGAAGATCTGATGAGCGGGTCGCAGATATCCACGCGGCATTTGCGGATCCCGCTACGAGTTTCGTAGCAGCAGTAAGGGGCGGCTACGGATCGAATTACCTGCTGGAAGCCGTGGATCTTGCGCTTATCGCGAACCATCCGAAGCCATTCTTTGCCTACAGCGATATGACCGGATTGCAGCTTTGGCTCCTGGATCAGCTTGGGCTCCCAGCATTTCACGGCCCGATGGTTGGAGCGGATTTCTACCTTGAGGATGGCGTTCACCTCGAAAGCTTTCAGGCGGCGCTCGCGGGCAGGCCATACTCCGTGGGAAGCGCGGAAGGAATGCGCCCTCTGAAGGAAGGATCAGCACGAGGCACGCTTTACGGCGGATGCCTCAGCATTCTGGTCTCTTTGATTGGAACGCCCTGGGAGCCTGCAACGGAGAACAAGCTGCTATTTATCGAGGATGTAGGCGCCAAGCCTTACCAGGTTGACCGGATGCTCTGGCAGTTGCGGGAGGCAGGGAAGCTGAATGACGTGCGCGGCATCATTTTCGGGGAGATGCTCGATTGCACCTCGGCAGGCGCGCCAGAGAATCTGCTCGAAGACGCGATCCTTTTCGCGCTCAATGGAATCGACGTTCCCATCGCCTTCGGACTGCGCAGCGGGCACGTCTCAAGGCAGAACGTCACGTTGATCTTCGGCATTGAAGCCGAACTACGCGCCGGCAATGAAGCTCAACTGACGTTGCTTGAACCGGCGGTGCGATCTTGACTTCGACGCGCAAGCACATTCATCTGAGCGGCATTTGCGGCACCGCGATGGCTTCTTTGGCCGGCCTGCTTCAACTTGAGGGGCATCGCATTTCGGGGTCTGACAAAGCCGCCTATCCGCCAATGAGCGACCTGCTGCATGCGCTTGGAATCCCGGTGCTCGAACCTTATTCGGAATCGAACCTCGATCCGGCGCCGGACCTGGTGGTCATCGGGAATGCGCTTTCCCGCGGCAATCCCGAGGTGGAACGCGTGCTCGATGAGCGAATGCCCTTTACGTCGATGGCCGCACTAGTGCGCGAAGAATTTCTGAAGGGACGTGAATCGCTCGTCGTGGCAGGAACGCATGGCAAGACAACGACGACCAGCATGTTATCGTGGATTTACCAGGTGGCATCGCATCAAGACGCCGGGCTTGAGCCGTCATTTCTTATCGGCGGCGTCGCAGAGAACTTCGGCACCAGTTTTCAGCTTCGCCCGACCCACACGTTCATCATTGAGGGCGACGAATACGACACAGCGTTCTTCGACAAGGGGCCTAAGTTTCTGCACTATTTCCCGGATGCGCTCATCCTCACGCACGTGGAGTTTGACCATGCGGACATTTACGCCGATCTCGAAGCGGTGAAGATCGCATTCAAGCGACTCGTGAATCTTGTGCCGCGTCGTGGGCTGTTGGTTGCGTATGATGGCAGCCCAAACGTGACCGAGTGCATCAGCAAGGCCTTCTGTCGCGTGGAACGTTACGGATTCAGCGCGGAATCCGACTGGCAGATTCGCAACCTGCGTCACGCGGACGGCAAGACAAAGTGGGAGGTTTGGCAACACGGCGAGCTTTGGTCGGAACTGGCGATGCAACTCGCAGGCGAACACAATGCATTGAATGCGACGGCGGCAGCAGCATTGGCAGCCGGTCAGGGCATTCGCAAGGACGCGATCCGCTCAGCCCTGGCCAGCTTCAAAAGTGTAAAGCGACGGCTTGAAGTTCGCGATGTAATCCGCGGCATCACCATCATCGATGATTTTGCGCATCATCCAACTGCGATTCGTGAGACGCTGCGCGCGCTGCGATCGGTGTATCCCGATGCACGCATCTGGGCTGTGCTGGAACCGCGTTCGAACACGCTTCGGCGCAAGGTGCTGGAAAACGATCTGATTGAGAGCCTGCGCCTGGCCGATCGCGTGATGATGGCGGGCGTCTATCAGCAGCAGCGCATTCCTGACGCGGAGCGGCTTCACCCGGAGGATGTTGTCGACGCGCTCAATGCAGCGGGAACGCCGGCCGAGTTGCATCCGGATGCTACCGAGATTGTCGAGAGCATCGCGCCGCAACTGAAGTCCGGCGATGTGGTCGCCATCCTCTCCAATGGCGGCTTCGACGACATCTATGAAAAACTTCCTGCGCGAGTCAGAGTTCGTCAGGACTGATCGCGAAAGCCTGCCATGATCGCCTCACTGCTACTTCTCATCACGTTCGTCATTCTGGGCATTCCCACCGCAATCATCTTCATTCCATGGTCGATTATTACCGGCAATGTTCTACCGCTGTATAACGCGACGCAGATGATTGTCAGGACCGGCTACTTTTTGGCGCGCATTCGAATTGAGGTGAGCGGCCGCGAACTCGTTCCAGCGAACACTGCGTGTATCTTCATGGCAAACCACGTTTCGAACCTGGACCCGCCTGCGCTGATTCCAAATATCCCGGGACGCACATCCGCATTTCTCAAACGATCGCTGATGCACGTGCCGGTGCTGGGCTGGGGTTTTCGGCAAGGCGAGTTCATACCCGTCGACCGCGACGGCCGCAAGGAAAGCGCGCAAGAGAGTATTGCGGCCGCACGCAAGGTGCTTGCGAAAGGCGTACACATCACGACATTTGTGGAAGGAACACGGTCGAAGGATGGGCGCATGCTTCCCTTTAAGAAGGGCCCTTTCTACCTGGCGCAGGAGACCGGGGCACCGTGCATTCCGGTTTCAATCTGGGGTACGGAATCGATGATGTCAAAAGGAAGCATGCACATTCGTCCCGGAACGGCGCATGTTATATTTCATGCACCCGTTTTTCCGGCCGACTATGCAACCCGAGAAGAACTGTTGGCTGCTGTGCGCACCGCCATCGCTTCGGGCTTGCCGGAGTGGATGCGAAATGAGAGCGGAACAGAGTTGGTTCCTCAATAGTCCTTCGCGCCGGTGCCTGGCCTATATGCGACTGATTGCATATAGGGGGGTGCCCCCGTCAGACTTCTGCCCGGCTGTTCACTCACTCGAACATCGCCGTCAACTCAGAGATGTACAGCGCCTCGTCGGCAAACCCGAACGTGCCGTCGTCGATCACTTCACGCGCCGCATGCAGAAACGCGGTCAGCGCCGCCCGGCTGAACCCCGATCCAATGCTGATCCGTCGCACGCCCAGTTCGCCAAGCTGCGTCACGGACAGCCGCGGCGCGCCCTTCAACCCCATCAGCACATTCACCGGCTTTGTCACCGATGCGCAAACCGTCCGAATGTCCTCGGGCAGAGTAAGCCCCGGCGCATACAACACTGCGGCCCCGGCCTTCTCAAACGCCTGCAACCGTGTGATCGTGTCGTCCAGATCCGACCGCCCATGAAGATAGTTCTCCGCCCGCGCCACAAGCAAGAAAGGAAACGGCAATGCCTTCGCAGCCTCCGCCGACGCGGCAATCCGCTCCACCGCATGATCGAATTCATAAATCGGCTTCGCCTCGTTCCCAGTCGCATCCTCAATCGATCCGCCTACAAGCCCAACCGCGGCCGCCAGCCGGATCGTCTCTGCCGCGTCCTCGGGCGCGTGTCCGTACCCGTTCTCAAGATCCGCGGCAACCGGCAAGCTAGAGCATTTTCATAATTACTGTACTCCGTAACCGCAGTGTCGGAAGAACGCCTGCGCGTTTTGGGGAGTGATGGCGTCGATGGCGCGCGCGATGGCCGGTTCCAGCTGATCGAGCGCGCGGGCTTTCACTGCTCGCAGGAGTTGTTTCAGCTTGGACCAGGCTTGCTCGATGGGAT